>CAZOHG010000007.1:0-86056 GCA_964579725.1 uncultured Deferribacteres bacterium
GCACATTGACAATGGCAGTAGCGTAATCGGTAAGAACCCGACTCACCAGACTGCCGATGGAGCGAAAAACGAGCAAATCGGGCGAATAGCCGAAAGAATCATTCCCCGCGCAGAGAACGTTACCTCGATTTTTTTGCAGCCTAAATCCGGCACGTTTGAGGTCTTCGTCCAGGCGGTCAAAAAGAATAATCCGGTTGGCCGGAACGCCTGCCGTTTGAATTCCCGCCATGATTTGCCGCACCAATTCAGGGTGAGGCGAAAGCCCTTTGCCCGCCAAACAATTTAGTTTGACCGCCACCAGGTCCTGTGCTGAAAAAAGTGTGCGCCACACCTCTGCGGCGGTTTTTCCCGGAAATAAATTCTCCAAAGCCGCGTTCAGCATCTGCCCGGCAATTTTGGAGTCGATGTGCCAGCCTTTCTTACGAACTGCTCTGTTTTGAACAATGACCACGCGAGAGGAAGTGCCGCTTTCGGCAAAGGTTTGAAGAGGATTCAGAAACAAGCTTCCCACAAACGCCAACGAACCCTTTAAAAATCGGCGTCTTTCTATGGCGGAAAAATGAAAATTCTGCTGTTTCATGTGGAATCGAATAAATCGATCTGAGTGAAAAATCAGCGCGAACAGGAAACTTGCAATTCAAAATTTCCCACGTTCGTAGGCCAAAAAAGTTCCCGATTCAAATGCGTGCGACTTGAATTTCCAAAAGGAATTCCCGGAAAGGAGCAACTCTTCCCCTAAAAACTGAGTTTCTTGAAAAATTTCTTAATTTGCGAAGCTTGCTGTTCGGACTCCGTTTGTTTTAGAATTTTCGCCTGCAGCTGTTTGACTTGCCTCAAAAGCCGAGTGTACGTGATTTTATTTTCAATGGTTACAGAAACCCGTTGGGCAATTTTTTCGAGAATTTGAACGGCTTCCAAATCGGGACGCCTGTGGTCTTCCGGATCGTCTAAAATAAAAGCCCCCATCATTTTTCCCTTTCTGGATCGCAGCGGTACAATTAGTACGTCCGAATAATACCATTGGGCGGGATCCACGGACCGGTTAATGGGAAGCCCGTAAATGCGCTTAATCAAATAGAAGGGATTGTCGCGCTGTGTAATAAAATAGGATTGACTAACCCGGTAGCGCTTTAACAGATAGTCGGAAATTTCGGTTGGTGTAAAGCGCAGCCGCGACAAAATGCGGGCTTTTTCTCGATTGTCCACCGCTACGGCTTTTAATTCCAATCGGTGTGTGCTCCGGCTCAACACCCCCAAAATGACCAGATTGAAACCCATTGAAAATTTGACCGACCAGGCCACTTCTTTCAGTAAATCGCCCAGCGGCATGTCCAGGTAAAAGGCATTGAGAACGGTAAAGAGCTGCTTCAGACGCTTGTGCCGGTTGTTCATGTCTCTAAAGCGGGTGTTGTGGTCGAAAAGCGTGGAAACAAAAATGGCGTAAATTTCCAGATGCCGCAAAAACCACCGCGGCGGGATTTTCCCCTTTTCAGGCTCTTCCAAAATCAAGAAACCCAAAAGCTGACCGAAAGCGCTACGAATGGCCAGAAAAAGGCGGTCACCGAGTTTCCACGGCCTCTGGCTAATCCAATCCAGTGGTTGAAAAAGCCCTTTTGATTTTTCCGTGTAAAGCTTCTCCCGCTGTTCTTCGGAAAACAAACTCTGGTGGACAAAGTGAACAAACTGAGGGGTTTTGTTTAAAAATTCCATTTCTTTAAGCGAAAAATATTCGGAAAGCAGACCTTCTTTCGGAGAGGAATCTTCGGGTTGGAGGGAAATTTCCTTCTGGAAGCGTCGCTTTAAGCCATCTCGGAGGAATAAATGGACTTTCTTAAATTTGAAGAAATTGCGGGGAATTTCGGCCACACGCATTAAAAAAAGCTGCGTTAGCCCCTTTGCCAAATAATCGTTCAGGCCGTAAATTTCGTAAAAGAAATCCCGAACCTCCGGTTCTTCCTCCTCAGCCTCCCTAATTTCCGAAATGGCTGTTTCGACAGATTCAACCAGTTTTAAAAAACCGCGGTACCCCGAGAAATGTTTGTTTCGCTCGTAGGGGAATAAATGAATTTCCACCGGCACGACGCCCTTTTCGGGCAAAACAATCTGAGTGCGCAAATGGAACCCCTCACTTTTGTCTAAAACGGTTGCACGCCAAAAATAGAATTTTTCCCGATCCGCTTCCGGCAAAAAATCCGTCAGGTAACTTTTGTAGAGCTCTTTTTCTTCAATGCCGAAAATACGTTTCAGTCCTTCGTCAAACGAAATAAATCGTCCGCTTTCATTGATTTCAAAAAGGCCCGTTCCATAGTCCGGGACTTGAGGCCCCGTCCCTTCCAATTTAAAGTCAGCAGGCTTTTTGCCTAAAGCTTGGTCAATAACAAAAGGCAACGCAGCCAACACCCCATCCACTTTTACAAGATAGTCGAATGCTCCCCGCTCCAGCACTTCCTCTCCCAACGATCGCATCTCCTTTTCCAGTAAAAAAATGAACGGCAGTTGAGGGGTTAATTTGTACACTTCGTCGAGTAAATTGTGTCCGTTGCTTTTCAGGACGCTTGAATCCACCAGGCAGGCCTGGAACGCAGTTCGTCCCAATTCTCGGTGGAACTCTTCAGCGGAAGAAGCCCGGACAACACGTGTTCCCGGCAAACTGCGGTTTAAAATTTTCTGTAGATTTGCCGCAAGCTGCGGGTCTTTGCTTAAAAAAAGAATGTGCGCAAAATGACTCGCCATAAAATGGTACCGTCGTTTACTTGGAAAGCTTTTTAAATAAGAAACAAATTTTGCCGAAGAGAATCAATACTTTTTTCGAAAGACAAAATTGATTTCAAATTTGTAGTTTCGATTCGCCCTTAAGTCCAATAAAAATGCCCAAAATAATGACGGCGCCGCCAAGAATTTTAATCAGCGTGACCGACTCCCCCAAAATAAAATAGGCGAGGATGGTGGAGCCAATAGGCTCGCCCAAAATGGCAATCGCCACAAACGATGCAGAGAGAAACCGCAACGCCCAATTAATACTGGTGTGACCGATGATTTGTGGCACAAGAGCCAAGAGAAAAAAGTACAGGTAATCCAAACGGCGAAAACCGGTAAACGGTGCCCCACTTAGTAACGCAATGACAATCAACAAGATAGCGGCAATACCGTAAACAAGAACAGCGTATTGAATAGCGTCTATGTGGCGGCGCAGAGTACGTCCGGTAAGCCAATATCCCGAGCCACCCACCGCAGCCAACAAAGCTAAAATGTCGCCGAACAACTGGGTACTTTCCACCTGAAAATCGTGCACGCCAATGACCACCGCTCCCCCGACAGTCAGCAAAATGGCTGCCACAAGGAATCCGTTCACGCGTTCCCGCAAAAAAAGGACGCTTCCGACCGCAACGAAAATGGGGTTGGTTGTGACCAAAACAACGGAACTGGCTACGCTGGTGCGTTCCAGAGAAGAAATCCACAGAGAAAAATGGAGCGCCAGAAAACACCCGCCCAAAAAGACCAGTCTTCGTTGCCGATTCGAAAGTCCCCGAACAACGGGGCGGCGTTGAAACACCGTTAATAAAAGAAAAAACACCGCTGCAATGGCCATTCGGTAAGCGGCAATGCTCAACGCCGGAGCCTGACACAATTTAATAAAAATCGCCGCAAAAGAAATCGCCGCCACACCCAGCGTAAGCATGCCAAACCCCAGTGCCTTTCGGGGTTCTGCATTTTTTCCCACCTGCCTGAGTTCAGCGGTCATTTTTTTCCTCCGGCGGTTTGCTTTGCTTTCGCGTGACGCATTTTCGTTTGTGAACCCCCACAAGAAACGCGCAAGAGCTTAGTTTTTCAAGATTTGAAGAAAATGCTGCCAGTTTTTTAAATCAGGAAAAAGGAAATCCGGGCTTTCGGCACGCAACTGGTCAAGAGAATAGGTGCCGGTGGCAATCGCCACAGTTTTCGCCCCGTAGGGCTGGGCGCTTTGAACATCTCGCGGAGTGTCTCCAATTACATACACATTTTCAATGGGCAGTGGGCTTTCGTTTTGTTCGGCAAAACGTTTCAGGGCGAACGGCAGCAATTGGTTGCGATCTTCGGAATCGTCTCCAAAGGCACCGACTTTGAAAAACCCAAACAAGCCAAAATGCCCCAACTTGAGCTCGGCTCCGCGCCTCCAATTACCGGTCAAAAGTCCCAATTCAACGGTGGGTTCTTCGTGCAAATGTCGAATTAATGCCAAAATGCCGGGCATGAGCTTTTTAAAGGCATTCGGTTTTTCAATCTCAATGGAAAGCAATTCGAAGTAACGGGATTTAAATGCCTCCGTTTTTGTTTTGTCCGTCGCCAAACCAGCCTGTTCCAACGCTTGCCGCAAAATAAACGGATCGGTTTTGCCGCTCATGTGAATGCCTCGAAATCCGTCCGAAACACCCCACACCTCTTCAAAGGCTCGAACCATGGCACGCTTGCCGGCGCCACCCGAATTCAAGATCGTACCGTCAATATCAAAAAGAAGCAGTTTTTGCATCTATTTTCCTCAAATAACGAGCCTTTTCTTTTAGGCCGGTAAAATGCTTTCGCCCATTTGGTTTTCAACGTAGCGAATAATGAGAACGGCATCTGACAGAGGGTTGAGAGAAATCACTTCCCGGTTCACAATGTCTTTGTGTGCGGTCAAACGTTTTGCTGCCGCTCTCACGTCGGGATGAATGGTTTCGTCTTCAACCAGCGCCTTCAAATGAGCCAAATAGGACGTGCCGTACGCCTCCCGAGGTTTCTTTTCTAGCCAATAGCCAAGAGCCATTCCGGAGGCTCTGCGTCCGCAAACCCTCGCCAAACCGAAATTTCGGATTTTTCTTGCGTGCTCTAACCGTTCCAATTCATGTAAAACCGATTTTTGAATCTCTTCCAATTCCATTTTTCCTCACCTTTTTGTTGCGTTCAGGGGTGAATGATTACATAAATTAGAAAGGAAATCGGAAAGAATCAAATAATTTTGAAGAAGAAAATACAGATCGCCCCTAAAACAAACCGAATCGAAGTTCTTCTTCTATTTCTGCCGTTTTATTTTCTTCAAAAAGGCCGCAAGCCGGGCGATTAAATCACTGCGAAGCTCGGACGGCAGGGCAACGGACGAGGAGCTGGACTGCAAATCGTTGAGGGCGTAATCCAAATATTGCATTAGGTAAAGCCTGGCTTCCGGAGTAAATTCGTGGTTTGGAAATTCGGCCACAAAATCGTCAAACAGGGCAAAGGGAGCCGGGTAAACACCCCAAAATGCCTCCCAACGACTTTGAATCGATGTGCCAATGACGGCTTGAATTTCTCGATTGTAGTTTTTTTCGGGGTGATCGACTAAGTACTCGGCGAATTCTTTGTACCGAAAGAAAAGGTCCTGAATAAGTTGTGACCGTTCCGCACCCTGACTCTTTTCAATTCGGCGCTTCAGGCGCAGAACCTCTTCCTGCCACGCTTTCGGATCCAATTTTTGCTGCCGGATTTTAAATACAAGCGGCCAGACCACCCACACGGCCCGTTTCTTACCGTGCACTTTTGCCGGTTTAAACCGCGCCAGTTGAGCAATTTGAAGCGCTGCGTTGTCCAAAATCGGGTAACCCGACGTTCGGGCAATTTGGGCCTGTTTCACGCGGCCCGTCTCGTCCACCAAAATGGACACCTCCACACGGCCCTCGATCTTTTTGGCACGGGCCTCCGGCGGGTAGATCACCACAATGCTTTTTTTGATGAGCCGGGGCGGACGGTTGCCGCCGAGGTAACAGCCAGACAATCCCGTGGCAAGCAAAAGGCCCAAAATACTGCAGATTCGGCCGAATCGAAAAACTTTTGCCATTTTTGCGCCCAATTTTCAAGCCTTCGCACTTTGAATAAATCTCCATTCAAAAAAACCGGCGGGCTTGACTTTCCTCAATTCAACCCCTTCAAAAATGCAACGAAAACTGGAGGATTTGAAATGATTCTCAATCCTGCCTTTGTTTTTAAAATATTTAAATTAAACTTCAATTGCAAACATTTTCCTTGCATCTGCAAATTTGTTTCTCTAAATTATTTTTAAACAAATCCAGAGACAAAAACCGAACCATGAAAATCTTAAAAAGCCTTTCCTTCCGTGTTTTTTTGCTCACTTTGGTTGTGCTGGTGATTATTTTCTCTTTTCACACCTATTTGAGCATTCAACTTCAATCCAAGCAGGCCATGCGTCACATCGAGCTTTGTGCCCGGCGTATTACCGATCTGGTAAGCAGCTCCACTCACTACAGCATGCTCATTAATCGCAAAAAGGACATCCGGCACATTGTGGCGACAATCGGGCACGAACCCGACATTGAACGCCTGTCCATTCTCAATCACCGGGGACAGGTCGTTTACTCGTCGGACTCCACCCGAATCAATCAGGTAATTTCCGTTCGGCAGGCACCCTGCATTCGGTGCCACAGTGGTTCCAAGCCGGTTCTTTTGCAAAACAAAGAGCTCTCAATTTTTCACAGTCCCCAAGGTTACCGGGTAGCCGAATTGTCCAGTCCCATTTTAAATGAGCCTTCCTGCTACAATGCATCTTGCCACGCACACCATCCAGATGAAAAGGTGCTGGGCGTTTTGGATATTCAAATTTCCCTTCGGAATATCGACCTCGCCACCAAACACAGCCGAAACACGCTCATTTCCATCTCTGTTTTTTCCGTCATTTTGATCTTATTGATTCTTTGGCTTTACCTTTGGAAGGAGGTCATTGTTCCGGTTCGTGTACTGCACCGCGGAACACAGGAAATCGGCCACGGCAATTTGTCGTACACCATCGAAGACCCGTCCGGAACCGAAATTGGGGACCTGGCTCACTCTTTTAATGAAATGACCGCCAAATTGCGCAAGGCTCAAAATGAAATTACGCGGTGGTCCCGCACATTGGAAGAGCGCGTAGCCGAAAAAAGCCGTGAACTTGCCGCCACCCAAAAACAAATGTTACACGTGGAGAAAATGGCGTCCCTCGGAAAACTTTCCGCCACGGTAGCCCACGAAATCAACAACCCGCTGGCCGGTATTTTGAACTACACCAAGCTCATTGCCAAACAGGTAAAAAAAAGCGACCTTTCGCCGGACAAAGCCGAACCTATTCTTGAAGAGCTTTCTATTGTTGAGAGTGAAATCAAACGCCTTGGGAATATTGTGAAGAATCTTCTCACATTTGCCAGAGGAGGCGGCGAAGAATTAACCGAAAATGACATTAATTCAATTGTTGAAAAAAGCCTTGTTTTGGTGCAGCACCATTTTACGGTCAACAACATCCGGCTGGAAACGCGCTACTGCCCCAAGGCCTGTGTGGTAAAGTGCCACCCCGACCAGCTCAAACAGGCCCTGATTGCCCTCTTCGTCAATGCGGTGGAAGCCATGGCCTCGGTCGAAAATCGCACGCTCCGTGTAGAAGTGTGGCGTCTTGAGACGAAAAAAGCCGTGCAGGTGCGTATTTCCGATACCGGTGTGGGGATTTCGGAAGAGGACCTGCCTCACATTTTTGAACCTTTTTACAGCACCAAGAATAAAACAAGTGGTGTGGGACTCGGACTTTCTGTCGTGTACGGAATCATTAAGAACCACGGCGGAACGATTCGCGTCAAATCGGAAGTAAAAAAGGGCACCACTTTTATCATCGAACTACCCAGTATGGCACGGGAAAACCACTGAGTAGCTTTCGACCGCTTTCAGTTTGTGAAGATTTTGAATGGGTACCGTTTTAAAGAACACCCCTTCCCGATTTGAGGGAAAATCGGGATTAGAAAATAATTGACGAAGGATTTACCATGGAAACAAAAGACATTGGCATTTTAATTGTGGACGACGAATTGTCCGTGCGAAATTCCCTGTACAAATGGTTTGCTGAGGACGGCTACCGTGTGGCCACTGCCGCCGACGCCAAGGAGGCGCTCCAAAAATTGGAAGAGCACACCTGGGACATTATTCTCTTGGACATTAAAATGCCGGGGATGAACGGGTTGGAACTTCAGCAGCGGATTCGGGAAATCGACCCCACCATTGTGGTGATTATGATTACAGCCTACGCCTCAGTGGATACAGCGGTGCAGGCTCTAAAGGCCGGAGCCTTCGATTACATTACCAAACCCTTCGACCCCGACGATCTGGAACATCTCATTCGCAACGCCATCGAAAAACGGCAACTTACACGGGAAAACCTCCAGCTCAAACAGAAGATTACCCAACTCACCCCGGAAGAAACCATCATCGCCGAAAGTCCGCAAATGCGACATATTTTAGAAATTGTGGACACCGTGGCGCAAACCGATTCCACTGTGCTTATTCACGGGGAGAGTGGGACGGGAAAGGAAGTGGTGGCACGTGCCATTCACAACCGCAGCAAACGGCGACTTTTTCCGCTCATTGCCATTAACTGTGGTGCTTTTCCGGAATCGCTCCTCGAAAGCGAACTGTTCGGGCACGAAAAGGGTGCTTTTACCGGCGCGCAGTACCGGCGCAAGGGCAAAATTGAGTTAGCCGACGGCGGCACTCTCTTTTTGGATGAAATCGGGGATGTGAGTCCCAAAACTCAATTGGATTTGCTCCGCGTTTTGGAAACCCACCAGTTCACCCGTTTGGGCGGAAATCAGGTCATTCAGTCCGATTTTCGGCTGATTTGCGCCACCAATAAAAATTTAGAGGAAGAAGTTCGCAAAGGTCGTTTCCGCGAGGATTTGTACTACCGCATTAATGTGTTTTTTATTCTTATTCCGCCTCTGCGGGAACGCAAAGAAGACATTCCGGCACTGGCTCATTTCTTTCTTCAAAAATACGCTCGAAGCATGAACAAACCCTTCACGGACATTGCCCCGGAAGCCATGCAGTTGCTAAAAGAATACCGCTGGCCAGGCAATGTACGCGAATTGGAAAATGCCATTGAACGGGCCATGGTGGTAGGCACGCCACCCGCTATTCAGGCGCGTGACCTGCCCTTTTTCCAATCGATATCCACCCGAGCGGCAGAAAAATCCCTCGAACCCGAATCCGATTCGCTGGAAGCCGTCGAAAAAGCGCATATTTTGGGCGTCTTGACTCGCACCAACTGGAATATTAAGCGCTCGGCTGAAATCCTCAAAATTGACCGGGTGACGCTGTACAACAAGATTAAAAAGTACCGCCTTCAAAAACCTTGAAAAAGAAGCTCTACATTGTCCCCATTCACCGACCCAAAGCGGAAAATTTAAGACTCTTGCGTGCAGCGTTGGAAGAGGTTTTTCCTTTCGAGGTTGAATTGCTACGGTTGTCCTTCGATTTAAACGCCCTTTTTAACAGCCGCCGCAACCAGTACCATTCTACCGAGATTCTCGAAAATCTTTTGAAACAAATGCCCGCCGACACCGAACGCATTCTGGCCGTCACGGACCTGGATTTGTACATTCCCATCTTGACATTTGTTTTCGGCGAGGCGCAATTGCAAGGGCACGCCGCAGTGGTTTCCTGCCACAGGCTGCGAACCGAATTCTACGGACTTCCACAAAATGCTCCTCTTTTAATGGAACGCCTCGTCAAAGAAGCCGTCCACGAGCTTGGTCACACATTCGGGTTGGTACACTGCGAAAACCCCACCTGCGTCATGCACGCCTCCACCTACGTGGAAGAAATCGACCTCAAAAGCTACCATTTTTGTCCCGATTGTCAGGGACTGCTCCACCTGGACGGGTAGCTCATTTTCCCAAGCTTTGCCCAAAGGCGTTTTCGGGTACACGAATCTACAACATGTAGGCAAGCCCCGCGTAGAGAGAAGGAAATTTTGAGGGCTGGTCATATTTCCCTTGAGGGACAAAATTCATCTTGCCTTCCCCGAAAACTTGTACTGGCAAAATCGGCACTTTCAAACGAATTCCCACCAACAAATGCCAGCCGTACGTCATGTTTTTCTTAATGTCTTCTTTTAAAATTTCGTCCGTATTTAGGTCTTCCGCTGCATTTTTCAGATGGTCCAAAATGTACTTTTCGGAAACCACCGGCGCAATGTAATGGGCTCCCACGCCTCCTCCCACATAAACAGCCAAAGTTTTAAGAATGGGTGGAAATACAATCAGGTTTTTTTTCACTGAAACGTACACACCCAACCGTCCGAACGGCACGTCGTAATGGGTGGTGTCGCTTTGAAGGGGATTGTACAGATTAGGCCGAATGTACAGCAAAGGGTAGGTCATTTTGGAGGCATCCACAGAAATTTGCAGGTCAATGACGGGTAGGGTGTTCACAAACAGATCAAGCCCCGCCATTTTCGGGTTCTGAAATCCCTCTCGAACCACGCCAACCTGCGTCAGGTCGGCCAATTTAAACGAGCGATCCAGAGAGGGGATTTCAAATCGATCCAGTCCCCCGTGAATCCCAACCCCGATTCCCAGGCCAAACTGTGCCCGGGCAGAAAGCGTCAATCCCAACAAAATGAAGAAAAGGGCAAAAATCCCGACGGTTCGTTTCATTTTTGGTTCTCCTCCAATTTAATGAATTTTCTCCAATAGAATTTTCCGGTTGATTTCAAAAACTGAGGCAGCAACGCAAACGGCAGAAGGATTAAAAATTCCTGAGCCATTCCCAAAAGATTGTGCCTCACAAAGAGGCTCCTCAAAAAGGTTCCGGATTGAGACGATTTCTGAACATCCGAAAAAATCAGCAGGGGTGAGATTACGTAGCGCCGCGACACCGGCCAGAACAGGGGTTCTCCGATAGGCAGGCGGGTGTCCACCGTCAGGTAATCTAAAAAAAGGTGGGACAGGTAGAGAACAAACACAAAAAGCACACCTTTCCGGTAACTCCCGAGATATTTGGAGAACGTCCACCCGAAAAGGAAAGCCACTGCCAGACCAAACCCCAGACTGTGCGAAATGCCGTGGTGGTAAAGATTGGGATTTCCTTTCAAATAGCCGGGGATGAAATCTAAATCGGGGAAGAGTGCGAAGAAAACAGCCAGTGCGTAAAACACCGTACGCGAGCGCCGCGTCAAAGCGTTATCTTCGGTTTCGGCAAGGGCAATTCCTGCCAGCGAATGAGCCACAGGTGACGGCATTAGACTTCCACTCTTTTGCGGACAATTTCAATGGAGCACAACTACCTCAAAAAACTCAGGAGACAAATTTCGATAACGAAGCAAATAGTTAAAAACGGTACCGGGAAATAAAATTGCTTTCAAAAAGGTTTAGTGAAAAAAGCCGTGCTGCCGAAGAAAAGTAAGCGCCCGTTCCGGGTCGGAAATGCTCCGAAGTCCCCTTTCAATGGGACAGGGGCCGTCCCCCGAGCGGTTCAAGATGACCGGAACACGATTTTGAGCCTCGCAACGAACGGCCCGAGATTCCAAAATTTGGCAAGCTCCCTCGCTGAGAATTTCCCCGAATACACCATCCAGGCCAAAGTGCACAGCAAGAAAGGCGACGGCTCGCCCCACAATTCTGTCCGCCAAAACGGCCCCTTGCACGGCTTCCTGCTGCGCCTTCAAAAAGGTGTAAAGCGGCTCCACACCCTGACCATTTTCCACGGTCAAAACAGCCCCCTGCTTCACCACCACAAAGGCTGCCTTTTGGCGTGACAGGGTTTGGCGCGCCAAACGCAAATCTTCAACGGTCACAATTCAATCTTCCTCAAAAAAGAGCGGTTCCAGATTTTGCCAGATTTGCAACGCCAGCTTTTCCAATTTCGGCAAAAATTTCCGGCTTTCTTCCCGAAGACCTTCGGGGGTTAGGCCTGCCTTTTGCAGGGTGGTTTGGTCGACTCTCGCCCAATATTCGATCAATTTTTCATTTGCTTCAAAATGAAACTGAACAGCGTACACACTTTTGCCCGCTCGAAATGCCTGGTGCGGGTACATTTCGGAAGAAGCCAAAAGCTCGGCACCGGTTGGCAGGTCAAATGTGTCCCCGTGCCAGTGTATTGGTACAAAAGTTTCGGGCACATTTTTAAAAAGGCGGTCTTTTTGCCCTGCCTCGGTTAAACGAACGGGCTTCCATCCGATTTCAGGGCCCTTTTCTCCCTTAAACACCCGGGCTCCCAACGCCTGCGTAATCAGTTGGCTCCCCAAACAAATTCCCAACACGGGACGTTCTGCCTTCAGGACGCGCGCCAGCCAATTTAATTCCTCGTGAAGAAACGGATACTCGTCCTGTTGGTACACTCCCATAAAACCGCCCAAAACAAGAAAACCGGAATAGGCTTCCAAGCGCGCAGGCAACAGTTCACCTCGTGCTACATCCCGGTACGTAAACGGAATTCCACGGTCAATGAAAATTTTCTCCAAACTGCCCAGATTTTCTTCCAAATGGTGTCGAACCACAAGCAACGGTAACTTCATTTTCCTTCCTCACCTCGTCGTCTTTTTCTTCTGTTGCCTTTTTAATACGCCTTTTCAGTGGCAATTCATTTAAAAATAGCAAAAAATTCCTTTTCTTTCCATTCAATTTACGTAAAGGCCGCAATGCCGGTAATGTGTTGCCCGACGATCAGGGTGTGAATGTCGTGTGTGCCCTCGTAGGTTTTCACCGATTCCAGATTGGCAGCATGCCGCATGGCCTGGTATTCCCCTACAATGCCGTTGGCGCCCAAAATGTCACGGGCCGTGCGGGCGATTTCCAGCGCCCAGTACACGTTGTTGCGCTTGGCCAGCGAAATATGGTAAAATTTGGCCTTTCCCTGATCTTTTAAACGGCCGAGGTGCAGCGTCAAAAACTGCATTTTGGTGATTTCCGTCAGCATTTCTACCAATTTTTGCTGCTGAATTTGATAGCCCGCAATGGGCCGCTCAAATTGAACTCGGTTCTGGGCGTACCGGAGTGCCTCGTCGTAGCAGGCCATGGCCGAACCAATGGCCCCCCAGGCAATGGAGTATCGAGCTTGCGTCAGGCACATGAGCGGGTATTTTAAACCCTGCGCCTCGGGCAACCGGTTTTCCTTGGGGATTCGGCAGTCGTCGAAAATGAGCTCCGACGTCACGGAAGCACGCAACGAAAGTTTGTGCCGAATGAGCGTCGTGCGAAAACCGGGCGTACCTTTTTCGACCAAAAAACCGTTTACGACTCCGTTTAACTTGGCCCACACCACGGCTACGTCCGCAATGCTACCGTTGGTAATCCACATTTTGGTGCCGTTTAAGACATACGAATCGCCGTCGTCCACCGCCGTCGTGCGCATACCGCCAGGATTGGAACCAAAGTCCGGCTCGGTCAACCCGTAACACCCCACCAGCTTTCCGGCTGCCAATTCCGGCAAAAATTTCTTTTTTTGGGCTTCGCTGCCAAAGCTCAAAATGGGGTACATGACCAGTGCTCCCTGGACCGAGGCAAAGCTCCGAATGGCACTGTCACCGCGTTCCAACTCCTGCATGGCCAAGCCGTACGCCACATTATTGAGTCCGGCGGCACCGTACCCCTGGAGATTGGCCCCCAAAACGCCCAGCGCACCCATTTCCGAAATCAAATGCCGGGGAAATTCTCCGGCCTCGTAGTGTTCCTCAATAATCGGCAACACCCGGTCTTCCACCCACTGGCGCACCGTGTCGCGAACCAAACGCTCCTCATCGGTCAACAAATCGTCAAAATGCAGAAAATCAACCCCTTGAAAACGTCCCATGGCACCTCTTCTCATTCGATCTCTTCACACCGCCTTTTTTCTTTTTTTGTTTCGGCACAAAACCTTCCTGCGACGGACGGGCAGTTTTCTTCGCACGGTTTATTGTGCGCCTTCGCAAATCAAACGACAGATTTTTAAACGGTTTCCGTGGCACGGCTCTTTTCCCGCAAGCATTTTGGAAGCGTTTTCCCCCGGAAATTCTTTATTTTTTTCCTGGCATTTGGCAAAAATATTTCAGGGAATCCCATTCGTTTTGCTCTCAGACTCAATGCACCCAATTGGGAAGCTGTCCCAGTGTAATCCCAAAAATTGGGATTGCCAAAACGTACATGACAATGGTCACAACAATTACGCCAAGCACATCCAAGACAAATCCGACCTTAAACATTTTTGGAATCGTTAGATACCCGGCTCCGAACACAATTGCGTTCGGCGGCGTGGCCACCGGCAACATGAAGGCCAGCGAGGCCGCAATGGTTGCCGTAATCATCAAGAGAAAGGGATGGTGCCCCATCCCAATGGATGTAGCTGCCATAATCGGCATAAAAATGGTGGCAATGGCCGTGTTGGACGTCACTTCGGTCAGCAAGGCAATCATGAGGGCCGTGAGAAAAATCATGACCGGCAAAGGCACATTGCGTAAAACCGAAAGCGAATGGCCGATCCACTCCGCAAGCCCAGTCACCTGAAAGCCCTGCGCCAAGGCAATCCCGCCGCCAAAAAGAATGAGAATTCCCCACGGCACGCCCTTCGCCTGTTCCCAATCCAGCAGGAAAACCCCCTTTTTAAAATCAACCGGCGTAAGGAAGAGAAAGACGCTTACAAAAATAGCCACAGTGGAATCGTGGACGTATTTGGCAATGCCCAACAGGTTTGACCAGCCGGGAATGGTTAGAAATCCCATGTGAATGTTTTTTCGGAAGATCCAGCCCAAGGCCATGACCAAAAACCAGAAGAGGGTCAGCCGTTCCGCTTTGGTCAAGGGGCCCAATTCACTGAGCTGTTTGCGCACAATTTCCCGCCCGCCGGGTAAATTTTTCATTTTGATGGGGGTACCGAATTTGACTAAATAAAACCACGCCATCGGCAGGAAAACCACCACAAGGGGAAATCCCACCAAAAACCACCGGAAAAAATCGATTTCGGGGGCTGCCGGAAAAAGCTTTTTCACGGCGGCGGCAAATACGATATTAGGCGGTGTGCCCACCAACGTCCCAATGCCTCCAATACTGGCGGCGTAGGCAATACCCAAAAGCATGGCCACATTGAAGGGATCTTCTTTGGCAATCGTCTCCCCCGCCTTTCTTCGCAGGCTTTCGGTGTGGTAAATGATTGCCAGGGCAATGGGCAACATCATCATGGTAGTCGCCGTGTTGGAAATCCACATGGAAAGAAAAGCCGTGGCCACCATAAAGCCAAGGATGATCTTTTTAGGGCTTGTGCCCAACAAATGAATAATATTCAACGCCACGCGGCGGTGGAGCTGCCACTTTTCCATGGTCATGGCCATTAAAAATCCACCTAAAAACAGAAAAATATTCTTGTCGCCGTAGGCTGACGCCACGGATTTGGCATTGGAAATTTCCAGAAGCGGAAAAAGAGCCAGGGGAATCAAAGCCGTTGCCGGAATGGGGATTGCCTCGGTAATCCACCAAATGACCATTAGCATGGCAACGGCGGCTGTTTTCCATGCTTCAGGCGACATGCCGTGAGGGGCTGGCAACACCAGCATGACAATAAAAACCGGAATGCCTGACCAAAAACCCAATTTTTGCCGAAATTCGTACCTTCCAACTTCGCGCTTTTCCATGATGACCTCGCTCGTCTAAGGATTTTGTACTCGTTTCATTCGAAAAGCGGCTGAACAAATGGAATCAGTCGTTTGAGTCGGTCTATCCCTTTGACCTCTTCCCCCAAAAAAGGGATTCGAACGGATGTCAACTTTGGGAATTTCCGTTCGATTTTCTCCAAAATTTTCCGCTGAGAAGCCACATACCCCGGATACGGGAAGGTTTCATCCACCAGACGGTTGACAACCAAACCGGCTGGATTTACCCCGTAGTAGTGCAAAATTTTAGCCGTCCGAACCGTTTCCTCGTAGGCAAGTGTTTCCGGATTTAGCACCAAAAACAGAGCCGTCTGCGGAGATTTTAATATTTCAGCGATTTCGGCAAATTGTTTTTGCATGGCGTACAGGGTTTCGATTACCGGATCCTTTTCGCGGGTCAGCATCTCCCGCAACTTCAAAATGCCCTTTCTGGACTGGATCAGGAATTGAATCCAGGCGTCCAAATAGTCGGGCATAAAAATAAGCCTCAACGTGGAAGCCGTGGGAGCAGTGTCGAAGACCACCGTCTGGACGTCCCGGCGCAAAAGATGGCGGGAAAATTCGTCAAAAATAGCCGATTCGTAGGCGCCGGGATTGTGTTCCAATGTATTTAAATAAGATTCCAGGTTCAAATCAAACTCACGCAACGTGGCGGCGTACTGTTTCAGGATTTTTTGTTTGTAGGCTTGAATCGCTTTTTCGGGGTCAATTTCAAGGGCGACCAGATTTTCGGCAACGGGAGTCTCCTGTCCCCCGATCGATTTTTCAAAAATGTCCGAAAGCGAGTGCGCCGGATCCGTCGAAACAATTAGGGTGGGATTTTTCGAGGCCCAGTACAGCGACGCCGTAGCCGCGAGCGTTGTTTTTCCCACACCGCCTTTCCCGCCGAAAAGAATTTTTGACCTCGCACCCGCCGTATTGCGCCCCTCCAAATTTTAAAATTCCCGGGCGTACTCCGCCATCCGGTCGTAAATGCTTTCTTTTCCCCGTGCCATTCGACGCTTCCAGTATGGTAATTCTTTGAGAAAAAAAGGGAGTAGTCGGTAGCTGACGTAATTCGGCACCGGTAGCCCGATGAGGTCACCGAAACAGATCAACATAAAAAAATCCATTCGTCGAGCCATCTCTTTTTCAATATGCTGTTTCAAAGAAAGCTCAAAACTCCCGTACAAAAAAAGTCGCAACCCGTGCCAGAATTTCTTCACCCCGGCGCCAAATTGGCGGAAAAATCGTCGAATCATTTCGTACCGCCCGCTTCTTGTAAACCGCCTGCCCGTCCCTTTTTCATGCTGTTGTAGGCCTGAAGCGCCAAAACAACCGCCACTAAAAACAAAACAATCGCCATGCCCATAAGCAGAAAATTCTTGCCCAGCGCGTTTTTAATAATCAGGGAAACAAGAGCCGTCAGAGTGACCAAAAACATGAAGTACATTGGCCAGCGGGTAAAGGCGTTTTTGGTTCCCAATTGAGCCAACCAAACGGACACGGCTAAAAGTGCCAAAGCCGCCAAAAGTTGATTGGCCGAACCGAAAATCGGCCAAATAGCCTTCCATTGGCCGCTAAGGGCCAGAGCCCCCCCGAAAAAAACGCTGACCGTAGTTCCAATAAACCGGTTGGTTGCTAACACAGATTGTTTGGCCACACCTTCCTTCTCGAAAAACTCCTGAAAAGCGTAGCGGGAAAGCCGTGTGGCCGTGTCTAGTGATGTGAGAGCAAACGCCGAGACGGCCAGAGCAGCGAAGGTTTTACCCACGTGAATCGGAATTCCGAGGGCTGCCATGAAATTACCCACACTGGTGGAAAAAAGGGCAATGGGGCCGCCACCTGTCTTGGAGAGAAATGCAGCGTAATTCGATTTTAGCAAAACGGCGGCCGCCGTCAACGAAACCACAGCTAACAACCCTTCGGTCAACATCCCGCCGTACCCAATAATTCGGGCGTCGGGCTCTTTGTCCAATTGCTTGGCGGTTGTGCCGGAACCCACCAGAGAATGAAAACCCGAAATCGCTCCACAAGCCACGGTGACAAAAAGAATCGGAAATAAATACCCCAAATCCGTGTGAAATTGGGTGTAGGTCACCAACTGGATTTTGGGATTCCCAATAAAAATACCCAACACGGCCCCGAGAATCAGCGCGTAAAGTAGAAAAGAATTGAGGTAGTCTCGCGGCTGAAGAAGAATCCAGACCGGCGTCACAGACGCAACAAAAATATAGCCGAGAAGAATGTAAATCCACACAGAATTGGACAATTTAATCGGGAAAAGAATCCCAAGGTAAACGCTTATAAAAAGGAGTGTAACGCCAATGAGTGTGGCCAGCCCCACGTGAATGTGGTAACGGTAAACCGCCGCCCCGAACAGCAGAGCAAGGAGCAAAAACAGTACCGAGGCCGTAGCCGACGCCGGGACGGAAACAAAGGTCTTGGCAACCACAATGGTGAAAACGGCAATAACCAAAATGAGCGTTGACCACGCAAAAATAAGAAAAAGCTTTTTCCCGCTCTCTCCCACGTGTTCTTCAATAATTTCCCCAATGGATTTACCCTGGTGCCGAATGGACGCTACGATTGCCGAGGTGTCGTGGACGCCCCCAATAAAAATCGAGCCGAAAAGAATCCACAGGTAAACCGGAATCCAGCCGAACACTGCGGCCGTAATGGGACCGATTATTGGAGCCGCTCCCGCAATGGAGGCGAAGTGGTGTCCGAATAAAATGGGCACCCTGGCAGGGACGTAATCCACGCCGTCCGTCATGGTGTGGGCCGGTGTGGGCCGCGCCGGATCCAAACCCAGACGATTTGCCACAAATTTTCCGTAAAATAAATAGGCCACAGCGAAAAGAATCAGCGCCAACAACAATAAATACGCAGAACCCATTTCTTCCTCCGTCTTGTTTTTCGGTTCGCCGCTGCGCAGCGTAGGGCTTTTCCAGAAAAAGACTGCTGTCAAAAGGATAAAAAATCCACACCGATTGCGTTGTCATAATATACAATAAACGCTAATTTTAGACAAGGAAAAAATGGAGGTGCCGGGGAGAAAAGGAATTTCGGGAAAGCACCTTCCGTTGGCGCCCACCAGTTTACGGGCAGACCCGAAGCCGGAGCGTCCTATTCGGGACGCAAAGGAAGGTATACTGATTTTTTGAAAAAAAGGCGCGGTTTCAAAGACAAAGAAGGCGGTTTCGAAAACCGCCTTCATTTTCAATCCATCTCCAACAATGAGCGAAACGATTTGAGGGATTTCCGCAGGACAATTTTTTCGTCCGAAACGGCTGTTAATGCCATTTGAAGAATAACCCAACCCTTTAAACCGAGCCAAAATTGGCGACGTTTTCGGTATTTTTTAATGGACGCCGCCACCGGCTCGTCCGGCAAATGGTGGGTGACCACCACCCCAATTAGTTGCGTTTCCATTTGCTGGAAACCGGGCCGAACCACTTCTTCCACCGCATTTTCCAGGCCGCGCTGTACCGCCTGAATCTGGTCAAGCGTAGGCCGCCCGGGTATTAATTTGTAAAAATGCCACTCTGAGATGCGGTATTTGTCCACCACCCGGTGGCGCTCTAAAAAATAGCGCTGCATTTCACGGTGAGACACCGCCACCAAATCCCAGAAGACCCCGCCTACGGTTCGCGCCCCTTCGCAATCAAAATAGGCGGTAATTTTCGCTTTAATTTCCTCAAGCCGGTTTTCTAAATCGGTCATCGAGTTTTGAAATCAACCTTTGGCGCCTGTTGAGCCGCTTTGGGCGCTTCAAAATAGGGTTTTTGCTGGAAACCGAACATCCCGGCCAAAATATTGGTCGGGAAACTGCGAATGCGGCGGTTGTACACCTGAACCGCCTGATTGTAGCGACGCCGGGCCACAGCAATTCGATTTTCCGTCCCTGCCAATTCGTCTTGCAGCCGAATAAAATTCTCATTCGCTTTCAAATTGGGGTAGTTTTCCACCACAACCAAAAGTCGAGCCAAAGCTGAATTCAATTGGTCGTTGGCTTGCAATTTTTCTTTCAGAGTTGGCGCGGAACCAATTCGGGAGCGTGCCCGTGTGATTTCTTCCAACACTTCTTTTTCGTGGGAAGCGTACCCCTTCACCGTTTCCACGTAGTTCGGAATTAAGTCGTAGCGTCGCTGCAATTGATTTTCGATTTCGGCCTGTGCGTTCCGCACGCTCTCGTCCAAAGTGACCAGGGAATTGTACGTTCCTTTTACCCAACTAAACAAAAGAAGAGCCACAATTACCAAAACCCCGACAACCCACAACCAAGTTTTCGATTTTTTTGCCATTATTCCTCCTCCAATTCACTTCCGGGCTTTTAACTTTGCTGCACTTTTCCGAATGTCTGACCGATTTTTAAAGGATGTCAACCTTTTCTGCCAATTTCCGGATTTCTTCAATGTACTGTTCAAATAATTGGACTGTTTGTTGTTTGTTCAGCTTGAGTTTTTTGTCGCGAATGTCCAGAATTTTACCGAATACGTCGGCATCGAGGCCAAACACGCGCGCCGTTTTGAGAAAAATATTCTGCCGCCGATTTTCCGGCTGCTCGTCTTTGAGAAAGAGCAGGGCATTGAAAATCGCTGCAAAGCCGGAAATCGAAGCCGTCAGAACAGCTCGTAAACGGAGCGGCTTCCATTCCGAGTTCAGGTAATTTTGTCGTAAGTGCAGCAATTTTCCCTTGATTTCACGCTCACACTGCAAGCGCAAATCGGAACGGCGAATCGTCAGCGGTTTCAGCACGTCCTTCCCGTACACAATTTGGTGGTAGCGCTGCATCTCCCAAAATTCCAGCGGAAAGCTGTCCAGCGAGCGCTCAATGTAGTGCTCGGTTAAAAAAAGGGGAGTTGCCACCCGGCGTTTGTGCCATTTTTTGAGTAAGGGAAGAGCGCGGCCTAATTCCGCAATGGCTTTTTCGCTCAGGACAATGAGAAAATTCAAATCGGATGCTCCCGGACGATAGTCTCCGCGCGCACCACTCCCGTAAAGAAGAATCGAAACCAAATCCGTGCCGTAGAGAGATTTGTAATCGTCCGACAACTCGCCAAAGATTTCCGAGGGTACTTTCGGAATTTTAACCATTTTTCCTCCGAATCTTACTCGTTGCAAAGCCATTTTTTTGCGGCAAAAAGAGGCGTTTTTCGAATTCTAATAGCCACCGCCAGCTCCGCCCCCACCGGAAGCCCCTCCGCCAAAGCCGCCAAATCCGCCACCGAAACCTCCCCCTTCACCCCCGCCAAAGCCACCGCCTCCCCAATACCAGGGTCCCCAAAAACCCGTATTTTTTCTTTTTTTATTCTTTCTTCCGAAAAACGGAATCACGAAGAAAAACAAAAGAATAAGCGTCCAGTAAATGGCTTTCTGGATTTTTTGGGCTTTCAGGGCTTTTTGGCGGGCCCGGGGATTGTACGCTACCTGCACGGACCCTGTAATACTGACTCCGGCGTTTTTGGCAATCACCCCCGCAATGGCACGGACGCCATTCAGGTAGGCTTCACCGCGACGGCCTTTTTTCAGGTACGGAATAATGTACCGATCGCGAATTTCACCCACCAAACCGTCGGGCAGAATGCCTTCCAAACCGTACCCCACCTCAATCCACACGTAGCGTTCTTCGATGGCGTCTAAAAGTAGCACGCCGTTATCCTTGCCTTTCTGACCGATCCCCCATTTTTCGAACAACAGATTGGCGTACTGCTGTGGCGTGTAATCGGGCCCCACCGTTTTAACGGTGACCACGGCAATTTCCGCCCCTGTTTTTTGTTTGACCTCCAAGCAAAGCGCTTCGATTTTTTGCGCGTAGGCCGGTTCGATTACCCCCGCAAAATCATTGACAAATCCCACCGGCTTGGGAAAGTCTGAATCGGCACGAACCGGCTGCCAGGTGACCAGAGTCAGAATAAACAACAACAGGGTAATTCTGAAAGAAAAAGCTCTCATTTTTCCAATTTCTCGTAGATCATTTGCATCCCGTACAGAGTCAGGTCCGGCTCCACCTTTTCGATCGTTTCGGAACGCCCGAAAATGGCTCTCGCCAGGCCACCGGTTCCAACCACGTGCACATGTTTTCCGGCAGGCAACTCCCTTTTGATGCGGCGGACAATGCCGTCGACCTGTTCAACCGCACCAAACATAATGCCCGCCTGAATACTTTCTTTGGTGTTCCGACCAATGACACGCGTCGGGAATTCAAATTGAACCGGGAAAAGTTTGGCCGCCCGTCGAAACAAATCCATCGAAGAGGTCTCGATGCCCGGAGCAATCGCGCCTCCCAAATAATCTCCCGTCTCGGTAATGACGTCGAAAGTGGTGGCCGTCCCCAAATCCACGACAATTAAGGGACCACCGTACTGAAGAAAACCTGCCACGGCGTCGCAAATTCGGTCGGCACCCACAGCACGCGGATTGTCGTACGCAATGTGAATGGGAAGCGGAAGTGAAGCGCTCACGACGACCGGTTCCAATCCGATATATTCCGATATCATCTGAACAAAAACCGGGGTCAAATTGGGCACAACCGAAGAAATAATGGCTCCCTTAATTTGATTTTTGTTCAAATTCGACGAATCGCAAAAAAGCTTGAGCAGCACCCAGCTTTCGTCTTCCGTGCGGGCGATATTGCTGGTAATCCGCCAGTGAGCCTGAAGCGTTTTCCCCCGGAAAAAACCGATGACCGTGTGGGTGTTACCCACATCAATTGTCAGCAGTAAATCTCTCATTTTCATTCCCGTTAGCCACCTGTTACAAAAACCACTCTTTCGGCAAGAGGTCTCCGGCGTAGACGATTTGCCTTTTTCGCCCTTTCCGAATGATCAAACCGCCGTGCGGGTCCATGCCCTCGGCAACTCCCTCGATTTTCCGGCCGTTCTGAATCACTTGAACCGGTTCGCCCCACAAATTAGATTTCTGTACAAAAAATCGGCGAAGGGTTTCTTCCTTTCCTGACTTGTAAAGCGCGTAAAAATCACCCAATTGGGCCAAGATGGCGCGAAAAAGCCTTTCTCGGTCCATGTCTTCTCCGCACGCCGCTTTGAGCGACGTGGCATGTCCGCCGTAGTCCTCGGAAAATTCCGTCGATTCTTGTTCCACATTCAGGCCGATTCCGGCCACCACCCATTGCCCCGGCTCCGGCTTGCCTCGCTGTTCGAGTAAAATTCCCCCCACTTTTTTTCGACCGATCAAAATGTCATTTGGCCATTTAAGCTCCGGTTGGCAGGAGGTTGCCGTTTCAACCGCCCGAACAACTGCCAGAGCTGCTGCTAAAACCAGTAAATAGTTTTTTTCAACCGGCCCGTTTTGCCTCCAAAGGACTGAAAAATAGAGGCCCTTTCCGCGGGGCGAAAGCCACCTTCGTCCCAAACGTCCCCGGCCGGCCGTTTGTTCTTCCGCGCGAACCACCAGTCCTTCCGTTTTTTGTTCCTCGGGCAAATCCAGCAAAAAGGAATTGGTGGAGCCGACGCTTTCGAGTAAAATAACTTTTTTTTCAATCATTTGCAAGAAATTTTGCTAACTGACAAAACAGCGAAAGTCCGAGCCCTGTGCCTTTTCGCGCTATTTTTTGGCTGCCCACTGCGGGTCAACCGTACGCTCGCGGTGCACTGCCAAAAAGGATCGCACCTCGTCTTCCGTGTACCGTGGTACCGCTCCGGGCAATGTGGCCACAAAAGCGGCCACGCCGTTGGCAAAATCCAGCGATTCTTCAAGAGAAGCTCCCGCCAGCCATTTGACGGTCAACGCTGCAATGAAAGCGTCTCCGGAACCGGTTGTGTCCACCGGTTCAATTCGAACACCGGGCGAATAGAATTGTCCCTCCGGCGCATAAAAACATGCCCCCTTTTCCCCAAGAGTCAGGCAAACTCCGGTAAGAGAAAATTCCTCCAACAACCATTGAAAAAAATCGGTCTCACCAAGAGTTTTCTTCTCCAAAAGGGCGCGCAGAGAGATGAGCTCGTCTTCATTCAATTTCAAAATATCCGTTAATTGCAGGGAACGCTCCACCACAGGACGCAATTCGGGAGGGAATTCCCGAAGGTTGGGATCGAAGAGCTTTAGCCCCTTGGCCGCTCTGCTCACGAATTTCTGAATGGTTTGTCGGGCAGGGGACAAACGCTGTGCCAGCGTCCCGAACAAAACGGCATCGACTTCGGTGGCAAGCCTCCCCAATTCCGGCGTCCACGTTAGGTAATCGAAGGCTTCGTCCTGCGCGCACTCAAAGGACGGCACGCCCCGAGCGTCCAACCGAATGCGCACTTGCCCCGTGGGTTTTTCGGGATCTCGTTGAATAAAAGCGGTGTCCGCCCCGCGCTTTCGTACTTCACGAAGAATTTCGTCTCCGGCGGCATCTTCACCAACGCGACTTACAATAATCGGAATGTCGCCCAATTGCCCGGCGTGGAAGGCGTAATTGGCCGTTGCGCCCCCCAAAAAACGCGCATTAGGGTACACATCCCACAAAATCTCACCGACACCCGCGATTTTTTTATTCACAAAATTGGCCCTTTAAATTTTAAATGGAACCGGTGTAAACGACAGAAAAAAAATCACCATGACAAAAATGCCCAAAACCAGTCGTTTCTTCCCAACCGGCGTCCAATCGTCCAACGGAGGCGGGTGCTTAAAGGCAAAAACGACAATAAAAACGATCATGAGCGCCCAGCCCCAATAGAAAAAAATGAGAATCACCGCAAAAGCAAGCAGACTCAGGTAAAAAACAAGGCGACTTTTTCTTCCCCCCAACATGGCGTACACCACGTGTCCACCGTCCAACTGCCCGACCGGCAGCAGGTTGAGCGCCGTAACCAGCAGCCCCACCCAGCCGGCGTAAGCGGCGGGATGCAAAACCACATCGTACCCTTTGGGAACGGGACCGACAATCCAGTACGAGAGAAATTTAAAGAGAAGAGAATCACCCAATTGCAAGGTACCTTGACTGAGTCCGGAAAGCGGGACAACAGAGGAATGAGCCAGACCGTAAATCGTCACGGGAATAGCCACGAACAGACCGGCCAGAGGGCCGGCCACCCCCACGTCAAATAGAGCTTTTCGATTGGGAACGACGTGTTCCATTCGGATTACGGCCCCCAGGGTTCCAAAAGGGGGTAACGGCATGGGAATAAAATAGGGCAGTGTAGCCCGAATACCGTACCGTCGGGCCGCCACATAGTGGCCCATTTCATGACAGAAAAGAATACCCATGAGTGACAGAACGTACGTCCAGCTATTGCTGACAAAATAGGTGGACGCCACGGTCAGCAAAAACAGGAGAATATTCAGCCACACGCGATCGCTTCGCAAAAAAGAAAAAAAGCGGTTGCGCCTCCGGTAGGCTTCGTAATCGAATGACGGGGAATCGTACGGATTATTCATGAGATGAAGGGTCTTTCCTTTTCCCCGTTGCCAGCCGATTAAAAAACTTCAACCAAATCCCCTTTCTTCAGGCCCGTCATTTCCGCGGCACTGCTTTTAAAAATCGAAAATCCAATGAATCCTGAGCTGTCGGGGTACGCCTGCAAACCACGCCCCGATTCCGAGTAGAAGGTTTCGGCCATTCCTTTGAGTTGGAACTCCCCGACGCGCACCGTTACGGCCTTTTTTTCGGCCAATTTTTGCACCCACCCCACCGGGATATTTGAAATGAGATTGCCAAAACGGTCGATGTGAAGAATTTGACCCGAAATCTTGTCGCCCAAATTTTGGGCAATGGGAAAAAATCCGGGGTCGAAATCCTGGATTTCCCGCCCCATCTCGGAAAAGGTTAAGCCGGACAAATACTGGCCGGCCACGGGGGCAAAAATATCGCGCCCGTGAAAAGTGGCGCTGATTTCGGGCAGAAAAAATTGCTTGTCGGTAATTTCGAATACCCGAAATAATTTTTCGCGCTGAAAAATTGGAGCCAGAACGCCGTTGTCCGGTGCAAGAAAAGCGTATTTTTCCGTCTCCACCCCAATGACGCGACGGTCTGTGCCCACTCCGGGATCTACAATGATAGCGAACAACGTGTTTTCCGGAAAATAGCGGTAGGTTGTAAGCAAAACAAACGCGGCTTCGTCAATATCCTGAGGCGAAATGCTGTGAGAGATGTCCACAATTTGGACGCGGGGAGAAAAATGCAATACCACTCCCTTGACAACGCCGACGTAGCCGTCCCGGTCACCAAAATCGGTCAAAAGACCCAAAACCGCATTGTCCTCGGAACGCAAGAATTCGTTCATTGGCTCCTCTCCAAAATGAGTGCGGCCGCGCCAAAAATGGCCGCTTCTTCTCCGAGGCGAGATTTGAGGATTTTTACGTGTTCCCGGGGGTTCGGGTTAATATTGTCCTCGATTTGTTTCCGCATTTCCGGTTCAAAGAGATCGAAGGCATGACTAATGGAGCCACCCACAACAACGGCGTCCGGGTCAAGAAAATTGACCATGTGGGCAATAATCCGCCCCAGATGAAAGCCAAATTCCTGCCAGGAATTTAGCGCCGCTTCTTCTCCCAAACGTGCCCGGGATTCGATTTCCGGTCCGATGACTTTTTGTCCGGAATGTTTCTCGTACAACCTGGCCAACCCGCGGCCCGAAATAATTTCTTCAAATTGTGTGTTGTTGTAAGGCGACAGGTAAATTTCGCCCGCCGTTCCGGTGGCGCCCTCGAAGATTTTTCGGTTCAGTACAACACCACATCCAAACCCTGTGCCCAGTGTGAGCCCAATGACAATGTCCGATTGGCGAGCCGACCCAAAAACGGCCTCTCCGAGGGCAAAAACGTTGGCGTCATTGTTGATTTTAACGGGCAGGTGCAACCGTTCGGCCACGCGCCGGGCAACCGGGTAGCCGTGCAAAGTGGGGAGATTGTTCGGAGTCAGCAAAACCCCCTGTTTCGCGTCCAACGGGCCGGGCAGTCCTAATCCTACGCCTGCAATGTGCTCCAAAGAGACAGGGGCATTTTTCAACGCCGCTTGTAAAACCTGCACCAAATTTTCTTCTATTTCGTCTTGCGCCCGATTGGCTTCGGTAGCGGTACGGTAAATGTCCCCCAAAAGCTCCCCTTCGTCCGAAACCAGAGCGGCAGAAATTTTGGTTCCACCGACGTCAACACCCAAGGCTGCTTTCATCTGCAATTTATTTCCTTAGCCATTCAAAAACCTGAAACTTGTTTCGTCTTCCGCTTAAAATGGTGGCTTCGCGTTCCTACAGTTCAACTGCCCCATTTGTTTTCGTGCTAAAATTACCTCACATAATCCACCATAAGGATTTATTAAATATAAAAGCGGATGTGTCAAAATGCAAGGCAATTACACATTTGGGCAAAAACCGGGTGGGAATGCGGCGCGGCCACCCATAGCAGCGCCACTCGCCCTCAAGAGATCGGAGCTGTTTCGCGCAGAAAAAGAGCCAACAAAAAAGAGATCGAAAGAAGCCCGATTAAAAATACAATGGAAGCCGAGTACCCGAAAGCGGATTTGTGCAGCATTTCCATAATGGGCACAATTCCGACGGCGGCCCCATTTCCCAAAAGCTGTAAATAGGCCACCGAAACACCGGCGTAAGCCGCCCCGGTAATTTCAGCCGACATGGTTAACATAATAGGCAGTGCGGAGATGAGAAAAAAGCCGATCAACAGACTATTCAGAAAATGGATTCTGTACGAATGGCCAAACAATAAAATCATCATACCCGCCATGCCAATGACACTGGCCAGAATAATGAAGGGTTTGCGGCGGCGAATGCTGTCGGAAATGAGCGGAATGACAAGGCAACCCACCATCCCGCTGAGCACCAACATGCCGGAAATGGTGCCTGCGTCGGTCATTGAAATGCCGTGAAATTCATTCAAAATCTTCTCCAACCAGGTGGCCAGCCCGTTGAATGTCCCAATTCCAATCAGTGCAATAAAACCCAATAAAACAAAATCACGCATTTTAAACAGATTTTTCACCCCACTAAAATAGCTGACAGGGATGTCTTGAGCGGCTGTTTTGGTTTCCACCAAAGGGCACGGTTTGGCCAGGGCAAGAAAGACAATCACACCCACGATTCCGAGACCTGCGTACGCAAGCAGCATTTTTTCGAATCCCAGGGCGTGTACCAAGGCCGGTGTTCCCCCCAATCCTACAATCATTCCAATGAAAAGCGCCAAAGACCCCAAGCCCACCGCTGTGGCTTCTTCCTGCTCGGGAAACCAACCGACGGCCAGTTTGGTTACCCCGTTTAAAACGAAGGGTTGCCCCAGGGAAATGCCAATCTGCGAAAGCAGCAAAACGGTGTAGCTGGCTGGATTTAGGAGGCGCAGAGTTGCAAAAACAGCCGCCAGCACCGCTCCAAGCCCCACGCTAAAGCGGTAGCCCTTTTTGTCAATAATAAAACCGGAAGGAATGGAAAGAAACACGTACATTAGAGGAAAAACCAGTGCCAGCCACCCCACGCGCATCGCCGAAACAGCCAGTTTCTTTTCGACAAACGTGTCGATAGAGGCGAAATTGAGCCAGTACATTTGCGTTAAAGCCGCAATGAGCATGTACGCCCCCAATACAATCCAGCGGTATCCCGAGACAGATTTCTTTTCCATTGTTTTTTCTCCCTGGGCGGCCTGCCGCAGCAATGACAAAGCCGCGTCAGTTTTTATTTTGGCCGGTTTTTAGTTTTGAAATTTCTTCCATGTAACTGAAATTGACAATTTTATTTTTGCTTAAATCCACATTCGGCACAATAATAATCGCTTGATCTTCCAGAAAAAATTTAGACCGGCGGATTCCGATCTCCTTAACCGTGACCATTTCGCCCGAGGGTAATTTGATCTTGTCACCTACACGAAAGGGCTGATCCACCATGATTAGAAAACCTGCAATGAGATTGGCAATGGTGTCCTGCGCGGCCAACGCAATGGCCAGTGAGCTGACCCCCAGCGTGGCCACCAAGGCGCTAATATTTATTCCAAACAAACTCAGGAGCGTAATAAAAGCTACCGACCACAATACCACGATGGTCAAGCGTTGAAAAAGCGGCAGGAATTTGTCGTCCAAAGTCGACTGCGTTTTTTGGACGACATTTTCATTGTACCAGCGGAAAAATCCCGCAAAAACCTTGTGAAAAAAGAGAGTAATCGCAAATGTCAAAAATGTGTAAAATGTGCGCGTTACGGCGTGGTCCCAATTGGGCGTCACGTGAGGGCGCGCCCAAAGCGCGTAGGCCAAATAGGCAAAGAGAAAAGCAACCGCTAACAAAAAAGAGAAGGCACTTTTTCGGATAATCGTATTTCCTACGGATTTGGATTTTGGCGTGGGCATGGGGTTTTTCCTCGCTTGTTGACCTATTAAATTGTTGCGTTGAACAGCGATTTAAAAAATAGCTGTTTTTTGCGCCCAAAATTTTTATTTTAATATAGGGAATTCCCCTTTTGAAGTCAAGCAATTGCCTGTATTTTGAGGAAAACCATGCGACCGCACGTTATTCTTTTCACGGCTCAGATTCTTTGCGCCGCCTTTTTGGTTTTGAGCTGCGGCAAAAATTCGGCATCTTTGGTGGACATTTCCAAAGAACCGCTCCCGCCCGTTGACCCGTTCACGCAAAACCAGAGATTAGGACGCGGCATGAATTTGGGCAATGCCCTCGAAGCGCCAAACGAGGGTGACTGGGGAGTGATTCTGAAGGAATCTTATTTCCAGGCCATTAAAACCGCCGGTTTCACATCGATTCGCCTCCCCGTTCGGTGGTCTGCGCACGCAAAAGAGACGCCACCCTACACCATTGACCCCCATTTTTTCGCCCGTGTGGATTGGGCTGTGCACCAAGCGCTTTCGCGGAAGCTTTTGCTCGTTTTGAATATTCACCACTACGAAGCTCTCATGGAAAATCCAACTACCCAAAAAGCGCGGTTTTTGGGACTGTGGACACAAATTGCCGAGCACTACCAAAACTCTCCACCGGAGCTTCTTTTCGAAATCCTTAATGAACCGCACGGCAACCTGACCCCTTCTCTCTGGAATCTCCTTCTTGCGGACGCCCTTTCCGTCATTCGCCGATCCAATCCCGCCCGCACCGTCATTATCGGCACGGCCAATTGGGGCGGGCTCGGCGCACTTGATTACCTGACAATTCCGGCTGAGGAGCAAAACGCCATTGTGACGATTCACTATTACGAGCCGTTCCATTTCACCCACCAGGGAGCCGAATGGGTAGCGGGAAGTCAGGCCTGACTGGGTACAAAATGGAACGCTTCCCCGCAAGAAGTGGCCGCAATGAACCGCGATTTTGACCGAATCGCGGTCTGGGCGAACGAACATAACCGTCCGATTTACATTGGTGAGTTCGGTGCCTATTCCAAAGCCGATTTGGTCTCACGCACTCTCTGGACGAACGCCGTTGCGCGGGCGGCAGAGGCGCGGCATTTTAGCTGGGCCTATTGGGAATTTTGTGCGGGATTCGGCGCGTTCGATTCCCAGACTGAAAAGTGGATTCCCCAATTGCTTTCCGCTTTAATTCCGTAGAAGAACGCTTTTATTGGCCTTAAAATAATCGAAAAGATGGGGTTGTAAGCCTCATTTTTTAAAAAGGTTAGGCCGTTTGATTTCTTAATCTGCAAACCATGTGACAAACACCTCACAGCTTGTCGTAATCTAAGGCCTTTTCTTCTCCGCGCAAGACGCGAAGGGCGCCTTCGGCCAAAGCCTTCATTTCAAATTCGCCCGGGGTGCGTTTAACCGGCGCAATAAAGCGGACGCGAGCTTCAATCCAGTCGGTCAGGCGCCTCGAATGAGCCAAACCGCCGGTCAAAATAATGGCGTCCAATCGACCACTGAGAACCGAAGCCATGGCTGCAATTTCCTTGGCAATCTGGTAAGCCATGGCCTCGTAGACTTCCTCTGCCGCAGTGTCTCCCGCTTCAATCCCTTTTTCCACGTCTTGAGCATCGTGCGTTCCCAGATAGGCCACCAGGCCGCCCTCCCCCATTACCAGACGGCGCATCTGTCGTTCCGAATATTTTCCTGAGAAACAGAGTGAAATAAATCCCTGGAGCGGCAGCGTCCCGGTGCGCTCCGGACTGAAGGGTCCCGCGCTGGAGGCGTCGTTCACATCCACAATCCGACCGCTTTTCACGGGCGCCACGGAAATTCCGCCTCCCAAATGCGCCACCACAAAACGACTTTCCCCAAGGGGAATCCCCATTTCAGCCGCCACCCAGCGACTAACGGCGTGAATATTGAGCGTGTGCGCCAAACTCTTTCGTTCCAAAAGAGGATGGCCGGAATAGCGCGCCAGAGGCTCAAACTCGTCTACGGAAATCGGGTCGACCACGTAGGCCGGACAAGCAGCCTGTTTTGCCACAAAGTCAGCAAGAGCGCACCCCAAATTAGAGGCGTGTTCGCCTTGAATGCCCTGACGCGCATCGTCGAGCATTTGCTTCGTTACCCGGTAGGTTCCGCCGGGCAACGGACGCAGCAGTCCCCCGCGTCCCACAGCTGCGTCCAACGAGGTAAAATCCAGCCCGCGGCGTGTGGCCAAATCCAGAATGGCGTGTTGCCGAAACTCCAGTTGATCCCAAACAGACGAAAATTGCTTCAATTCCTCCCGCGCGTGTGAAATGGTTTCCTCCCAGACGGGTGTATTTTCTTCAAAAAGCGCCATTTTTGTGGAAGTCGAACCCGGATTTATGACCAATATTTGGTACGGTTTTGCCATCTTTTCCTCCAAATCGATTTACGCTTTTTGTTAAAAATACGGATTTTAGGGGGAAATTGAAAGTATTTTTTCGGGGAGGAAAAACAAAATCTCTGACTTTCTCAAATGTCAGCCACTGCGATTCGAAATACGTTTTGAGAGATTTCGAATTATGAAAGGCATTTTTCTGTTGGGCCCAATAACTGCGCGTTGTTAGAATGCATTTTTTCCATCTAAAGCGAAGCAAAACGTGAAAAACAGACAAATCCTACTGGAAAAAGCCGAAAAATAGAATCAGGATTTTTGGCAAATGTTTCGTAGAAAAATCACAACCTCAGAAGGCGGCAAATCCCGTTTAATCCGCTAAAAAATTGTGGAAGCAAGTTTGCGGTACTTTCCCCTCTTTTGGTAGCCTACAAAGAGCGGTTTACTACAATTTTCACTTGCTTTTGCAATCGCACTTCTCTAAATTAATGAAAACGTTTTCGGAAACCGGTATCTTTATGATGATTCCTTTTTGCCCATGAAAAAAACCGTCCTGATTCTTCTTGCAGTTGCCATTCTTTTGGTTACGTTCAATATTGAAAAGTTGTACCAGTTCTTCCAACCAAGTCAAAACCGACAGGCAACACGGCTGGTTATTTGGGGATTCCCTAATATTCCTGGCTTTCAGGGTGTGCTCGGGGCCATCCGCTACTACGACAAAATCCACCCTGAAGTCACCATTACTTTAGGGACGCCCGGCGGTAAAGGCGATATGGACCCGCAAAAACTGCTCACCGCCATTGCAGGAGGGACGCCCCCGGATGTGCTTCGGCAAGACCGCTTTGCCGTGGCTTCCTGGGCAGCCAAGGACGCTTTTCTGCCCCTCAATCGCTTAATCGAAGAAAGCCATTTTCCGTGGAATGATTTTTACGATTACGCCCGAAAGGAGGCATCTTACAAGGGGAAAATCTACGGGATTCCCTACGATACGGACAGTCGGGCTGTTTACTACAACAAACAACTTTTTCGCGAAGCCGGTTTAGACCCCGAGAAGCCCCCCAAAACGTGGGAACAATTGACAAAGCTCACATTGAAATTGACCAAACGGGATTCAAGAGGACACATTACCCAATTGGGCTTTGCCCCCTACCTTGGAGAAGGATGGTTTTACATTTGGTCCTGGGCAAACGGCGGAAGTTTTATGTCAGAGGACGGAAGGCGTGTCACCCTTGCTGCGCCTGAAAACATTGAGGCCCTTCGCTACGTGACCCAACTCTGTGACACCCTCGGCGGGCGCTTAAATGAATTGGCTCGTTTCCAGAGCGGCTACGGTCGAATTGACACCATTACGGACCCGTTTCTTCAAGGCAAACTGGCCATGTTTATTATGGGCAGTTGGTATTTGCAAACCATCGCTCGGTACAAACTAAACTTGGATTTTGGCATCGCACCTATGCCCGTTCCAAAAGGACACCCGCCCGTTACGTGGTCAGGAGGATTTTCTTTTGTGATCCCCAAAAACGCCCGGCATGTGAAAGAAGCGTGGAAGTTCATTCAGTGGATGTCTTCGCTGGAGGCAGCCAAAATTGTGGGAAAACTCCAAAAAGACTACAATGCCCGCGTGGGCTACAAGGTGTACATTCCCGAAATCTACGCCCGAAAATCACTGAACGATTATTTGAGCACACACAATCTGCCCCGCTTTCCCCGTTTTGCTAAAGCCTATTTAACATTCGTTCACCTGTTACAGTACAGCCACTACCGTCCCGTCACGCCGGTAGCTCAACTTTTGTGGGATGCTCAGGTTCGTGCACAGGATCAGGCCACTTTTCACTTTGCACCGCCTGAACAAGCTCTGCGCCGCGCACAACTTTCCGTACAGCGGGAATTGGACAAAATTCTGCACAAGAAGGTGTACCCGCTGTTGGATTTTCGGGTCATTTACTGGATTTTCGTGGCCATTACGCTGTTTTTGGTTGTGTATTTCGGCTTGAATCTTTATCGGCAGAAAAAAAACGGGCCGCTTATGTGGGAAGAGGCGCGCAGCGGATTTTTGTTTGCGCTGCCCTGGATGGCAGGGTTTTTCATTTTCATTTTAGGGCCGATTATTGCTTCGATTCTTTTTAGCTTCACGCACTACGATGTCCTTCATCCGGCACAATTTGTAGGGCTGGCCAACTACAAACACCTTTTCGGATTTACAAAAAGCCCGCTGACCGGAAAGACTGTTCCCACCGACCCGCTTTTTTGGAAAAGTCTCTGGAATACGTTCTACATTACCGTTTTGGGCGTGCCGCTGAGTATTGTGATTGGTCTGGCCATTGCGCTCCTGCTCAACCGTGAATCTAAAAGCATTGGAATCTACCGGACTCTCTATTATCTGCCCTCCATTGTACCGATTGTAGCGGCAGCCATTTTGTGGATCTGGCTGCTCAACCCGTCCAACGGGCTTTTGGCTCGGTTTCTCGGCATTTTCGGGATTACCAGTCCCAATTGGATGTCCGACCCACACTGGACAAAACCAGCTTTGCTCCTCATTCTGCTCTGGGGGGCAGGCGGCGGAATGGTCATTTGGCTGGCAGGCCTTAAAAACATCCCCGCCGAAATGTACGAAGCAGCCAAAATTGACGGCGCCGGCCCGTGGCAACAGTTCTGGAAAATAACCATTCCTTTTCTGACGCCTTACATCTTTTTCAACCTGGTTATGGGGATTATTTCCTACCTACAGATTTTTACCCGTGCCTACGTGATTACAGGGCTCAACAGTCCGAACGATTCTTTGCTGTTCTACGTGTACTATCTTTTTAATAATGCTTTCATGTATTTTAAAATGGGCTACGCTTCTGCAATGGCCTGGATTCTTTTTCTGGTTATTCTCATTCTGACCATTTTCAACCTAAAACTAAGCAAAAAATGGGTGTACTATCAGGAGGGGCCGTGAGTTCCGAATCGTCAAAACGGTCATTTTTTCTTCGACAGCTTGTGCTTTTTGCGGGAGCGCTCATTTTTTCCATTCCCTTTTTCTGGATGTTGATTACGTCTTTCAAAACACCTCAACAGATTGTCAACGACAGAACCATTTTGGACATTCTGATTCCACATCCGGTCCGCTGGAAAAATTTCAGTGACATTTTTCATATTGTTCCATTCGCCAAATTTTTTCTAAACACCACTCTTGTCACTCTGACCAGTATTTTCGGCACCACATTGGCCAGTTCTCTGGTAGCTTTTTCTTTTGCGCGTCTTAAATGGCCCGGCCGCAACGCCGTCTTTGTGGTTCTGTTGGCCACGATGATGTTACCTTACCAGGTCACCATGGTGCCGCAATTTTTGATTTTCAAGGCGCTCGGCTGGGTAAATACGTTAAAACCACTGTGGCTTCCTTCCATGTTTGGCACGGCTTTTTTCATTTTCCTGCTAAGGCAGTTTTTCCTTTCCATTCCCAAGGATTTGGTGGAGAGCGCTCGAATTGACGGTTGCGGGTATTTTCGAATCTATTGGGACATCATGCTGCCGCTGATCAAACCGGCACTTTTGGCCATTGTGATTTTTCAATTCATGTACGCCTGGAACGATCTGCTCAGTCCTTTAATTTACATTCACGACCAAAATTTAATGACTCTCAGCATTGGCTTGCAGGTTTTCAAGAGTTCCCGCGCAACAGAATGGAATCTGGTCATGGCCGCTTCCTCTCTCATGACGTTGCCCATTGTAGTGGTCTTTTTTGCCGCCCAAAAGTATTTTATTCAAGGGGTTACATTAACAGGATTAAAGGGATAACAGCAGGAAAGAGCCAAGCAGACCCAATGTGCCCCCAAATGGCATAAAAACGCCAACCACACCAAAATACTTATCGAAAAAAGGAAGCTCTTTTAATCCGGCGAGACCTCCGTTGCGCCAATTGGCCGAATGGAAAGGGTGAGCACGGTGCCTTTCCCAAAAATGCCTTCCATCAAACGGCGGTAGTTGCCCACTGCTTTCCGGGGCAAAAAGACCTGAATGGTACCTGCAAAACCGCCTCCGTGCACCCGACAGGCGCCTTCTCCCACTTGCCGAATAAAATCTTCCGTCAGCGCCAGCGCCAGGGCAAGTCCTTGTTCCTGTGGATTTTGAGGCGCCGTGACATTTTGAAGCCATTTCCAAGAAGAATTTCCGGAATCTCGAATTTCCTCCAAAAAACGGGCAAATTGGCCGGCTTTCAGGGCGTCAGCCTGGCGACGCACGCGTTCGTTTTCTTCAAAAAAATGCAGCGCCCGCAAAACGGCACGGTCGCCTACGGCTTCGCGTAAAGCCCCGATTTGCTCCAAAACATCGGAGCGGGAAATTTCTCTGAGCACTTTTTTCCCAAAAAATCCGGCCACCTTTTTCATTTCGGCTGGAATAGCGGCGTAATACGAGGTCAGGTTGGCGTGGCTGCCGCCCGTGTTCACAATCAGCATGCTGTAGCCGAACGGCTCTAAATTCAGGGAGATTTTCTCTATTTTGGTACGATCCGGAAAGGCAAAATCGAGCTTAATCGCACCGCCCACTGCCGAAGCCATTTGATCCATTAGACCGCACGGTTTTTCGAAATAGGTGTTCTCGGCAAACTGACCGATGGTAGCAATGGTTTCGGGGGGAATTTTGCCTCCGTTGTAAAGACCGTTCAAGATGGTTGCCACCAGCACTTCGATGGCGGCTGAAGAACTCAGGCCTGATCCCGGCAGCACCTCACTAGAAAGGAAAGCGTCCAATCCGCCCACGGCGTAGCCCAATTCGACAAACCGAGCCGCTATTCCCCTGAGAAGTGCCGTTGTGGTTCCCGCTTCCTGTTTTTTGGCGGACAAATCGGACAGGTCAACGATGAACGGTTCGGCGTAGCCCTCCGAAAAAACGGTGAGCGTGCGCGAGGGCCTTTTTCGCACGGCTGCAATGGCGTCCAGATTCACGCTGGCTGCCAGCACCAGTCCCTGATTGTGGTCGGTGTGATTTCCGCCGATTTCCGTTCTTCCCGGTGCGCTGAAAAAACGGTTAGCTGCACCGCCAAAAAACGCCTTAAATCGGGACATTGTTTTTTGAAATCGTTTTCGCTGAGCTTCTAAGACCCTTTCACTGCGACCGTAAATATCTGATAAACCAGCAGTCATGAAATTAGGCAACCTGCTTATCTCAGTTGTTCCTGCACCAATTTGCTCTATTTGCAGCGTTTCTCTTTTGACAAAGAATTTTTCGGAGCCAAAGTAAATTTTACCGTAACGCTTTCATTCAAACGATTGAGGAACTTTTCACACCAATTGAACGCCGTGCTGCGCTCGAAAGGTTTCGCCTGGTTTCAACACCAACAGCCCGTCGCCGCTGTTAAACGCGTTTGTACTGCACGTCATGGGTTCAACTGCCAGGGATTCCCGCTGCGGAGGCGTAAAGGCGACCATGAAATTGTACTTTCCGGGGCCCGTTTCCTGCCAAATTCGCAGGGTTACTTGCTCGGCTGGATCGCGAATTTCCGCAACAGCCATGCCGGATTTTCCACTCAATCGAAAAACGGTGTCCAAAACCGTTCCATTGACAGCTCGAAAGTCCGCAAAATTCGCAAAGGTAGTTACTTCACCCGTGGGAATCATTTGCTCATCCAGCACCAATTTTTCGGTGGACGGAATTTTTAGTTCCAGATTTTCAATGGGCGAACGAAGGCGAAAATAGGGATGCCAGCCGTCTCCGAAAGGCATGGAAGTTTCACCGGTATTTTGAACCTGTACCTCTACCTCAAAATGGTGAACTTCTTTCAGAGAATAGCGAAGGTTGATTTCGAATGGAAACGGGTAACCGGGGTAGTCCCCCTCGTAGCGGTGGACAAGCCGAATCGAGGTGTCTTCGCCGGGCGGAGTAGAATCCAGCACGGCAAAAGGTTTTTTGAAAATAAAACCGTGAATGGCATTGTGCCGTTCCGGTTCGTTGATGGGAAGCTCGTATTCCTTGCCGTTAAACGTGTAGCGTCCGTTTCGAATACGATTGGGAAAAGGCATCAGCCGATTCCCCTTTGACCAATCGTTTTGGTCCACATCCGACTCCGTTTTGTAGCCATCTAAAACGGAATAGTGCCGACCGTTCTTTTCCAACACCAATTCAGACACATTGGCACCGTACGCGGGAATGACAGAGAACTTTTCACCCAAAGCATTTTCCAAAGTGAGTACCTCATATTTTCCCAAATGACGCACTTCCCAAGTGTTCTTACCCACTTTTTCCTCCTATTACATTGGATTTAATCGTTGTACGGCTCATTTTTCTGCGGGGATCTGTAATGGAGATACGCCGGCACGAGAAAAATAAGTCCCGCAATCAGCATAACGCCGCCCCACCACAGATTGGGATTGGCCAATCCCCACCAAACGTGCGCGTGTACGCGTACCACTTCGGTTTGGGTTTGGGGATGAAAAAGATAGCCGATCCCGGTTAGCGTGACAATCCCCCCAAAAATAGACAGCATTAATCCGACAAAAAACCAAATGGACAACATACGATTTTCAGGCATCGGAAATCTCCTACTTTATCGAATTCACCTAACATTTTGCTATTTTAACAATTACCAGAAAATAATATTCAATGCAATGAGAACAATCAAAGAGATCAAGGCGATCATTTCAGGCTTTTTGTAAAACGGCAATTTGCCCTCCTGCGCAATGGGTGTCAGACTGCGAACCAGGCCAACCAGTTCTTCTTTAGGTCGCCGTTCAGTAAACAAACTAACGGCAATCGTCACCACAAAAGTAATCAACCACGCCCACCAGGCCCGCCAGAAATTGGCAGCCATTGGACTGGCATTGTGGGACAATGTAATGAATGACCGCGAAATCAGGTCAAATTTCACCAAAATAAACAACGTAAACGAACTCACCATTCCCGACACCAAACCCCAAAAGGCGCCGTTGGGGGTGATCCACGCAACAAACATTCCCAACAGCATGGTTGCAAATAGAGGGGCATTTACCCACGAAAAAATCGCCTGCATGTAGTCCATAATGCTTGGGAAGGATTTCGCCCAATAGGCCGTGACAATACTAATCAAAATACCGCCGACTGTCGCCACACGCCCCATCCAAACGTAATGCTGGTCCGAAGCATTTCGTTTAATTACAGACTTGTAAATGTCGTAGGTCCACACAGTATTAAACGCACTAATATTTCCCGCTTGGCCCGCCATAAAACCGGCCAGCAACGCCGTTACCCCAAGGCCAATGAGCCCCTGTGGGTAGTAGCGAGCCAAAAGCATGGGCAACGCCGAATCGTAGCGCACCTGCCCGTTATCCACCAAAAGTTTAAACCCGCTGTGAGGATCGCGAGCCAACACCCAGGCAATAAGGCCACCCACAATGACAATGAAGGGCAAAGCCATTTTAAAGAAAGAGGCAATAATAGGCGTCATGCGGGCGGATTTTAGATTTTTGGCCGAAAGCGCCCGCTGCACCACAAGAAAGTCAGTGGTCCAGTACCCAAAAGAAAGGACAAAGCCCAATCCCAGTACAATTCCCATCCAGGTCACATGCATTCCGTTTAGGGAGGGATCCGTTGACGTTGACCAAAGCCGCCCCATGGAGTCGGGTATGCGGGCGAAAACAGCCTTCCAGCCGCCAATTTCAATCAATCCCATGACGGAAGCCAGCATGAGACCGAACCAAATCAAGAAAAATTGAATAATTTCGGTAAAAATGGCGCTCATAAGGCCACCCATGGTTACGTACACGGCCACAGTCAAAGCGGACGCCCACATACACGCATCCCAATTCCAGCCTAAAAATGTACGCAACACCAGAGCCATGGCATACAGATTAATACCTGAAACCAAAAGCGTCATTAAGGCAAACGCAATGGCGTTTAGGACGCGGGTTTTTTCGTCAAATCGCAATTTTAAATAGCCGGGAACCGAGTGAATTTTGCTGCTGTAATAAAAGGGCATCATGTAAAGCGCCAAAAACAACATGGCAGGAATGGCGCCAATCCAGTAAAAATGTGCCACAAACATGCCGTATTCGAAGGTGTTGCCCGTCATTCCCAAAAGTTCCAGGGCGCCCATGTTCGCACTGAGAAAAGCCAGCCCTGCAATCCAGGAGGTATTTCGCCGTCCGGCCAGAAAAAAATCTTCACCTGTTTTGGCGAATTTTTTCAGGTAAATTCCGATTCCAATGACAAAGGCAAAATAGAGTGCAATTACAATCCAATCCACCCAAGAAATTTGCAACATCGCCAGCCTCCTCAGTTTGGAAAGATCACCTTGTCGAATCGATTCCTTAGGTCTTGGTTAGACTGTGAAGGAAGTACCAAAACGCAGGAATTTTAATTAAGGGTAAATTTAAGGATTTCATTTATTGGAATCAAGATAAAAATAGATCACCTGTGGGCTTGGCTTCAGCCAACTTCCTGAGGACACGAAAAAAATTACGAAAAGCAGATATCCTTGTTTTGAAATCAAAAGCACCCCAAAAAAAATTTTTCTGTGTCTAAATTGGATTTAGGGCGCAAACTGAAACACTTCCCGAAAGTCTTTGCTCCCCCCAGGGTGTTTTTTTGTTTTAGGCCCCCTTTTCCTCAGGGCGTTGTCCTGGGCTACTGTATTGCGCCCCTTCGAGGCTAAAACTTAAAAAGCGGAGACCTGTTTACAGGTCATTTTTGACCCATTTCCCCCGGAATCTGTGCTTTTGGTTAAAAAACAGGGTTTGGCCCAAATTTAACCCCAAAATCTCCTTTCCTTTTTTATCGCTTTTCTGAAGCAGTGCATTTTCAATGTTTCTCTTTTTACATCGGGAAAATACGGAAATTCCATTTTCCACTTGTCTTTTACCTTTGATTTTCATATAATTTTAAAACATTTCTTCGGAGAAACCATGTCCCAGAATTTTGAGAAAATTCCTTTTTTGGCTTTTACCCCAGACCCCGAGCGTTTGCCCGCTCAAATTCACATCGTGGGCGGCGGGCAAATGGGCGGCAAGGGCAAAGGGCTGACGTTTGTAGCGTCGGAAACCTCCCCTGACGGGGTTTTGTTCGATTTTTCGGAAAGGGGTATCTGCATCCCGGACACCACGGTGCTTTCCACTGAAATATTCGATCGATTTATGGAAGCCAATCACCTGAACGGACTTTACCGAAAAGTCTCATTTGAAGAGCTGGTCACGATTTTTCTGAAAAGCCCATTTCCCGCCGACATATTGGACATCTTTTCGGAGCTTTTGGCCAAATTCAATCAGCCGCTGGCTGTCCGCTCGTCGAGTCTCATGGAAGACAGCCTCCAACACTCTTTCGCCGGTTTGTATTTGACCCTGTTTATTAGCAACCAGGGAACTTTTGAAGAAAGAATGGCCCAATTTACCTGGGCAATCAAACGTGTTTACGCCAGTACTTACAATCCTTCGGTACGAGCGTACCGGCGCAAACACAGCTTGCGTTCGGCGGACGACAAAATGGCTATTTTGCTTCAATCGGTAGTGGGCAAACGTCACGAAAACCTTTTTTACCCGCTTTTTTCGGGCGTGGGCTTTTCACGCAATTACTACCCGTGGAGTGGGCGGGTCAAGGTCCAGGACGGCGTGGTGCGGCTGGTTTACGGGTTGGGCACCCGGGCTGTCGGGCGGCATTACGCCCGCGTCTTTTCTTTATCTAACCCTCAGCTTCGACCAGAGGGTTCCATTGCCCGGGACGTTTTGCGGTACTCTCAAGAAGTTTTTGACGCCCTCGATCTGGAAAAAAACGAGCTGGTCAGTCTGCCCGTTTCGACCATGAAAAACAAAGACCGGCAGCTCTACAAGATCGCTTCCCTTTTAAAGGATCGTTCTTACCTCACGCCCATGTACCCCATGCACCTCTCGGAAACTGACATCATTGTCTTGACTTTTGATCCCATTATTTCCAGCAATCGATTCATGCCATTCGTGGACATTGTTCGTGACGTCCTGGTTCGTTTGGAAACTCTCTTCGGCATTCCTGTGGACATTGAATTCAGCGTGGAGTTTCAGCCCGATCCCGAAACGGGCAAAGAGCGCGGCATTTTCTATTTGCTTCAAGCCAGGCCTCTCGGCGTGCGAGAAGAGCACAAACGAATTACAATTCCGGAGGTCGAGCCGAGTCGTATTCTCATTCGAAGCCGCAATCCCTTGGGAAACGGCGTTAAAAAACACATTCACCACATTATTTTTGTAGAATCCGGCAGCTATTTGAAGGCAAATCACTACGAGGTTGCCCGCAAAATCGGGCGGCTTAATCAGCGGATGTACAACAAGCCTTACATCCTCATCGGCCCCGGGCGTTGGGGCTCCACCAATCCGCAACTGGGCATTCCCGTGCGCTACGGCGAAATTTCCAACGCTGCGGTCATTGTAGAAGTTGCCAGCGGACGCCTCACACCGGAGCTTTCCTACGGAACCCACTTTTTCGGAGACATGCTGGCCGACGGCACGCTGTACATTCCGGTTTTCCCCGAACAGGGGGATTTTTTGCACCGTGAGTGGCTGCTGTCCCAGAAAAATCATTCCCGCTCCTCGGTTGTGCGTTTAATTGAAACGAAAGATGAAATTCGCGTGTTTGCCAGTGGAGACGTGCGTGAAGCGATTGTTTTTCTGGAAAATTCGGAGGCGACAACGGCGTGACGGCGAAATTCGGTGCCACTCTTTGGATTCTCCTGCTCGGATTCTTTCCTGCACGAGCGCAGTACTTGAATCTTCAGCAACACGCCGATTTTGGCAAGCGGCGCCATTACTTCACCACAACCCTGGAGGGCGTTGGCATAGACGCCTGGGGCAGTTGGTTCGGATTTATTGACGCCGACCACAGGAGTCTTACTTCCGGCACAGGAACACACGATTGGGAATTGGGCGTGCAATGTGTGTACTTCGAACTCAACCGCTATTTTAACCTCGGGCACTGGCTGAAAAAACCTGCCCTCACCTCAATTGAATGGACCATTCAGTACAACGATTCGCCTGCCGATTTTATTCGCCCCGCCTACCTGACCGGCTTTGTGTGGGACAATCTGTTTTCCCGCTATTTGTACGCCCACCTGGAATTTCTGATTCGGAAGGAAGAACAACAGCGGCTGGCCTGGCAATTGACGGGTGTGTGGAGCAAAGATTTTCACGTCGGGCGATTTTTACTCAATTTAGAGGGGTATTTCGATTTCTGGCAAAGCGACGACGGGCTCTGGTGGATGTCCGAGCCCCAATTTCTGGTTAATTTTAGCTCGCTCGGCCTCAACAAACGATTTTGGCTGGGCACCGAGTGGGAATTAAATTGGTCGCAAAACGGAAGTTACAATCAAATTAACCCAACCCTGTTTATTCGGTACGATTTTTAAGGAGATTTGAATGGCAACGTTTTTCACCTACCGCACATTAGACGATTTGAAAGCCGATGTTTCACGCCTTGGGCTGGAGATTTCTTTTGAGGAAAAATTGGAGGCTGTTTTTCAGCCGGTGCAAATCGGGAATCGGCGTGTGGGGAATGCTCTGGCTATTCACCCCATGGAAGGAACGGACTCCACTCCGGATGGGGCACCGGATGAATTGACGTTTCGGCGGTGGCATCGGTACGCGGCAGGTGGAGCAAAACTGTTTTGGGGGGAAGCGACCGCGGTCGCCGAAGAAGGGCGCGCCAATCCCAGACAACTTTATTTGACGGAACAAACGTACGATGGGTTTGCCCGTCTGGTAGAAGAAGCGCGGCGGGAACACCGAAAGTACTGGGGAAACGACGACGATTTTCTCATTGGATTGCAACTAACCCACTCCGGGCGCTGGAGCTACCGAAAGCCGCTGCCTGCCGTGCACAACCCAATCGTAGACGCCCGTACATTTGTGGACCGTTCCCGTGGCGTGACGGTAGATGCTTCTTATCCGATTTTGACAGACGATTACCTCAAAACGCTTGAAGAAAAATTCCTCCAGTCTGCCCGGTTAGCTGCACGCGCAGGATTTGATTTTATCGACATTAAACAATGCCACACCTATCTTCTCAACGAGCTTTTGGGCGCTCGAACCCGCTCGGGCCTGTACGGTGGAAGTTGGGAAAATCGCACTCGTTTCATCCGTCAGGTTGTCTCGGCCATTCGTTCCGATTTGCCCAATCTACTGATTGCCACGCGCCTGAACGCGTACGATGGCATTCCTTTTCCGCAAAACGATGAGAAACCCGTCCCCGTGGAAAATGGATTTGGGCTGAATCTGGACAATCCGCTTGAAATGGATTTAACAGAACCGTTGCGTCTCGTAAGCCTTATTAAGGAATTGGGGGTACAAATGATTAGTATTAGTCTGGGCAGTCCCTACTTCAATCCCCATCTGGAACGCCCGATGGAAAAACCGGATCAAAACGGGTACCAGCCACCGGAGCATCCGCTCTTTGGCGTTGCCCGGCATTTTTCAACCGTTGCCACCCTTCAAAAAGCGCACCCGGATGTACCGCTTGCAGGAGCGGGCTACAGTTGGCTGCGGCATTTTTTTGTGTACGCAGCAGAAGCCAATTTGCAAGCCGGAAACGTGACGATCGTCGGCACAGGGCGCGGCAGCCTGGCTTACCCGGATATGGTAGCGGATCTTCTGCAAACAGGCCGTTTAAATCCTCGGAAAACCTGTATTGCGGACAGCCGGTGCACCGACCTCATGCGAGCCAAAAATAACGAATTGGGTCAATTCCCGGCCGGCTGTGCCACGCGCGACCCCCTTTACGCCCGAATCTACAAGAAGGCTTATCCTCGAAAATAGACGGTCGTTTTCGAGCTATTTGGTATTGGTACAACCGAGCGAGAGTGACGTTTCTGCAGAAAAAGGGTACGAAAAGATGGCGAAAGATTTTAGCGCCCGGCTTGCTGCCAGGAAGTGACGTCATATTGGCCAGTACGAGGAAAGTAGGGCGGAATGGTGTTACAAAGCCGTTGGTCGTAATGGTAATCTTTGGTGTAGCCCGTTGTGCTTCCGTTGGAACGAACGGCTTTAATGGGTCCGCGGACGGCCTGCCCCAGGGAACCGTAAATGGTTAGCTTGCCTCTGTCCGTTCCGCTATCATTATTTTCCACACAAAGAGAATTTCCCAGGGCAAGTAGCGCCCCGTCAATGCGTACATCTCGGTCGTTGGCAGCATTGTCTGCAATAATAATATCTCCTCCGGATATCATGCCCAACAAATCCTGGCAGTCGGGTTTGGGCTTACCGTCAGGTTCCACTTTGGAATATTTAATGTCGTCCACAATGGTGAGGTCACCCGTCGCCAAAAGGGTCACTTGTCCCTTTACGACTCCCTTAACGGTTGCGTCATCTTCGACGTAAATGAGGCCGTGAATCTCAGTGAGTTTGACGCGCGCATTATAGACATCGTACACTTTGGTTTCATCCGAAAAGTGCCAGACGCTATATTTGATTTCTCCTTTCGCTGTAAACTCTAAATCGGCGTGTTTACTTCCCGTCGCGTCGATGGTAAGCGGGGCATCGGAATTTTCTGTGTAATAATTATCCAAAACGTCCTGAGGTGTGGGAAAATCGACGACCGGCACCCCTAACTGGTAACCTTCTGCGAATATCGGATTACTCCCAGAAGTCTCATTAAAACTGTTGGCCGAACTGGTTACTTTTCCCTGGAAAACCGGCGAACCGGAAATGGAAATTTGATCGTTGCTGTGAAGAGGCCCTTCAATAACATCCCCCGTAATAAAATAGATATTCTGCCCCTCGCTTCCGGACAAATAGGCATATTGGGCAAATGTTACCGATTTTACGCGAACACGAATCCCTTTTAGAATATTTTTTTCATTTCCAGTGGCCAGAATGTCGTATTTCTTCAGATAATGGTCGGCATTCCCGGATAACGGCTGGATAGTCACGGAATAGGTTCCGTCGGAAAGGGAGTCGTGGTCGAATAGCACAAAAGAATCTGTGCCGGACGGCGGCGGGTTTTGCTGGCGAAGCCAGAAAAGTGCGCGCTCCACACCAGCCTCGGCCAGCCAAACAGCTTTAGAAGCCTCCAGGCTGTGCGCCGTTACCCGATTGTCTGTAACCACGACGGAGAGCGTTACCACGCTGAAGGTGCTTAGCAGAAGAATTGCCACAATCGCCAAAAGGAGGCTATTGCCTCGTTCTGATCGAATTTGTTGTGTTAGTCGATTCATTCGGTGCAGGGCTTCTTCCTTAATTTTGTCCATTCAAAAATTTCTGGGGTGGACGAGCAGATGAAAGGGGACGCTTTGTCCGCTCATTTCAATGGTGTAATTGGCCTCAATATTCCACACATAGGACAGTGAATCGGCCGGAACCGGTACCGGCAAATAGTGTCCGTCCGTCTTCAAATACCGAAATTCAAACGCCGTCACATCGTCCGCTATGGTGTACCCGTTCTTGGTAATCGCATTGTCGCTGTACACAAAATCATTTACATTCCCGTCGTAGTCGGTAAACTTCAACTCCGTCGCCTTCGCCACCGCCAGTCCATCGGGATTCTGTATCTGCCGAAATTCCCGATTCATGATCTGAAGCGCCAGCCGCGCCTCGTGTAACGTCCGCTTCCGACTGTCCACAAAACTGTACGTGCGCCAGCTAAACAACAAAAAATGAGACACCGCCCCCGCCAAAATGGCCGTCACCACAATCGTAACCACCAGCTCGATCAGCGTAAAACCCTTCGATTGAGAAAATCTACCCTCTTTTGGGTCGCTCTGTCTCATTGTCCTCTCCATCTCACCTTCCCGGCCACTTCCCCCTCATTTCACCCTAATAATTGGCCAGAATGGTCGATAAACTCACCTCTTCCATGTTCGGGTGCGTGACCGTCACTGTAACCTCTTTGTAATCCGTCTGCGGCGTAATGCTCACCTTGCGAACGTACCCCGCGTACCCGTCCGGGTCCGTCTCTTCCGGGTAATTTTCCTCCGAAATATAGGGGTAGCCCCGTCCCGATTTGTCCGATTGAATCTGCTCCAATTTCGCCTCTGCCAATTCCACCGCCAGGGTCAGAGCCTCCGAATCGGTGGACTTGACCACACTGGTAGAAAAACTGCCCAAAAGAGCCGTTAACGCAATCCCCACAAAAATCAGCGTCACGATCAGTTCCACCATCGTAAACCCCCTCTCCCCAATAAATGAAAATAGGCAGAAATGGAGTTTTTGTCTTTGGGACAAAATAGGCATATTGTTCAAAAGCCTGCTCTTTTGGCAGCTTTTTGTTTTTTCAATTTCCTCAGGCATTTTTTACCCTACCGATGATGTTCGGCAATGCTGCATGTTACCGTTCCGTTTTCCTGAGAATAGGTGTAAGTACCCCCTGCCGGACAGCTTGGCACAACACCCGTGGCAAAATAATCGGAGGGATTGGCAGTGAAATCCGTCCAGGCAGGGAAAACGGCATTCCCGTTACTGGCATTTCGGGCGTAAGCCAGTGCGGCTGCCACTTCAATGGCCGCCTGGTTGGCCTGGCATTGGGAAGCCTTTGCCTCGGAACTCACGTCAATAAATTTAGGAACTGCAATAGAGGCAATAATCCCCAAAATCACAATTACCGTGATCAATTCCACCAAGGTATAGCCGTCTTCGCGGCGGAAGCTCAACACATTACCCTCCTGGCTCTATCTCAATGCGATGCCTTTGCTCAGACTCGAATTTTGTTCCCCCGAATGAGGTTGCTTTCAATTTTTTAGGCGTTTTCAACCGCCTGCACATACGTTTAAAAAATCCTGCGCGTATTCCTGTGTCTATGGCCAATCTTCAAAAGAATTTTTTTCGTTCGACTTTTGAATAAACTACGAAATCGCGCGGTAAAACATAATGAGGCCCAAAACAAACAAAGCGCTTCCCACAAATTTTCGGTGCGCAACCGCATCGTGATCCGTAAACACAAGACGATTTCCCCACTGGCTGAGCAGAATAATCCATTTGGGAGCAAATAAAAAAATCAGTCCGAATGCCAAAAAAAAGACCCCCAAAAATAGGAATAAAATCAAATTCATGAACCCATCCTCCTTTGGCACTTAGTACATCATCTCTCGCCACGCGGTCACATCGTACACACCTGTTGTGGGATAATAGGGCGGGATTTGACTCTCTAACCGTTGATCGTAGTGGTAATCCTTGTGATATCCGGTTGTGCTACCATCCCAACTAAATGTGCCTACGGGTCCCCGCACCACTTGACTCAGTGATCCCCAAATGGTGAGATTTCCCCTCGGGGAGCCGTTCCGGTAATTTTGAACATAAAATGAGTTACCCAAAGCCAGAATGGCTCCGTCAATAACCACATTATCTCGATTGGGCGGGGTATCCGCAACAATCACATTTTTCGTAGAAATAATCCCGAGCATATCCGTGCAATTTTCTTCCGGCTCACCGTTGGGTTTGGCTCGTGAATAGCGAATATCATCGACAATAAATATGTTCCCGGTGGCGAAAACAGACAGCCTGCCTTTCAGTGTTCCCTTCAACCGCACATCATCCGTTACATAAATCACACCGTTCAAATCGCTCACATTTGCCGTGGCGTTTTGGATATCGTATACCGTGTGGTGATTTTTTCGATGCCAAACACTATACGTAATTTCTCCATTTGAATTGAACACAATCCGGGCGTGCTTTTTCCCCGAGGCGTCAATAATCAGCGGGGGCGGGCTTCCATTTTCAATGTAGTAATTATTGAGAACTTCATCGGAGGTGGGAAAGGTAATGGGCGGAACGCCTAATTGGTACCCGTCCCGAAAAACGGGGTGAAAAACACTCCCATGTACAAAAGACGCATACGAACTGGTAACTTTACCCAAAAATGTGGGAGACCCCATAATCGAAATCTGGTCATTGCTGTGAAGAGGGCCTTCAATCACATCCCCCGTGTAAAACCAAATGCTCCCGTTTTCATTCCCGGAAAGATAGGCGTATTTTCCAAACGTGCTCATTCTTACCTGAATTTGCAGTTGTCGGGAAACGACCCCTCCATTTCCGGTAGATTCAATGGTGTATTGCTTAATATAATGATTCGGATTGTCATCAGCCGGATCTATAATAACGGAATAGGTTCCATTTCCAATGGTTTGGTTGTCGTAAAGCGTAAAGGGAGAGGTTCCGCTTGGCGGGGTGTCCTGGTTACGCAGCCACAGCAGAGCCCGTTCGATCCCGGCTTCCGAAGCCCAAAAGGCCTGTGAAGCTTCGATATTATTCGCCGTCATGCGATTGTCCGTAACCACGACGGAAAGCGTCACCACGCTAATGGTCGTCAGGAGAATTGTGACAAAAATAGCGGCCACCAGAGAAATTCCGCTTTGCGATTTTAATTTTCGGACCCGTTTTTTTATAACTGCAAAACCCATTTTTTCTCCGCTATGCCGCTCGTGTTATGCTCAAAAATTTCTGGGGTGGACGAGCAGATGAAAGGGGACGCTTTGTCCGCTCATTTCAATGGTGTAATTGGCCTCAATATTCCACACATAGGACAGTGAATCGGCCGGAACCGGTACCGGCAAATAGTGTCCGTCCGTCTTCAAATACCGAAATTCAAACGCCGTCACATCGTCCGCTATGGTGTACCCGTTCTTGGTAATCGCATTGTCGCTGTACACAAAATCATTTACATTCCCGTCGTAGTCGGTAAACTTCAACTCCGTCGCCTTCGCCACCGCCAGTCCATCGGGATTCTGTATCTGCCGAAATTCCCGATTCATGATCTGAAGCGCCAGCCGCGCCTCGTGTAACGTCCGCTTCCGACTGTCCACAAAACTGTACGTGCGCCAGCTAAACAACAAAAAATGAGACACCGCCCCCGCCAAAATGGCCGTCACCACAATCGTAACCACCAGCTCGATCAGCGTAAAACCCTTCGATTGAGAAAATCTACCCTCTTTTGGGTCGCTCTGTCTCATTGTCCTCTCCATCTCACCTTCCCGGCCACTTCCCCCTCATTTCACCCTAATAATTGGCCAGAATGGTCGATAAACTCACCTCTTCCATGTTCGGGTGCGTGACCGTCACTGTAACCTCTTTGTAATCCGTCTGCGGCGTAATGCTCACCTTGCGAACGTACCCCGCGTACCCGTCCGGGTCCGTCTCTTCCGGGTAATTTTCCTCCGAAATATAGGGGTAGCCCCGTCCCGATTTGTCCGATTGAATCTGCTCCAATTTCGCCTCTGCCAATTCCACCGCCAGGGTCAGAGCCTCCGAATCGGTGGACTTGACCACACTGGTAGAAAAACTGCCCAAAAGAGCCGTTAACGCAATCCCCACAAAAATCAGCGTCACGATCAGTTCCACCATCGTAAACCCCCTCTCCCCAATAAATGAAAAGGGGAAACAAGAGAGACCGCTACGGCGATTCAAGATACACCTTCCCGGTGTAAGGCGTGATGTCAATCTTTTTTTCTTCATTAAGCTCGACCACTAAAATGCTCGACGCAATTAGATTGCTGTCAGAATAGGGCTGACCGATGGCGTCAAAAGCCAAAATTCCCTGGTTTAGCCCCGTGTTGGTAATCGAAACGTGCGGAAAATTTCCACTCCCGTAGTGAACAATGAAATCACCGCTCCCCATAATATTTGGAACGGCGGTTCCATTGCTCCATAAAAGCCTGTAAGAATTGTTGTCCAAATCGAATTGAATCTTCACGTGATTTCCGGTGGTCATGGCCAGGTCTTGAGCATATTGGATGTCCGAGATCACCTTTCGCGTTGCTGCCGCAAGCTCCACATCGGTCGTGCCGTTCATTTTAATGATTGCCACAGCTGCCAAAATACCAATGATCGTCACGGCTACAATAACTTCAATAAATGTAAAGCCATTTTCATATCGAACAGACATCCGTTTCATTCCCCCCCAAGACAAAAAAGGGAAGCCTTCCTTCCCTTTTTTGTCTCTCCAACCCCAAATTTGCATTTTGTTACGCTCACCGCTGGTGATCTGTCACGCTACAGGTCACGGTACCGGTCGTCTGGGTATAAGTATAGGTGCCACCGGAAGGACAGGTCGGAACGGTGCCCGTGGCAAAGTAATTTTCTGGGTGGTCAGTAAAATCCGACCAGGCCGGAAAAGCGGCATTGCCGCTGGCAGCATTCTGGGCGTACGCCAAGGCTGCGGCACTCTCAATGGCAGCCTGATTCGCCTTGCACTGGGATGCCTTTGCCTGTCCGCTCATGTCGATGAATTTCGGCACGGCGATCGCCGCCAGAATCCCTAAAATCACAATCACCGTGATCAGTTCGATCAGCGTAAAGCCTTTTTCGTTGCGCAGTTTGAACATCATGTACCTCCTTGATTTGTTATTGTCAAACGCCATTTGCCCCTTATTAAATCAAATACCGTGCCAAAGCCAATTTTTAAAGATCATTCAAGGGAATCGTAACTGCTTTATTTTTAATCATTAATTAGCAACATCAAATTTCTTCCGAATTTTTGGGGTGAGGCTTTGGAAGTACAAATCAAGCCTTTTTGTTCCAAAACGAAACTCTTTGCGCATAAACACAAGGCAAATTCTCTTTTTTCCTTAAAATACATGTAGTTAGACTCTCTTTTTTCCATTTTGAACCAGTGTTCCGATTTGAAAATTAGTGAATCAAACTCATAACGTTCCACATGGGGAGGAAAATAGACAACGCCAAGAACAAGATAAACGCGCCCAAAACCACGGTTAACATCGGTTCAATCATGGAAGTCATATTCTTGATGGCGTAATCCACCTCCAAATCGTAGTGGTTGGAAATGGTGCTCAACATTTCTTCCATGGACCCCGATTGCTCGCCGATTGCTACCATTCGGACCACAAGGGTGGGAAATATCTTGCTGCGTTTCATGGGCCGGGCAATTCCTTCTCCCCGCTGCACCCCCTCGCTGATTTTCCGCACTTCCTCTCCGATTTTTTCATTGCCTACGGTTTCAGCCACAATGTCCAGCGTTTGGAGAATTGGAAGACCGCTGCGATTTAAGGTTTCAAACATTTTGCTAAAACGAGAAAGGGCATTTTTCATTAGCAAATCCCCAAAAATGGGAAGTTTTAAAATTTGCGTATCCCACCACAAACGGCCTTTGGAGGTTTTAATGTAGCGCTTGAATCCGTAATAAAACAGGAACAGTCCCAATGAGATAAAATGCAAATCGTGTTGCAGAAATTTACTGGTCGCAATAAGCATTCGCGTCGGCAGGGGCAATTGCGCCCCTAATTGCGTGAACATAGCGGCAAATCGAGGAACCACCAAGACAATTAGCACTACAAAAGCAATCACCAATGCAATCACTACAATAATGGGGTACCGCATGGCCGATTTCAATTTGTCCCGCGTGTTTTTTTCGTGCTCCAGCACTTCCGCCATTCGGCCGAGCACGTCATCCAATTGCCCGCTTAATTCACCCGCCTTAATGGAACTTACGTACAGTTTTGGAAAAACAGCGGGATGTTTGGACAGAGCCTCCGAGAAGCTGTTTCCACCTTCAATGGTCAGGTAAATATCCTGCACAATGTCGCGAAACGTCACATTTGTCCCCTGATCCATGAGGGCTTCCAGGGAAGCAAGCAGGGGCACTCCGGCTTTTAACAAGGTATGAAGCTGGCGCGTGAACAGAACCACGTCATCCACCTTCACCTTTTCCTTGGAACCGAAAAGCCTGGAACTGCCTTCTTTTGTTTCCTTAATTTTGAGCGGTACATAGCCCCAACTGTCCAATTTTTCCGCCACAGATGCCGTACTGGAGGCTTCAATGACATCTTCGATGTATTGCCCGTTGTCATTAATGGCACGGAATTGAAAGTGAGGCATGCCCTCAAGCTCCTCTAAACTGCAGATTGTATTTTTTCAATTTCCGGTAAAGCGTCGTGCGCCCGATTCCCAATTGCGAAGCAGCCACAGAAATATTCTCATTGGAGAGCTTCAGCGCCAGCCGGCACACCTCGCGCTCAACCTCTTCCCAACGGGGGATTTCCCGCGTCAGGGAGATGGCTTTCTGAAAATCCACGTGGAGCGAATCCCCGGCCGCGCGGCTTGTGTACGCCACCAAATTGATGGGTAAATGTTCCGCCTGAAGCACGCTGCCTGTACAATTGAGCATGGAACGTTCCATCACATTTTCCAATTCACGCACGTTGCCTGGCCAATGGTAATGAATTAGATATTCCAGCGCACGGTCGGAAACAGACTTAATTTTGCGGCGTAATTTTTTGTTGAATTTCTCCAAAAAATAAGCCACCAATTCCGGAATGTCGTGTTTCCGGTCGCGCAGCGGAGGAAGCGTAATCGGGTAAACGCTGATCCGGTAAAAGAGGTCTTCTCGAAAATTTCCTTTCTTTACTTCTTCTTCCAGATTTTTGTTTGTAGCCGAAATAATTCGGACATCCACCGAAACAGGCTGAATTCCGCCCACGCGCTCAAATTTTCTTTCCTGTAGCACCCGCAAAATTTTGGATTGCGTGGTTTTGCTCATCTCGCCGATTTCATCCAAAAAAATTGTTCCCCGGTGTGCCTGCTCGAATTTGCCGATTCGTCTGGCTACGGCCCCTGTAAAAGAGCCTTTTTCATGCCCGAACAATTCACTTTCCAGAAGGGTTTCGGGGATCGCTGCACAATTGACCGCCACAAAGGGTTTGTCCTTGCGTCGGCCGTTAAAATGAATGGCCCGAGCCAACAGTTCTTTTCCGGTACCACTTTCTCCCTGAATCAAAACCGTGACATCCGAATCAATGATACGGTCCAGCGCCTCGTAGACCTCCAGCATGGGAGCGCTGTGGCCAATAATATTTGAATAGCCGTACTTTGTTTGGAGCTGATTTTTGAGTCGCGTGACCTCTTTGCGCAATTTCTGAACCGTCATGGCATTTTTCATTACGATGTGAAGTTTGTCCCAATCCACCGGTTTAGTCACGTAGTCATAGGCGCCGTCTTTCATGGCTTGTACGGCCGTTTCAATTCGACTGTCACCGGTAAGTACCACCACAGGGACTTCGCGGTCGATTTTTTTCAACCGCTTAAGTGTTTCTAAACCTCCGATCAGCGGCATGATGATGTCCAAGAGGACCAAATCGTAGCGGTACAGACTCACACGTTGCAAACCTTCGTAGCCCGTAATCGCCGTGTCAACATCAAAACCCCAACGATCCAAAATCTCTTGAACACCCTGCAAAAAATCTTCTTCGTCGTCAATAACCAAAACCGTCGGTTTTACATCCATGTACCTTGCCCTTGTCTTCGTGCTGTTTATTCTGCCTGGGTAACCCGCAGTACTTCCTCCAACGTCGTTAAGCCTCTGGTTGCTTTGTCAAGGCCGTCCTGAAACATGGTTTTCATGCCTTCCTGAACAGCGTAGGTTTCAATTTCGCCCATTGTGACGCGATGATTCACCATTTCCCGAATGTAGGAATCGAATTTCAGAAACTCGTAGATGCCGATTCGGCCGGTGTACCCCGTGTTGCGACATTTGGAACAGCCTTCGCCCTTGAAAAATGTGTGCTCTTTTCCTTCGGTTTTTGGCGGAAAGAGCATGCTTTCGTAGGCGGCTTTTTCCGGCACATATTCCACGCGGCAGTTTTCACATATTTTCCGAACCAGCCGCTGCCCCAAAACACCAATAATGGAAGAGGCCACCAAATAGGGGGGAATGTCCATGTCCAAAAGACGGGTAATGGCTCCGGCGGCGTTGTTGGTGTGTAAGGTGCTTAAAACAAGATGCCCCGTCAGGGCCGATTGAATGGCGATTTCGGCCGTCTCTTTGTCCCGAATTTCACCCACCATAATAATATCTGGATCCTGCCGCAAAATGGAACGTAGTCCGCTGGCAAAGGTCATCCCGATTTTAGGATTCACCTGTGCCTGGCGAATGGTGTCCAAATAGTATTCTACCGGATCTTCCAACGTCATAATATTTTTTTCGGGGGAGTCCAATTCCATTAGCGAAGCGTAAAGTGTGGTGGATTTTCCGCTACCGGTGGGCCCTGTAACCAGCACAATGCCATGGGAACTGTGGAGACTCATACGAAATCGATCTTCCACCTCCTGGTCCATTCCCAAATCGTGAAGAGTCATGCGCATTTTTTGTTGGTCCAGCACGCGAATCACGATATTTTCCCCGTACATGGTGGGAAATGTGGAAATACGAAAATCAATTTGTCGGTCGTCCAATTCCATGCGAATGCGCCCGTCCTGTGGCAATCGCCGCTCGGCAATATTTAAATCGGCCAGAATTTTAATGCGAGATGTAATAGCCAATTGCATTTCTTTGGGCGGAGAAAACACCTCGTGCATGATGCCGTCAATACGGTAGCGAATGGACAGCACTTTTTGCCGAGGTTCGATGTGAATATCGCTGGCGCGGTCTTTGACCGCCTGCTGGAAAATTAAGTTGACCAGCTTAACAATGGGCCCCTCTTCGGCCTTCTTGCGCAATTTAGTTTCATCGATGGCCTCTTCTTCCACGGCCTGAGCAATATTAAGCCCGCTCACCATTTTTTTCAGACTGTCGCGGCCGGAATAATATTGTGCAATTGCGTCTTCAATTTCCTGCTCGTGGCAAACCACAGGCGTAACCTGTTTGCGAATTCGTCGGCTAATGGAATCGATGGTTACCAGGTCGAGAGGATTTACCATGGCGAGAGTCAATTTATCTTCGATTTCAAAAAGCGGAAAGACCTTTTTGGAACGCGCCACATCTTCGGGAACCAATTTTAACACTTTGGGATCGATTTTGTATTTTCTCAAAGAAACATACGGGACCTCCATTTGCTCACTGAGCACCTTAATGAGGTCTCTTTCTTTAATAAAGCCCAGATCAATTAGGCATCTTCCGATGAGTTTCCCGGTCTCTTTTTGGTATTTGAGGGCTTTTTTCAACTGTTCCGGGATAATGAGCCCTTGTTTAATCAGAAAATCCCCGAGCAGAATATGTTTCCTATTCATGGTTCGGTTTACTCGCTTTTACTTTGGGCTTTTCTTGTTTTTTCATGATTTTCTCTATTTCGGGGGAAATACGACTTTCGGCTGTTAACTTTTCAATGGCTTGAATGAGTTTGGTTCCGTCGAACGGCTTTACCAGGTACATGTCGGCACCCACTTCTTTTCCAAGGGCCCGATCCTTTTCTTCCCCTCGCGCCGTCAACATAATAACGGGAATATCTTCGTATTCCGCATCGTATTTGAGAAATCGGCACACGGTAAAACCGTCCATTTTGGGCAGCATGACATCCAAAATAATGAGATCAGGACGGAGCTCGCGCGCTTTCATGAGCCCTTCCTCCCCGTCGGACGCCCCTATAACCTTGTACCCATACGCTTCCAATCGAATGCGCAAAAGGGTCAGGGATTCGGGGACATCCTCAACCACGAGAATTCGCTTTTTGGCCATAGAAATTTCACCTGTATTGGTCTTTTGGGTTAACTGATATTGATGACGCGCATCACCTCTTCTGCCGTAGTCACCCCTTTAAGCGCCTTAAACAATCCGTCATGTTTAAGCGTTCGCATTCCGCGCTTGATTGCCGTGCGACGAATTTCTTCCGATGAGGCCCCAGACAAGATGAGTTCTCTTATTTTATCGTCAACTTTTAAAATTTCATAAATGCCAATTCTTCCTTTGTAGCCCGATTGCTTACAAAACGTACAGCCTTTACCCCTGTAAAATTTAAAATCCTTCCGTTCGGCATTTAAACCAATTCGTTTAAGCTCCAAGGGAGAGGGCGAAAAAGCCTCTCGACATTTGGGGCAAATTTTCCGAACCAACCGCTGGGCAATAATGCCAATAAGCGCCGACGACAGCAAAAAGGGCTCGACGCCCATTTCAATGAGTCGGGTTACGGCCCCTGCTGCATCATTGGTATGAAGCGTAGAAAGCACCAGATGCCCCGTTAAAGCCGATTCGATGGCAATTTGTGCCGTTTCCGGATCCCTGATTTCGCCCACCATAATGACGTCCGGGTCCTGGCGCAAAATCGAACGCAAGCCGGAGGCAAAAGTTAATCCGGCTTTGGGATTAATTTGCGATTGTCGGATGAGGTGCAACCGGTATTCAATGGGGTCTTCCAGCGTAATAATATTTTTTTCCACCGAATTAATTGTGTTTAAAAAGGCGTAAAGAGAGGTTGTTTTTCCGCTTCCTGTTGGGCCCGTTACCAAAATGATTCCGTAGGAATTGGAAAGCATGTCCCGAACAATTTGAAGATTTTCGGCCGTGAACCCCAGATCGTCTAATTTCAGCAAAATGTTGCTTTTGTCCAAAATGCGCATGACAATATTTTCGCCGTAAGCGGTGGGAAGAGAAGAAACCCGCACGTCAATCTCCTTTCCGCCGAGTTTTATTCGGAACCGTCCGTCCTGAGGAATTCGGGTTTCGGCAATATCCAGCTCGGCCAGAATTTTAATCCGTGAAATAATGGCTGCTTGTAAATTTTTGGGGGGAGAAAAAACCTCCCGAAGAATTCCGTCCACGCGGTAGCGCACCCGAATGCTGTCCTCTTCGGGTTCAATATGAATGTCAGACGCACGATCTTTAATGGCCTGGGTTAAAATCATATTAACCAACCGCACTACCGGGGCATCTTCTGCCAGTTCCCGAAGATTCTTCTCCTGCTCCTCGGGTACCGTAGGTGCCGCTTCGGCTTCAATGCTCTGAATCGCCTCGTTCAAAGTGTCGGACATTTCAAAGGAAACCCCGTAATACTGCTCAATGGCTAACAGAATTTCCTCCTCAAGGGCCAGCACGGGTTCGATTTCCAAATGGCTGAAACGACGTATTTCGTCAATGGCGCTGACATCCTGCGGGTCGGCCATGGCAACCGAAAGGGCATTTTTTATTTTAAAAAGAGGGATTAGATGAAATTTTTGCGCCATTGCCCCCGGAATCAGGTCAATGACAACAGGGTCGATTTCATAGTCGGCGAGTTCAATGTACGGGACGTCCAATTGTTCGGAAAGGGTGTCTAAGAAAATTTGCGGTGAGATGAGACCTAATTTAACTAAAATACTCCCAATCGGCTGGTTACTTCCGCGCTGTTCCTCCAAAGCGCGGTTGAGTTGTTCCTGCGTAATAAGATTGGAATCAATGAGAATTTCGCCAAATCGTCGGTCATCTCTTAAAAGCATAATTGTTCAAGACAGGGTTCAAATACAACGCCTGCGGGAGATAAATCCCGCTTCACCTTTTCGATCTCAAATTAGAATATTAAAGATATCGCTATTTTCTGCAATTTCTTCCTTCATTTCAATGTAATACCCGTTAATATCATCCTCCGTGGTATCCAATTCATCGTACACAACGGGGTCTACTTCCGGGATTTCGTAATCACCGTTAAATCCCAATTGCATTTCACGGGCAAAAATATTGGACACATGAATCAGACTCACCAATTTGGGGTTGCTCCGCAGTACCCCGGGCGAATGGTGCAGGGCAATGGACTCCACCAAGCCGTAGGGCAAGTTCCAGCGGTCAGCCAAAAATTCCCCCACTTCGGCGTGGGATACACCCATGACCTTTCGTTCGGCGTCAAACAAAGGTAATTGCTCTTCCTGAGCCATTTGCAAAGCGGCATCGAATTCCTCGGCAAAATATTTGCTCAAAACCAGTTTACCCAAATCGTGCAAAATGCCGGCCGCAAACGATTCTTCCCCCTGATCCAGATTAAGATGCTGATCCAGAAGTTTTGCCAGAAGAGCCGTACCGATGCTATGCTTCCAAAAGTTTTTCAAATCAAAATTGTTGCTGCCGTTGTTATCAAAAACTTTCACAATCGACACAGACAAAACAGTGTTGCGAATGGTGTTGTAGCCCAGAAGGACAACGGCTTGCTGAATGGAGCTAATACGGCGACTAAATCCAAAAAACGAGGAATTAACAAGACGCAAAACCTTTGAGCTAATGGCCTGATCGGTTTCCACTACCTTGGCCACCTGAGCCGCCGTGGTGCGGGGGTCATTTACCAAAGCCGCCACTTTAGAGTAAACGGTTGGCAAAGTCGGCAAATCCGTCACCCTGTCCAGTGTGTGTCGCACATGGTTCATGTCTAACATTTTTTTCTCCTTGTTACTGGCGTTCCTACCCAACTAAATATTTTGCAATCATTTCCATCAGCTTTGCGGGATTGTAAGGCTTAAAAATATATTCGTTTGCACCTGCCTCAATTCCCAATTCCGCATCGGCCTGTTTTGCCCGAGACGTGAGCATAATAATGGGAATTTCCTTGAATTTTTTGTCGAATTTGAGCAGACGCGCCACTTTGTACCCGTTAATTTTGGGCAAAAGGACATCCAGAAGAATCAAATCCGGGTGTTCCCGGCGCGCCACGTTCAGAGCCTCTTGACCGTCGTAGGCAGCGAGTACCTCGTAACCGGCCGATTCCAATCGAATTTTCAGGACTTCCACTACCTGCGGGTAGTCGTCCACCACGAGAATTCGCTTTTTGGCCACCTTTACCTTTCCAGGGGCAGGGTGAACAAAAACCGGCTGCCCTTGCCAATTTGACTCTCCAGCCAAATTTTCCCGCCGTTGGTTTCTACAATCTCTTGCGCAATGCTTAAGCCAAGACCGTACCCCTTGTACCGTTTGTTGAACGCATTTTCCACCCGGTGAAATTTTTCAAAAATCGCTTTGTGTTCCGACGGCGGAATTCCAATTCCGTTGTCCTCCACCCAACAAAGCAAATGCTTGCCCTCTATTTTCATGCCGAGGCGAATGGTCCCCCCCTCCGGGGTAAATTTAATGGCGTTGTCCAACAAATTGTTGAAAACTTGTGCCACCTGGTCGCGGTCATTTGGGAGGACAATTTCCTCTCTGGGAATGTCCCCCTTTACCAGAATACGCTTTTTGTCGGCAATCCACTGGTAGGTGGTTAATGTTTTCTGGAGCAGTACGTTCATGTGTACGTGACGCCGGCGTTCCAATTGATCTTCGCCCACTTCCAGCCGGGTAATTTCCAAAATGCGGGAAATCATCCGATCCATTCGCTCAATATTCTCTTTCATGAGGGAAAGGCACCGCTCCTGTTTCTCTGAAATGGGACCCGTGGTGCCGTCCAAAAGAAGGTGCACCCCTTCATTTAAAGCCGTTAGAGGCGAATGCAAATTGTGGCTCATATTGGCCACAAATTCCTTTCGCATTCGATCCATTTCCCAACTGTCGGTGATGTCTCGTAAAATGACCACCCAGCCCAGGTGCGCCCCATTTCGATCCAGTACTTTTTGAATATTAATCCCCAAAATCTTGCCAATGGCATCCACCTTGCGGATTTTATTTTGTACGTCCAATTGTTTTCGGATGGATTCCTGAATCATGGACACAATGTTTAAATAGTGCGCCTCATTGAGATTTTCGAGGCGAATGCGCTCCCGCTGGGGAAGCCCCAAAAACCGGCGTGCCTGCGGATTGGCAAAGAGCACGTCACCATTTTCATTGACCAACACCAGACCGTCCAACATGCCCTGCAAAATAGCTTCGAGGCGATTGCGCTCCAAGACAATCAATTCCCACAACATACGCAACGCCCCGGTAATTTCAATGGACGTACTTTCCACCAACTTGCGGCCGGCTTTTCGGATCCGGCCGTTTCGGTTCGAAATGAATCCCAAAATACCAATGATTTCCCCCTGACTGGAAATAGCCACCGTAACCGTAAAGTCGTCGGGGATCGGCACCCCCTTGGCTGGCAGCTTTTCCATTTTTACCCCGTTAATTCGAGCCGTTTTGGGGAAGCGTTTGAAATTTCGATCAGCCAGAACTTTGGAAAAGCGATTCAACAGCCGACGCAAACCCTCCCGTTCGGGAATTTGCTCTGTACGGATGTCGACCGTCGGATAATTGGCGACCCAGCTCAGAACGCAAAAATTTTTTCCAAGAACATTGAAAACAGAGTCCACCAACAAATTAATCCAATCTTCATACAAGCGGTCTTGCTGCGCGTATTCCCAGGGCAATTCCAGATGAATAACCTTACCGTCCTCTCTCTGTTTTTTCGTCATAAAAGTCCCATCAAATTAGTCTTTTTCTCTACGCTTTGGGGCCGCTGCGTTGGAACGCGGCTTTCGATTTTTAAGACAGTACCATGTGAATATACCAGTGGATCACCTGTTCCCCCCACAAAAGGTACACAAATGTCCCGATTGCCAGAAAGGGACCGAAAGGAATTTGCGATTTGCGGGTTGCCTTTTTGAGAGCCATCGCACCAAAACTGAAAAGCGCCGCAATAAAAAAGGCCGCAAACAGCGCAAAAGCGGTACCCTGTACCCCCAGAAAAATTCCAATCATGGCCGCTAATTTAATATCCCCCATGCCCATGCTTTCCTTGCCAAATAGTGCTCCCCCTAAAAGAGCAACGAGCAGAAGCCCGCCTCCCCCAACAGCCAGGCCCAACAGCGCCTGTTTGTATGTCAGCACCCGTAGTCCAATTGTCACAATCCCCCCCAACAAAATGCCAGGGAGCGTGATTTTATTCAAAATAAGTCGGTAATCGATGTCAATAAAACTAATAACAATGAGCAAAATGGCCAAAATAGAAAAAGCCAGCGTTTCGCGACTAAAGCCGAATTTCCAGAAAATGGCTGCAAAAGTGCCCCCTGTGAGCAGTTCCACCATCGGGTAGCGCCAGGAAATGCGAGTATGGCACGTTCTACATTTTCCGCCCAGAAAAATGTAGCTGATCACCGGTATGTTGTCTATTGGCCGAATAGGGGTTTTGCACACGGGGCAGTGAGAAGGCGGCCATACAATGGATTCCCCCCGAGGAATGCGGTAAATACAAACATTCAAAAAACTGCCGAAAATCAGGCCGAAAACAAAAAAAATGACCCCACCTAAAATCGAATTCATTTTTCCACCTAATTACCTTGGTTGCTGTTTTTATGAGCTTTTTGAATGGCTCGCGCCAGTGTGTAGCCCTCATCCAGGTAGGATTTCACCTTTTTCAAAACATGCAAATCCTGGTCGGAATAGCGTTTAAATTCGCGGGACCCCATGAGCACAGATTTCGGTTTAATAATCCCCTTTAATTCCCAATAATACAATTGCCGCAAGCTAATATCCAATTTCCGGATTACCTCTTTGCTGGTTAAAAGACGTGCTTCAGCCATCTGTTACTCCTTTCGCTTTTCAATTTTGGACACACCAATTCCATTATCGGCAGAAAACCCAAAAGGGTTTAACAAAGATGTTGAACAAAAGGGGCGGAAAGGGGCACAAGTGCAAAAATTTTCGGAGGAAAAAACAACGGGGCGGGACAGAAGTAGGCTTTTTCGGTTACCTCACGCTGGCCTTCTCAATAATTTTAAAATTCAGGAAACTGAAGGGAAAGCAGCCCATCGCGCTATTTTTTTGAAACCATTGCGGCGCGAAAATCTACTCCGCTTCGTGAAACCAGGTGGCCGTTTGTAGTTTAAGAAGATATTTGAAATAGCCCAAGAGCGCCGAGACCACGCCGAAAGCAAAATAGAACGGCATACTGAGCAGGCGGGACCCCTTGCCCGCTTTTTGAAACAAAAAACCGACAAAAGAAAGTCCGTACAAACCGACCTGAGCCATTAGTGTGAGGCGGTAGAAACCCGTTGTGAGGGGCCAATTGACGAAAAAAATGCCAACCACAAACAAAGGACTGAGCGTCCGCAAAACCTTGTGTGAAATAAACGAAATGGCGGGCCAGCCCCGTAGTGGATTAAGCAGTGACTTCAAAATCCAAATTTGCTGCAAATTCCCCACAAAAATGCGCGACCGCCGGTTGAAATCGGCAAAACTGTCACCGTAGAATTCTTCGTAGGCCAGCGCCCGAATTTCGTACACCACGCGTTTTCCCTTTTCCAAAATGCGCATGGGAATAATAAAATCGTCGTTAATTGCCTCCGGTGGCAGTGGCTCGAACAGCTCACGCCGAAAAGCCAAAAGCGCGCCGTGCGCACCAATCACCGAAAAAATCCGGCTTTCCAGGCGCTTCAGATTGGTTTCGTATTTCCAGTAAAGCCACTCCCCTTTGCCCCGGACCGAACGGTCCCAATTCTCGAATTCGTACACCCCCGAAACGGCACCCACGCGCGGGTCGGAGAAATTCATGACCAATTCTTTGACGGCGTTTTTTTCCAAAATAGCTGAGGCGTCGCTCATGAGAATAATCTCGCCCGTGAGCTTCGGAATTGTCTTGTTAATCAGCGCCGTTTTACCTTCCCGCTGGGTGTAATTGTAAAACTTAATTTCCCGCGCCGAGTACGCTTCAATCATTTCGTTGGTAAGATCGAAAGAGCCGTCGCTGGCCACCACAATCTCCAGTTTTCCCTGCGGGTAGTCCAATTCCAGACTATTTTCAATTTTCAGGCGAATGACTTTTTCCTCATTAAAGGCGGGGATGAACAGGCTGACCCGAGGCCAATTGAGATGTCGAAAATGAACGTGCCCCCCCGTTGCTGGGGTCTTGGCATTCTTTTTCAAAGGCAATTTTTTGCCCGGCGTCCAGTGCCAAAATTTGGACACCAACCAAACCAATGCCGGGTAGCCGAAATAGGTGTACAGCAAACCGGCCAAAAATCCCCAAAATAGAATTTTAAACACGAAAATCACGCCCATTTTCCCTTATCGGTGCACAAAATACAGGGTTCCCAACGCGGACAGTACCAACGCAATAATGTCCGTAAAGGGAAAAAGAATTTTCCGGAAAAAATAGCCCGTTTTGGCAAAAGCTGTGGGCGGGACAAAGACCACGTCTTCATTTTGCAACGAGTAATTGGTCCGAATGTCTCCCTTAAAGGCAATATCTTTTAGCTTCACACGAATAATTTCGGGATTCAACGGATCCCCCCGCACAATGCGTACGTGATTGAGACTGGCTCGCTGAGTCACGCCTCCTGCAATCTGAACAGCGTCTAAGACGGTCGTAGGTTTGTTCAGTTCAAAATAGCCGGGATTTTTGACTTCCCCAATGACGTAGTAACGATGGCCGCTGAAATTGGTTACATTAACGGTCACTTCCACACTGGTAAAAAACTCTTTTAATTCTTTGGTCAAAATGAGGTCCATTTCCTCGGGTGTAAAACCTGCCATTTTTACATCCCCGAGAAAGGGCAGATTTACCTTGCCGTCAGGACGAATGGTTAGGCTGCGCTCGATTCGATCGGACGTATTTCCTTTGGGCACAATCACCACTGAAACGACGTCCCCTGAACGCAGGACAAAAGCCCCCTCGGGCCGGTGGTAATTCTTCTGCGCCCAAAGGGCCGAAACCGTCAGCAAAAAGAGCCACAAAAATCCGAAAATTTTGTACCGCATAAAATCACCCTTTTTCTTTTATGTCACGTCCGTTTGACGTTTCCACCGTTTATTTTCCTTGAAGAATAATCTGCGCCAGGCGGCGACGAGCCATTTCCCAGTCGCGGGGATTGTGACTCCATTCTCCTTCGTGCGCCCACAGCGGATGTCGCCAGTAGGGATTGTATTCTTGGGGATTCAGTGCCGACCGAATAATGGAGCGCACAATTGGAACCGCTTTGGTTCCTGCCAATTGAAAATAGGCGTAATCCTCCATTCCCCGCCGCCATTCCTTCATTCGAATACTACTCACAGGGCCCGGAATGGCCGGAAAGCCAATCTGAGGCAGTTGCCCGCCCGGGTAAAAAATGATTCCGTTTGAAATGTAGTCTTCGTTCCAATTTTTGGCATTGGTGTACACGTCCTGCGGCCAAAAATCCCCGACCCACAGGAAAATTCCGTCCACATCGTAGCGCCGGGCAATCCAGGCCCAGGTGCGCAGAGAAAGTCCGTTCTGCGCCAAACTTCGCCCGCCCACAAACGGGGGGTGTTCCTGGTAGAACCAGGTTTCCTCCCCCACTTTTTGGCGTGCCTGCATGGCAGGAACCCAATAGGTACTGGCTGTGGTTGCCCAGATGTCTACCGCGCCGATCATGTCCGGATTCAATCCCGGTGAAATTGTTACCAGATGTTTGACTCTCGGATTCCCGCTGTGAATGGCCTCCGTCAATTCCCGAATAATCGATTTCAATTGCGGAAAGGATTTGAAATCCGGTTCGTCAATGAGGTACCAGAACAGCTCGGGAGTCGTCCAGCCCTTCTTCTTGAAATGGTCTGCAAACAGGCGCGTGTACGTGCGCAATGCTCTTCTGTAAGCCGCCGTCAAATGGGCGTGGGTATGGTAATCCCCGCCGAAATACGGCCGATCCCCTTCGCGGAGGCCCCACCAGAGCCAGCCGCCGATTTTCCACAAATTGGGCGGGGTTTTGTCCCGAAAGGCTTGCCCGGTCAGAATCGGCCCAAAACAACGGTCGTACGCCTGCCAGTCAATTGAAAGAAGCGCCCCTGTTTTTTCATTCCATTCAACGTCCGGCTGGTCAACGCCGTTGGCAATTTGGGTTACAAAACCGTGCTGGTGCGCCATTTGGTAATAGCGAAGCACCACCGGCCAGTTTTGGGGCAGAAACATGCTTTTGGGGTCCAAATTTTCCGCGGCGGCCAATCGCTCCCAGTACAACGGAATCCACGCGTGCAATCGAACGGAACGCGGTAAGGCGAAATTCCACACGTGCAGGGACAAATTAAGCGTTAGTTCCACCTGTTTTCCGTTCAGCAGTTGAAGGGTTCCCGTGGCGTCGCCCGGCAAAGCCTCTTCCGGGACAAACACATCCACCCAGATACCACGGGTTTGCTTGGGTTTTAGGGTGAACGGCAAAGCAACGGGCTTTGGCGCTCCGTAGGGATTTCGGAACGGAACGAGGGGGTCCGGGTACATGCCCGGGGGTAGCGTGACGCTGGCTTTCGGAGATTTCGGCGCGTAGAGATAACTCTCCAGAAAAAGTTGCACCGGAGGAAGTGTACCCGATTTCCAGTGGAAAACGGCATTTGTAATTTTAAGATACGTATCGGGACGGAGAAGAATTTGAAATGCAACTGTTTCGTTTCGTGCGGCAAAAAGGTGGACGCTTCCGGTTTGTGGGTCTAAAAGCCAGCCGTCCGAGCGGGGAATTTCGTCCAGGCGGTACTTCTCCGAACTGCTCACAACCCAGACGTGGAGTTTCGCCCCGCTGGCCGCAAGGGCCGTGGAAGCGATTAGAAAAACGCCGAAAAGCCAAACACCCAACCACAGAATTTTACGCATGATCGGCTCCCATATTTTTTCCGCCCAGGGTTTCGCCCTGGCTGCCGAAAACCCACAGCCAGATTTTGTGGTAGGTCCGGTGTCCCACAATGGTTTTAGCCAATTTAGCCGTTTGGTTGCGCCAGCGAAAATAGCGGGGCAGCCATCCCTTGTTCTCAATCAAATGCCGAAATGTACTGAGGTGCATGCCTCGTGACATAGCCAGACGGTAGTAGCCGTGGGGCACGTAGCCGTTGGCGTGCACTTTTTCCCAAAAGGGTTGAAAATTGCCGTAACCGAAAAGAGACGTCAAAATTCCCTCGTAGCCGTAAATTCCGCACAATTGCCAGACGGAACGGTCGCTGCGTCCCCCGGGAAGCGACAAAAATCGTACCGGCTTCCCTGTGAGGCGTTCCAACCTCTTTTTCGATCCCACCAATTCTTCCACGGCCTGGTGCGAATTCAGTTCCATCAAAAAGGTGTGATTGGCCGTGTGCGATTGCACGTCCATTCCAGCGGCCACGAGACCGCGTACCTCTTTTTCCGAAACAAACCCGGGGGTTCCCACCCAATTGGAAATCAGAAAAAACGACGCCGTAAATCCAAATTCCTTTAAAATGGGCAGCGCCCACCGCGCTTGCGAAACGTGTCCGTCGTCAAACGTCAACACCACGTACCGGTCGCTGGACAGTAACTTGGCATCCGTTTGAACCAATGAATAAAAAGTGGAAAAATCAATGCCTTTTCTCCCCGTTTTTTTGAGATAGGCCATTTGCGTCTTAAAATTCTCGGCAGAAAGAGTGTAATGACGCCTGTCCCGCGGTACGTTTTTCATTTCGGCTTGCGGTACCACATCGTGGTACAAAATTATCGGTATTTTCACGCGATTTTTCAAGGTCATGTTTTTTTCCCCTCCAAAATTTCCTGGTAAAGAGCAAACAATTCTTCTGCTGATGTTTCCAGCGAGTATTCTTTTCGGGCGAAAACGCGGGATTTTGCCCCAAGTGTTTGTCGCAGCGCCTCGTCTTGGTAAAGCATTTCAATCCGGAAAGCCAATTCGGCCGGGTCCCCGGGTTTCACCAACAAGCCGATTTTTCCGTGATTCAAAATCCGGTCATTTTCTCCCACGCGCGTGGCCACCACCGGCAGACCTACCCCCATGGCTTCCAAAAGGCTGAGCGGAACTCCCTCTGTTTTAGAAGGGAGCACAAACACATCCATTTGTTTTAGAAAAGTCCCCACATTTTTTTGATTTCCCCACAGGCGGATTTGACCACCCAGATTTTTGGATTTAATGTAATTGTTGACGGCCGGCAAAAGAGGGCCGTCCCCGACCCACCAAAATTCAATTCCTTTTTGCTTCCTGAGGATTCGGTCGGCTGCATCCACAAAAGTAAAGGGGGCTTTCCGGGCTTCAAGTGCGCCCACAACCCCAACCACAAATTTGCCGTTCCGAAGGCGTTCCGTCTCCGCGAGGGTGTCCAAATGCTGCCAATCCACGCCATTCCGAAGAACGGTAATTTTGCTTTCCAGAATTCCGCCACGTGTGGCCAGCTCATTTCGAAGATGTTCCGACACCACCAAAACGCGGTCCACTCTGCGGCTCAGCATCCGGGTCACTTTTCGGCGAAACAGACTGCCGAGACTAAAATAGCCGTGTTCATGCATGAGTTTTACGGGCGTACCGCAGAGTCCTGCAGCAATCTGGCCCCAAAGATTGGCTGTAAACACGTGCGTGTGCACAATGTCAAAATGTTCGCTGCAAATTGCACGAGTCAAGCGGTGGAGAAGCCCGGGATCTACCCGTTTGGTTTTGTGAAAAAAAGACAGTGGAAGTTTGGCGGCCTCAATCCGTGCAATCAGGCTGCTGTGGTCATCCCGAAGTGAGAAAATCCGAACATCCAGCCCTTTTTCTTGCATTCGAATGGCCCATTCCACCAGAAGATGCTGCGCTCCGCGATTTTCGAGTGATTCAATAACAAAGGCAATTTTTGCTTTCATGATCCCACTAACCCCAACTTTTCCCGCATTCGAAAAACATTTTTCCGAATGTCGAAATTTTCAACCACTAACTCTCGGCCCCTGTGGGCCAGTTTTTTGGCCTTTTCTGGATTTCGTTTGACAAAAAGAATGGCTTCCGCCAATTCCTGCGGTGATTCCGGCGGCACCAGTCGCCCTGTTACGCCTTCCTGAACAACCTCCGGCAGGCCAGACACGCTAGTTCCTACAACGGGTAAACGGTGTGCCATGGCTTCCAAAATCACATTTGGGATTCCGTCCCGATCCTGATTTTGGGCAACCACGCTGGGCATGACAAAGACGTCTGCCTGCCGCATGAGGGAAAAAACCTCCTCTTGCGGAACCACATCCCGAAACTCGATCCAATTCCGCACACCCAATTTTTCCGCCTCATTTTCCAGAGATTCGCGCAATGGGCCTGTGCCGATGAGCCACAGTGTCGCCTTTTCGCTGTGAGATTTTAATAAATTCAACGCTCGAATCAGGTAACTGAACCCCTTTTGCTCCACCAACCGACCAACGGCCAAAATAACAAACGGCTCGTTTCTTTTCTCTCTGTGATCGTTAATTTGCGATATCGAAAGCCCATGATAAATAACGTCAATTTTATCTGCAAACTTGAGCCCAAATTTGTCTCGAAGATATTTTTTGTTAAATTTTGTGCACGTCACCACACGAGCGGCATCTCGAATTAAACGCTGTAAATTACCCGGATGGAGAAAAATATCCCACGCGTGGGCAGTAAAACTGTAGGGAATTGTCCACGCCTGTGAAGCCACCCAGACAGTTTCAGTGGGCACGGTTGCCCAATGAGCGTGCAGGTGAGATATGCCCGCCTGTCTGGTTTTCCAACCAATCCAAATGCCCACCGGAACCATAGCCAGTGTTTTCAACAAATAGGACGGTTTTTTGCGATTGTCCCGGAAAAGGCCGCTTAAAATTCGAGCCATTTGAAGCGGGTGCGTCGCTGCAAAAAAGATGGTAAGCCCCATTGATTGGAAAACCATTCCCTTATTCGGGTAGTGCGTTTTTTGCATTAAAGGAACCGCTTCTTTTTGAATAACCTTGTCGCGGCATTTCTTCAGAGAAAATATTTCAACGGCTACACCCTGCCGCTCCATTTCCGAAATCTCGCGCACGATGAAGGTTTCGTGTGTTTCGGGAAATTGCGACAAAATGTAGCTAACTTTTTGAACAGCGTCCGTTTTCATTCCTGAAATCCAAATTTAATTCGCAATTGCGTGGTGGCAAAAGCCTTAATCGAAATGACTTCCTCAATGCCCAGAACAAAAGCCCCGACAAGAAAAACCAACAAACCCGCAGTCAGTCCTCCGGTCAGGTATCCCAATTCACCCCAAAACGACGAAACACCGAGCAGCGGCCCAAAAATCAGGCGATACCCAATGAGTGTCGCAGCCAGCAAAAAAGTGGAGATCGCCACTTTTTGCAGCCAGGGTCGCCAGTCGGAATCCACCACGCAGCCGTATTTTTTCTGGTACACAACCCATAGAATGCCCAATTTTAAATAACCCGAAAGAGTAGTAGCCAGCGCCAGGCCCGCCAATCCCATTGTGGTAACCAAAACAGCATTCAAGACAATATTAGCCAAAACACGCACCCAGCCGATTTTCATGGAATCCACATTGTTGTGGTGTGCATTGAATCCGAAAACGAGGGCGTCGTTCAGACCGAAAGCCAAAATTCCCAGACCGTAAAAAAGAATCGCCACGGCGGTCATTTCGGCGGATTTTTCCGAAAAGGCGCCGTGTTCAAAAATAATCTTCACAATGGCTTTTCGAAACAAAATAATCGCTACCATGATTGGCAATAAAAACAGGGTAATAATGCGCAGGGATTTTTTCATAATCTCCCGATCCCCGTCGGAGTCCTGCCGGCTGGCTTCTCGGGACAGGCGCGGGAAAAGCGCATTGAGCAGTGAATGCGAGAAAACCGTGGTGGGCAATTCAATGATCAAAAAGCCGTAGCTTAGCGCCGAAATCGCCCCAATCGGCAAAAAGGAGGCAAAAATCTTGTCCACGGCAGAATTCAGCTCACTCCCTGCCCTCCCCAAATAAAGCGGAAAGGTAAGCCGCGCCCAATCGCGGACGGCCCGGTGCTTGAGATTAAATCGAAGCGCCAGATGGCGTCGTAAGCTCCAGAGCTGGGGCAATTGGACCAGAACCTGACAACTGGCACCGATAGAAATGCCGACAGCCGCGGCAAAAATACCCCACTTTTTGTAAAAAAGGGTCATGACCAATAAGATGACCACATTGTTAAACACTCCGCCCAAAACAGGGGCGTAAAATTTTTCTTCGTTGTAAAGAACGATTCTACCCAGAGACGAAAGCCCCAGAAACAGGGACATGCCCATCATGACCCAAATGAGTCGTACGGTCAGGTGTTGAACGGAAACCTGAAAACCCGGGGCCAATATTTTTACCAAAATCGGTGTGGAAAGCGCACCAACCACAACTCCCAGAATAATGAGTCCCAAGTAAAGGGTTAAAATAACATTTCCGGCTTCCCAGGCTTTTTCTTTCCCCTTTTCGGCCAGATATTTGGAAAAAATAGGAATGTAATTGTCGGCTCCGGTCGTAAAAATAAAGGCAAAAATCATGGGTACAGTCAGTGCCAGCCAAAAGGCGTCCACCGTTGCCGTGGTTCCAAACAAATAGGCAATGGCCATATTTTTAGCCAACCCCAACACGCGACTCAAAAGGGTCATGACCATCATAAAAACAGACGCCTTGGCCAATTTTCGGGTGCCTTCTGTGTTCGGCGTATTCACTGCGTTTTTTCCTTCAACCAGGCCTTGTACCATTTTTCCATTCGACGGACCATTTTTTCCAGTGAAAAGTGCTGTTCCACATATCGGCGCGCGGTTTTCTTCAATGCCTTCAGATTTGAGGGATGATTCAATAAGAATAAAAGGGCAGCCGCCATTTGGTCGGGATTTTCCGCCGGAACAAGTCCTCCGTTTAGGCCCTCCGCAACCGCTTCCGGATTTCCTCCAACCGCCGTCGCAACCACGGGCACGCCTGAGGCGCCGGCTTCGAGAATGGTGTTGGAAAATCCCTCAAAAAGCGAGCTGACCACCAAAAGCGACGCACGAGGGTAAATCTGTGGCATTTGGTTGGTAGGTGGCAAAAGATGAATATGGTCGGCGCCTCCCTGTTTTAGGGCTGCCTTCAGGCGAGAAAGCACCGGTTCCCGCGGTTCGCCCACAATGGCACAGTGAACATCCGATCTCTGAGCCACCACACGCTGGCAGGCGCGTACAAAAGTCAATTGTCCCTTCACGGGACGGTAGCTCCCCACATTGAGAATTAGAGGAGCCCCCTCGGGAATCGCCGCTTCTCGGAAAAAACCGTTCACCCGGTTTTCCGGGGTAAATCGCCGAAGGTCTACCCCGTTTGGCACCACGGCAATTTTTCGGCGCGGCAGGTGCTCGATTTGGGACACATTCCGCGCCACTGCGTGCGAAACTGCAATCCAGTGGTGAACGGTTCGATTCACCAGGCGCGTGACTGCAATGTGCTCGCGCCCCATCCAGGTCACCATTTCACGCCGTCCGCTGATACGCACCGGCACACCAGCCAACCACGCCAAAAATTGTCCGTAAATATTGGCGGCAAAAAGGTAAGTGTGCACAATTTGGAATTTTTCTCTGCGAATTCTGACAATCCATCGCGGAACGGCTCGCAGGGCCTGCCACGAAAAAATGTTGGGAATATTGAGCCGCTCAAACGGAATGCCACTCGCCTCCACCTCAGGCAGTAGATCCCATTTTCCGTGTAATACCCACACATGCGGCTCGAAGGTGCGCCGGTCCATTCGCTGCAAAACCTGAATGAGATGCCGTTCCGCCCCTCCTAAAGAGAGTTGGTCAATTACAAAAAGAATTTTGATTTTTTTTCTCACGAAATTTTGCCCTTTACAAGGTGTTTAATCCGGTGTTTTTGCCGCTTGTAAAAGGGATGAAAAAATCCGGGGAGGCTGTGATTTCCTACCCAAAGGGTTCCAGAAAATTGCTCCCGCGCTCCCCAACTGAATTTGTACTTCTCGCCGCCGCGCAAAAACTCCACCCGCTTGACTCCCTCAATGGCCAACGTGTGAATAATTTCATAAAAAAGGAAATGTCCCATGTTTTGCTTTCGGAATTTGGGGTCGTACCCGGATTGGAGAGAATAGTACACATTGTCTAACAGAACCCCAAATTCACCTGTCGCCGGCTGGCCGTTTAAATAGGACAAACGAAATTGGAGCCATCCGTTTTTCAGAAAGGCTCGTCCAACGCGCCGGTAAAATTCCCGTTTTTCTTCGGTTGCAAAGGACCCCGACAAACCCCGTGCCGTCCAATTTTTTTGGTGCAAGTCAAAAAAAATCTCAATGGCCGTTGCAAATTCTTCTTCACTTCGTATGAGCTGGATGCGCACATCCATTTTCTTTCGAAGGCGTCTGGCTCGATTTCGCGTCATTGAAATGAAATCCCGATTGGGATGAGTGCGCACCCACGTGTCCCAATCCCTTTCCAGATCGAGAACCGGCAGAACGTTTTTTACGGTTTGGTGAAAACTCAATCCAAGTTTTCGGCTAAGTTGTTTTAGAATCTGAACGGACGGGGCGGCAAGGGCCATGTCGTCCAGAAAAAAGAAATCCCAATCCAACGTCGCACGACTGAGAAGCCAGTGCAAAACATTCCACCACACAATGGAATAGTAGCCTGTTGCCGTGAGCACGTCTTGGAATTCAGTCGAAACCACTTGATCGCCCAAAAACCGCAAGATTCGTCCGCCCAAAGGCCATTTCCCCCGGTTTTCAATGTAAAGCGGCACAATGCCAATTATTTTATTTTCGTCTCGGACAACAAAGATGGCCGGCTCAACCTGTAAACCGTAAATTTCTACCCAGGTTTTTACCCATTCCCACGATTGAAAGGGGCGCTTGAAGTCCAATGAGTGGTAGAGCGTTTTCCAAGATTCTCCCAGCTCAAAAAAGGCCTTCCAATCCGCAATAAGTGTTACCTTTGCCGGCACTAATTCCTCCCCAATAAAATTTTAAGTGAAAAAGTGGCCGTGTTTTGAATTGATGTGTAAAAGCGCGGGATTTCGAAACAATCGGTCTCTGCCGTCAAGTACCCAACTTCCGTCGTGACGGCGCTTTTGTACGCCGCCTCTTGTACGATTTTTTTGGCTCTGGCCGAAAAATCACCCCGCTTTCCGTTCGGATAGCAGAAAGAAGTGACGGGTTGACGCAATTTGGATTCCAATTGGGCTTTCGACTCGGCAATTTCAAACCGCATTTCCTTCTCACCAATGCGTGAAAGAATCGGGTGATTGACCGTGTGGGAACCAATCTCCATGCCCGCAGCAGCCAACTCATGGACGTGTTCCCAATTCATGATGCGATTGCCCCCATAGCGCTCCACGTCCACGGCAAGCCGTTCTTCCATTTCCGTCAAATAGTACGGCAGGTGGGTCATGGGAATTCTTTTGAGTTTGTCCTTAACAAACGCAACCGCGCGCAGCCGTTCTTTGGAATTTTTCAGGGAGAGATCGTACTCCTGTCCGTTCAAGCGCAGGCGTGCCTGCTTTTTGCTTGTGTGTCGAAGCGAAAGGTGAATGCGCTCGAACCAGGGCAGACTGCCGTCCAAGAAGCCTGTCGTTACGTAAAATGTAGCCGGAATTCCAAGCGCGCGCAAAATGGGAAAAGCAAACTGGTAATTATCCAGGTACCCGTCGTCAAAGGTGACGGCCGCCAACCCTCCTATAGATAACCCTCTGTGTCGACGTTCAGCCAATTCTTCCACTGTTACCGGTGTGAAATTTTCGGCCAGCCAGTGCATTTGTTCCCGAAAAACCGAGACCGGGAGTGCCGGGGAGAACGGATCTTCATAATCACACAACCGGTGGTAATTCAGCACAATAGCCAGATTTTTTTCGTAGGTGCGTCTGATTAAATGCTGACTCAACGGGTGAATCCTGAATAAAACATTGGCCGCTAATTCTTTAATTTTCATGATTTGCCTCAAGTAAATTGAATGTATTTTCCCGATGCAAGACGGACGTTTCCCGGGCAACCGAGAGCTCCCTGCTTTCGATGGTTTTTAATCGGTAGAGAATCCCCAACATAATCCAATACAACCCCACCAATTCCTCCCGAAAAAATCGAGAACCCCAAAGGTTCACAATTGCAATACCCAAAATTCCGGCCACGACGCCCAATGCTACCCCTCGACTCAATGGCAACGTGGCTTTCCCGTAAAATCGCAGAGCTGTAACGAAGGGCACAATCCACAAAAGGAGGAAAATGCCCAAACCGGGTAAGCCGTGTTCCACGGCGGTCCGCAAATACATGTTGTGGGTGTCCATCGGGTAGGCGATTTCAGTGTAGCGCATCATTAAACGCTCAAACATCTGAAAGCCGAAGCCTTCAATGGGATAATCGCGAATCATCTTCAGAGCGCCCTTCCAAATGGTAATCCGAAGCGCGGTACTTTTCTCAAAATTATTTTCAATGGCTGTGGGCGGTACCACAATTTCTCCCGGTTCTTCAATAACCATGTGTTGTTCGGTCATTTCAACGCGTTGTGTTACCGAAGCTGGAACCCAAAACCGGTAGCTGAGTGCCAATACAATTGCCACGATCAACCACCCCCGTTTTTTGGTCACCCCGAGAAAAATAAGCGCAGCCACGGCTCCCAAGTACGCCCCACGGGAATAGGTCAAAAGAATAGCCACAAACGAAAGCAATACCACCCCGTAGAGGTAGACCCTGCGGACAAAATTTTTATCGAAAAAAGCCGTAGCGGCGAGAAGCGGAAAATAGTAGACGAAAAAAGCGGCCAGGTCATTCTCTCCCCCCTTTCCGAAGGGGCCGCCCATTCGGGCGTCATCAGAATAATGGCTAAATCCCATTGAATGAAACTGCTTAAGCGAATCGGTTGCCATCAGCAAAACAGCCAGTCCGATCGCCAGAACCAGCCATCTCAATTTTTTTTCATCGTATTTTGACACGGCGATCGGGTAAAACATGAGAGTAGGCAAAATCCAGCGCTTGGCCGGATTAATCAATTGCGGGACAATTCCCCACCCCATCCAATGAACGCTTCGGAGAATACTGAGAAAAATCATGAGGTAAAAAGACAGGAAAACCCAGGTCATGGGATTATTGCGAATCTCTTCAAATCGCCCGTTGTGTTTTCGAAGGAGCCACAGACCAAGCATAAAAAACATGGCCAGATTCATGGCATTCAGTCCACCCCCCAAATTTAAGTGTTCGGGTAATTTGGACTGAAAGGGCGTCATGAGAATAATGAGGGCCAGCATCAGATCGGGATTTTGCGCCATAACCACCACGAACAAAAGGCCACCTGCCAGCCCCGCGCCAACAGACAGTGGCATGACCAAAATCGCTACGGCCAATACGGCACTGCCCAAAATAGCCAGCGCAGCCATTTGCCACGGGTCACGGACTGCATCGCTTAGTCTGTCTTTCAGAGCGTCAACCATTCCGTAAAATCCTTCACGAAGCGATTTCCTGGTACACGTTTAGGGTTTGTTCGGCCACCTTCTGCCAGGAAAAAATCTTTTCTGCTCGAGCACGGAGCCTTTTGCCCATTTCCTGCCGTTTTTGAGGATTGTCCAAAAGCTCTTTCATCTTTTCGGCAAGTGCGATGGAATTGTCCACCGGCACATAAAGCGCCGCGTCGCCAAGATACTCAGGTAATTCCACTGCTTTTGTGGCAACCACAGGGGTAGCATTTGCCATTGAAAGTGTCGCCGCAAAACTACCCGTCCCCGTGGTGAACGGAATAACAGAAAGCAGTCCTTCCTGGTAAATGCGATTTAAACGAGCACCTTCCACTTTTCCGAGCCACTCCACCTCTTCCTTCACCCCCATTTGCGTTGCCAGTGCCATTCCTTCCAATGTGTCCTTTGCGCCAAACCCTCCATGAACGCGCACCGGGTACCGGTAGCCTTCTTTCTTCAAAATGCGCAAGGCTTCCAGAAAGGGTTGAAAGCCCTTGCCCGAAAGAAGGTGATGCCCACCGTAGTAGACAATCGTGTTTTTGGCGTGCCCGTTCAGCGATTCCAATCGAACGCCGAGTGGCATGACCTGGAGTTTTTCTTCCTCCACACCCAGGGCCATTATTTTTTCTTTCATGTAGGACGAATACACAAATACCCGGTGCGCTTTATTATAGAGGGCATTTAGCTTCACAAAATGTAGTTGAAAGGGATCGAGTTCATGAACGGTCACAATCTTCCTGATTTTGTTGGGAACCTTCAAAAAGGAAAACAGCGTTTCGGCTCCGAATCCGTCGTTAACCTGTTGAAAATGCAATATGTCGCAATCGGAACAGGCTTTATTCAGCTCAATACCCCGAACCAAATTAGCTGCAAGCGCCAATTTAAAAGCCAAGGCTTTCCGCCTCTCGGAAAAGGTGTGCTTAATCACAGGGTAAGGAGTTTTTAAAAAGAAATCCGGTTTTTCCAAAATTCGGGTGCGCTTGGCCTGGTGCGACATGCCGCACCCGCATTCGCTGGCAATAATTTTCACCTCTACGCCTAACACTTGTAAATGATCTCGCAATTCCCGTGCATAATGACTGAAAATTTGGTGTTCAAACCAGCATGTAATGAGCCCGACCTTCATAATAATACCCTTTTCATTTCAATCAACGAACGTTTGATTTGCCCCAGTTTTTTAATCCCTTCAAATTCCGCTTTGGCCACAAGATGACTCCGAAAACTCGGACTGTAGATTTTTAAATGCAAATGCGGCCGGAGCTTGCCGTTAAGCTGCAATTTCCAGGGCTCGACGTCTCCAAGGAGGTGATTTCGGGCCAAACCCTGTTCCGTTGCCCAGCGAATGACTTCCGTTTTAAGAACAAATCCCGCCGAAACCGAAGCCCACGCCGCATCATAAGCGATTTTTTGGCTGTACAATTCTTTCCCGTATTCAAAAGCCATTTCGTACGCGGCCGGTTTGCCATGAAGGAAAAGGACAAATCCCCGAAATTGTCCTTTGGCTGCCATGGCTCGCAGCAAAAGTCTGTAAAATTTTTTTACCTCTGGTCGGGACAACAAATCTTTGCCCACTTTGAATTTCCACGATTTTTTCTCGATTTCTTCCACGTGCCGCCAGAAGTCCGGCAAGTTCCGGGTGTCAAAATATTTTCTGATTTCAAACCCCGGGATTTCCTCAATTTTCCGCCTTTTCTTGCGTACGTTGTACCGTGATTTTTTAGAAAGGCCGTTCACGTATTCCTCAAAACTCCTGGGCAAATCTACAACCGGTGAGCCGATGCTGGGTTTGGTTCCCCAACAAAAACGGCGCAATCGGGCATTTTTTCGAATAAAGCCAAGAAAAGGGTCTGTTTCGTCCAAGAGCTCCAGAAAAATCAAGTCCCAGGATCGCCCCTTTTGCTCAAGATAGTCAATAAATTTCTCATAGACGTTCGGATTTTCCTGACTCAACACGAGCCCGGTTTCATTGGAATGGGAATTGGCCGCAAAAAACAACGTTTGAAGCGTCAATCCGAATTGAGATGAATGCCCCACCCGCAAGGGCGCAAAAGCCACGGGACGACCGGCCTCCTCAAATTGCAACATGTGCAGGCTATTTCCGGCGCCGAATGCTTTCCACCAGGCCCAGACCCACTCGTGTTGCAGAAAAGGACGATTTACTCTACTTTTTTCCAGCAAACCATTCCATTCCCGGCGCAGCGCCAAGAAATCTTCCTCTTGTGTCATCACACGAATTGTCACGATTTGTACGTCTCCCTTTGTTTGGACTGTTTGTTCCGCTTTTCTTGTTTGCTTCGGCTGCGGTGAATGGGGCCGGTCTTAATAAATTTATTCAGATTTCGAATCAGGGGCTCGTGAGGTTTTTCTTCCCCGTAATAATTTTTGTAATAGTTGCTGTAATAATTGTACGGCCCGTATTCTTCCCGGAAATTTAATTTGTTAATCACCACGCCCAGAAAAGGAATCTTCGCTTTGTTCATGATTTTAAGACATTGCTTGGCGGCGTTTTCCTGCGTTTTGGCCGCCTCAATAATCAGAACCATGCCGTCGGCGTATTTGCCCAACAACAACGGATCGGAAAAAGAAATGAGCGGCGGGGTGTCTACGATGATATAGTCGTAGGCTTCCCTCAGTTTATTCAAAAACACGGGCAGTTTTTCCGAGGCAAAAATCGCGAGCGGATTGTCAATTTGGCCACCGCTGGTTACCAATTCCAGACGTCGTTTGTGTTCAGGCGCACGCCGCACCAGCGAATCCACAGGAACACCCTGCGACAATATTTCCACCAACCCATCCCGTCGTGAAACCTGAAACAATCGGTGAAGCGTCGGACGCCGCAGATCCGAATCGATTAAAACAATGTGTTTGTTGGATTGTGCCAACGCCACGGCCAAGTTAGCCGCCACGGTGGATTTGCCTTCATTGGGACCGGCGCTGGTTAGTACAATAATGTGTCCCTGCCCGGGTCGCACCGGAAGCAGCAGCTCCAATTGCGTTTGTAGGCGGCGCAAACTTTCCGAAACAGGTGAATTGGGATAGTGAACCACGTACACCCGATCGAGACTCTTACTTAATTTGTTGTGATTTCGGGAGTCTTTCCCTTCGTCATCCTCTTTTTTCAACTTAATCTTGTAAAAATCCGGGATAGCTGTCAAAACGGGAACACCCAAATGCGATTCGACCTCTTCAATGGTCCGCATGGTCACATTTTGCCATTCAATGAGGTAGGCAATCCCAATTCCGAAAATGAGCCCTAAGATGGCTCCCAAAACAATTTTCACCGTTTGGTGCTGCTTGTTGGGCAGAGATGGAAAAGAGGCGGGCATGAGAATTTGAACATTTCCGACTTTTTCGGCCTCGACCATTTGGATCTTTTCGTTGTTATTTACCAACGATTGGTAGTTAAGCCGCTGGGTTTCCACATTCTGTACCAGCTCAAACAGGTGCTGTTCTTTTTTGGGCATGTCGTACAGAAGTTTGTGTTTGTAATCGTCGGCCAGAATTTTGTAGCTCTTTTCCTTGTTTTTTAGGGAGTACACTTCCACCTCGGTGAATATTTTTTCGATGTACAAATCCTGCCAGTTGAACACTGTTTTCAAATTGATTTGTTGGCTTTTGTCCAGGCTACCGATAATTTTTTTCAAATCCGCCACGGTTTTTTCGATTTCCTGATTAATGGCCACCATTTTGGGGTGTTCATTTGTGTACATGGCCGACGCAATCACCCGTTGTTTTTCAAGAGCGATCAGTTTGTCTTTCAAAATGCCGATCTGAGGCACACGCGTTTCAATGTTTCGAATTTCGGGAAATTTTGTGGCGAGCTCGTTCAGTTTGCGATTCAGCATGTGCAGGCGGTCTTCCGCCAAGCTGCGCTGGGTTTTGACTTCCACGTAGGCATTTTCAATAGAATTCAGCCTGCCGGAAAGTTCAAAAGCCTGGCTCTGATTGGTGGGTAGTCCCTTGCTCTGCTTGTATTTTGCCAGATCATCTTCCGCCTGCTTCAGATTTTTGTAGGCCTTTTTAATCTGATTTTCAAAAAACGAGCGCAAAATGGTCAGGCGGTCGCGGAGGTTTTCAAGATTGAATTGCATAAATTGTTGGGCCACCACCTGAGCGATTCGCTGCGCCTTTTGAGGATTTTGCGATGTGACCTGAATCTGAATGACGCCGCCACCCAAATGGCGCACCGAAATCATCTTGGTCAAATTTTCCACCACCTGTGCGTCAGGAGTTAACTGAATGGCGCGAAACCCAAAAATCTTTTTGACCCCCAGCTTGATTTTCTCAACTGTCGAGGGATCGTCCACGGAGAGACTTTTGTAGATGTCCCGCGGGAGTGCCTCCGCCACCCTTTTCTTGAAACTCTGGCTTTGAATAATATCCAACTGATTGGCAATGGTCAAATGCGTTTTGGTGTCGATATTGTCCTGTACCACGTCCGTCAGTGAACGGTCGAAAATCGCCAATTTGACAGTGGATGTGTAGGTTGGCTTTGCAAAGCGCGACATAAGGAAAATCAACCCGGTCACCAAAAGGGTCGAAAGCAGAATAAGTCGCCGGTGCCGGTAAAGAATTCGAATATGTTCATTCAGATTAATGCCGTTTTCCATTCTAACTCAAACCTCCTTAGCTGATGGGCCCCTTCATTCGGTACCAAAATTTCTGCGGCAAATGTCTTCGCAGAAGGATTTTTTCGCCCTTTTCGGCGCGCTTGACGCTTTCGAAAATGACTTCTCGCAATTCGTCGATATTGCCTGGCCACGTATGCTCCCGCAAAATTTGCAGGACATCCGCCGAGGCAATCATCAGGGATTTTTTCAGTACGTGGCTGTACAATTTAGTAAACACCGACACGAGTGCCGGAATATTGTCCAATCGGCTTTTTAAGGGCCCCAATCGCAAACTGTAAATGGACACCCGGTAGAAAAATTCCCGAAGCAACAATTTTCGCTCGGCAATAAAATTTAAGTCATGTCGACTGCCCAAAATCAGCCGCATGGGCTGGGCATCTTGTTTGGCATCCTCCCCGGGCCGACGCTGTACCAGTTGGTAGAGTTTTTTTTGCACCACGTACGGCAATGTGACCGCTTCCGTCAAATACAGGGTTCCGCCAAACGCCTGGCGAATTTTGGAGGCTTTCGGGTACGAGGTTTCCTCATTTTTTTGAGAACTGATTTTAGTAGACCCGAATAAATAAAAATCCAAAAAGGAGGGTGGAACGAACTCGGTGTCGACTATGACAAAGGGCCCATTCTTCATGGTTCCGTTGCTGTGGATGTACCTCGCCCAGTATTCTTTGCCCGCTCCTTTGGGACCTGTAACAAAAACCGGCGTTTTATAGGTGAGCAGGCGTTTTAAATTTCGATTAAACAGACGCTTTCGCAATTCTTCCTGATCATTAAAGGGCAAGATCACCGGAACTCTCCCCTTGGGGTACAGGATGTCCAGATTTTCCATGAGCATTTGGTGCCAGTGGGAATCGAGAGAATTCACGCTCATGCCTGCCCCTCCTCATTCAAGATAAACAACACGCCTGTAAAATAATTCATCATCAGCGGAAACCGAAGGTAGCCCGCTGCCAATTCCACGGGCTTTGTCTTTTTGTCCTGTTCCTTTAGCCGAAAATTTTGGAATTTGACATTTTTCTTTTGCCTTAGTACACTTTCATACACCATGGCCAGATCAGATTTCTTCAACTCCGGCTTCACGGCAAATAAATTCTCTTCGTAAATATTTTCCGAGTCCTTAATCCCAAGATAATGAAGCATCTTCCGATTGACCAATTGAACAATTCCCTCGCCGTTTAAGAGAAGAATGCCTTCTGAAATATTTTCCAAGGAAAAATGTTGAATGCTGCGCAGCCGGTTGAAATCGTTTCGCGTCTGACGCATAAAATGAAGCACCTGCTGAATTTGAAGCTGCATTTCAATGGAGGTTTTCTGCAGGCGATGGCGAAGGTAATCCGCTTGATTCCATTGGTCTAAATTTCGGTGGATTTGCAACAGCAACATTTTGAGTTGATTGACATCTGCGGGTTTAATAAAAAATTCATCCGCCCCACTTTGAATGGCCCTCACCGCCGATTTTACCGACCCCGAATCCGTGAGGACAAAAATAGGCACCCACGGCAATTCCTCTTTGACACGGGTAATCACTTCATATTTTTCCATCCCCGGAATGGACAATTCAGTCAACACACCGTGCCAATCGCCCTTTTGCAATTTGTGGGATAGGTCTTCGGAAGAAAGACAAAGTTCCACGTCGTGACCCCACAGTGCAAACACATCTTGCAACACACGGGCGTGCGTGGAATCATTGTCAATCAATAGCAGCTTCATCCTTTCTCCTCGATTTTTTCTTCTTCCCAAGCATTTGGTTTGTTCACGCAAATAGCTCTTTTTCCAGATTCTTCGGACAAAAAGAATGCCAAAAATCTTGTGCACGTATTTATTTAATTTTTTTATTGTTAGAAAAATAATCAAAATCATTGATTTTTTACAACAAGTGTGGAAAATTTTTGAAGGAGTAGAGAAAATGGGTGATTTTAGCTTTTATCTATTTAATTTGTAAAGAGTTACAGAACATGTCGCATTTTTCGTGGAGAAGCCGCAAAATACGACACACGGGCAAAAGAACGTTTTAGTTTGATGGACATTGCCGACAGGTGGGTTGAAAAATGCAAAAACTTATTAAATTAAAGGTGAAAATTGGTTTGAACCATTCTGGTGGGATTTATTCCAAATTGTACTTGCGAAGTTTGCGGTACAGGGTGTCCCGGTGAATGTGTAAAATGGCCGCCGCTCGATTTCGATTGCCCCCGGTAATTTGCAAAATGCGGCGAATGTGTTCACGCTCCAATTCTTCCAGCGAGGGAATGTGGTCGTTTAGGTCAAAATCCAATTTTTTCGCCTCGGATTCCGCACGAAAATGCTGGGGTAGATCAAACGGTTGAATGGTTTTTCCGTCACTGAGCACGACCGCACGTTGGATCACATTTCGAAGTTCCCGCACATTGCCAGGCCAGGTATGATTTTCTAAAAGACGCAACGCCGCCTCTGAAACACGTGGCTCCGGCAGGTGGTACCGTTGGCAGTACTCATGAAGAAAATGCCGCACCAAAAGAGGAATATCCGATTTAATCTGACGAAGCGGAGGTAATTCAATGGTAATGGCATTGAGTCGGTAAAACAGGTCTTCCCGAAACAACCCCTCTTTTATTTTTTCAAACAGATTTTGATTGGTTGCCGCCACAATTCGAAAATCGGAGCGCTGCGTTTTGGTGCCGCCCAACCGTTCAAATTCACCGGTTTCCAACACCCTAAGCAATTTTGCCTGCATGGCGTAGGGCATGTCACCGATTTCGTCCAAAAACAACGTGCCGTTTCGTGCCAATTCCAATTTTCCGGCTTTGGGTTTTCGCGCGTCTGTAAAAGCACCGGCTTCGTATCCGAAGAGTTCACTTTCCAAAAGGTTTTCGGGCATGGCAGCACAATTTAATTTGAGAAAAGCATGTTCCGCTCGGGAACTGACGTAGTGAATCGCCCCGGCTGCCAATTCTTTTCCTGTTCCGCTCTCTCCCAAAATCAGAACCGGAAGATCGGTAGCGGCTACCTTTTGGATCGTTCGAATCACCCTTTTTACAGGGGAGGAGCGTCCTACAATGACTACATTTCCAATGTGCAGTGCGACATCCTCCTCCCGAAAAGGATGATTCCCTTCTGCGGAAGTACCCAGCAATTCCCGAATATTTCGTACCAAATCGTCTACATGAATGGGCTTTAAAATATAATTGGCAGCCCCTTGATGAATGCTTTCCACGGCCGATTGAATAGAGCCGTAGCCGGTCATAATGACGACATGGGTGTGAGGCCAGCGCTGCTTAACTTGTTTCAAAAGTTGGAAACCCGACATCCCCGGCATCCGCACATCGGTCAAGACCACATCCACCTCCTGAAGCTCCAAAAGTCTCAGGGCCTCGCGACCGCTGGCAGCGGTAAACACCTGAAAACCCTCAAGGGTTAGGGAATCGCGAAGGGTCTTGAGCAGATGTTTCTCGTCATCTACAATTAAGATTTTTGAAAGGGTTTGGGTCATTTATTTCACGGGAAATTTTAAAATAAATGTGGTTCCTTTGCCCGGCTCGGAATCGAAATCAATCTCGCCCCGATTTCGTCGGACGCCGGATTGCACAATGCTCAGACCAAGGCCGGTTCCGTTGGTTTCCGATTTAGTTGTAAAAAAGGGATCGAAAATCTTGTTTTGAATCTCGGGGGGGATTCCGGCACCGGTGTCTGAGATCTCCACTAAAATCCACCCCCCTGGCGAATAGTCCGTGCTAATAGAAAGCGTCCCGCCATTCACCATGGCTTCTTTGGCGTTAATAATGAGGTTCAGGAAAATTTGCTTTAAATCGTCAATATTGGCCAAACAATAGGGCACGGGCTTTAGATTCATTTGAATTTCGATGTCCGAATGGCGCAGGTCTTTTTCAATGAGCGTCATTAAATTTTTGAGGATCTGATTAATATCCGCCGATTCCCGGTCGTCGGGACTTTTTCTCGAAAAATTCAGGAGATTGGTCACAATTCGCTGTGCCCGTTCAATTTCGGATTGAATAATTTCCAGATGGTCGCGAACATTTTGATTCTCAGGGTCGATCACTTTCGACAAATAGTAAATAGAGGTACCGATAATATTCAGGGGATTGCGCAATTCGTGCGCGACGCCCGCTGCCAGTTGCCCGAGGGAGGCGGTTTTTTCAGAAATAATAAGCTTTTGCTGAGTCGCGTTGAGCTGACGCGTTTTGTCCGCCACTTTTTCTTCCAAGAGGTGCGTGTAATGCTGAATTTCAGCCTCCAACCGTTCCTGTTCCGTTACGTCGCGCATAGTCAGCCGAATTTGTGTGAGGTGGTCTCCCACACGCATTCCAAAAGCACTGATATTTACAGGAATCAAGGCCCGGTGCGGGGTAACCAATTTTAAATAGGCGTTTGTGACCACAGCTCCTTCTTGCACTTTGGAAAGAATTTGAGTGAGATTGTCCACGTAATCGGGGTGAACCAATCCGACGATTCGTTTTCCGATGAGTTTTGATCTGGGAATGCCAAGGGATTCTTCTGTTTTGCGGTTAACCCCTCGAATTGTACCGCCCGGAGTGACCATAAAAACCAGGTCTTGAAGATTTTCAACCAAGTCACGATACCGCTCTTCCGATTCACGAAGCTCTTTGGTGCGAAGCATGAGTTCGACTCGCGCCAGCAGTTCTTCCAACTGAAAGGGCTTCACAATGTAATCGTCCGCACCAGCCTGAAAACTTTTTATTTTATCCCTTATATCACTCTTGGCCGTAAGCATCATAATGGGCACATTTTTGAGTCTTTCAACCTGACGGATTTTTTCGCAGACGTCAATGCCATTGCCGTCCGGAAGCATGACATCTAAAAGAATCACGTCAAAATCCTGATTCTTGGCTAAGTCCACGGCGGACGCTGCCGAAGAAGTTACAGCCACTGCGTAGCCTTTCTTTCGCAAAACGTATTCAGTGAAGCGCGCATGATCGGGCTCGTCCTCAACCACCAAGATTTGAGGTATCGATATGGTCTTATTGGATTTTCCGTTCATATTTCTTCCGAATATTTCATGGGTTTTCGTGACCATTTATTCAACCATTTTTCAATTAGGCCATCCAAAAGTAAACAATACCATTTTTTTATCGGCGAGATTTCGGAATTTTTGAAGGAAATTTTGAAGGAAAAATCAGTTTTGTGTTAAACAGCGGTGAAGTGCGCTTTTTTCTCGGAAAAAATGAGTTCTTTTTTAACCGTTTGGCAAAAAAGCAAATAGCCCGCCACTCAGAGTTGAGGGCGGGCTATTTGCGCAAAAACACGCTTCATTAGAACGACAAAATAAAGGTGAATTGATTGACGTCATTCAAATATTGGTAAGCATTGTACGAGTAGTCAAACGTGGCTTTCAAGCCTCCCAAGCTAAAATTTAGACCCATGCCCGCTGTAAACCCATTGTCGGTGTGCGTACGGGTTGTCCAATTGTTTTGACCTTTTCTTTCAATGGGCAACCAATTCACGGGCTTTTCGGGCAGATAGGAATACCCTGCTCGCAGCGCAAAGAGTTTGTTCCACATGTACTCGAATCCAAAATTACCCTGTTCAAAATTATCGTTCCAATGGACGCCGTCCACTTCCACTGTCATTTTCCCCAATTGGGAATCCATTAAATCGTAGGCAGCACCCATCCGGAAAGTAATAGGCAGCGGGTAAGAAGAAGCCTGCATTTCGTACGTAGTTCGGATTTTTTCATTGCCATATCGCGAGATCTTTTCATAAAGATGACCGCCATGAAACATCATACTGGGGCCAAAGTTTTGGATAACCATAGCAAATCGCAGGCTCCGAAATCCGGTGTGGTACAAGGTTCCTACATCCACGGCAAATCCATTGGCGGTCATATCCCAGATGGCTTCGCGAATGTACTTGAAGGTCACGCCCAGTTGAAGACGGTCCGTCATATTGCGGGCGTACGTCAATCCAGCTGCCATGCTGTAGGCCGAAAAGTGGAAATCGTTGGTGCCTTCCGGGTCATCCACGGTGGTCACCAGCATGCGCCCCATGCCCAGATAGGTAGCACTGATTCCCACGGCACCTTGAGAGCCCATGGGTGCCACAAACCCCACGAAGTTATTGGACACATCCACAAACCAATCGGTGTAGGACATAATGAGTGAGCTGGCCCCGAACCGAGAAATAGCGGCCGGATTCCAGTACAAGGCGGAAGCATCCGAGGCATTGGCCACAAAAGCCCCTCCCAGACTGGCCGCGCGCGCGCCCACTCCGATTTTGAGGAATTGCGCTCCCGACGTCCCCACTTTGGAAAATTGCGCTTGAACGCCGGAGGCAGTCCACCCCAAGAATAGCAAAATGAGCAGGAGTGTTACACTCTTTTTCATGGATAAAACCTCCTTTTCTATGCAATCGTTTTTAGACAAATTCTTTCAACGGGATTATTTTACCACGGCAAACTTAATAATCTTTTGCCCGATACCCGGCGCGTCGATGTGTGCCAAATACACGCCGCTGGCGATGTCCTGGTGGTTGTAGCTGGTCATATCCCATTTAATTTCACCCTCATCTTTGAGGTAGGCCATTTGGTCATACCCCTTTTTGAGTTCCTGCACAAAATCGCCTGCCATTGTGAAAATACGAATGGTACACACCCGCGGCAGATGGGTAAAATAAATCACACCGTAATCGCTTGAAGGCATCCACACATTCGAAATAATGAAAGGATTGGGCACAACCTTAATTTTGTCCAATTCGGACAACTTGTTAACCGGTCCAACAGCCGTGGTTTTGATCAAAATTGTATCCGTTTCGTCAAATCCTTTCAGGGCGGTAATACGCCAGGTTTCGCCCTTTGTCCAGTGAGTGGAATCGTTGTCAAA
>CAZOHG010000008.1:0-82661 GCA_964579725.1 uncultured Deferribacteres bacterium
CGTGTTTTCAAAAATCGAAATCGGAAGCTGTCGAACGCGTTGACGAAGCGCCCTGGAGATTTCAATAGCCGTTTCGGGACCGGTGTAGCACGCCCGCGCAAACCTGGAACCGTCCGTGACAAATTGGTCGAAACGGCCGTCCGGTTTTCGGACAAAGGGCACCCCCAACTTGGCCAAATATTCCAAAGCCGCCCCGGAATTTCGGGCGAGAATTTCCGCCAAATCACCGTCCGACACCCGACCACCGATTTCAAAAATGTCCCGTGCATGGTAAATCCAATTGTCGGTGCCACCCGGTTCCGTGTAGGGCAACGTCGCGTGAAAAGCCATTCTGTCCGAAACCGCCGTTCCGGTAACGCTTGCACCGCCTAACTTTCCCTTGGTAACCAAGCAAATTCTTCCTTTTGGGAAAGCCTCACAGGCGGCAATTGCCCCCCGAAGAGCCGCGCCACCGCTACCAACAATGAGCACGTCGCATTTTTCCAAACGTTTTTCGATTTCTTCCTCCTCAGGAAAAATCTCCCCCCGTTATTTTTCAACGGCCCTTTTCATTGCCTTCTTGGGGGATTCTCAAACGGCTTCAGAAACAGCCCTTTTCTTTTCCCATTCCTTTACGGCGTCAAAAAAAGCGCGAATATTCTCAAGTGGCGTCCGCGCGGGCAGATCACAGCCCGAGCTGACCACAAAATTGTCGAACAGACGCATTTTCGTCATCAATTCCTGCGTGTCTCTGTAAATACTCTCGGGTGTTCCCTTTAAAAAAACGCCCACAGGGTCCAGATTTCCCCAAAGAACAACATTGCGCGGAACCATCTCCTCGGCAAGGGGCAAATCCACCTGAAAATCCAGGCTGAGGCCCTGGGCTCCGGTCTGTGCCATGAGTTCAACCAAATGGGAAGCAAATCCGCAAATGTGCAACAGGGACATGCCACTCAAGCGCCGGTAAATTCGTTCGACGGCGGGTTTCACAAACTGCTTAAATTGTGCCGGTGAAATAATCATGGCAGTTGGTTCCAAAACAGCCACAAGCTGCGCGCCTACATTTTCCTGTTCGGCTGCCACCTGCGCCAGTTTTTCGCTCAAAATCGTGAGTAGTTCCTGTACAAACTCAGGCGCGTCAATAAAGGCCAAAGCCAGATTTTCAACGCCCATGACCAATCCGGCTAAACTCAGCGGCCCAATAACAAATCCACCGGGAACACCGTCAAATTTCGCGGCTATCTTTTCAATGACTTGAAGATAATTTTTAACGCGTGGCGCCTCTAACAAATCGATTTGTTTTAGATTGGTGAGGTCGTCACCCACCCGTACCGGGTGCTTTCCGACAAAAGCGACGTCGTCTTCTGGGTACTCAACCTGCAAATTCAACCCGCTGGCTTCAACAGTCAAATCCATGAGCGGAAAAACGACTGGCGGTTCGAATTCCTCAATGAGCGCCCAAATGGCTTCAAATTGCCGATTGGGATCCAGAATAATCTCCCGAATATTTGCCCCGGTTAATTGAATACCCGGGTAACCCATGATTGGTGTTGCAAGCGAAAAAGGTTGCGTTTTGATATATTGGTACAGATTCATAGAATGGTCACTTTCGCGAGTTTGTCTCAGAGCAGCCGTTGCCCTGAATATTCAGGTCGTCAATTCAAATTGAGTAATCGTTTAACCAACTCGACAGCCGAAGCTGAATCGGGTGAATAGCCATCGGCTTCGATTTCGTCACAATATTTCTGAGTGACAGGCGCACCGCCAATAATTACCCTTACCTTGTCCCGTAGGCCTTGTTTTTCCAATTCTTCAATGACAGCCCGCATGCCCACCATGGTCGTTGTCAACAAGGCGGACATTCCCAAAACATCCGGATTTTCCTGCGCCACAGCAGATGCAAATTGCTCCGGTCGGACATCGACGCCGAGGTCTACAATTTTGAATCCCGCCCCTTCCAACATCATGCCAACCAAATTTTTTCCGATGTCATGAAGGTCACCCTTTACGGTACCCAAGACAACCTTTCCCTTGGGTTCCACTCCGGTCTGTGTTAGCAGGGGGCGTAAAATTTCCAAGGCAGCTTTCATGGCGCGGGCAGAAATAAGTACTTCCGGAACGTAAATTTCGTTGTTGCGGAATCGAACCCCTACCACGTTCATCCCTGCAATCAGCCCTTCGTTCAGAATTTTCTCGGGAGAACTGCCTTCCTGAATGGCCTGGTTGGTCAAATCCTTGGCCAGGGTCGCATTTCCAACAATAATACTGTCCGCCAATTTTTGAAAATCTGCCATAGACCTTTCCTTTTTGTTTTTAAAGTAAGGATTCAAACCATAGAATTCTTGCGTAATTTTGCCAATTTTAGGTAAAATCTTGCGCCAAAGATCACAAAATTGAAAGATTTGAGGAGTGAAGAAGTGACAAAAGCCGCAAAACAAAAGCCCAACTTCTTTAATTACAAGGCGAAGGTAAATTTCCTGAATGACGAGCGCAGAAAATTACACATGCGCTTTCAGGAAATTATTGTCCCCGCACTCTTTCGTCCAGGCGGCTTTCCTGTCCCTCCGTGATGTTTTTAAAAAAGGCTTTGCGGTACAATTTGGGTGTTGTGTCTTCCAAACGCTTAAAAACTTTGGTAAAATAGCTCTGATCGGGGTACCCGACCTCAAAGGCAATTTGGGTAATATTTTGTCCGGTTTGTTTGAGCAGCCGCTTGGCTTTTTCGATGCGCACACGCGTTAAATATTCGATGAAAGTAAAGCCCAATTCCTTTTTAATCAGATGGGCAAAATGAAACGGACTAATGGCAACCGTTTGGGCCACGTCTTCCAACGTAAGGGGAAGGGAACTGTTTTCGTCAATGTATTTCAGCGCCTTCTGCAAGATTTCATAATTGTACACATTCCGCGTTTTGTAAATATTGTCAATTATTCTGTCCAAAACACGCACAATCCAAAAACAGATTTCCTCCTGCTTTTCTAAACTGGAAAGTTCCACAATAAAATTGTATTTCATTCCCAAAATGGCTTCTAAATTCCCCCCTTCTTCCACAGCGGCGCGAGTGAGCACCACCACCAATTCCAAAATGTGGGCTTTTAGCAGGTCCACACGAAAGGAATTTTGAAGTACGGCAATTCCCAACAATTTGTTCAGAATTTCCCGTGCGCCGGAACGGTCTCCAAGGCGAACCCTGCGAATGAGCTCTTTTTCAATATCGTACGAAAGAAGATTCAGCAGGCGTTGGTCCTGTATTTTGCCAATAGCTTTGTACTGGTGAATTTCCTCCGCAATTTTTGCCTGCTGTTTTTGGATTTCCTGCACGTGGCGAAGCAAGTCCAGATTTGGGGTCGAGAGACTCTCGGCCAGTTCAAACATCCGGCTGGTTGCCTGGTACATTTTGGCTTCGTCCCACACGGGGATTTTTCGGTAATCGGATTTTAGATTTTTGTAAAGAGGGTCTTTGGGATCGAAATATTTTTCCATGATTTTCGAGGAACCACCGGCCGGTTCCCTGAGCACCATCGGACGCAGAATAATCCCGCCCACCATTTGATTTTCTCGCAAAATAGGCACTGAAATGCGAATAATGTCAAAGGGACACCGGCTAATGTAGGCCTCCCCCCACCGCCAGGCTTCCATAATAATGGAACGGTTTTCCGACCGCTCAATTTCCCGACAGTTGCTGTTCGCGTGCGTCCGATCGCAGAAATATTTCACGCCCGAACGCGCATTTTTTTGCAAAAGAACCTGTCCGTCCAAATCGACCAAAAGTGCGGACGTGCCGAACTCTTTGACCAATTTGGACAAAACCGACGTGACCTTTTTCCTGAAATCCGCCTTTTCAAGCAAATTTTCCCACATTTTCGGTAATCCAAAATCCACAGGTAATTCTTTTCTCCCTGTTTTTTGAGCGCTGTTCCCTACCCTTCGAAATAATCATCCAACTAAATCGAAGCGGAAAACCGGTTAAAAATCCGCCTCCGTTTTGGCCATTTTCAAGAAATGCCCCTGAGCGGCGAAAAACTGAAGGCGAATCGCTGTTTGAATCAGAACAAAAATTTGCTGGAAGACAAAAATCAAACCAATGGCATTTTGTGTGTCGCTCCAAAGGATTCGATTTAGAAATAAATAAAGTAAGAAAAAGAGAAGCCCCGTTAAAATAATTAAGTAAAAAAGCCCGGTTGTTGCCAAAAAATGTTTAGCGGCAAACCGGAAGGCTTCAACCAAACCCGTTAGTGCGGAACGTCGATTCGACAACACGACGGAAGCCTTAGCGTAATCCACGATCATTTTGAAAAACAAAAAAATGAGGGCTGTTACTCCCCAAACAGAGGCTCGAAGGAAAGAGGAAAGAATTTCATTTGAAATGTGAGGCTTTAAACCGGCAAGCCCTTGCAACAACAACAAATGAATCACAATCGTGAAAAGAATAAAAACCAGTGAAAAAAGAAAGAGGCGAAACATGGGAGGAAAATAAAAGGCGGACATCCGGAAAAATTCCGGAAAAGTCTTCTCCCGCTCCGGCAGTAAATAGGCACCAAGAGCCCCACCTGCAAAAAAATAGTGGAGCAACCAATAAACGAGACCGACAAGAAAAAAGACCGCAAACAAAACACTCAAAGCAGAGCCGTTGTCTCTGAGAAAATTGACCAAGGCCATGTAGTCAAATTGAACCACCAATTTTTGCAGGCTTCCCGAATGAACAAAATAACTGGAAATCAACACCCGCAGCGGGTACGCCACAAGAAGCGCCAGAACAAAATTCAGCCCGTAAAAAAACAGCCAAACCCGCTTATTTTTCCAAATAGCGAGAAATCCCAAATTGTAGGCGCGTGCCGGTTCCATAACGATCCCTTAACTCCCCAAAGTGAAAATTTGAAGTGCATTTTGAATCCAAAAAAACCAATGAAAAGTGGCGCTGTTTTTGACTCGCCCGGACGGTTTGGCCACCCAGGAATCATTGACTTTATTTTCGTCCAGCCAAACCCTTTTTTGGGGATTCAGAAAAACCGAGACAACGGGCGATTTGCTGCGAATGCGCCACTTTTTCCAGGGCGCTTTGCCGTCCCATTTCAAATCGATTTTCTGCCCGTCTTTAAAGTCAATGTGAACCTCCTGGGGAAATGTCCAATTTCCTTCTCGCCTGACCTTCACTTCGGACGAGTGGACCACGCTGTCCCGGGCGGTGGCGCCCACAAAAAGCGTCCCGGGCAAAGGAGGAAACGAATCCTGAACCACTTTTTCATTTCGAACATCGGAAACGGCGTAATCCAATTTGCCCGCTGTTTCAAGAAATTCATTGAAGAACCAATTTAGATTCTGGCCCGAAACCCGGTTGGCAACGGCGACAAAATCTCGGGTGGCGGGATGGCGAAACCGCCAGGTCACGAAATAGGTTCGCATGATTTTTTCCATCGTGTCCGAACCCAAATAGTCCTCCAAGGTACGCAGCATGAGCGCCGGTTTTGAATAGGAATTGGCGGAATAGCTTCCGGCATTGTAAAAATTCCACGCAAATCGGTGGATGGGGTCCAAATCGGCCCCTCCCAAATATTCCGACCACTGCATTTCAACATCGCTAACGTCAATGCCGCCCAAATTGACCACGGAACCTCGGACGCCAAAGGCCTCCTCCATGATCTTGGTTTCGTAATAAGTGTTAATGCCTTCATCCAACCAGGGATCCTCAAATTCGTTGGATGCGACCATGCCGTACCAATATTGGTGCCCGTATTCGTGAATCGTTACCATTTCGGGAAGTCGAATCCCGTTTGGAATCAGCCAGTGGGTGCCCAACGTAATTAATTGGGGATATTCCATTCCTCCTGCCCCTGCGGCAGAGGTCGGGGGGTCAATCATTGTCAAATTGCGATAGGGGTAAATCCCAACATGCAAAAACAGATAGTGCATTGCCTCTTTGACGGCGTAAAGGTAACGCTTCACGTGCCTTTGGTGGTACGGCTGGTAAAACAAGCGAATGCGCACTTTTTGCACGCCAAAGGGCCCCTTGTGAATAAAGCTTTCTTCGGCAATTCTAAAATTTGTGTCCGCCGACCAGGCAAAATCATGGACGTCTCTGGCCAAAAATCGGTACACCCGCATGGAATCCAGTTGGATGCTGGAGGTCAGTTTGCCCGTGGCACCCACCTTGAATTCCTTCGGGACGCGAATGGTTACGTCGTAGTCACCGAAGTCGGCAAAAAATTCCGAGGTGGCGTGGTACTGGTGACAATTCCACCTGTCGTGCCAAATGACACCGATTTTCGGAAACCATTGAGAAACCATGAAAAAAGTTTTGTAAAAACCGGCTCTGGCAAAAACACGGGGCAATTTTGTGAGAAATTCGATTTGTAACCGAATCCTTTGACCGGGGGCCACTGCCGCGGGCAGGTGCAATCGCACAACGGTGCGGTCTGCAGGATTGCCGTCGTCCGGGGAGACAAAACGAAGGGAATCCAAGAGATTTTGCCCGTTTTCCGCCTCGATTTTTTTGATTTGAATAAACCCCGTTTGTCCCTTAATGAAATGTTGGCCGCGCAATTTTCCGCCCGATTCGCGCATGAAGGTGGAGCGGTTGTTCCGAAAAGCATTCATGTAAAGATGAAAATAAAGCGTGTCTACCGAATGAGAAGATGTATTTTCCCAGTGTAGAATTTCGGAGCCCGAGACTGTTTTTGCCGCAGGATTGAGGGTGACGTCCATGGTGTAATTCGCGATTTGAAGGTCCGGCATTTGAGGCGTTTGAGCCCGCGCAAGGCCTGCGTACGTAATTCCCAAAATCAGAACGATCCAAACCAATCGACGCCCATTTTTCATTGCTTCTTTCTCCCCATTTTAATCGTCCCCCAAACGAAACGCTTTTATGGCGCGACGGGCTTCCTTTTTGGAAGGGTACAGATTAAAAAATTGAGTGTAGAAAAAATCGGCTTTCCGTTTGTCCCCGAACTTCTTCTCGTACAGACGTCCGAGATGGTAAAAACCCAGCGCGCGCAAAGATTTTTCTCCGGATTGGCGCACAAATCGAGCGTAGTCCAACGCCGCCGCTTGAATGGAACCGTTGGCTTCTTCCAATGCCGCCAATTGAAAACAGGCAAATGCCGCCAGGTAGTGGTGTGGAAATCTCTTTAAGAAAACGCCAAAAATGGCGGCTGCCATTTTCTTATTTTTCAATTTGTTTCTGAACAACTCACCGATGTGGTAAATGCTTAAGGGAACGTTTTCCGATTGAGGCCAATCACGCAAAAGCGATGCGTACGCCCACAACGCCTCTTGGGAACGTCCGTTCCGCTGAAACATTCTGGCCTGTTCGTAGATCAACTCGTCCAGTCCGTTTTTCTTCGGCCCACGTTGTAAGAAGTCAGCTAACTCTTGTAGCGCAATTTGATCGGTCTCTTTCAGGTCCAGCCAATAGAGCTGGTTCATGAGCGCTAAAAAACCCTGCCTGAATTGGGTTTTCCGGGGCCGATCGGTCAAAAAATTTGCGACAATCCGGCTTCGGGTTTGAAGTTTTTTTTGCGTTAACACCAAGCGAATCAGTTCCTTTTTCGATTGGTAATCTCGGTTTGAATCGGGGTAAACCGTCAATTGCTTCAAAAAACTGACAAACGCCCGGTAAGGCTTTTTTTCCTTCAGGAAACTTTCACCCTGAATTTGAAGCAGTTCCGCATTCTTCGAGGACGTTGGAAAATGACGCAGGTATTCTTGCGTCAGCGCAACAACAGCTGAATTCAACCGCGCATCCTCCTGTTTCGCCAAAGCTTCCACCCACGTGAACATGAGCGTGCTGTCGCGGAATGCCTGTCCTGCCGATACCGAAAGCGGCCAGAAGACAAGAAAAAGCAGACTACTTGCTTGCAGCCGAAATTTCATTAAAATTTCCTGGTTACGGTAAAAAGAACGGCAGATTTTTCAACCGTACCTTTGGAAGAAAGCATGCCTCTTTTCATTCCATATTTGTACTGCACCAGGGTTCGTTCCTTTTCAATGATCCAATCGCCGTGCGCCCAATCAAATGCGAACCCGGCTGCATTCATCATCATCCCCACAAGAAAAACGGTAAAATTTGCCTCCCAGTGGCCGCCCCGCACAAAGCGGAAAGTCTTTGTTTCGTACCACTGACGAAACAGCGCCCCCGCACTGAAAAGCATTCCAGCGCCACGAATTCCGGCAATTGCGTAGGCCGTTTTCCGCTTGTCGGCGTAAAGATGAATGTAACCGGGCACCATCGTCGCAATTCCAATGCGTTTCCAATTCAATTCTCGCACCAATTGTTGGTATTCCTGGTAGGTCATTTCCAGCGGGAGTTTCGGGATTTCTTTAGAAGGCGGCGTTTCCAGTTGAGCTCGCAATGCAGAAACCGACCCCGCGAGCAGAAAACAAATAACAAGAATATATTTCATGAACACCTTTCTCCCTTGATGTAACCATCTAGTTGCGAAAACGCTCAGAGTAATTTTCACTTTCCCCCTTTTCCACACTTCGCGTATTTTGCTTTGAACGAAAAGAGCAGCCGGTTCAAATTGGACAGATTCACTTGAAATCCGTCTGCACCTGATTTTTTTCTCCACACCAGCCGATTCCATTCTTGGGAAAAAGGGAAAAATTCGTTGGAATCAGCCAAAAATTTCAATAGAAAATTTACTAAAATTGCGCCTCAATTACAAGAATCATTTTGCCTTTGCAGACAGAAAATAACGAAATGCTTAAATTACAAAGAGCTCTGCCTCTGGCTTTTTCTAAACACCAATTCGTACTGTAAGAGCAATTTGTCCAGCATGTGGTGCCAGTCAAATTCTTCCTGAATCCGTCGGAGTCCCGCACGTCCGTAGCGCTCTCTCAGTTTTGGATTTTCAATGAACCGCACAGCGACCCGAACCAATTCCCGTGCCTTTTTGGGCGGAACAAGTTCTCCGGTCACCCCTTCCAACACAATGTCCAAAATGCCGTCGCAATTACTGGAAATCACTGGCAGCCCTACGGCCATGGCTTCCAACACCACCAAACCGTACGCTTCGGCGTAGGAAGGAAAAACAAAAACGTCCGCCGCTTGAAGAATCCTCTCAACGTCCGGCCGAAATCCTGTAAAAATCAACCGATTTGCCGCGGAAGAGCTTGCTGCCCTTTCCCGAATGCGTTCGGCTTCTTTTTCCTCCCCGCGTGAGGCCCCTCCGATCAAAAGAAAATACGCCTGCCCGAAACGAGTTGCCAATTCTTCCGCCATTTGAATAAATTCGAAATACCCTTTCGCCCGCTGCAAACGGCCGGCAATGGCAAATACAACCGCATTTGGGGGGATTCCCAATTCTCGCCGCACCGGCTTTTTCAACTCGGGGTGGGGACAATAGCGTTGCAGGTCAATGCCCAGGTGAAGCGTTTCCACCCGTTTCGGCGAAACGGGGTGCGTTTCAATGAGATTCTTCCGAATGACTTCCGAATTGGCAAAAAGACGATTGACGCGGGCGTACAACCATTTGTGTACAAAATCTCGTTTGGGCGATTGGGTACCGATATGCTTCGTCAAAAACAGACCCGCCCTCGACTGACTCCAACGAAGTGCCGGAACAATGGTCCAAAGGTCTCTGGAAAAATGGGAATGAATGATCTGAATATCTTGCGAACGAATAAATTTTGTGAGTTGAACAAGTTGCTTGGGATGAAAATAAGAGGAAGTCGAAAAGGGAAAAACGGAAAGTCCCTGTTTTTTCGCCTCGTTAAAAAGGGGACTTCCCGGAAAAGCCGCCACCCATACATGGTGACCGCGTTGTTTCAGTCCCTGTGCCAATTGTGGGACGTGCATTTCCATTCCGCCCCAGGAGCGTGACGAGCAGATTTGAAGGATTTTCAAGAGGAATGCGTCTCTCCCTGACTACCGTAGAGTTGCTTCTCGTAAATAAAGTGTCGCACAGAATCCGGCACAAAATAGCGAATTGACAATCCGGTTTGAACCCGACGGCGAATGAGACTGGAAGAAATGTCCAAAAGAGGGGCTCGACTAAAAATGACCTGATTCAAAAGATCGGGGTCCACCCCCGCTGCCGAAAAGCCGGGGCGCTGCAACACAATCAGTTTGCAAAGGGAAAGAATTTCCTCTGGGTGGCGCCATTTGTGGAAATCCACCAAATTGTCCATGCCAATGAACCAAAATAGTTCCGCGCTTTGCCCTAATTCTTCCCGAATTTGCCGCAGGGTGTCCCGCGTGTACGAAATCCCACCGCGTCTAATTTCAATTTCTGAACAGCGGAAACGGGGATTTCCGCGAATGGCCAGCCTCACCATTTGGCCCCGCAATTCGGCAGTGGCCAGTTCCTGCCCGCGCTTGTGAGGCGGCGTTGCCGAAGGAATAAACCAAATTTCGTCCAGATTCCATTCTTCCCGGACGAATTCCCCGATAAGCAGGTGGCCGACGTGAATCGGATTAAAACTCCCTCCGTAAAGTCCCAATCGCATAAAATGGCTCTATTTTTTGGCGCTCTGGGTCGTTTTCTTCGCCTGTTGACCTTCCAATTTTGCAATTTGTCGAAGTCGTCGTTCAGCACGTTTGGCATATTCCCCTTTGGGAAATTTATTCAAATAGCCCTGAAACGTGGCCCTGGCGTCCTCCCATTTCCCCTGGTGAAATTGAGATTCGCCTATCCAGAACAGCGCCTTCGACCCAAAGCTGGTGTCGTAATATTTTTCTTCCACCGATCGGTAATAGATTTCCGCTGCTCGCCATTCACTCATCTTTCGATAGAGTTCAGCCGCTTTGTAATCCTTTTTGGCCAATTTTTCCCGGCATTTTTTGAGTTTTTCCTGCACATCCTTTTTCAAGGGGCTGTTCGGGTAGTCTTCCAGAAATCGTTGAAATTCATCGATGGCTTTCAGAGTGTATTTTTGATCCAAACCGTAGTTGGGTGACAACTCGTAGTAGCACAAGCCGATTTTGTAACGGGCTTTGTCGGCGTATTTGCTGTCGGGGTAATTTCGAATCAATTTTTCGTATTCGGCCGCTGCCAAAATGTACTCCTTCAATTTGAAGTGGCTTTCGGCCAGGTAATATTGCGCTTCATCCACCACACTGCTTCCGGGGTAATTGAGCACAATAATGGTCAATTCGGTTTTGGCGTCCAAATAATGACCTTTGTTAAACAGCTCAATGGCGTGCTTAAGGCGCGCTTCCGGCGTCATTAGCACTTTGTGCTTGGTTGTGGCACAGGACGCCACAAAAAGAACAGCGAACAACAAAAATCCAATCCACATGATTTTTTTATGGTTAAACCCTTTTTGCATGCAATATCCTTCCTTTCTTATTCAAAAATATTTTATTTGTCCCACGGTCAGGCGGTTCGAACCGAATAAAAAAGTCCCACCACTGTCACCGAAATCCCGATCAAAAGCGCCACCCGGACCGCATTCCAAAGGTGATTTTGGTTTCCCACAAGATTCCCCCGTAAAAAACCGGGCGCACTGCCCCGCACGGCAACCACCTCTTTAGCAAAAAGCGTGTCTTGAGCTGTGTTTTTAACACTTCCAGCCCAGAGAAGTTGCTTCGACTTCAAATTTACCACTTCAAAGCGATTTTTTAGGAGCGCTTTTCGTACCCACTTTTTCTTTCCAAACCAGTGGGATCGCACAGGCTGGAAATTTAGATGAAAGCTCTCCACCCAAATGTGAACCAGCACCCCGTTTGACACGGGCGGAACCACCGCCGAAAAAACGGGAACTTTTTGCTCCGAAAAAGCGATTTCACGAAAAAGAGCCGTCACAAATTTTGTAACGGAATCCGTGGAATCTCCAGCCGCAACAATCAGCCTTTTTGCCTCCGAAACGGCCGTCTTTTGTTCCAACTGCTTCCAATTGGTCCGAGCCAATTCTTTTAAAAACTCGGTGTTTGATGGAACCTGAGCTCTCAAAAATCCGGGCAGCAATAGGATCAAACCGCTCCACACAAAAGCGAGTCGCCGCAAAATTCGCCCCTTTGAATTCAGCTTTACCAAAAACCTACGGCACTTTTTTTGAAGGCTATTCACGCAAAGCTCCTTAAAAATAAAGCAGCAACGAGACTAAGTGCCACTGATCTCCCCATTTGCTTTTGCTCCGTTCCACGACGTAGGCGTAATTTAACATGAAATCCGGGTTGTCAAACGCAATGGAATTGGCCCGGAACAGATTGGCGCTGACCAAACCGATTCCCGCTGAGAAATATTTTTGCCGCGTGTCGTTGTTTTGGAAAAAACCCGCACGCACGCCCAAGAAACTCCCGAATTTTTGCTCGACACCAAAGTGAACCTCACGAGTAGCGGGCTTGGCCTCCTCGGTCAAGTTTCGCACATCCAAACTGGTCACATTTCCCTTAAAGGGACGGTAAGAAATGCCGACGTTTACCGTTCCGCCCGGCAGCCGTTCAATGGGAAGGCGAATCCCCCCAATGGTGTCGGGCACATCGTAAAACATGACGCCCACATTCAATTTACGAGACGGCTTGAGAAGCACACCGTAGCTGGCGCCTACCGTCCGCTTTGCGGAATCTCCTTCCAAATAGGTGTACAAGCTAATGGTACCACCGAGGGAAACGCGGTCCGCCAGATTAAGTCGCCCGAAAGCCGTTTCGTAGTGATTGTCAAGCAACCCTTCGGCGGAAAGTCCTTTGTTTTCAGGCAGATTCTCGTAGCGTCCCAGCGGTTCCTCGTAAAGCAACACGCCACCCTGAAAATAGGGCAGTCCCAACACAAAGCCCTTGAGAAGGGCGCGCGCCACATTCCACCACTGCTCTTGATTCAAGGAGGCCTTTTCCTTGCTATTCAAATAGGAATACAACGCCACGGACCCCACAGGATTCGCCACCAGTGCAAAACGAAAACCGTGATTCAAATGCCAAAAGGCAACGGTTGCCGGATTGTACGTAACGGAGCCGATCCCATCCTCCACACTGCTGTAGGCCCCGCCCATTGCCATAGGAACCACACGACTAACTTCCAGAGCAGCCACATGTGTTTGCTGAGACCACCCGGGAACCACTTCAAAAATTAAAAAGAGAAGGCTGAGCCAGCTCGTCCATTTAAGCTGATTTTTGTACACGTTCCGTTCGCCTCGTCACCAAAACCCACAAAAATTCCAATGCCGCCAGCCCCGTAATAAAATACGCAAAGATATCCCCGTGTTTCGTAAAAAAAGTTCTTCGATAGTGAATAGGAATCGACCCAACCAAAATTTTCCGCTCAAAAATGCCGGTTTCCCCCAAAATTCGTCCGTAAGGGTCGATTAGCATTGAAACGCCTGTATTCGCACAACGCACCACGCTCACATGATTTTCAATGGCCCGAAACACGGCAATTTGTGCGTGGTGAAAAGGCGCTGCCGAACGGCCAAACCAGGCGTCGTTCGTAACAATTGTCAAAAATCGGGCGCCGCGCTTCACCAATTGGCGCACCTGGTCTTGAAAAATGGATTCGTAGCAAATAATTCCGGCAAATTTTAAGACCCGCCGGTTTAGTTTCAAACCTTTTTTTTGCAAATAGGTTCCGGGAAGTTCAAACAGCAAATATTCCCTTCCAGGCGTCCAGGCTCCTGCCCCCGTGTTTAAGGCGTCAAACCATTTTTCAAGGATCGGAAAATGCTCGCTGAACGGTACCCGTTCCCCAAACGGAACCAGGTGCATTTTGTAATAATACTGAATGCCCTTCACATGAGGAACGAAAAGAAAAATGGCATTAAAGGCATCGTACTCTCCGTTTCCGCGGAATTTGTAATCGGGCGTTCCAGTCAAAAGCGCCACGTCCAGCGAATCGGTAAGGCGGCGTACTCGGTTCAAATAATCCGGGCGACTCCTCAAATAGCACGCGGTAGCGGTTTCCGGCCACACGATCAAATCCAGTGAGGAATCCTGCGCCGCTTTTTGGGTCAATTTTTCGTAAATACTGAAATTACGGGCGAGAAAAGCTTCGTCCCATTTTTCAAACGGATCAATATTCCCCTGAATGACGCCGACACGCAATTCTTCCTTGAATTCATCTTTTGGCGGGAGGGTCAATTTGCCGTAAAACCAGGGTAAAAATATTAGACCCAATAGAAGACTCAGGTACAAAACACTGCGCTTCCAACTTCGCCACTCCCGAAACAGTCGGTACCAAACAACATTCAGACAAAGAATCCAGAAACTGACCCCAAAAACGCCTGTTATGTCGGCAAACTGAATCAAGTGAATGTAGTTGGTTTGGGTGTACCCGACGGTAGACCAGGGGAACCCCAAAATCCCCAATGATTTCACCCACTCAACGGCCACCCAAAGAAACGGGTAAGCCCAAACCGCTTTCTCCCCCAAACCCTGACGAGACAGGGCTGCCAAAAAAGCAAAAAGAGCAAAATAAGCAGCCAAAAAGAGAGCCGCTGCAATAGCACCCGGCCCCGTAATGTAGACCAACCAATACAAATTTGCCGCGTGGAACACCACCCCCCACAAAAATCCCCATTTCAGGGCGGATTTGGGTGAGAAGTTGTCCAACAGCTTAAAAATCGGAACAAAGGCAAAATAAGCCATGAAACCCAGGTGGTAGGGGGGAAAAGCAAAGGCGAGCAAAAGGGCGGAGATTAATACAAGGGCATAATTTCGCCATTGAAGTGATTTGTGTTTCTCACTCTCGTTCAATGAAAATCCCGTCCGTGCTCATTTCAACGTTTCCCACCGGTGGGGTTTCCTACGGTTCATTCGATTGAATCCCGCCCTTTTGATGTAAGTGATCCAGGTAGCCCTGAAGAATAAAAACGGCCGCAATTTGGTCCCGTCTCTCTTTTTTCCGGCCTGATTTCAACCCCATTTCTCGCAATGTGGCCTTAGCCGATTGTGTCGTGAATCGCTCGTCCCAGAGGCGACAAGGCACTTGAAATCTCTGTTCAAGCGCCTTTTTGAATTTTTTGACCAACAAGGAAATGTCGCTTTCGCTTCCGTTCAAATTTAAAGGAAGTCCAATGACCACGGTTTCCACGGAAAATTGATTGAAAACGGCACCTATTTTTTGCCAGAGTTCTTCTTCCGTTGTGTAAACAAGCGTGGGCAACGGCTGAGCCGTCAAACGGAACGGATCGGACACAGCCATTCCGATTCGGCGAAGTCCGTAATCCACACCGAGAATGCGCTTTTCAAAAATCTCCACACGTAAACTTCAATTTATTTATCGGATTCCAACGATTGTTTGAGAAAATCCTTCAATAATTTTCCGGCCTTAAAATGGCTTTTGCGTCGTGCCGGAACATAAATAATCTCACCCGATTTGGGATTGCGCGCCTTGGGTTTTGGCTTGGTTTTTTTCACCTCAAAAACGCCAAAGTCCCGAATTTCAATTCGAATTTCAGGGTCGGCTTCCATCATGAATTCGCGCAGTGAATCGAACAGCGCGTTAATCACCTTCTCGGTGTGGTAAACGGTACTGTTCAACTTTGAAGCCGCACGTTTCGCCACATCCTTTTTGGTAATTGTTTTCATCCCTCCTCGCTCCTTCTATTTGTTCAGAAGCTTACATGGCGACGCTTTCCTCAGCCCCCTCTTCTCTGTCTCCGTGCAACCCTTCCAAACGTTCCACGCTAATAACGCCGGAGACCTGACTGATTTTATGAATGACCTTTGTGAGCTGCTGCAAATTTCTAACGTGCACAATGATGTCGCTGTACACCACGCTGTCCCGAGCATTCATCTGGAAACTGACCACATTGGTTTCCGTTGTGGCAATGGCTTCCGAGACATCCCGCAAAAAACCTTTTCGGTCTTCCCCGACCATGTGCAGTCTGACCATGAATTTCTCATCCTGGCCCACATCCCACTCAACCTCAATGCGGCGGTCCGGTTCTTCCAAGAGCTTTAAAACATTGGGGCAATCGGCTCGGTGGACAATTATCCCGCGCCCTCGCGTAATAAATCCTACAATTCGGTCGCCCGGCACCGGTTGGCAGCATTTGGCAAAAGAAATCATGAGATTGTCCAATCCCTGCACCTTAATTCCGGAACTGGAACGGCGAGCTCTGGACAGGAAGCGCTGGAAAAAGGAATCCCCTTTTTTGACCACCACTTCTTGCGGAATGAGACGGTGAAGAACAGCCTGAATGGAAATGTCGCCACGTCCAAGCGCTGCGTAGAACTGATCCAAATCCGGAAAATTCATGGCCTGAGCCACATCTAAAACGGTTTCATCCGATATTTTGGCGTCGTATTTTTTTACTTGTTTTTCAAGAAGTTCCTTCCCCAACTTAATGCTTTCCTCAAAGAGAGATTCCCGCATCCAGCGTTTAATGCGCGTGCGAGCCTTTGAGGTCTTCACAAATTTAATCCAATCGGGATTCGGTTTTTGTTTGGCCGAAGTAATAATTTCAACCGAATCGCCGCTGTGCAATTCACTGTTGAGCGGCACAATTTTTCCGTTGACCTTGGCACCGATGCAGTGCAACCCCACATCCGTGTGAACAGCAAAGGCAAAATCGACAGGCGTGGCGCCCCGGGGCAGTTTGAATAAATCCCCTTTGGGACTAAAGGCAAAAATCTCCTCGTGAAAAAGGGAAATTTTCAGGTCTTCCATAAATTCCTGCGGGTCGTGCTCGTCGCGCTGCCAGTCCAACACCTGGCGTAACCAGAGAATTTGGCGGTCGAAATTGTCCTCCTTTTGCCGGCCTTCCTTGTACTTCCAATGGGCAGCGATGCCGGCCTCGGCTGTGTGGTGCATTTCTTCCGTTCGAATTTGGATTTCAACCATTTTGCCTTCCGGCCCAATCACCGTGGTGTGAATCGATTGGTACATATTGGATTTTGGGGTCGCGATGTAATCTTTGAAGCGTTCGTGAATCGGCGTGTAGAGCGTGTGCACAATGCCCAGAGAAAAATAACATTCTTCTACACGTTTAACGATAATCCGAATGGCGAAAAGGTCGTAAATCTCCTCAAAAGGCTTTTTCCGAACCTGCATCTTTCGGTAAATGCTGTACAAATGTTTGGGCCGCCCTGTAATGTCTGCTTCGATACCGGCTTTTTTGAGCTCTTTTCGAATCGGCACAACAAACCGTTGAATGTAAGCCTCACGCTCCGCACGCTTTTCACGTATTTTCTCAGCAATTTCCTCGTAGGCTTTGGGATTCAGAACTTTAAAGGATAAATCCTCCAATTCCCATTTCACTTTTGCGATGCCCAACCGGTGAGCCAAAGGGGCGTAGATTTCGCGGGTTTCCAGGGCGATTCGTTCCTGTTTCTTTTTGGGAAGATAGCTAATGGTGCGCATATTGTGCAGGCGGTCGGCAAATTTAATCATAATGACCCGGATGTCCTGAATCATCGAGAAAATCATTTTTCGGAAATTTTCGGCCTGCTTTTCCTCCAAGCTGCTGAATTGCAGTTCGCTGATCTTGGTAACGCCGTCGACCAAAAGAGCCACTTCCTTGCCGAATTCGTCCCGAACTTCGTCCAAGGTTACACCCGTATCTTCCACCACATCGTGCAAAAGCCCCGCAATAACGGTAACGTAGTCCATTTCCATTTCGGTCAGAATTCGGGCTACTTCGAGGCAATGAATAAAATACGGTTCACCCGATTTTCTCAACTGGTGTTTGTGAGCTTCAAAGGCAAAATCGAATGCCTTGCGTACCAAATCCTCATCCGTTCGGGTACAGTACCGACTTAAGTTGTGGCTGATTTCTTGGTAGCTGCCTTCAAAGGCTTCTTTTTTGGCTTCTTTCATTCAATAACTCAATTTGGCATTCCGTTACGGCAGTCGCACCGATTAAACATCGGGGACAAAATCTTGAATATCCGAGAAATAGGGATTTTCAAAACGCGCGTATTCATCCAAAAAGGTTAATTTGACTGTTCCCGTCGGGCCGTTACGCTGCTTGCCGATAATAATTTCCGCAACGCCTTCTAATGAATTGCCCTCTTTGTCCATTTTCTCCCCGTAGCGTTCGGGGCGGTAAATAAAAATCACCACATCCGCGTCCTGTTCAATGGCGCCTGATTCGCGTAGGTCGGAAAGCATCGGCCGCTTGTCGCCGCTGCGCGATTCCACGGCGCGCGAAAGCTGGGACAAAGCCACCACGGGAATGTTGAGTTCCTTGGCCAGCGCTTTGAGCGACCGAGAAATAGCAGAAATTTCCTGTTGCCGGCTCTCGGAGTTTCGCGGTCCCTGAATCAGTTGCAAATAGTCAATAATGAGCATGCCCAATCCTTTGTCGGCTCGGAGTCGACGCGCCTTGGCACGCAACTCCAACAAACTGAGGCCTGGGGTGTCATCAATATAAATCGGCGCTTGCGCCAATCTCCCGACGACCATGCCCAACTTGGTAAAATCATCCTCGGCCAAACGCCCTGTCCGCAACAAATGGGAGTTGACGCGAGCCTCCGAGCACAACATTCGCATGGCAAGCTGGTAGTTGGCCATTTCCAAACTAAAAATGCCCACCGGCACATTGTGGTCAAGAGCGGCATTGCGGGCAATATTCAAACTAAAAGCTGTTTTCCCCATTGAGGGTCGGCCGGCAATAATAATAAAATCGGAACGTTGAAAACCGGACGTCATTTCGTCCAACTGGTCGAACCCTGTGGGCACGCCGGTCACACCGGAATCCCTCTTTTGCATTTCGCCGATTTCCTCAAACGTGTCGTGCAACACGTGGTCCAGGTCAACAAACCCTTTTCGGAGTCGGCGTTCCGAAAGAGCAAAAATGCGCTGCTCCGATCGGTCAATAATGTCGAATACGTTCTCGTCGGCCCGGTAACTGTCCTCCGTGATTTCCGCTGCCACGGTAATGAGCTGGCGCAGCAGGGCCTTTTCCAGAACGATCCGAGCGTAATGTTCCACATTGGCAGCCGTGGGGACACTTTCCGCCAATTCGGTCAGATAATACGCCCCGCCCACTTCGTCCAGCCAATTTTTCGGCGCATTTTCTTCCTTGGTCGAGGTATTAGAAAATTCGCTCGTGTGTTTTTTTAGCTCTTCCGAAATAGTCAGGATGTCCACCGGCTCGTTTCGATCGTACAAATCCACCGCTACCGAGTAGATTTTTCGGTGTGCATCCAGGTAAAAGGATTCGGAATCCAGGATTTCCAGCACGCGCCCAATGGCCTCACGACTAAGCAACATGGCCCCTAAGACGGATTTTTCAGCATCCACTGCTTGCGGCGGCACGCGGTCGTAATTACCCGGGCGATTGGGGTCCCTCGGTTTCCGGCGATTAAACCTATTTTTTTGCAGACTCTCAAGCATCGTTTAAACAATTCATTTTGAAGGAACAGCTCTCAAAATTAGGGGATATAAAAACAGCCCCTTTTGTAAGCATTTATTTTTTCCGTTTTCCAAATTTCTTCACAGTTGTTTTGTTCCGGGTCGTGTTTGCCTTTGTTGTTTTCTCTCTTTTGCCCCAGTGGAACTCTCCTCCTTCGGAACAAACCACTCTCTTTATTCTCCCTTCGCAATTTCCTCATCGTAGAGTTTTCGCAAAAACTGAACATCTTCCCACGCCGGGCGTTTCCAGTGCGGATTTCTGAGCAACGCCGCCGGGTGGTAGGTTACAATCAATTTAATGCCGTGGTAGTTGTGAACCTTTCCTCGCAATTGCGTCAGGGAGGCATTGGTTCGAAGAAGGGTCTGTCCCGCAATGCGTCCCAGGGCTAAAATAAATTTGGGTCGAATAATGTCAATTTGTTTTTTAAGATACGGCTCGCACTTTTCCACTTCCGAAGGCAGCGGGTCACGATTGTTTGGAGGCCGGCACTTGACAATATTGGCAATGTAGACCTCTTCCCGCTTGAACCGAATGGCCTCCAAAATTTTATTCAACAGTTGGCCGGCACGCCCCACAAAGGGAACCCCGCTTAAATCTTCATCCCGACCCGGCGCTTCTCCAATAAGCATGAGATCGGCATTTTCGTTCCCGTCACCAAAAACCAAATGTGTGCGCGTGTCCCCCAAAGGGCACCGGTGGCAATCCTTAATCGCCTCGTACAGCTCCCCCAGTGTTAATTCCTTTTTCTGAAAGGCCGCAATCAGGGCGTCCGCTTCGTCTTTCGCCATTAAAAATCCGTTACCGTACGTTTCTTTCTGCTGTTCCAGATACGTCACCAAGTCGGGCAGTATTTTCGCTACCTCTCCCACGAGTGCCCCTACTCTCCTTTTGTCAAAAGAATCTTCCGATATTCAACGACAATTTGCTGAGCCACCTCAAATTTTGACATTTTGGGAAGGGGAACGGGCTCTCTATCCGGAAAAATAAACCGCACAATATTGGTGTCCGAACCAAAGGCCGCCCCTTCCTGGGTGGGATTGTTTACCACAATCATATCGAGATTTTTTTCATTTAACTTTCGGCGCCCGTATTCCATTTCACGCGTGGTTTCCACCGCGAAACCAATCAAAATTTGCCGCTCTTTTTTTCGCCCCATTTCTTTTAGAATGTCGGGTGTTTTTTCCAATTCCAGTTCAAGATTGTCCCCTGATTTTTTAATTTTCTCGGCAAAAACCTTTTTAGGGCGATAATCCGCCACCGCAGCCGCCATGACCACACCTTGAACCGCTGGGAAAACGTCCATGGCAGCGGCGTACATTTCCTGCGCCGTTTTGACCGAAATCAGACGAACGCCTGAAAAGGGTCGCAAAGCCGTGGGGCCTGAGATCAATGTTACCGTTGCACCGCTTAAAGCAAAAGCTTCCGCCAGAGCGTAGCCCATTTTCCCGGAAGAGGCGTTCGTCAGAAAGCGAACCGGATCAACCGGTTCCCGAGTGGGTCCCGCTGTTACTAAAATCGACTGTCCTTCTAAGTCTTGGGTTCCGATTAGTTCTCGCTTGAAAACGTCCACTATGCGTTCTTTTTCGGCCAGGCGTCCCACGCCTTCCGTGTGACAGGCCAGCTCACCGCTGTCGGGCGGAACGAAACGATAACCCAATTTCTTCAAACGCGCCACGTTTTCCTGAAAAATGGGGTTTGTGTACATATCGGTGTTCATTGCCGGACAAAAAACGGTTTTGGGCGCCCCTGAAACCGTTACCATTGTAGACAACAAATCGTCTGCAATGCCGTGGGCTACTTTGGCGATAAAATTGGCCGTCGCCGGACAAATGAATACCCGGTCCACTTCGCGCGGGATGTCAATGTGACGCGTTCCCACCGGTTTGCCGCTCGGAAACATTTCCGTCAAAACCTCTCGGTCTGACAAGGTTTCAAAGGTAAGCGGAGACACGAATTTCTGGGCGGAACGCGTCATGGCTACCTGTACGTCGGCGCCTTGCTTTTTGAGTTCACGAATGAGTTCACACGCCTTGTACGCAGCAATTCCGCCTGTTACCCCAAAGAGAACCTTTTTTCCCTCAAATATGTGCATAAAAACGGGCTTTCTCGGCTTCCAATCGGTCTTGAGCAAAAGCGCTACGTATTCTCGCCTTCGGGATATTTAATTTCCAATTTTCCTTGAAGATATTCCTCAATGGCCTGTCGCGTTGGTTTCACCTTTCGCTCGTAGACCTGGTTTTCCATCGGATGAAAATTTAGCGCATCTTCAAAATCGTCGTAATCCTCGTTGGTGTCGATTTCCATGTGCAGTTTGGCGCGACGCTCTTCGTTGATCTGCCGCGCTCGCTTTGCCAGGGCGACTACCAATTCGTAAATATTGCTATTGCGTTTTTTAATCTCATCCAATGGCAGCGTTTCAACCATGTAAAACAACCTCCTTTTGACAAACTTCTTTCCTAATTACTGTGTTTTTTTTGAACGGACATTCGTTCCAAATTCAAGTCAATGAGTTGAATAACCTTTTTGACGGTCTCTTCGAAATCATTGTTAATGAGAATGACATCGTACTCTTTGGCTCGCGCCATTTCCTTTGGAATCCGTTCCAACCGCTTTTTAATTTGCGCCTCGGTTTCCGTTGAACGTCCTTTGAGACGGGCAATCAGAACATCCAAAGACGGGGGCATTAGAAATATCAACAACGAGTGTTCAGGGTACAATTTTTTGATTTGCAAGCCCCCGTCCACGTCAATGTCCAACAGCACCACCTTTCCGGCGGACAATTGAGTCTCAAGCGCCGATTTAGGTGTGCCGTAAAGATGGCCGTGCACTTCAGCCCATTCCACAAAATCGTCGGCTTGAATGCGTTCTTTGAATGCGTCGCGCGTCAAAAAGTAATAATCCTGTCCGTCCACCTCGTGGCCCCGCCTGGGCCGGGTAGTCGCGGATACGGAATAGCCGAAATCCGGACGCCGCCTGAGTACCTCACGAATGACCGAGGTTTTCCCACCACCTGAGGGCGAAGAAAGCACGCACAGCAGTCCTTTGCCACCCAATCTATTCGCTCAATCCTTGTTGGATTCTCGAATGCGCTGTGCCAGCGTGTCTGCCGAATTGGTGGACAAAATAACATGATCACTGTCCGTCACGATGACCGATTTTGTCCGCTTGCCCAGGGTCGCGTCAATTAGTTTTCCCTTTTCACGGGCTTGATTAATCATTAATTTTACCGGCCGCGAATGGGGTGAAACAATCGCAATAATTCGATTTTTTGCCACAATATTTTTGTAGCCGATGCTGATCATTTGGTAATCCAAGGTAGTCTCCTTCCATTTTTGGTCAATCGCACACAACACTCACACACCACTTCGGAATCGCTTCCGAAACCTTTTTCCACCCAACCAACGACGGCCCGGCCTCACAGGTAATTGTAAAAACGTCGTTTTTTATTACTCTATGTTTTGGATTTGTTCCCGAATTTTTTCAATCTCTTCTTTCATAAAAACCGCCCGATGCGAAATTTCCGAACAGTTTGCTTTGGATCCAATCGTGTTTACCTCGCGGTTCATTTCCTGAAGCAGGAAGTTTAACTTCCGTCCCACCAATTCGTCGGAATCCACTAGATCCAAAAAAAGGCCAGTGTGACTTTTAAACCGCACACATTCCTCCGTAACGTCCAGACGGTCAGCCAGCAGGGCAATTTCCGTCTCCAGGCGGTTGCTGTCCACCTGCGGCGTTTCCAGAATCTCGGCCAGGCGCTTTTTCAGGGCGTCGTATTCTTGAGGAACATGTTCTTTGGAAATGATTTCAATCTCCTCGACGAAATTATTGAGCCGGGCCACGCGCTTCCGCACATCTTCGGCCAAATTCATGCCCTCATTCCGCCGCATGAGCGTCAGACTTTCGAACGCCTGAATCAGAGCTTTTTGCGTGCATTCCCAGGATTCCGGAATCTCCTCGTCCGGGTCCCCGGACATAAAGATATCCGAAAATTGCAGCAAATGCTCCAGGCGAATCGGTTCGTCCATCCCTGTGCACTCCCGCAATTCATCCAATAATTTTCGGTATGCCAGCGCCGTGTCTCGATCCAATTGAATGCCCAGATTTTCCGGATTTACGGATTTTAGGGCTATATAAATGCTGAGTCGTCCTCTTGTAATATAGCGACGCGCCACTTCTTTGATTTGTTGCTCGTAGGTGGACAACGAACGCGGCATTCGCAGGGTAACATCCAGAAAACGATTGTTTACCGAACGCACTTCCACGACCACTTCCAAATCCTGACTTTTACACTCTCCCCTCCCAAATCCGGTCATACTAACTAACATTCGGACCATTTCCTTTCAACGGCGTTTAAAACGGGCATCCTCAAAAGTTAATGCCAGTGAAATTTGGTGCGTATTCCCCAAATCTTTGTGCGACAAAAAGGCATAATCTATGTTTAGCCGAGGCAGATGAAACCCGGCACCCGCGGAAAAATGCCCGGCACTGCTACCCACCCGAAAATACAGCAAATGCTTGAAAGCAAGCTCAGCTCCGGGGTGAAAATCAAAGCTAACCCCACCCACATGGACTTGAGCCCCGTACCGAATCCCTTCAAACTGCGTCACAACATCCAGGGTCGGTAACAACCGAAATTTGTAAAAATGAACGGGGTACACGCCTCCCCAGCGCAGGGTCGGGACAATAAGCTCCGTACGCCCGGTGTCCCAGGCCAAAAAAGTAGTCGTTGCGTCCTGCAAATTGGCACCGACCCACAGATTTCGCCACGGGTTTCCCTGAATTCCGAAGTCAAATCCAAGTCCCCAGGCAGAATGGGAGGCCACGCCTTTGTAAGCAATTTTCACATTTCCGCCGTAAAACCAGCCCGGCCTCCAGGCCCGGGCGTACGAGAGGTACGCTACGTAGTCAATGTACTGCGTCAGTGATTTTTGAAACGGCATGTTGCGCACTTTATTGCCGTTGGCATCTTCAAACACAGCCCCCACCGGAAGAGACGGGTTGGGGACAGCCGTAATGGGAATGTCGTCTACGCCGGAACGCACCAAACTAAATGCCAGCGTGGCTTTTTCACCAAAAGGCTTGGCAATCCCCAAAAAATCATATTTCACAATACCACTAAAACGCTCCACATGCATGAGATTAAGCTGCGGATAATTCATGCGCGCCAAGCCGGCAGGATTCCAATAGGCCGCTGTGCCATCGGCCGTCAGGGCGGTGTACGCCCCTCCCATTCCCAATGCACGCGCTCCAACGCCGTTGGACATAAAATCTCCGGCATATTTGGCCACAGAAATCCCCCCTGCCTGCGCCTGCGGCAGGACAATCACGCTAAAAACAAGCCCCAACAAGAAGGTCAGGCGATTTTTCATAAAGCCGTTCCTTTTCAATATTTTTAATATTTATATAAATTTATGATAAATTGTGGCATTTGTCAATAGAAAACTCATTTTTTATTTTGATTTTGACTGCCAATAGATTGTTTGAGTTCGTTCAATTTGAGCAACGCCTCTAACGGGGTCAGATTGTTCACGTCGATTTCCCCTAACTTTTTCCGGAGCTCACCGTCCACCGGCTCAAAAAGGCTTAATTGAACCGCACGGGGTTGGGGACCTTTTCGATGGCGGGCCAATTTGGGCGTTTTGTTAGGAGCCAAAACATTGGCTTCCAAATTGGCCAAAACCTCTTTGGCGCGTGCAATCACTTCGCCCGGCAATCCGGCCAGGCGCGCCACCTGAATGCCGTAGCTCTGGTCACTCCCGCCCGGCACAATTTTGCGCAGGAAGATAATTTTGTCCCCCCATTCCTTGACGGAGACATTGTAATTTTTAACCCGCGGCAAAATAAGTTCCAATTCCGTGAGTTCGTGGTAATGGGTGGCGAAAAGCGTTTTGGCCGCTACGCTTGGCGTGTTGTGCAAATATTCCACCACACTCCAGGCAATGGAAAGCCCATCAAAAGTACTGGTTCCCCGGCCTATTTCATCCAAAAGAAGCAAGCTTTTCTCAGTGGCATTGTTCAAAATATTGGCCATTTCGTTCATTTCCACTAAAAACGTACTTTCTCCCCCGGCCAAATTGTCGGAAGCCCCCACACGGGTAAAAATCCGGTCCACCACCCCGATTTCAGCAGCGTCCGCCGGCACGAAACTTCCCATTTGAGCCAATAGAACAATCAAGCCCACCTGCCGAATGTAGGTGGATTTTCCGGCCATGTTCGGCCCCGTAATAACCAAAATCTGGTGACTCTCGTTGTTCAATTCCGTGTCGTTTGGAATAAAGGTGTCCCCTACGGGCAAAAGCGTTTCCACCACCGGATGCCGCCCGTTCTTAATGGTGATTTTGTCCGTGGTGTTCACCCTGGGCTTTACATATTTTTGTGTTTCAGCCACGACGGACAGCGACAGCAACGTGTCCAATTGGGCAATAAGTTGGGCGTTTTTTTGAATGCTCGGAGCGTGCCGCGCCACCTGAGTTCGAAGGGCGTCAAAAAGCTCGTATTCCAGCGACGCCATTTTTTCCTGCGCCCCCAAAATTTTTTCTTCGTACTCCTTTAGCTCCGGCGTAATGAAGCGCTCGGCATTCACCAGCGTTTGTTTACGGATGTACGTCTCGGGGACTTTGCTCAGGTGGGGCTTGGTCACTTCGATGTAGTACCCGAAAACCTTGTTGTAACCGATTTTAAGCGAAGGGATCCCGGTCCGTTCGCGTTCTACACTTTGGAGATTGGCAATCCATTTTTTACCGGAGGTTGCGATTTCCCGGAGCTCGTCCAATTCGGCGCTGTACCCTTTTCGAATAATGCCCCCGTCCGTAATGCTTAAAGGCGGATTTTCTTCCAATGCTCGGGCGATTTCTTCACTCAGTGCCGTAAGAGGCTCCAGAGCCTCGCGGATTTCCCGAAGTAAACGGGCTTCCAAGGGCTCCACAATGGTTTTGAGATCGGGAATTATTTCCAGAGAGCGCCGAATGGCGACCAAATCGCGCCCATTGGCCCGGTGTGTGCCGGCGCGGGAGACCAGCCGTTCCAGATCAGCCATTCCCTTCAATCGCTCCAGAAGAGCCTTTTGGATTTTGGTGTGCTGCACAAAATCCTCCACAGCGTCTAAACGCGCCTGAATTTTCGACACGTCCCGCAACGGATTTTGTACCCACTGGCGCAACAGGCGTCCACCCATTGGCGTCACCGTGCGGTCCAGAACGGAAAAAAGACTGCCTTCACGCCCGCCATTGGAAAGTGTCTCCAAAATCTCCAGATTGCGAAGCGTGGCCGGGTCTAAAATCATGAACTCACCGGGATCGTAACGCCGAATGCGATTAATATGCGCCAGTTCGTTTTTCTGATTTTCCTTAAGGTAAGAAAGAGCCGCGCCTGCCGCACCAAGGCCAACCGTCAACGCCTCAATTCCGAATCCTTTTAAAGAGGCTGTTTTAAAATGCTCGGTCAGGGTTTCGTAAGCGTATTGCCGGGAAAAAAGCCAATCGGCCAGAGATGTGACCGTAAAATTGGGAATATTTCGAACATGCGACTGAAAAAAGGAAAGCTGGTCTTCCGAAACCAGCACTTCCGCCGGACGAGCATTGAGAACCATTTCCTCGACCGATTCAACAGGAAATTCGGAGACCACAAATTCTCCGGTGGAAAGATCAACCTTGGAAAACCCGCAGACCTTTTTCCTAAAATACAGAGCAACGAGGTAATTGTTTCGTTTGCTTTCCAACAGGTTGTCGGCCAGAATACTCCCCGGCGTCACGATTTCAGTCACAGCACGTTTGACGAGTTTTTTGGCCTTTTTCGGGTCTTCCACCTGATCGCAAATGGCCACTTTGTATCCGGCTTTGACCATTTTTGCCAGGTAACCCTCCAGGGCGTGGTGCGGAAATCCGGCCAGGGGCACGTTTCCGGCTGCACCGTGCCCGCGCGAAGTCAGCGTAAGCCCCAGTACACGCGAAGCAATCTTGGCGTCATCGTAAAAAAGCTCGTAAAAATCCCCCATACGAAAAAAGAGAATTTTACCTTTTTGTTGATTTTTGACGGCCCAATATTGCTCCATCAAAGGGGTATTTTCAGCCATTTTATTTTTTTCTTTCACCCTCAAAACCAAACGGGTCTTTTTTAGGTCAATGCGTCCAATACGTCGCCGGCCATTTCGAACTTATTGAAAGGCGGCATCAGGTATACGCCGTCCACAAGGGCTTTAGTGGACAAAAGCAGCTCCTGCGCAATTTCGACGCCCACTTTTGGGCCGTCCTCACCGGCGTCCAGCATGCGTTTTCGAATCGACTCCGGCACAAACATTTCTGGAATTTCATTGTGCATGAATTCGGCGTGTTTGAAATTTCGGAGTGGCAAAATCCCCATAAAAATCGGAATCCCAAAGGGACGGGCACGTTTGAGAAAATCCTCGAGAATTTTAACATCGTAGAGGGGCTGCGTGAAGGCAAATTCCGCTCCGGCTTCCACTTTGCGTGCAAATTTTTCCATTTCGTACTCCAAGTCGATGGCAGTGGGATTCACACCCACACCGACGGAAAAATGCGCCCTTGGTTTTAGTGGACGTCCCATGAGATCAACCCCCCGATTTAGATTTTGGATGAGCGTCACCAGTCCCACGGAGTCAATGTCAAACACGCCTGTGGCAGTCGGGTAGTCTCCCAATTTGGGTGGGTCACCGGTAATCGCCAAAATATTCTGAATACCCAGAGCGTAGGCGCCCATGAGTTCCGCCTGAAGCCCCAACAAATTTCGATCCCGACAGGAGAGGTGTAGAATCGTCTCCAAACCGGTTTCTTCGGCAATAAGATGAGAAAGTACCAGAGGACTCATTCGGGCTCTGGCCAGCGGGCTGTCCGCCACATTAATGGCGTCCACCCCCTTCGTTTTGAGGTAGACAGCCCCCTGAATAAGTTTGGTGGGGTCGACACTGCGCGGAGGGTCAATTTCCACACTGACCAAAAATTCTTTCCCCAAGCGTTCGGAGAACCGCGACGACTTCGGGGTTGGTTCCGTCTCTTCCTCGCCCGAGACCTCCGGTTCCCGTTCAATGACGCGAATATATTTGGGCACCTTTTTGCCCCGGTTGCCGGGTTTTCGCCCTGCAACAGCCTGTCGAATAAGGGCAATGTGCTCCGGCGTACTTCCGCAGCATCCGCCCACAATATTGACGCCGATTTCCACCATTTGTTTGGCGTAGGAGGCCATGTATTCTGGGGACGAAAGGTACATGTAGCGGCCGCCGATGAGCTTAGGCATGCCGGCATTGGGCATGGCTGACAAATAGCCTGTGTCCTCCTGGGTCATAATTTCCATGACCTCGTAAATCCCTTGGGGCCCCACCGAACAATTGGCACCCACAATTTCGGCCCCGAGTGTACGCAATTTTCTAACCACCTCGGCGGGCTTGTCACCCATGAGGGATTTTCCTTCTTCTGTGAAGGTCATCTGAGCCATGACCGGCACGTCCCCGCACTCCTTTGCCGCGCAGAGAGCCTCGGTAATTTCCCGCAGATCGGTAAAGGTTTCTAAAATAATGAGGTCTACTCCACCCTCGAGAAGGGCCTCGATTTGCTCCTTAAAAATGGTACGTGCGTCGCTTGGATCGATTTTTCCGACGGGCCGCAACGTTTTGCCCAAAGGCCCCACCGAACCCAAGACAATGATTTCATCCCCCACTACCTCGCGGGCCAGACGGGCACCGGCAAGGTTAATCTCCCGAATCTGATTGTCAAATCCGTAGCGCGCTTGCCGAATACGATTGGCACCAAATGTATTGGTTTCGTGCAGCTCGGCACCGGCTTTCAAATACCCGCGGTGAACTTCCTTCACCAATTCAGGGTTAGAGAGATTCAATTCTTCAAAAGAGTGTGAAAAGGGAATGCCCCGGGAATAGAGCTGAGTTCCCATGGCCCCGTCGGCCACAACGGCACGTTTGGTCAGCTTCTCCCAAAATTGTTCAAGACGTTGCTGGCGATTCATTGTTCCGCTTTCAAGTTTTTCCAAATGCAAGGAATAAAATATAGCAAAAATGACCGCAATTTCACAAGTTTATTTTATTTCTTTCTGAAACAAAGACCTCCCACTCGGGGAGGTCTTTGTCATGTAGCTGTTGGCTCTTCCAAATGGTGCAAGAGCCCTGAAAGAAAGCTGTAGATTTAATCCAGAACTTTAAAACCGACTTTCACCGTCACCTGAAATTCCTGAACCTTACCCTTGGAAACGGCGCCGCGAATTTCAGTCGTTTCAAACCAGGTGATTTCTTTTACGCTTTCCGACGCCTTCTGAATGGCATTTCGAATCGCTTCGTCCACACTTTCGGTAGACGTGCCGACCACCTCAATCTTTTTGTACACCGTGCTCATTATTCCCTCCTCCGTTTTTGTGTTTTTCAGGGGCCAACATGAATGGTTCCGTCATCCCAAAGATTGCCTTTTTCGTCAAACCAGTGGGGATTGTTCCGAAGGGCTTTCAGCTCATTTTGAAGCAAAATTTTGTGGCCGCGTTCGAAATTGGCAAGATATTCGAACATAAAGCGTCCATTCGGGTCCTGTGCAGTTTGGGCCGCCTCGGTGTAGTATTTTTCGGCTTCCTCCTCGGAGCGAATGGCCAATTCAATGGCGGCTTCGTGTGTGTACTCGCCCTTTAAAAAATCCCGGACCTCGGAAATTCCCGTTTTCTGCAAAACCGGTTCCTGACCCCCGGTAATCTTGCGGTACAATTGGGTCAAAATTTCCTGATGCCTTTTTTCCTCTTCGGCCAAGTTCAATAATTTTTCTTTGACCAAAGGATTTTCGACCTTTTCCGCCATAAAATGGTAAATGGCAGACGCATTGGCCTCCGATTTTATTCCAAGAGCCAACACCTCCGGAGCCGTTAAATTGGCATGCGGCATGTTCCACCTCCCTGAGCTTTCTAAGCCCGGTCAAGTAAAAGAATCACCGATTATTTTATCTTCTTCACGATCTGGCGCACCAATTCCTGAATGACACCGTCCACACCTCCGCGGACACTACGCGCCTCGTATTTTTTCCCCTGAAAAGTGGCCTCCGCTGTTAAAAAATCGGCATTTACGCCACCGCTTTGCATGTGCGGACTCACTCCTTTGCGAACCACCACATCCGCGTAACCGATGGTTAATCCCCCCACTTCAATAGGAACTTTCCCGGTGTACACCACATTTTCGCTGCTCATCTCCATTCCTTCCCTTCTAATGGACAACCTGCACGTTCTTAATCCGCAAATCTTTCAACGCCCTCCGCTGCTGAACGCCTCCTAAATACCAAAAAATGTACAGCACAATCGCCAATAAAATGATTAGCCAGTACATGGTTTTGGTTTTTTTCTTGACGACGTGGCGGCGCGGAAAATGAATACGGTGTTTTTCTTCCTCGTCTTTGTCGTGGTCTGGATCGTACACGAGCGGATGATATTCAAAGCGTCTCGGCTTGAGGGATTGTTTGAACAACATAGCGACTACCTCCCTCCCATTTCTTTTGATGCTTCTGTTGAAATGCGCTTTTCTTTACCTCTCGGCATTTCAAGACCCCCTTCATTTGTGCACATTTAGAGCCAGGCGATTTTTCCAGAGCCGTTCATTTTTGGAAAAGCCGTACGGAACGCCTTGTCAAGATTTTTTTCCGAGAAAACCACAGACCCAATTATTTCGGATTCCGTGAAAAATTGGCCAAGCGTTCGCAAATCCAATCCTGAATAGAATTGGCCCGGCTGGTCGGTACCAAATAATTATTGGTTAAGATGGAAAAAACCAGCAATTCCCCGTCTTGTGTTGTCACAAATCCGGAAAGTGAGCGGGTGTTGCTAATGTACCCAGTTTTGGCCCGAACGTTCGCCTCAGCGGCCGTGCCCTTCATGCGGTTTTTCAGAGACCCGTCCACGCCGGCAATAGGCAAGGAATCCAAAAACTCATTGCTCACGGGACTCCGGTACAGGTAGCGCAAAAGTGTGACCATTTCGTCTGGCGTAACCATGTCCAAATGGGACAAACCGGAACCGTCAAACATGGCGACGCGCGCCGTGTCAATGCCAATGCCGGCCAAAAAATGCTTGACAACTGCGATACCACCTCGCGCACTTCCGTCGTTTCTATAGACTTTACCCAGTGTCCGAAGCAAAAGTTCCGCGTACAAATTCTGGCTCACTTTGTTCACAGCGCGGACAATTTGCGCCAAATCGGGCGAACGGTAGCGCGCGACACAAAGGGAATCGCTTTGCGTGTAGCCAAAATTTTTCAGGCTGTCTATATCGACGGCAGGACCTCCAACGGTGATGCCGCGGCTTACAAGCACCTCTCGAAAAACCGTGGCTGTGTACCAGGTCGGATTTTCAACAGAAAACCAATCCCGTTTTTCGGGAGAGCCGATTTCAATGGAACCGGTGACATGCACAATATTCTCGCCCCGCTCCCGGTGGTAGAACACCCCTTTTGCTCGATGCTTGGGGACGGTGACAACCTCATTTATGACGCGAACGTAGTGGGTAGGCGGTTCCAAACGAAAGCGAACCGTGTCACCGACGGCTTTGCCAGGTGTGAAAAGGATGTCCACGCAATTGTCATTAAAAGACAGGGCGCTGATTTGCGCTGCGTACCAATCGGACTGGTAATCCCAGGCCCACCCTTCCCCCATGATTTCATCGGCGAAGGCGTTGTCGTCCCCCACAATACGTCCTTCAATACGTCGAATTCCGTGCGCTTTGAGCGAATCCGCCCAATCTTGAAAAACCGCCAGCATATTGCCATCGTGAAAGCGGCCTGTAATTGTCGGGTCCCCGCTGCCTCGAATAATCAAATCCCCTTGCAACGTACCGTTTGAGATGGGCCCCTTGCGGTAGAGGCAGGTGGTGTACGTAAAATCCGTGCCTAACTTGACCAGTGCCGTACCTGTTGTTAGTAATTTCAGATTGGAGGCGGGACGAAAGCTTTTGTGAACATTCCGGCGGTAGAAATACTGGCCGTTTTTGAGCGATTGGATTTCGACGCCCCAGTACGCATTGGCGAAAGCGGGGTCTGCCAGAACGGCATTGATTTCAGACTGCAACTGGCCAAGCGGCCACACCGGTCTTTCCGCTGCAGGCGGGTGGAGGCCACATCCCGTCAAAATAAGAAAAATCAAAACAGGAAACCCAGCCATTTTACGCACCATAATCGTCATCCCTATTTTTGCGCCGAATCCCGAGACCCGGCTCTTCCGAAACCATTACCCTTCCGTCCACCAGTGAGAGCCCTTCAAAAGGATCGTCGGTGATCAACAAATGGCCGTCCAGATCGGCGTAATCTACCAGTGGCGAAATGTGCGCAGCGGCCGAAATAGCCACCGAAGTTTCCAAAAAGCAACTCAACATGGTTTGCAAGCCGTACGAGCGAGCAAGACGAATCGCCTCAATGGCGGCTTGAATGCCACCCGCTTTCATGATTTTCACGACAACCCCGTCGAAGGCAGCGTGAATTTTGTGAATGTCTTCGGGTGCACGAGCGCTCTCATCGGCAAACAGAGGCAGTGCGACCCGTTCCTTCAACCAGGCGTGTCCGTCTAAATCCTCTTTCTTCAACGGTTGTTCCACAAATTGGACGTTTTTGTCTTCCAACCATTTAATTTTTTCCAAGGCCTCTTCGCGTGACCAGCCCTCGTTGGCGTCCACCCGGATGGGCTTGTCGGTAACGGAACGAATGGTCTCAATAATGGTGCGATCATTGGTCGTCCCCAATTTAATTTTCAAAATCGGGAAGTCTTCCGCCTCGTGAATTTTCCGCACCAATTCATCGGTAGAGGCAAAACCGATGGTAAAAGAAGAGGCCGGAATGTGACTTTTGTCCAGTTCGAAAAAACGGTAGAGCGGCACATTCATTTTCTTGCCCAACCAATCGAACAAGGCGATATCGACGCCCGCCCGTGCCGCCGTGTCGCGCGGAAATTGTTCTCGAAGCGCATTGTAAATGGCTTCATATAAAAAGGGGTCACGGTGAACCGAAAAATCGATCGCGTTCCAAACGGCTTTCACCGATTCGGGTGTTTCGCCGTAATATTTGGATGGGCACGCCTCACCCACTCCTGTGATTCCATCGTGTTCAATCTCGCAAATCAAAACCTGTGCGCTCTTTTTTGTCCCGCCGTGAAGGCGAAACGGATGTTTGAGCGTGAGGGTTACATCCTCAAATTTCAGCCGCATTCCACACCTTCTTCTTAAATCTGCTTTTCACTTCACTGACTTTTTAAGATAGAGAAAATTGGCCAGAGAATCAAGGTCAAATTTTTTGGAAATCATTGCATTTGGGCGGAATATTTCGTATAATACTTTTTCGTTTAGCTCACAGTTTTTACGTCTTTTCGCGGAGAAAAAAATGGCTCAAGAAGAATTTGAACGTTTGGTCCACATCATGAACCGTTTACGACAGCCCGACGGCTGTCCCTGGGATCGGAAGCAAACGCACCGTTCCCTTCGACAATATTTGTTGGAAGAAGCCTACGAAACCTTGGAGGCGCTGGACGAGGAAAATTACGAAGCTTTGAAAGAGGAATTGGGGGACTTACTGCTTCAGATTGTTTTTCACGCCCAATTGGCTCAAGAAGAGGGCCATTTCACCATTGAGGACGTGGTGCGCGGTATTTCCGACAAATTGGTGCGGCGTCACCCCAATGTTTTTGGAAACGTGGTCATTAAAACGGCGGAGGAACAAAGTAAAAACTGGGAGCTTCTTAAAAAGAAGGAAGGACGCACCTCGGCCATTGAGGGCGTTCCCAAAGAGCTTTCGGCTTTGCTCCGCGCCTGGCGCCTTCAACAAAAAGCGGCACAGGTTGGGTTCGACTGGGACAATTTGGCCGACGTGTGGGCCAAAGTGGAGGAAGAATTAACCGAACTGCGTCTGGCGACGGACAGCGGCGATTCTGACAGAATCGAAGACGAATTCGGCGACGTTTTATTTGCTCTGGTCAATTTGTCTCGTTTTTTGAAGGTCAATCCGGAAGACGCCCTGCGCCGAACAGTGAACAAGTTCGTTCGGCGTTTTCAGCAGGTGGAAGCTACCTTAAGAGAACGCGGGAAATCGCCGGAAGAATCGAATCTGGCCGAAATGGACGCGATTTGGAACGCTGTAAAACAAAAAGAGAAAAAACGAGCGGAAAATCCAGACCAAAAGTAAAAATAATTTTGAGCATTGAACACGTTCCGCTCGTCCCTGAACCGATCGAATGGCATCTCTTTCGGAACGCAGCTTCGGATTACCCCAAACGCCGCACATTGGGCTCAATCACCCCAAAAACACCTTTTAAACGCAAAAAAAGCCCTTGAAAAACCGCTGTTTTCGGAAAATCAATGAGGACTTTTACCAACCGGTAAAACACGTTTTTCCTTGGCTGATTGAAGGGCTGTGAAAATTAATTGCAGGTCCTGGTAGCCTTCTTCAAAAGAAGAGCGAATGGGGGCGTTTCTCCGAATGGCATCGTAAAAATTTTCGTATTCGGCGCGGTAGCCCCCGTCATCGACAATTTCCTCCTCCTTTTTGCCGTTCTCCCCAATTTTTTGCAGTGTCCCGTCCCCAACCAACAAGCGGAACGTACCCGTCTCACCCCACACCGTTAGCACGTTGGCTGAATCGCCGACCGAGGAGTAAAAGAGATTGAGTTGTCCCTGAAGGCCTGAGGCAAAGGACAGCAGCGCGATGAGAGTGTCGATTTCCCCAATGGCAGGATTCACGCTTTTTGTGGCGGCGAAAACCGACTCCACCTCCCCACCTAAAAGTCTGAAAACAGCGGCATTGTGAACGCCTCCGTCCAGAATAAAACCGCCCGGATATTGGTGGTGCAACCGCCACTGCGTTCGGGCGTATTTGTTGGTTTCGGGCCGAACAAGGGCAAACACATCCCAGCGAAGGGCAAACGGGCGTCCAATCTCTCCTGAGTCAAGGCGCTCTTTTAAACGCCAAAACCAACGGGAAAAGCGGTAATTTTCAGCCACCATCATTTTTAATCCCGGGAAGCGCTGCGGCCACCCCACCATTTCTTGAGCTTTCCTCAAATCGCCTGCCACCGGCTTTTCCAACAAAACGTGCTTGCCCGCTTTGAGGGCTTCCCAGGCAACCCGATGGTTTAAATGAATCGGAAGTGCAATCGTGACGGCCTCGACGGCAGGGTCTCGTAAAAGGTCTTGGTAATTCCCGTAGATTTTCGGCCGGCCAACGAGGGCGGCAAAGCGGCGAGCTTTTTCTTCCGTCCGATTGGCAACGGCCACAATTTGAAACCGGTCTGCAAGAGATTTCAATGCGGGCCAGTGCAGATCGAAAGCGGCAATTCCCGTTCCGATGATTCCAAGGCGAATCCCAGAAGGTGACACGGCTGCACCCTTTCTCAAATGCAATGAAGCAAAAAACCCCGCAAAAAATCGCAGGGTTTCAAGTGGGCGGTACTGGATTTGAACCAGTGACCCCTTGCATGTCAAGCAAGTACTCTAACCAACTGAGCTAACCGCCCAATCAAAAATAAAAAAGCGTCCAATTTCGACGCCTAAAAATAGTACCGAGGGCCGGAATCGAACCGGCACGGGCCAAAGGGCCCAAGGGATTTTAAGTCCCTTGCGTCTACCAATTCCGCCACCCCGGCACACGTTGGAGGCGGCGACCGGATTCGAACCGGTGAATAACGGTTTTGCAGACCGTCGCCTTAGCCACTTGGCTACGCCGCCAAAAAAAGCGATCAGGTCTGTCTACCCGTAAAAAATTAGAGCGGGAGACGGGACTTGAACCCGCGACCTTCTCGTTGGCAACGAGAAGCTCTACCACTGAGCTACTCCCGCAAAAGCAAAAAAAATATAAGGAATTTTTCAATTGAATGCAAGATTTTTTTATTCGCCCAAACGATTTTTTTTGATTCGTTCCAAAACGTCGCGGCGACGGCGCCGAACCCTACCTGACTGCTTTTTCCCCCAATAATAAAGTCCGTAAAAGACCAAAAACAGCACCACAATGCCAATTTCTTTCAAAAATCGTCCCTTGAGAAAGAAACCGTTGGGGGCACCCGCCTCGAAAACGGCATTGTGAAACTCCAGATGTTCGCCGATGTGAGCAGCCCAATATTGCCAGGTGTGAGCCCCCGGGAATACACGGAAAAGATGAGCGACGTGCAGAGAATCAAGCCGAAGGTGAAAGGCCAGATTTTCGGGAAAGGCAAAATCCGATTTGCCGTCGTCGAACAAAAGTTTAACGTGGGCATTTACCAGACGCGGAGCCAGATAATAGCAGCTATTTTGTCTCCAGAGGCGAATATTTTGGCCGTAGGGGCCCAGGCGATCGGCAATGTGCCATTGTGTAGGATGACGGGTAATGTCCAGAATGCCGCTAAGTGAAGAAGCCGAACCGAAAAGGTCCGGATGTTTTTCTGCCAGCGAAATGGCACCGTGCCCCCCCATGCTCAGACCGCAAATGCCCCTGTGCCAACGGTCTCCAAGCGTCCGGTAGTGCGAATCGATTGTGGGGATGAGTTCCCTTACTAAATAGCTTTCGTACCGGTAGGTGGAATCAAAAGGACTGTCCACGTACCAACCAAAGGGCGAGCCGTCAGGGAAAACCAAAATCATGTGGTAGGCGTCGGCTAATTCAGCCACGTCTGTTTTTTCCACCCAATCTTTGTAACTCCCGTAGGCACCGTGAAGCAAGTACAACACCGGGTAGCGTTTTCGGGAAGTGGCATAGCCCTCGGGCAAATAAATGTACAGGGGTGTGGATTTGTGAAGTTCTTTGCTTTGAATCGTAAGCAAACGAAGGTTGGCTTTTGTGGCTCGGGCCGGCAGCAGCCAGCCCAGACCGATTGTCCAAAAAGCCAGTCCTGCCCAGAAGAGGACTCTTTTCACGCCTCCATCCTTCCCATTCGGAAAATATTACGAAATTCTTTTAATTCTCGTTCGGAGTCCAAACTCATCATAGGTAGGTGGAGTTGTTCACAAATTACCTGAATTTCCTTGGCAAATCGTTTCATGGTTAGAGAAACCACTGGTGACCCCAATGTTTGAATGAGTAAGTAGGGTGGAATTCCAAGGTCAATGGCGATTTTGGGCCAGGACTGCCCCCACCTCAAGGCCTCGCGCATTTCCGAATTAATCTCGCGCGACCAGCCTTCCCCAATCTGCAAGATGAATTGGCCGCCAGGCAGGCGTGCCAGATTGGCCACCGTCACCTCACCGGTCAGGACTTCGAATCCGGGGATCAGTCCCCAGTGGGTTTCGCAATTGGACTGAACTGTAATATTGGCCAGCGCCTCGTTTTCTGCCAAACCGCCACCGGCGTAATAGGCCGAGGCCCCCCAAGGACTGGAGACCATGAAAAAATGCTGGTTGGCCATGTGAATCAGACCCGAAAAGGCCTGGTTGGGTGCCGCCACACGTGACAACATTCCTGCCGAAAACAGGAGGGTTTCGCCCGCCTGACCCACCACCGGAAAGGACATTTCCCGTCCTTCGATTTTGGCCAACACCGGAGCAAACGTGGTGAGAAAAGCGGGATTCAAATTGACGCGTTGTAACTGGTTTAGAGCCGATTCATCGAACGCCACCACGTTGGGCGATGCCAAACCGGAATCCCTTTCAACCCAATCGGTAAAAGCTTTTAAAAATTTAAGATGATCGAACAAAAGCGAGGCAGCTTCCGGCTCCTCCGAAATCGAAAGGTGAAGTCCCAAATCCTTGAGCGTTTTTAAAACCCTTTCCGCCTGTTTTTGCGACACGGTTTCCTTGAGAACGATTAAATCTCGCACAGGAAATTCGAACATTCGAGCACCCAATTTTTCCAAAAGAAACGGGTACTTTTCGACGTCGTCCTGCCCTTCCTCGTCGGAAAACAACACAAATTCCCCCTTTTTCAAGCCGTGAAGTGCGTGCATCCCGTACACCCAGTGCAGCATGTAACGGCCCACTCCCCACAACCGGTGGGCGGCCACGGCACCCGGCTCCTTCATTTTTTCCCAGATGAGTTGTCCGGCGCGGACTAACCCGGAGGCGGACTTCAAACCCGGGTTTGGATTGCCCAACAACGCAAAGGGCACCGGAAAGGCAGCGGTTGTTTTCACGAACAAATCCGTCGGCGGAATATCCGTTATTTCAACCAAAACGGCGCTGACCCGCTCTCTTTTCAACATGTCGAGAACTGCCTTCACATCCGCCTCGCTGCCAATGCCTTTCCCGTCAGAAAGTGTCGTGGTGTCTGCAACACCAATGTGACTTTCCTTCAAAAACTCGCGCAATTCCCGGTGCGATTCCGCTACCGCCTGCTGAAACCACGGCAATTTTTCATTTTTCTCAATGTAAAAAGAAACAATCCCAATTTTGGGACGATTTTCCATTGCTGCACCCATTTAATTCACTCAAAATTTCTCTTTTCTACCGAAGCTTTTATTTTTCTTTTTCAGCGCTGTCCGAATCCGGTTTGTTGGTGAAAACCCGCATCATTTCAATTGGAATCGGGAAAACCACGGTTGAATTGTTTTCCGAAGCGATTTCCGTTAGCGTTTGCAGGTAGCGCAGCTGCAGGGCAATCCCGTGGGAAGCCATGACTTTCGCCGCCTCAGCCAATTGGCGGGACGCCTGGTATTCGCCTTCGGCATGAATGATTTTGGCGCGCCGTTCCCGCTCTGCCTCTGCCTGACGGGCCATGGCCCGCTGCATTTCCTGAGGCAAATCCACGTATTTAATTTCCACCAGTGACACCTTTACCCCCCAGGGGTCGGTGTGCGTGTCAATGATTTCCTGAAGATTGGCATTGATTTTGTCCCGGGCAGCCAACAACTCATCCAGCTCGGCCTGCCCAATCACATTGCGCAGGGTAGTTTGCGCCAATTGTGAGGTGGCGTACAGGTAATCTTCCACCTCAATGACAGCTTTCATGGGATCCATAGCGCGAAAATAAAGCACAGCGTTTACCTTCACGGACACATTGTCCTTGGTAATAACATCCTGCGGGGGCACATCCATGGTCACCACGCGCAAACTGACTTTTACCATTTTGTCCACAATAGGAATGAGCAAAATGAGGCCAGGGCCCTTGACTCCAATCGCACGCCCGAGACGAAAAATCACGCCACGCTCATATTCTTTTAAGATGCGAATGGCACTGCCCAAAATAAAAAGCAGAATAAAGACGGCTAAAATTGTTCCTGAATACATAGCACCTCCGTTTTTTTAAGGCGATTCGTTCCGTTCACGCACCCAAACCTTGAGCCGTTCCACCTTTTCCACCTGGATGGCTTTCCCTTTTCGAATGGGTTGGGTGCTAACGGCATTCCAAATCTCCCCGTGTACATTCACCTTCCCGCCCTTCGGGCCCACATCGGTTAGAGCCTCGCCGATTTCGCCCACCAGGCCTTCCTGACCTGTGGCCGGTTTCCGCGCTTGCGCCCGGAGCCCCAGACCAACCGCAAAAATAAAGAAAAGGGCGGTTACCAACACACCCGGGATAATGACTCCCAGCGACACACGCATAAATGGGTAAGGAGATTGTACCAGCATGAGTGAACCGAGAAACATGGAAATGACCCCTCCGATGGTCAAAAGTCCGTAGCTGGGAATCTTAATTTCTACAATAAAAAGAATAATACCGAAAATAATCAGAGCCAGACCGGCGTAGTTAATGGGAAGCGTTTGCATGGCAAAAAAGGCGAGAATCAGAAAAATGACGCCCGCCACGCCGGGCAAAATAGCCCCGGGATTGGACAACTCGAAAATCAGGCCGTACATCCCCAAAAGAAGAAAAATGTAGGCAATATTGGGATCGGAAAGCTTGTCCAACAGGCGGTCGCGCCAGCTCATTTTCCAACGGACCGTCCGGGCTCCGGCCGTACGTAGGATGACGGTTTTCCCGTCCAGCCCCACTCTTCGGCCGTCAATCGCCGTCAAAAGTGAATCCAGAGAAGGGGCAATGAGATCAATAATGTGTAATCGGAGTGCTTCTTTTTCTGTAACGGACACGCTCTGTCGCACGGCCTTTTCAGCCCATTCCACATTTCGGTGTCGTTTGTCGGCCAAAGTCTTAATATACGCAACGGCATCGTTCGTTATTTTTTCCATCATGGTCGATTTGCCACTGGTGTCTGCAGGGGCGCCGGGCGCACCACCACCGATGGTTACCGGATGGGCGGCCCCGATATTGGTGCTGGGCGCCATGGCGGCAATGTGCGCGGCGTAGGTAATAAAAACGCCCGCGGAAGCCGCCCGTCCGCCTTTGGGATACACGTACACCACCACCGGAATTCTCGAATTTAAAAATCGCTCAATGATTTGTCGCATCGAGGTCATGAGCCCGCCCGGCGTGTCCAATTCAATGACAAGGCATTGAGCGTTCAGCTCCTCCGCCCGCCCAATCGATTCCACAATAAACTTAGCTGAAACAGGATTAATAACGCCTTTCACCGGAATAACGGCCACGACGGGCCGGTTTTCCCCGGCAAAGGAGGAAAAGGTCGATAAAAACAGCCCTAAAAAAAAGAAGATAAAATATTTTTTCATTCGGCGCTCCAACCAATAGCCGTCTCACGGATGTACAGATGTTTTCGTGAGAGACTGGACAAGTACTGCAAAAAAGGACGCTTCATTCCAAATATTTCCGCACTAATTTACGTAATAACAAACCATTAGACCTGCCTTTTCTTTTTCAATCCATCCGCTTCTTTCACGGCACGCTGCTTGTAGCAACCTACAGGAAAAGGAGATTTTTTTATGTACGCCATGCCCTTGCAAAAACGAGCCGAGCAATTTATGGAATCTGTGCAGCCATTTTGTCCTTTCGAAGACAAAACGCTTTACTTCGAGCGCTTTATTGTAACGGTAAAATCCAATGAAATGGTGGCGTGGCCCTTTGAATGTCTTATTTGCGATCGAAAAGACTGTCCTTTGGCACACTCCCAAAAACCCTAACTCTTTGATTCTTGCCAGGACAAGGTGTCACATTTCCCTGGTTTCTATTTTTTGGAAATCAAATAAAGCAATAAACTCAAAATCAGGCTGATTAAAATGCTGGTCGTAATCGGAAAATAGAATGTGAAGTTTTTGCGCTGAATCAAAATATCTCCCGGCAGGCGACCAAGAAAGGACAGCTTGCCAAAGCCCGTGAGTAGCAAGCCAATCACGGCAATGACAATTCCAAGAATAATCAGAAGTTTGCCAAATTCCTGGAGCAGATTTTGCATGATCGTCCTCCCAAATTTTCCATTTTATTATAAAAAATTTCGGCGAAACAATCAAGGGAAATCAAAGAAAAATCTTTTATTGGGGCGTCGTTTTTTCGGAAAGCCGATCAGGCCATTCTGTAGTTATTAAAATTCGGGAGGGCCTTTAAAATCTTCTTGCATCCTTTTCAGCCTTTCTTTACATTAACCATACAAAGCGGCCCAACTCACGTGGGTTCGGTGCTTTAGATATCGGAATTGGGAATTTTAATGTAACACCGGACAACTTTTCGGGAGACATTTTATGGTAGGCGATCTGCTTCAAACCTATTTGCTTAATTTTGCTTACATTATTCTTAAAGCTGTCTTCTTTGCTGTGGCCTGTTTTTTCGCGTGGCGACTTTTTGACAAATTGGAAAAATTGGACATCCGAATGGAAATTGCCGAAAACCACAACATCGGCTTGGCTATTATGGTAGCTGCCATTTTTTTGGGTTTGGCCTATGTTATCGGACAAATTTAGCCCATTTACTTTTCTTTCGGTTATTTTTTTTGCGGGATTTTGGGGATTTCAACAACTCCCTCACCCGCGGCACATCCCGCGCGTTTCAGAAACGCCGCATTCGGTGGTGCCGGACGATTCGCTCAACAGGGTGCGGAAAACCTTCTTGCTACGGCATACCGTGCTACGGCCGGGGCGCATTTCCCAATACGATCGCCTTATCAAAAAATACAGCTTTCGCTACGGATTTGACTGGCGACTTATTGCGGCACAAATTCACGCCGAAAGTCGTTTCAATGCTCGGGCAAAAAGTCGCAGCGGCGCTCTGGGCTTAATGCAGATTTTGCCGAGTACCGCCAAACACCTGGGCAAATCGCCCCATTTGCTGCTTAAACCGGAAATTAATATCGCATTGGGCTGCTTGTACGATCGCCGTCTGTACACCATTTGGAAAGAAGAAAAGGGCACCGACCGCCTCGCGTTTATGTTGGCCAGTTACAACGCAGGGCACAGGCGCGTCATACGCGCACAAAAACGGGCGCGCCAGCCAGACAAGTGGGGCAGCATTAAACGGCACTTGCCCGGACAAACTCGTCATTACGTTTTCAAGATTTTCAAAACCTACGCGCTGTACAAACGATTGGTTTTTTGACATGAAATTCGTGCCTGAAAATGCGGCGGAATTTGCCGCTCCCGGTGCAAATGTACAGGAAAGCTATTTCGCTGCCTCTTCCAATGTGCGGTTGCGGGTGGTTCATTTTTCACCTGCGCAGCAAACCAATTGGCCGACACTCGTTTTTGTGGCGGGCTGGATTTCCAAAATGACAGCCTGGCGCGAGGTTTTGCAGGAATTGACCCGGGAGTTCGAGGTTTTTTACATTGAAACGCGGGAAAAAATTTCGTCCCAAATTCGGGGAAAGGTAGGGTACGGCGTCGCCGACATTGGAAACGACCTCATTTCTTTAATTCCACAATTTCCAATAGCCGGTGGGCAGTACGTGCTTTTGGGGAGCTCGCTGGGAGCCACGGCTATTTTGCATTCCGCCGCCCAGTTGTCTCCACCGCCGTTTGCTCTCATTTTGGTGGCGCCGAACGCCGTTTTCCGCGTCCCCTGGTGGGGACTGGCGCTCATTCGGCTTTTTCCGCCTCGCCTTTATTTGTTTTTTCGCCCCTTTATTAAATGGTACCTCCGAAATTTCAGGTTGAATGTTCAGGAGGATTATGCTCAATACGAAAAATACGCCTCGTCTCTGGATGCCGCCGATCCCTGGAAATTAAAAAAGGGGATTTTCGCCCTGGCCAAATATTCCGTCTGGCCCAGACTGCAAACCGTGCGCTGCCCCGTTTTAATTGTCGGAGCTTCCAAGGACACGCTACACGAACCGGAGAATTTGAAAAAAATGGTGGGGCTTTTATCCACTGCCCGCTACGTGGATTTGGAAACAAACCGGGGAACACACAGCCAAAAATTAGTCGAGGTGACGCGAACATTTTTGGCTGAATTGGAGGTTAGCCAAAACACACGTTAAAAGGATTTTCTGCCAAGCTGTTGCTTCGGTGGGTGGAACACCTCGTTGCCCTTTGTTTCTCCCCTACTCTACCAACATAGACAAATCCAAAGCCGACGCCGAATGGGTCAGTGCCCCAACCGAAATAAAATCGACCCCGGTTTCGGCAATTTTTCGAACGGTGTTCAAAGAGACACCGCCGGAGGCTTCCAGAGGCACGCGTCCGTTCGTCATTCGGACGGCTTCGCGTAACATCGAAACGGACATATTGTCCAACAAAATGCGGTCCACTTTCAACGTCAGGGCTTCAGCTAATTCGTCGAGATTTTTTACCTCTACCTCAATGGGAAGGCGGCGATTTGTGCTTTCGAAAGATCGGTACACCCTTTCCACGGCGGGAGTAATGCCGCCTACAGCCTGAATGTGGTTGTCTTTAATGAGTACCATGTCAAAAAGTCCCAGCCGGTGGTTCACACCTCCCCCCTGCCGCACGGCGTACTTTTCCAAAAGCCGCCAGCCGGGAGTGGTTTTTCGCGTGTCCAAAATTTGGGCGTGTGTGCCGGCAACGGCTTCTACAAAGCGCTGGGTGAGTGTGGCGATTCCGGAAAGTCTACCCAAAAAATTGAGCGCAATGCGCTCGGCTTCCAGGAGGTTCACCACCGCGCCCTCGACTGTCAGAAGGTTTTCTCCCTCCTGCACACGCTCGCCGTCCTGAAGAGCTGTTTGCACGCGGAGCGACGGGTCTGCAAAGCGAAAGACTTCCTGTGCGACGGCGAGGCCTGCCACAGTTCCCGAATCTTTGGCAAACACACGGGCGCGCCCTCGGTTTTCGGGCGAAAAAATCGCCCGAGTGGTCACGTCCCCGCTTTCATTTAAATCCTCTTGAAATGCCTCGGCGACAAGGGTGGAGATCTCCTTCCGAAGTGCTTGCCGGGCCCAAGGGGGCCACTGCTCAATGGAATTCAGGCGTCTTTCCACTTGTTTTTATCTTCCTTAGAACTTTTTGTTTATTCAGGAGTTAAGAAGAAGCGAAGTCTTACACCCCAGTCACCGCTTTTTTCTTCCTCCAAAAGACACGTTCTGGTCCGGTACATTTGTTTTTTCAAACCAGATTGGGTTGTAATTTTACATCCTTTAAAAATAGCGGCCTACCCCAAACCCGAAAACCCAACTGTCCAACGCGCGTTTGTTGTAAATCGGACGAGGGAAATGTGTTAGCTGGTACCGCAAATCGGCATTTAAAAACCAGCCCCCCAATTGGTAATTGACGCCAAAACCGAGGAGCCCAGCCACCGTGACCTGCGTTTGGGCGTGCAAAAATCCCCGGCGGGGTACAGATTCGTAGGCCAATAGCGGCCCCGCCCCTAAAATCAGGTACGGCTGCATTTCATCGGAAAGCGAGCGTGCCCAAAGACGCTGGCGAAAAAATCCGAAAACCGAGAACAGGGTACGCGTACGGTGATTGGGATTCTGGTAGTAAATGTACTGGTCGTAGTAGGGGTCGTAATACAAATTCACGTCAGGGAAGCTTTCCTGCGGATAGGGAATAAAATTAATCGCCAATCCCAAACGCTTGTGCCCGGCAAAGGGGCGAAAAAAATAGGCTCCGCCAAATCCAATGTAATTGGACGAAAAGGTGTTGAAAAACACCATTCCCTGCGGGCGGGTATTCAGGCGAGTCCGCGGTTTAAGGGAAAATTCCTGTTTTTGCGGCCACCGTTTCCCCCCGTGTCCGCGCCCTTTTTGCTGTCCCCAACCGACAGAAGCAAAACACAACAAAACAATTGTGAAAAATAAAAAGCGTTTCAAGGCATTGTCTCCTATTTGGAGTTCCTCTTGTTTTCAAATTAAATTTGCGACAAAACAGGGAGAAAAACAAGGGAATTTTTAATTGCACGACTCTACGCAAAACCACCTGACAGGCCCGAATTTTCTTCACCATTGAGGAATCGTGGCAAGAATGCACCTCACCCTTTGAAGTCGGAGGGAGATTGAAAAAACCGTCCCTGCCCTTTTCAAAAGGCAGGGACGGAAAAAGGGGGATTATTTTTTCTTGAGTTTGCCGAGACGTACGGTTTGGGTGGAGAGAACGATTCGAACGTTGGAAATGGTTTCTCCCGGCTGAATGGTCACCATGTCGTCCCATTGCCCGTTGCCGTTGGCATCGTACCAACCGAAACCGTCACCGGCGTCCAAATTGCCGTTATTGTTGGCGTCGTCCCAGGCCTCAAAATAGGCTTCCGTTGGCTTTTGGATATGAAAGGTGACGGAAAATTGGCCGTTTTGAGGATTCACTGCTGCCTGAGCAATGGGCACTACCTGATCTGAGTGAGAGGTGTCCACAATGGCAATGGCGTGGGCCGACAAATTATGGCCTTGCCAGACCACCACGCCCGAAACCGTTGCGCTTGTTTTGGCGGTTTGCTGAATAAATCGCTCCACAAAATTTTGCCAATTGGTACTCCGGAAAGCAAGGGCCGCGTAATCGGCCTGATCGTAGTCCTCCTGTCTGGACGGAAAATAGATCGTCAGCCCTCCCCGCGGAATCCCGGGGGCATTGGTAATCGTCAGGGGGACGGTTCGATTCATACAAGAGATCACCGAATCGGTGGCCATTTTTATTAAGGGGATTGTCGAAATGTGAGGTTCCTGGCTCACTTTTTTGGCAAATTCCCGCAAGTCGACAAAAGCAGGGTCGTCCAATTTCGTGTAGTTGGTTTTGCCCCAGGCATCTTCCACTTCACCCCAATAATTGCCGGTTTCCGAAACCAACCGATTGGAAAAATTGGCCACTTTTGAGGCCAGCTCCTGAATGTGAGAAAGGTCCGTTACCGCCATGTGAATGGGTTTTTGCTGCAATTTCCCCTGATTGTAAACGGTTGTGGCAATATCTTCGGCCAAATCTTGAGGTTTCATTTTGGGATCGTCTACGAGGTGCTTCAGCCAGATTTCCGGACCCAATACCGACAGCATGGGCATTTTGAATTCCGATGCCACCATGAAATTGGCCTGATCTTTGAGTTCGTAGGCCACTTCGATTTGGGACATCAAACAGGCGTGGAAAACAAGAACATCAATTTTAGGGAAATCCGCCAGAGCCTGCCGCAATCCCTTGAGGGACATCATGGAACCGCTGCCGTTTTGTTCATCCGAGCAGCAACCGCGCCAACCGGCTCCGTGGTCATCCAAAATCAGAAGGTAGTGCTCAGCCGGATAATTTTTGAGAGCAAAGGTCAGGAAATCCTTGAGCGTTTGCGGATCGGACATGTCCTTGGTTCCCCGATTCTTTAGCATTTTGGAACTCACCGAATCGGGCAGTTCGTTGGCGTGCTTTTCAATTTCGTAATAGCGAACAATCCCCCCCATTTTTAGGGAACCAAGAGCCACAACAATTTTAACCTTTCCGGTACTTCCAACGGCCTCCAGACCCTGCACGTCATTAATAGTATAAGAAGTGCCGTTCTGGCTGATATCGATGTTGTTGTTGCCGTCCATGTAGCCAATGACGGTCCAGAGTGGCTTTTGGCTGGTCGGATTGGTAGAGGACTTCTTCCCGCAAGAAATTAACAAACTAACTATCCCCAAAATAGCGAGAAAAAAGGGAACAAGGCGACGTTTTTTTCTTTCCATTTTCACCTCCATTTTTTAAGGCAGCGTTGATTGTTTGGGTTGATTGATAAAATATAACGTAATTGGCTCGACCGAAAATCCAAGAATCCCATGAAAGATTAAAATGAATACAAAAATGCTTGCCTCACGCAATTTCCTCCCGTCACTTTATCGGAATTTTAGCGGGTTTCTTTTAGCGATTAATTGGACCACAATTTTGAGAAAACCGGCAATTTCCCTGTTGGTAAATGACCTATCCCACAACCAACTAAGTCTGCTTTGGCGCGAACAAAAAAGCCAGAGCCTTCCAGATTGGCCACGCAAAAGCAAAGGATTTCGGTCGGATTTTTGTTTTGAAACGTGATTCCAATACAGGAAATCCTTTTCCTCATCGTATTGAGCTTAAAAAGACCCTTTGAGTTTGTCCCCTTTGGGGGTTAAAGGAAGCTCGTCGTTCGAGGGCAAAAATAATGTTTCGCAACGGCGCACCTCTATTCGATTGAGGGACACTATCTTCACCACTATTTTTAAATATAGAAAAGATTTGCAATTTGTTGCAAGCAAAAAAAAGCAAAAAGACCCGAGAAGAGAATTTTTTTGTGAGGGAAAACAAAGATTTTGCTTGGGGGGAAGAGGAAGGTAAAATATATCTGATTTCATTTCTGTTATCGGCCCAAAAAGCCTTGTTTAAGAAAGGAAATATTCTTATTTTTATGTTTAAATTATTACTTAATCTTTTGCCCAGTGTGTAACGATATTTGACCAAGGAGGCAGTAATTCCTTTAATCAATCAATATTTCTTTTAGCCATGAAAATTCAATCCCCACCTAACATTCGGCTTTACTTGTTTATTGGCATCTTTGCCCTATTGCTAACTTACGCCTTTCGACCGCTCTTTCTCGATTGGTTCCAAATATTCAAAATAAATGTTGAAAAAGATAGACGCAGCTTCCCCAGACCCTGCATTATGTATCATGATTTGGATCATGACGGCTACAGCGAAATGGCCGTCCTCAAAAATTCGAAATCCGTTTACGAGCCTGCCCTTAAAATTCTTGCCCACAACGGGGGGATAATCGATCAATGGACCTTTGAAGAACCTTGGTTGCCTAATTCCATTCTTTTTGGCGATTACAATCACGATGGCCATGACGAGGTTTACGTTTTCACAAAAACCGCCGACTCTCTTTTTCTATACGCTGTTGACTACCGGAACAGGACTTCATTTCTTCTTGGCCGTAAATTCATCGCGCATGCTCCTCCCAATAAAAAGCGATGGGATATCCGTCCCATTCCCGGTATGTTCTTGGATTCAGACGGAGATGGTTACGATGACCTTATTTTTTACATTCCGGTCGGTGGTGCTATTTACCCGAGAGGCCTGTATTGCTATAGCATCCAAAAACAAAAATTGCTGTATCGATCCACCCCCGGCAGTGCCATGCTGTCCCGACCTACAAAAGTAAGAGTCAACCAACAAACATATATCCTTATGGAAGGTAGTTATGCTCCTGGCAATGCCGATGTCGATACGGCTTTCAGCGATCGGTCATCCTGGTTGTGTGCTTACGACAAAAAACTGAATTTTGTCTTTCCTCCGATCAAATTTGATTATTTTGGTTCGGAAATCTCGGCTCTGCCTTTTGGATTGCAAAACGAAAAGATTCTTGTCCTTTTGATTAATCGAAGCAAAGTCCAACCCTTTTCTCGCTTACTGACTTACAACTGGCAAGGAATACAACTCAAACGGCAGGATTTGCAAGGTACGGATTGGGAACTCACTCAGATAGGGAAGCCCCCCAAGAAAACAATCTTAATAAATAAAAAACTGCAACTTATCTACTATTTAACCTCATCAATTGAACTGAGAAATCCTCGTCATTATTCCTGCTATTTTAGAAAAATCCTTAACGACGATTTGAATTTGGACAAAGATCTAAAATATGAAATACTGGCAGAAAATGAGAGAAAAACACCCCTGTTATTTAGCAGCGATTTTCAGCACAGCGTGCAGGTCCCGCTTCCCCATTTTCTGAACGCTATATGCTCGATTTCCATCAACAAAAACGGCAACGGTCATGATCAACTGTATTTGCAATGTGGACAAGAGAAATATTTTCTGAGTTACCATGTGAATCCGCTTTATTCACTCCGGTATTTGGCCTTCTTTTTGCTGTTTTTAGTCATCTTTTTTGTCTTGTGGCAAGGCGTTGGTTTCTACAATTACTTTTCAGCCTACAAAACCACCCTAAATTCTATTTTATGCAATCCGGACCGGGGCATGATGCTTTTAAAACCCAACGGGAAAATCAAATTCATGAATCATGCCCTCACGGATCAATTCAAATTGGGAATTACCGAATACAAAGGACGTTCGGCCGTTCAACTGTTTGCGGATTATCCGTCATTTCTCAAAATTATTCAGAATCTCTTGCACAATCCCAAGAAAATCAAACAAAATATTTCCATTCAGGAAAATGGCATCGATCTAAAAGGCATTTTGTACGCCAAACCCATCCGGGTTTTATTGGGTTCTATTTACGGTTTCTATATTGAGGTAAAGGATTATTCTCAAACCATCGAGGACGCTCGGCTAAAAATTTGGAGCAAAGCCGTCCAAAAAATGGCTCATGATATCAAAACCCCATTGTCCTCGATTTCCATCAACCTGTCAATGGTCAAACAAAAATTGGCCGACCATCTGCCTCAAGCGCTCAAATTGGTGGAAACAGATATTGAGCTTATGCTGGACGAAATGAATCGCCTGAGGCAAATGACCAAAAACTTTTTGAAATTTACCAATATGGAAAAACCGAACCTTCAAACCTTTTCGCTAAGTGCTTTTTTACAAGAAGTGGTGGAGGATTTCAAAAGCTACTATACGGAAACCGTAGAGTTTCGATTGGAAATAAATTACGAAAAGGATCTTATCCGCGCAGATCGTGCGCAGTTAAAAATGGTCATGCATGCCTTGATCGAAAATGCAATTGACGCAATTAAGGCAAATGGAATCGTGGGGATTACGGTAAATCACACGCAAAAAATTGACCAGGGGTTTGAAGATTTTGTTGAAATTGAAGTTTTTGATAGCGGGCCCGCTATTCCCGAAGAAATCAAAGAAAAGTTATTTGAACCCTATTTTACAACAAAACCTGACGGTACAGGTATGGGGTTGGCAATTGCAAAAAAAATCATTGAAGATCATAACGGCGAAATCGAACTGGTTTCAACCGAAAAATTCTCCACCGTTTTTCGCATTATGTTTCCGATTGGCAACATTTTGGAGTAATCCCGTACCGAATTTCTGCAATAAATTTTTGTAATTCTTTGTTAATTTAAGAATTGTCATTATTGGCACGATTTTCGCACTTTTGTCCTTTTGGAGAAATGGATTTTCCCGAGCCGCAGGGTTTCCGGCAATATGGCCTATAATATTTTTTCATGACCAACCTGAACCCGTTTGGAGTCAAATATGTACCACATTTTAGCCGTTGACGATGACAAGATTTTTCTCAAATCGATTCGAAATATGTTGGAATATCACCATTACCAAGTAACCACTTGCAGCAATCCCGTTCTTGTAGATGACCTCATCCGTACAAATCGCTTTGATTGTGTTTTGTTAGATGTCAAAATACCCGGCATAGACGGAATAAAATTGCTAAATATGCTTGCAAAGAATTCACCCGATTTGCCGGTTATTATGATTTCCGGCCAAAGCACGATCAAAATTGCCGTTGAAGCCCTAAAAAAGGGAGCTTTCGACTTTATTGAAAAACCGGTAGATGCTGATCGGCTTTTGATCACCCTAAAAAATGCCTTAAAAACCAGAACTTTGGAAATAGAAAAAGAAGCCTTAATGGCAGAATTGGAGCAAAAATATCGCATTGTGGCCGTAGATAAAGCCATGTTAAATATTTTGAAAGAGATAGAAACCATTGCCCCAACGATTGCCAAAGTTCTGATAACGGGTGAAACCGGCGTAGGCAAAGAATTGGTTGCGCGTGCCCTTCACTTTAGAAGCAAGCGCAGTTCAGGGCCATTTGTTAAAATAAATTGTGCGGCCATTCCAACGGAACTAATTGAAAGTGAACTTTTTGGCTATAAAAAGGGAGCGTTTACCGGTGCCATTAAGGAAACAATCGGTAAGTTTCAAATGGCCGACGGCGGTACGCTGTTTCTTGATGAAATCGGCGATATGAATTTGATGCTACAATCCAAGTTGTTGCACGTAATCCAAGATAATGAATTTATGATGCTTGGTTCCGCTAATTCGATAAAAGTTGACGTCCGCATTATCGCCGCCACCAATAGGGATCTGAATCAAATGGTGCACAACGGTGAATTTCGGGAAGACCTGTACCATCGTTTGAATGTCATAAACATACATGTTCCACCCCTGCGAGAACGTCCCGATGACATTTTGCCCATTGCCAGACATTTTTTAGCCATGTTTACCGACTCTTACAATAAACGAATCAACGATTTCACCGAGGATGCCAGTCAAATTTTAAGACGCCACAATTGGCCTGGAAATGTACGAGAACTCCGTAATGTTACGGAAAAATTGGTTATTTTTTCGGAAGGGCCGCTTATTCATGCAGCAGATGTATTGAATGTTCTAAAAAGTTCGAATGACAAAAAAGACTTTCTAAATCATTTATGGGGATTGAACGACGAACTATTGCGCTACGAGCGGGAATATATCATTCGAGCCTTGAACACCACGGGCTGGAAAATGAATGAATGCGCCAAAATTCTGGGAATCGACCGCTCTACCCTGTACAAAAAAATGCAAAAACTCAATATCAAAAAGGATTTAACATAAACTTCTTCCCAGTTTTGTGGCTCTATCATCTTTGGATTATTCTTTGGGGGGGCGGAATACATAGAAAAGCAACAGTGGCTACAAGGATGAAATCATTTTGGTTCTGCTGGTGTCTTCATTGTGTCTAAGATTTGACCATATTGTGACTAAAAAGCTTAAAAAAACCCCCTATTTTGAGAAACATTATCAAAATTCATCACATTTATAATACATCAAAAAACAACAAAAAACCCTTGTAAACATTACATTTACAAGGGCTTATTTTTGTGGAGCTAGCCGGACTCGAACCGGCGACCTCTTGACTGCCAGTCAAGCGTTCTCCCAGCTGAACTATAGCCCCAAAACGGCTATATTATATAAAAAATTCAGCTCAAAGTCAAGAATTATTTTCGCCCTCCGAGTCCAAATGGGTCAAAAGTGAATCTGCAATTTTATCCACTACCTCCGGCCTGTTGTAATAACCGGATTTCACTCGATTTCGGATAACCTCCATTCGCTGCGGGGACAATCCTTCCATTGAAGTGTTCGATTCGATTCCACCCAATGCCGCTCGAATCTCAGGATTTTTGGCTAACTTTTCGGCCAAAGCATTCAAAACCTCAGGGCGATTGTATTCTCCGTTTTCAATCTTTTTTCGTGCTGCCTGAAGTTTATCGTAACGAACATCCGAAACCTGCTGAAGCTTGGATTTCGCCAAGTGAAATAGTCGAGCTGTTTCCTTCGATTGCTTAGTAACCCCCGCAACTTCTACTTTGTCAATGGATTTCGGTTTCCCTTTTTCGGGCTTGGGCGTTCCCTTGACTTGATCAGATTGTTCCGCCGGTTTTTGAATTTCCGGATAATATTGCTTCGGGCCGAGTTCATTTATTTTCATCGATTACCCATCTCCCTTAAGACAAACGGTCTTTATACAATTGATCTTGCATGACGTATTTTCTTATTTTTGACTTATTTGCATTCAATTTTGAAATATTTTCTTTGACCTCCTTTTTTTGCGTCTCAATTAATTGCTTGTTTTCCGACTCAACGGACATAATATCGCGAATCACCGTTTTAATATTTTCCAGCATTTCATGAACTTTTTTTCTATCTTCGGGAGAAAGATTTTCCTTCAAATCTCCCCATTGTTGCTGGTATGTTTCAATTTCTTTTTCCGTCAGCTTTAAGCTTTCTACTAAATTTTCCTTCTTTCCGTGCATTTTAAACAGAGATTGCATCTCTTTTTTCTTGAGATGGTCATTCTGTTTGCGCGTGACCTGGTACAGGTCGCGATAGGTTTTGTAGTGATTACTTAAAGCTGAAAGCAGTCCTTGACGGTATTGTTGAATCGGCATTCTCCTCACCCTCTCTTTCAAGCCATAACGGCTACATTCTTGGAAGTTGTTTTCCTTGCCAAAGTGGAGGATCTATTGTCAACGCTCGGACGACTGGTAATCTCAACCCAAGCCTCTTTCAAATTTTGAACACTTTTTAAAATCTTCCCTAAAGCAATTGTATCTTTTTCTAAATTAATTCGATTTAGATCTCGAAACATAAACAGGTACAATGCCTGCAAGTCGTGTGCGATCTTCCCTGCGTCCAAATTTAATGACATCAGCAATTCCATGACAATATCCTGACTCTTTTGAATGGCTTCCCCCTTGCCAATCATATCCCCTTCTTGCAAGTGTGTTAGAGCCAATTGAAGGTTTTCTTCCAATTTTTCATATAGAAGAACAATTAACTTCCCCGCATCCAATGTGTTTACCTGCGTGTTTTGGTAGGACTCCAGCCCTTGTTTAACAACCATTTAAACCTCCAATTGATTAATGAAACCCACCCAGTCCAGCTAACTGAGACGACATGTAATTTCCCAGAGATGTCAGCTGCCTCATCATCCGCTCTAAATTCAAAAATTGGTTTTCCAAATTTTGTTTCTTTCGATCCACAATTTTTTGCATAAAATCAATACGGTCATCAATATCGCTCATGACGTCTTTAATGTTTTTCTGCCGCAATGAAACGTAACCATCATATTGATCGGTAATGGTTTTCAAATGATTGTACAATTGTTCGGCCACACCGTAGGTCAGCGTAATGCTGCCTTGATTCGCACCCTGGTCAGCCAATTGAGTCGGCGTCAATGAAACTTTGACCGCTAATCCGGCAATGCTGGCTTGGTCACTGTCCCCGGTCAGAATCTGACCCGACCCGGTGGCGGATTCTCCGTTAATCGTGCCGGCCACATCCTGACCCGAAAAATCCCCGTCTGTGATTCCCAAATAGTTGGCACTTTGAGTAACACTAAAACCGTAACCGGAACCGTAATTATCGTGTTCAATTTTCAAATAACCGTTGTCGTTGTAAGCTGAAATTTCCATAGCATAACGGCCTTCTTGAGTCAGATCCATGGAACCCAAATCCAATGAGCCGCCACCCTCATTGTTGGCCGTGATTGAAATGTCCATGTGACTGGTGCCGGTATCTGCATCCGTTACCACAATTTTGCCATTGGAATTAATGGTAGCTGTGACTGTGTTGCCAAAAATAGTTTGAATCTGTGTTAACAAGTCCTGGATCGTATCGCCTGACTCCACCGTGTACGTGCCGGAAACCGAATCGCCATCGTGGCGAGTTCCACTAATTGTAAATGTATCGCCCACGGCGACGCCATCGTCTACGTCGTCCCAGGCGGTCGTAGCGGTAGCGGGCGATCCGCCTGCATTTATGGTGCCGGAAGATGTACGTTCCTGTCTGTATTCTGCCTGCATAGCGGCGTTGATTTGGCTTACAATTTCGTCAATATCGCTGCCGCTGTTAAGGGTGATAGAAGCCGTGCTTCCCGTTGAACTATCTGTAATCGTCAATACTTCCGAACCGGAAATTCCCGTTGTGAGATTGGTTGTCCCGGTAACCTGTGCCTGTGTGGCTGCCTGTGTAATGGAGATAGAATACGTGCCGGGAACGGTATCGGACGTATGATTAACATATGTGATGTCACTATCGGTTGTCTCACCAACGGCGGCAAATATTTTCATCACACCGCTAAAATCATCCTGCAATTTATCTTTGAATTTGCTTTCATCCATTTTAAGATGACCGGTGTCGTCGGAATCGATCCCCACTTGAGCCAGTGACCGCAGTGTCGCCGGGAGGCCGTTAATTCGATCCGAAATAATATTTTTTATTTCCGTTTGAACAGAAATCAAAGTCGTGTCGCCTAAAAGTGTTCCCCCCTGTTGTTTATCGGTGTCGTAGCTAAATTGGTTGTTAATGAAATCAATAATGTCATTGTAACTTTTGACAAAATCCTGCGCTTTTTTAACAATGGCATCGTAATCCCGTGAAACAGAAAAGTCAATCGTATTATCACTATCTTCCTGATGAAGATTTAGAGTAACTCCCTGTAAAATATCGGAGATAGAATTGCTGGAACGCGTCAGTTGAATGCCGTCTAATACAACGGTAGCGTCTTCACCCGCCTGCAAGTCTCCCGTAATGGCATCCCGACCGGTGGATGAAACGGAAAAGGTGCCGAAATTCAGTGTTCCGCCGCCTTCATTATTTTCAACCAAATTGACATCCAATTGGCTGGTACCGGCAGAATTGTCTGTTACGGTAATTCGACCTGAACTATCGATGCTGGCGGTCACATTACCCGAAAACACGGTCTCGATTTCGTCCAGCAAATCCTGCACCGTATCTGAATCCGCGTCATTGATGGTAAAGGTTCCCGTAACGTCGTTGCCGTCATGGTCTTTTCCGTAAATGGTAATTGTGTCGCCGTCGCTGACATTAGCATTGTAAATATCCGAAAATTTTGTTGACGCCGTAATAGCCGTTGTGCCGTCTGTGGTATTGGTTGCGCTTCCCCGAACAACCTGCGCCACCGCGGGCGTTCCCGAATCCCCCTCCAAAATACCGAGAGTTTGGAGAATGTTGTGGCTATCGACAAATGTGCTGGTACCTTCAATTCGCAGCTTGTAGACGGTTTCATTGTTTACCGTGTCCGTGACAATCGAGGCTTTTACGCCTGTTGGCGCCGCCGCATTAATAGCATCTCGAATGTCGGCCAATGTATCGGTGGACAAATCGATGGCCACTGTTTTGTCACCAATGGTCACGGTGCCGTTCTGCGGGTTGGAAAGACTAAAATAGTCCCCTACCGCCGTAGAAATATTCGAGAAAGTATCGCTTTCCACTCCTCCCGTTATCTGATTTTTAATAGACGTGCTATTTGTCACAAGGCCCAGATTTTGCAAAATGTCGGTGGAACTAGCGTCAAGAATGTGAAAGGAATCTTCCCCCGTTTCTTTGCTGGCAATTACCAACCGATATTCGTTGGTTCCTAACTCCAAGATTGAGGCTTGTACCCCGGCATCGGCATTGTTAATTTTGTCCATTAAATCGGTGAGACTATCCGTATTGCTCACTGAAATAACTTTTCCGCCGATGATAAAATCGCCGCTGAGGGAAAGATTGTCGGTTTTGCTCGAAAATGACTTGCTTGAAATCTTCCGGGCCTGAGCCAGATTAAGAATTTTAATGGAATGTTCGCCAGGCTTTGCAGTGGATGAGGCCGTCAGGGTGAGCGCATCTTCATCCTCGCTGTTGGTCGAAAATACATTAAAATCTGCTGCCGCGCGCAAATCCGACATGGCGGACATGAGCGAAGAAAGCTTGGACGAAACCTTTTTCCAGACATCCAATTTGTCCTGGTAGTCGGATTTGCGCTTTTCAAGCAGCGTAATGGGACGGCGCTCAATGGCCATTAACTGGTCCAAGATTTTCTGAGTATCCAATCCCGAGGCCAATCCGCCTATGGAAAAGGTGCCCGGCATGTTTACCTCCGTTTAGCCCAATTACACACGTTCATCCAAAATAAATCCGACGGCATGGTCAATCTGCTCTTCCAGCTTTAGGATTTTTTCTGGAGGAATCTTGCGAATGACTTCCCCCGTTTTGGGGTCAATCACTTTCACAATTACTTTTTTATCTTTAGAATCCACAAAGAATCGTATTTTTCGATTCAAAATTTCGGCCAGTTGATTCAATTTTTCCGTTTTTTGTGTCACCATTTCCTTATTAATTTTACCGGAAATGGCTTTGTCATTTTTTTCATGATGCTGGTGCTGAACTTGAAATTTCTGGCCAAAATCCGGATTTTTGCCAACTGGAGGAAGCTGCACTGCCGGTTCCACAGAGCGAATTGGTTCATGAACGATTTCTTTTAATGCGTAAACGTTGCTCATTTTTTCACCTCACATTATGGTTTGAGGGAGAAGGCGTCCCTGCCCTCTCCCCTAACCATATTCTTTCGGACCGGCTTACCCTCTCAGAAGGGTTAATACGTTCTGAGGAGTCGCATTGGCCTGGGCTAACATCGCCGTACCGGCTTGCACCAGGATTTGCGACCGGGTGTAACTGGACATTTCCAACGCAAAATCCGCATCGCGAATGGTGGATTCCGATGCCTGAATGTTTTCAGTTGTGTTGTTGACGTTGGCAATGGTGTACGTGAGTCGGTTCTGTACCGCACCCAAATTACTTCTCTGCGTGTTCACCGCATCAATGGCCGTGTCAATGGAATCAATGGCCGACTGGGCATTGCTCTTGCTGCTAATGTCGGCCGAACTCAGATTCAGGGTGGAGCCCGTTGCTTTCAAATTACCAATGCTAAAATTAATTCGGTTGTCCGCCGAATTGTCGGCTCCTACCTGAAATTGGCCACCGCTCCCGGCATCTACAACGATTTTCTTGTTGTTCAAATCCTGATCATCATAAGCGGCATTCAGCGTCAGCGTGATGCCCAATTGTGAGAAGTTGGCTGTAACCGTTTCGCCATCACTGGGAGCACCGCCCGTTTCGGAACCTGACAGGGTCACCGTTTCGGTGATGGTACCGTTTGACAGAGTTAAGTGGCTGCCGCTCGCATCTGTAATGGTGTACGTGCCGGAATTGGCACCATTCAACACAATCTGTTGAACACCCAAATCGGCCGTAGCGGTGGTCTGACCGCTGGCGTAGCTCACGCTGTTGCCGTTGTAACTTCCGTTGATCAGCTTGGTGTTGTTGTACTCCGTTGACGTCGCAATGCGGTCAATTTCACTGCGCAGGGCGTCAAATTCGGAATCCAAATAGGCGCGGTCTGTGTCCGTAACGCTGTCCGAAGCCGCCTGAACCGACAATTCACGCATACGCGTAAGCATATTGTGAATTTCGTTCATGGCCCCTTCAGCCGTTTGAACCACATTAATGGCCTGACTGGCATTCCGACTGGCCATTTTCAGACCGGCAATTTGGGCTCGCATTCTCTGGGAAATTCCCAGACCTGCCGCGTCGTCTGCCGCACGGTTAATCCGTAAACCTGAAGACAGCCGTTCCAATGATTTGGACAACATGGAATCGGAAATGGACAGATTCCGATAGGCGGTCATGGCGGTGACGTTGTGATAAATACGTAAACTCATGGTAAACCTCCGTGTTTTGGGTTCCTTTTAGCATCCGTGCTAAGTGCCAATTGAGGGTTGGCATTTCCCTTTCAGCTACCGGTAAGCCGAATCTTTTTAATCCATTTATTTTATCGTCAGCTTCAGACAAATCTTTAGCGGGAAATTTTAATTTTTTGTAAAATATGGGAAAACAACGCCGTGAATAGAGAAGCAAGCTTGAAATTGAGTATTTCCAAGGAGACGTCTCATGTACAACATAAACAAATTTTGGCATTCCATAAATTGGGGAAAGAGCTCGCCACTACAACGCCAGCACAAAACGTCGCTCTTTTTTGTGGGACACGCCCTCCGGCACTGGCAAAAATGGGAGAAAAATGGAAGGACCTTTGTAATTGCCCTCCAAATCCAATTTGGAAGGGCAAAAGAATGTTTTTTTTACGGAGTTTGTGATTGACAAATAAAAAATAGCGCTTCTATATTTTAGAAGTTTTATTTCTCCCCTCAAATCGTTACCATAAAATCTCGGTCTAAACTTCGGTATTGAATGGCTTCACTCACATGCGGTGGAAGAATTTTTTCCGAATTTTCCAAATCGGCAACGGTACGGGCCACCTTCAGGATGCGATCGTACGCTCGGGCGGAAAGCCCCAGGCGGGTAATGGCCAGCCGCATGAGTTCCTGACTGGCGTCGTCAATCGGGCAAAATTGCCGAATGTCCCGGGTTCCCATGTGAGCGTTGCAAAAAATATCCTTTCGATTTTTAAATCGTTGTAATTGAATTTCTCGCGCACGCATGACCCTTTCCCTGATTTGGGCGGAGCTTTCACCGGTCGGTTGGCCCGCTAATTCTTTGTAGGGAACGGCAGGAACTTCCACGTGAATATCGATCCGGTCCAAAAGCGGTCCCGAAATGCGCGCCCTATAGCGCTGAATCTGGGGCACCGTACAGGTACACTCATGGTTTGGATCGGTTAAATAGCCGCAGGGACAGGGATTCATGGCCGCTGCCAGCATAAAATTAGCCGGGTAGGTAATTGAAAGTGCAGCCCGCGAAATGGTCACCTTGCCGTCTTCCAAGGGCTGTCGCATGACTTCCAGAACATTTTTCTTGAATTCGGGCAATTCGTCCAGAAAAAGAACGCCATGGTGAGCCAAACTCACCTCCCCCGGGTGAGGGATTTGGCCGCCTCCGATGAGGCCGGCGTCGCTAATGGTGTGGTGTGGCGAACGAAATGGGCGGGTCGCCACAAGCGCCTCGTTAGCAGGCAGCACACCGGCTACAGAATGGATTTTGGTTGTTTCCAGCGCTTCTTCCAGAGACATATCCGGCAAAATAGTCGGGAGCCGTTTGGCCAACATGGTTTTCCCTGAGCCAGGCGGGCCGATCATAATAATATTGTGTCCGCCCGCCGCCGCCACTTCCAGAGCCCGCTTCACGTGCTCTTGTCCGCGCACGTCCCTAAAATCCACCCAATAGCGACGCTGCTTTGCAAAAATGGCCTCCATGTCCACCTCAAAAGGGGAAATGGTCAGGGTTTCATTGAGAAAGGCTGCCGCTTCGGCCAGCGAATTGACAGGGTAAACCTTCAGTCCTTTTACCATGGCGGCCTCACGGGCATTTTGGGAGGGCAAAAGAATCCCTTCGTAATGGGAAGCGTAAGCCTGCAAGGCGATTGGCAGCGCGCCGCGAATGGGCCGAAGACTACCGTCTAAGGACAGTTCGCCCAAAATAAGGTGGGTGTCCAAAAGCGTGGAGGCAATTTGCCCTGAAGCCGCTAAAATGCCTACGGCAATCGGAAGGTCAAAAGCGGAGCCCTCTTTTTTAATGTCCGCGGGTGCCAAATTAATAACGATGTGTTTAATGGGGAAACGAAAATCGGAATTTTTAATGGCGGCCTGTACACGCTCGCGAGATTCCCGAACCGCCCCGTCCGGAAGTCCCACCAAAGCGAACGACGGCATCTTACCTTCCAAATTGACTTCTACCTCCACAAGGAAAGCGTCAATGCCTAAAACGGAAGCACTCAAGATTTTGGAAAGCATAAAGCCCCCTTCCTTTGCTTGAGATTGCGATGTGGCGAGTTAAAACGAGTGCAAACGAACGGTCAAATGTCGATGGCTTTTATGAAATCCTCAAGATTTTTGGCGGTCTTCTTTTCCTCCTCTACAAAGGCGTCACCTCCGCCGTGACGAATGGTAAAGGTAATGGTATTGTTCTCTTCGTCAATGGTGTGCCCCCAATTAAAAAGGTAGCCGATTACACCCGATTTCATGACATTGTCGAGGGCTTCTTGAGGTTTGATGTGTTTAAGCTTGAATTTTTTGACGACCACTCGTGCCTCCTTGGTTGTTGTCATTTGCAATATAAGGAGATTTCAAAATCAATTCAAGAAAAAAATTGGGGCGAGAAGAAAGATTGCAATTGAAGTCCAAACGATTCGAGAGACGGAATGTTCTGCCTTTCGGTCGTACATATTAAAGAAGGAAAGAAAATTTCGGCATTCTTAAAGCGGAGAAAAATTTCCTCGCCAAAAAGGCCGAAAAGACCGTCCCTTCTTTTTCTTTCAAAGCCTGTAATTTTTTGGGTAAGAATTGGAATCGTCCTTTGGAAAAAAGCTCAAGAAAATCCCTTCCCTTTCCGAATTTTATTAAAGAGAACCGTTTTTTGTCGATTTTTGAGGAAAACTTTTTCCTCGAAAAGCTCAAATTCCACTGCATTCAAATTTTATCGAAAACGAGGCACTCACATGTTTGGAAAAAACATTGCGTTAAAAACGGGCTGGATCAGTCTTTTGTCGGTTTTGGTTTTTCTCTCGGTTAGGTGCAACAAAAAATTACCCACACCAACCGACTCTTCTTCTTCGGGCGTTTCTTTAAATTTGGCAGGCTATTCCGTGTACCCTCCGGCCGTCGAGGAAGGCGGCGGAAAAGCCACCGTGCAGGTCAAACTCGTGAACGACAAAGCCGAACCGGTAGTGGGTACTCAGGTTTTGTTTTCGACTACACTGGGAACCATTACACCCCAAGCGGCAACGGATTCTTCGGGATTAGCTCAAGCCATTTTTCGAAGCGGCGACCAAACCGGAAAAGCGGTCGTAACCGTCCAATTCGGCCAAAATCAGAAAAAACAGCTTGAAATTGTGGTCAAAAAGAAACTCTCTCCGGAATTTGTTCTGACGGTTTCTCAACCCAAAATTCTTTCCAACGGGATTGATTCCAGCGTGGTGGTGTGCTATTTGTTCGACTCGGGCAACCGTGCCGCACCAAACGAACCGGTAACTTTTCAAACCAGTGCCGGCCATTTTCTACACACACAGGACAAAACCGATTCCACAGGGCGGGCCCGAGCCGTTTTAGTGGGATTTGCCAGTCACACTGATTCCATCGCCCACATTTCCGTCACAGCAGATCAGAAAAAAAATGAGGCCGACATTTTGTTAAAAGGAATCCTTTTTTCTGCAAGTGCTCGCCCTTCAGCCATTGTAGCTGACGAAAACAGCACCGCCAAAATTCAAGTTCTGGTAAAAGAGGCTGCCACCAAAATTGCTATTCCCAACGCCGAAATTTATTTTGGCACGGATCTGGGGACAATTCCCAATATGTCCAAAACAGATGCCTCGGGCGTGTGCTCCGTGGAGTTGACCAGCTCTTCCCGCACCGGTCTGGCGACCGTCACAGCCCGGTACGGCAATCTTTTTGTGGACACCGTTCGGGTGGCTTTTGTGGAATCGACCCCTGCTTACATGAGTGTTTCTGCCAATCCTTCCGTCATTGTGGCAGACAACCAGAGCCAATCGACCATTAAGGCTGTGATTTCGGACGCGAGCAACAATCCCGTTCCCGACGGCACACCCGTGGCGTTCCGGATTATTAAAGGAAGCGGAAGCGTCGAGAAAAACAAGGAAACCAAAGGAGGCGTAGCGACCAGTCTATTGACCAGCGGAACCAAACCGGACACCGCTCTGGTTCTGGTTGAGGCCGGAACTCTTCGCGACACGGTTCAAGTGCGGTACACCGTGGGTGACGTTGCCGCAATTGACGTCCGTGCTGACGTCAATTCCATTCAAGCCGACGGTGTAACCTCCACCAACGTGCGTGCCTACGTGTACGACGCCGCCGGAAACCCGGTTCCCGACGGTACGACCGTTTATTTTTCAACATCGATTGGAGACATTTCGGAAAAGAGTCTTACGCAAAACGGCGAGGCCGTAGCCAAGTTTTCCAGCGGCGTAACCGGAGTGGCTGTTATTCATGCCTGGGTGGGTGACGTGAACGGCCAGACGACTATCCAGCTTTTACCGGGGCCGCCGGCCAGCATTGTGTTGACTTTTGATCCCACTTCTGTGGGCATTAAGGATTCGGGGCGAAACCAGACCACCCGAATTAAGGCAGTGGTTAAAGACACCAAAAATAATCCCGCCAAAGACGGCACGTACGTGAAATTTTCCATTGAATCTTCACCCGACGGAGGGGAGCAATTGAGTTCCACCAATCCGATTCCTACCGTGAACGGCGCGGCGGAGGTTTCCTTCATTAGCGGTATTCGTTCGGGCGCCGTTCGTATTCGAGCCGACGTAACAGACGCGAAAGGGAATACACTTTCCCCGCCCGTACGGGCTATTTCGACGGAACTCATTATTTTTGCGGGACCGCCTTACATTGAAAATGTCAATGATCCCTCGACCAGCCACCTTTCCGTCGGGGTGACTCCGGTCAATGTGTACGGCTGGCATGTTGTCAACAACACGGTGGACGTTGTCGCAGTAGTGGGTGACAAGTACAACAATCCGGTACCCGAAGGAACGGCCGTTTACTTTACCACAACAGGAGGCGTGATTTCCACCTACACCGGGTACACCAACGCAGAAGGGGTGGCGAAGGTGACCCTGCACACAGGTCAGCCTTACCCGACTATTACGCGTTTTTACAACACTTTTCAGAACCCCAATTTCGGCAGCAGTTTTTTTACCGGTTCGGACGGCGTGATTCCAGGACCCATCCCCGATTTTGAAGGGGGCCAGGCTCTCAATTCGTTGGGAAATATGGGTGAAAATGACGGCGTGGCGCGGATTTTGGCCGTTACCGAGGGAATGGACTCTTTTGGCCACCGCGCCAAGGTGTGGGGCGTTACCAGCGCCGTTTTCTCGGGAAAGATCGCTCATTTTACGGTGGAAACATCCGACACGGTGCTTCACATCGGACAATCGGCACACATTGCCATCGACATTTTCGACGTAAACGGAAATCCCATTGTTCCGGGCTCCACAATTCTGGTAGAAGCCTCGGCGGGTGCGTTGTCGTGGGGATCGTGGACTACCTCCGACCCTGGAATAACGCATTACGATCTGATTTTGACCAACAATTTAGATCCGACGGCACAGAATGCCAAACCCACGGCAACGGCGGTCACCATTAAAGTCCAGAGTCAGAACGGCAATGCCATGCGCAGTACGCCCGCCATTCATTTGCTTTTGAATTAATGAGGAATTCGGATGAAACACAAAAGAGGGCAATTGATTCGTTTTTTGGGGGTGTTCGTGCTTTTGATTCTTTCCGCCCGGGCCCAAGCGCAATTCCTGGGCAATCCTGTCGCGCTTTCCGGAAAGAGAAATCTGGCACTCGGGGTTTCCGGAGTGTACCAGGATTTTAAATGGGAGGCAGTTTCTTTTCGTTCACAAGGTGTGCTCGGTCGCTTCAGTTTTGGCCTGGCCGAGGCATTGGACATTTGCCTTTTAGGTGGTTACAGAAATTGGCAATTTCAGGAACAAGCGTTGAATCTTTCCGATGTTGACTTCGGGTTCTCCGCCACGGGCGGCGCGGGTCTGCGCGTTTGGGTGTTTGGAAACCGCAAAAGTCGAATGGCTCTTCACGGTTTCGCAGAGGGGCTTTATTTTAATCCTCAAACCTATTTTGAAAAACCCGCCTCAGGCCAACCTGCGGGAACTGTTCAACGCAGCTACGTGTATTTGACCGGCTACACACGTCAGGCAGGAATCGTGGGTATTTTTCGCCTAAGTCACTTTGATTTTTTCGCAGGACTGGCCGTGAGCTCTTTTCATTTCCAAACTGAACGAGACGACTATCGGCTTTCCGCGGGGAGCGTCCGGTTGGCAGACAAAAACACATCTATTCAAGAAACGCCGGTTGAAAAGCGTTTTTCAGTTGGATTTGATCTGAAGCTACCTCACGGCTACCGAATCGGTCTGGAAGCCCAAAGCTCCACCACCCCTGATTTTCAAGTCCTCTTGGGGGTGAGTCAAATTGCCCGTTTTCCAAATTAGGTTCGATTCTCCGAAAAAAATCGAAGAAAATGAAAAAAAGCAAAATTTAGCTTGACTTTTGAATAAAAATTAACCAGATTAATCCTCGAAAAATCCCTTTAAGCGTGTCCAGCGAGATCGGCAAGGGAATTTCGAGGATTTTTTTTGCCTCCGGTTTTTGTCGACGCTGGAGGTTTTTTTGTGCCCGAATCTCCCGATTAACGTTTTTTGTGAAAAAGCAAACACGTGCCAATCAATGAGGTGACCATGGAGAAAAAAGTCAAGGCGCAACTGGTCGACGAAAAAGGGCTGGACAGAAGTTTAACACGCTTGGCGCACGAAATTCTCGAACGCAACAAAGGGGTGGAACGTCTGGCGCTTGTGGGCATTCGAACTCGAGGACTCCCGCTGGCTCAACGCATCGCGCAGAAAATTCGGGAGATTGAAGGTCGGGAAGTTCCCGTGGGGGTTTTGGACGTGAGTCTGTATCGCGACGACTACAAGTACAAACAGCCGACTGTTCGGGTAACGGACATTCCTTTCTCCATTGACCAAATGAACATTGTTTTGGTAGACGATGTGCTGTACACCGGCCGAACGGTGCGCTCGGCGCTCAACGCACTCATGGACTACGGACGCCCGGCACGCATTCAACTGGCCGTTTTAGTGGATCGCGGACACCGGGAACTACCCATTAAAGCCGATTTTGTCGGGAAAAATATCCCAACTTCCATTGGAGAAGAAGTGCGGGTTCGCGTCAAGGAAATTGACGGAGAAGACGGCATCTGGTTGTTGGGAGAATAAAAATCAGGTAAAACTTAATTCTCCTCCGAGCTGCGGAGCGGGATAAAGATAAAGGCCGGCAACCTTGCTCAAAAAATAAGGAGAAACGAAAATGGCAAATGAAGGCTACCACGAAGAGAATCTCTCCCCTGAAACAAAGGACATGCATCGAGCTCTCACCTCGCTCATTGAAGAATTGGAAGCGGTGGATTGGTACAATCAGCGTGCAGATGTGTGCCAGGACGACTCTCTGCGTGCTATTCTGGTTCACAATCGAGACGAGGAAAAAGAACATGCGGCCATGTTGCTGGAATGGATTCGTCGTCAGGACCCGGCTTTTGACCACGAATTGAAAGATTACCTGTTTACGGAAAAACCGATTGCCCACGAATAACGGACCAGTCAAATAGGGAAAAAATGCAACTAAAAAGTCGGCATTTGTTGGGTTTGGAGGGAATGACCCGGGAGGAACTCACACTTATTCTGGACACGGCCGAGTCCTTTAAAAGCGTCATGGAACGTCCGATTCCGAAAGTTCCCACTCTGCGAGGCATTACGGTTGTCAATCTATTTTTCGAACCGTCCACACGGACGCGCATTTCCTTCGAATTGGCGGAAAAGCGGCTCTCAGCGGATGTGGTCAATTTTTCCGCCTCGACGTCCAGTGTGCTGAAAGGCGAATCCCTCAAAGACACAGCCCAAAATATTGAGGCGATGAAAACCGACATGGTGGTGGTGCGGCATTCCTCACCGGGAACGCCTCGATTTTTAACACAAATCTTGCATTCGGCGGTCATTAACGCCGGTGACGGTGCCCACGAACATCCCACGCAGGCTCTCTTGGACATGATGACTCTGCGAGAAAGGGTGGGCAGCCTTGAAGGGCTTCGCGTGCTCATTGTCGGAGATGTGGAACACAGCCGCGTAGCCCGCTCCAACATTTACGGTCTGCACACAATGGGAGCCAAGGTAAGTATTTGCGGTCCCCCTACCCTTTTGCCTTTTCAAGCGGAGAAATTGGGCGTGCGGGTGTTTTACGATTTGGACGAAGCCCTGGAAGAAGCGGATGCCGTCAACGTTCTGCGCATTCAACGGGAGCGCCAACGGACGGGACTTTTCCCCTCGCTTCGGGAATATCGAGCGCGTTTTGGCATTACGGTCGATCGCTTAAAGCACCACAAAAAGAACCTGATTATTTTGCACCCCGGCCCCATGAACCGGGGGGTGGAAATCGACAACGATGTGGCGGAGAGCGGTAACGCGGTCATTCTGAATCAAGTAACAAACGGTGTGGCTGTGCGAATGGCGGTTCTCTACCTCCTGAGCGGGGTGGACAGCAAAGGAATTTGACGAAGCCAGCAACAAATTGGACACACGGGATATTGGGAAAGGGGCAAATCTAATCTTGGGAATAAGTGAGCCTTGCTGGCACAAGCAATTTTGAAAAATTGAGGCAAAACATGACCGAATTTTTCGAAAATCTTCTTATTAAAAACGGACAGATTTTTGACCACAGAACGGGTGACCTGTCGGCGGGTGACCTGCTCATTGAAGGCGGAAAGATTACAGCCGCCGGGACAAATCTCACGGCTCACTGTCCCACCGTGGACGTGGCCGGAGCCTGGGTCCTTCCCGGTTTTATTGACATGCACGTGCATTTGCGGGAACCGGGTCAAGAGTACAAAGAGGACTTGGACTCCGGTGCCGCCGCAGCCATGGCAGGCGGATTTACCACCGTTTGCTGCATGCCCAACACCAAACCTGCGATTGACACGCGAGGGTTGGTCGAATACATTCGAAAACGGACGCAAGATTTTCTGGTCACCGTTCATCCCATTGGGGCAGTTACCAAGAATCGCCAGGGGGAAGAACTGGTCGAAATGGCCGATCTGTTCGAGGCGGGCGCCGTGGCTTTTTCCGACGACGGCGACGCTGTCAAAACGGGGGAAATGATGCGTCGGGCGCTGGAGTACAGTAAAATGTTGGGGGCGCCCATTATTGAACATTGTGAGGAAAAATCACTCGCGGAGGGGCGCCACATGAACGAAGGTAAAATGTCCACCCGGCTGGGCATTTACGGTATTCCTCACGTGGCAGAGGAAATCGTGGTAGCGCGGGACATCTTACTGGCGGCTTTTACCGGAGGCAAGCTCCATTTGGCGCATCTTTCAACCAAAGGCAGCGTGGAAATGGTTCGCGAAGCCAAAAGTCGGGGGATTTCCGTGACGGCGGAGGTGTGCCCCCACCATTTTACGCTGACAGAAGACGCGTTGGTTTCTTTCGACACCAACCTGAAGGTCAATCCGCCGCTGCGCACAAAAGAGGATGTTGAGGCCGTTAAAGAGGGACTTAGGGACGGAACAATCGACGTCATTGCGACTGACCACGCGCCGCACGCACCGCACGAAAAGGAAGTGGAATTTGATGCCGCACCGTTCGGTCTGATTGGAATGGAAACCGCTGTGGGACTCATTTTTCGGGAATTGGTGACCCCTGGCGTTTTAAGCGTGCAACAGGTGGTCGAAAAATTGGTACTGAATCCCACAAAAATCCTGCAGCTTCCGAATCACACATTCCGCCCCGGCAATTCGGCGCAGGTGACCATTGTAGATCCGCAAAAGCGCTGGAAGGTAGATGCCGCAAAGTTGAAGTCGAAATCTCGCAATTGTCCCTTCGACGGCTGGGAACTGACGGGAAAACCTCTGGCAGTATACGGCAATTCCCGCTGGTGGTCGGAAGATTTTGTGGTGGAAAGGAATTGAAAATCGCCCTGAAAGGGCTTGAGAAAAGGCGAAAAATTTCTCGAAAATGCCTTGAAAAATGACCCTGGGCATTTGCAGCAACGTCGCTAAAAAACAAAAAATTGGGCCACATTTTGAAGAAAAAGAGGGAAAAACGGTGTTCCATTTGGTTCCTAAAAAAGCATTTTTCACGCGCGGTTTGGGACGGCATCCCGAAAAACTAACCAGTTTCGAAATGGCTCTCCGAAGTGCGGGAATAGCTCATCTTAATTTGGTGCGCGTTTCCAGTATTTTCCCGCCGCATTGTGAGCTGGTCTCGCGCACGGAAGGCATACAGGAATTAAACCCGGGACAAATCGTTCCCGTGGTGATGAGTACGCTGGAAAGCAACGAACCCAATCGTCTGGTAGCTGCCTCTGTGGGAATTGCTATTCCACGGGACCGGAGCCGCTACGGCTATTTGTCGGAACACCACGCCTTTGGCCAAAATGAAACCATTGCCGGCGACTACGCAGAAGATTTGGCTGCCGAAATGCTGGCAACCATTTTGGGGGTCGAATTTGACCCCGAAGCCAGTTGGGACGAGAAGCGCAATCTCTGGAAAATCAGCGGGCGGATTGTCCGCACCCAAAATATCACCCAAACGGCCGTGGTGGACAAAAAAGGCCGTTGGACGACCGTGGTAGCGGCTGTGGTTCTGCTGTAAATTGGTGAAAACTCGGTTTAGAGACATGAAAAATTTTTTGGGATTAACCAACCAGGACGCCGATTTTAGAAGGGCTCGCTACGTCATTTTGCCCCTCCCCTACGAAAAAACAACCACCTACGGAAAAGGAACCGAGCAAGGGCCGGCCGCAATTTTAGAGGCCTCCGAGCAAGTGGAACTCTACGACGAAGAGTTGGGCCGCGAACCCTACAAAGCAGGCGTGGCCACAATGCCCCGCCGTGATTTTTGCCACGTGCCCTCCATTCCGGACTGTTTGAACATTATTGAAAAAGATGCACGCAATCTCCTTCGAAAGGGCAAGCGGATAATCGCCCTGGGCGGCGAACATTCCGTCACACCGCCGCTGGTGCGCGCCCATCTGGAACGGTTCCCCGATCTGACGGTTCTCCAATTGGACGCCCACGCCGACCTTCGCGACAGGTACAACAATTCCCGCTACAACCACGCCTGTGCCATGGCGCGCGTTCGGGAAATGACCGAACACGTGGGAGTCGGCATTCGCAGTTTGAGCCGTGAAGAAGCAGTGCGCATTGCCCACGAAAAATGGCCGATTTTTCTGGCCCACAAAATGCGTGAAAATCCCCGCTGGGAGGAGGAGGTTTTGGCCCTCATCACAAACCCGGTTTATTTGACCATTGACGTGGATTTTTTTGACCCGACCGTCATTCCGGGAACAGGCACGCCGGAACCGGGTGGCTTCGGGTGGCATGAGAGCCTTTCCTTCCTAAAAAGGCTGTTCCAGCAAAAAAAGGTCGTTGGAGTGGATGTGGTGGAATTGGCCCCCATTGCCGGGCAGCATCTTTCCGAATTTACAGCGGCGCGTTTGATTTACAAAATAATCGGCTACTGGGAAGAATGGGGAAATTAAGGTTCTCCCGAAACGCAATTTTGTTGGATTTTTTTCGGCCGAAAAAGTCACTCTCACGCTGATTTTCCATTGCACCCACTTTTGCCCGATTAATTTTTCCCCAAACCCGAAAATCAACCCAAGATATCCAATTGAAAAACTACTTGTATTTTCTGCATGAAATCGTTATTTTAATGAAAAGCAATCGTCTGCACTTTCGGCAAATTGGGCACATTGCATAGCCAATCATTGATTTTTACCCAATCCGTAGTTTTGGATGGCGGAGCTGAGACTGGAGTTTGGAAACTGGAGCAACAATGGTTCAATTGGGCATTGTGGGCACAGGGGGAAGAAGTTTGGCGCTGTCTTTGGCGGTGTTCCGAAATCCGAATGCGCAAATTGTAGCGGTCACGGATAAAAATCCCCTTCGCGTGACGGAATATTTCCGACGGCTCAAAAATAAGGGGCAAGATATTTCAAAAATTCGTCCCTTTCGCTCGCTCGACACCTTTCTTCAGTCCGATGATTTTTCGGCTGTTTTAATTACCACTCCCGATTTTTCCCACAAGGACATAGCCATTGCAGCATTAGAGGCCGGAAAAGACGTGTATTTGGAAAAACCAATGGCGCTTACCGTTCGCGATGCCAAAAAGATCGTGCAAACCGCTCAGGCCCGCGGCCGGTTGCTGCAAATCGGCTTTGTGCTCCGCTACACCCCGTTTTACCGCAAAGTTAAGGAAATTGTGGACTCCGGTGTTCTGGGGAGGATGATTTCCGTTGAGGCGGGTGAAATTCTTTCCCGAATGCACGGTGCCAGCTACATGCGCCGGTGGCACCGCAAACGACAAAACAGCGGCAATTTCATGTTGACAAAGTGCAGTCACGATTTGGATATTTTAAATTGGCTCATTGGTGAAAAAGTGAAGCGGGTTGCTTCGTTTGGAGGGGTGAATTATTTTTTGCCCGACCCTTCCAAGGGGCCCACGTGCAGCACCTGCAACCCGGCCATTAGGCGCACGTGCCCGTATGTTTTCGGCGAAGAATTCGTCATGGTACCGGAAGAGGAAAAATCCGACTACGGAAAAAACGGGTGGGATTTGTGTGTTTTCAATGACGACAAAGATATTGTGGACAATCAAATTTCTCTAATTGAATACGAAAACGGCGTGCGGGTGACCTTTTTGCTTTCGGCCTTCGGGGACGAAGAAGACAACCGGTTCATTCGGATTGTCGGAAGCCGCGCTCGTTTGGAGGGGCATTTTGAGGGGAATGAAATCCGCGTCAAATCGACGACAGGCGACGAAGAAGTGATTTACAAAATCGACTCTACTGGCTCCGGGCACGGCGGCGGAGACCAAAAAATTGTGGACGATTTGATTTTGTGCCTTCAGGGGGAAAAGCCTCCTCTGGCAGGCGCCACAGCCGGCTTTGAAAGTACCGTGGTGGCGGAAGCAATCGACCGCGCCCTTCTCTCGGGACAGGTGGAAGAGGTCAATCCGGCAGATTACGCCTTGTAAAACGGCAATTGCAGGCCCAATAAATCAAAGAGCCGCGGGACAGGGATTGGGATTAATCCCAAATTTTCACAATCTGCGGCCGATGATTTCCGCCACACCCCTTTTTGGGGTCTGACAATCGACACTTGAATCGAATCGTTTTGAGGGTTGTTCATGAAAAAAATCTGGTCTATTTTTATTGTGAGCCTGGTGCTCCTTTCGCTTTTCTCGGTTTCCGGCTGTCAAAAGAAAGAAAAATCCACCTCCAAAACGGTGATTCATTTTATGTTTTGGGGCGGGTTTCAAGATTTGAATCTCTGGAAATTTGTCAAGGCAAAATACGAGGCGCTCTACCCGGATCGGGAAGTAAAATTAATCTACGTGCCGGACAATTACCAGGACAAATTGAGCCTCAGCCTTGTTGCCAAATCGGCCGCGGACGTATTTTTGGTGGATGACGATTATTTTAAGATCACGGCTGCCACCGGCCACCTTGAAAATCTCGAGCCGTACATTGCTCAATGCAAAGATTCTCTTCACCTCGACGATTATTTTCCCCATTCCCTTGAGGCCTTTCAATTGGGCGGACAGCAATACGGGCTTCCGTGGGACGGTTTCACAATACTTCTGTTTTACAATAGAACCACCTTCGACCAGGCACACCAACACTACCCCAATGAAAATTGGACGTGGGACGACCTAATTCGTGCGGGAAAAGCGTTCAGTAAAGATTTGGACGGAGATGGGTACAATGACACCTTCGGATTCGACGCGAGTTCCAGCCTGCTCGATCTGATTTCGGTCATTTGGACGTTCGGGGGCAGAATGTTCAGCCCCGATTTAATGCACTGTGAATTAGACAGTCCCCAGGCCATTCAAGCCATGCAATTGTACCACGACATGATTTACAAATACAAAATCGCTCCTCGCAGCGGCCAACTGGATTCCAAAATCATGCAGAATTATATTAAGCTTCTGACAGGACGCGTAGCTGTTATTTTGTCGGGGGGATTTTTAATTCAGCAGCTTCAAACCATTGAAGAGGAATTGCCCTGGGACATTTCCTACACGCCTTCGGGACCTGCCGGAAAATTCGCACGGGAATCTTTTGACGGAATTGCTTTGTACCGTCACTCCAAACACAAAAAAGAAGGGTGGGATTTTATTCGATTTGTGCTCGGCCCGGTGGTCCAAAAAGAAATCGCTCGCGAAGGCAGAGCACTTCCCATTCGAAAATCGGACGCCTACCGTTGGTACGACAATCCCCAAACGCCTCAGGACGAAAAAATAGCCATTCGGTCCATGGAAAAATACGGCCGGACAATCCCGGGCATTGCGTACCAATCGGTGGTTTATTCCCGCACCCGAAATCTTTTCAATCAAATTATCTTGCCCAATGCAGATATTCCGAAAATTGCTCGACAAATCACGGACATTGTGAACAAAACGCTGACCGAGATGCGGAAAAATCTGAAGGTCTGGAAATGAAAATCAAAATCAGTCGAATGCGCCGCTTGGAAGCGCTCAGCGGCTATCTTTTTGTCTCCCCTTGGCTCATTGGATTTTTAATGCTCACGTTAGGGCCCATGCTTTTTTCGCTCTACCTCGGTTTTACCCACTGGAACTTTCACGAGCCGATGAGTACCATGAAATTCATTGGCCTGGGGAATTACAAACAAATCTTTTTTCACGATCCGCTTTTTTGGAAAGCTCTCTACAACACCACCTTTTACTCCATTTTCGCGATTCCCACGGGCATTTTGTTCGCCCTGTTCTTGGCACTGCTGCTGAATCAAAAATTACACGGCATTGCGGTGTTTCGGACGATTTTTTATGTACCGGCTCTGGTAACCGGCGTGGCCACCGTGGTGCTGTGGCAGTGGATTCTGAATCCCGAGTTCGGCATTTTAAACGGACTACTGAAAATGATCGGTATTCACGGGCCCGCCTGGCTGTACGATCCGGTGTGGACAAAACCTGCCTTGATTCTCATGCACCTGTGGGGTGTGGGAACAACCATGTTGATTTTTTTGGCCGGATTGCAGAACATTCCCACCCACCTGTACGAGGTGGCCGATTTGGACGGAGCCAGCGGCTGGCAAAAATTCCTGCACGTCACATTGCCCATGTTAACCCCCACCATGTTTTTCAATTTGGTCATGGCGATTATTGGGGCCTTTCAAGTGTTTACAGTGGTTTACATCTTGGCCGGAGACGGCGGGCCCGGTGACAGCCTGCTATTTTACGTGCTCTATTTGTACCGAAAAGCCTTTGTTGAATTTCAAATGGGCTACGCCAGTGCTCTGGCCTGGGTACTTTTTATGATTCTTTTCGGCCTTACCTTGCTTGTTTTCCGTTCGTCGTCTCTCTGGGTCTATTACGAAGGGGAAAAGCGATGACAGCCTCTGTTGCCTTTTTTCGCCGCCAATCTGTCCAAAAAACGGTCAAAACCGTGTTAGGCTACACCATTCTTTTGACCTTGTCCGTTGTTTTTCTCATTCCCTTTTTGTGGTCGCTCTCCGCTTCATTCAAGGGATTGCTTCAGGTGTACGCCATTCCGCCGGTGTGGATTCCCAAACCCATTCATTGGGAAAACTACATCCGAATTTTCAAACTGCTGCCGCTTTTGCGCTTTTTCTGGAACACCATTGTGATTACCACCCTGTCTTTGGTCGGGCAGATTTTTTCAGCCTCTCTGGTGGCCTACGCTTTTGCCCGTCTTCGGTGGCCGCTGCGCGATTTTTTCTTCTTCCTGCTGCTTGGCACCATGATGCTGCCCACCCAGGTGACGCTCATCCCTCAATTTTTGCTCTACCAATATCTGGGCTGGATGGACACCTACCTGCCGCTCATTGTGCCCCATTTTTTAGGCATTAGCGCCTTCAGCATTTTCCTGCTGCGACAGTTTTTTAAATCCGTGCCGCTCGAGTTGGAGGAGGCGGCTCGAATTGACGGAAGCTCGTTTTTCCGCACGTTCTGGACGATTATTCTCCCCCTCTCCAAACCGGCCCTGGCTACAATTGTCATTTTGACCTTTATTCAAAAATGGAATGAATTTATGCCGCCGTTGATTTACCTGCAAACCTACGAAAAATTTCCCGTTTCTCTGGGCATTAATATGTTCAAAGATGTGTATTCCTCTCTCCCTCATTACATTATGGCAACCTCGATGGTGGCGCTGGTGCCGATTTTGGTGCTGTTTTTTGTGGCTCAGAAGTATTTTGTGAAAGGCATTATGTTAAGCGGCTTAAAGGGGTAAGGTCTTTTGAACTTCACTTTTTTCGTTTGGGGCCCTTTTCAGCCAAATTCTTGCCGGTGCTTTCTGTTCTTTTTTCCTCGGGAAAAAGACGAACGATTTGAGTTGGAATTGAAAGTACCGCGGCTTCCGCACCGGAACATTTTCCCTGAAAATGAATAAAAGAAAACGTTGATTTGTCAGATTTTTTTGGGCTCCAAATGTGATTGCAAAGGCATGAAACAAATCCGACTTCTTCTCGGGCTCCAAAGAAAAATCCTTCTGAATTACTTAAAACACCAGTTTGCCGGCAAAACTCTGCTGGAAATTGCCTTTGGCCTTTTTCTTTTGCTGGCGTCGGCCGTTCGGTTTCACAATGATATTGGTTTTCTCTGGATTCATGCCCAACCCGCCAAACTAATTCCCATTTTTCAAAATGCGCTTTTTGCCGTTTTTTTCCTCTTCGTCTTTGCTTTCCAATTGCCCGCCCAAAAAGCTCTGCGAATTCCCTCCGACAACGTGTTGCTGAGTTTGCCTTTCAACGAAAATGAATTGTTTTTTTTTCGCTTCAACGCGCTACTCGTGCGCCTTTCGGGCTGGCTCTTTCTCCTACTTCTGTTTTACCTGTTGGCCGTTTTTCGTTTTCCTGCCCGAAGCCCGGCTGAACCTTTGGGCCAATGGGCTGCTCTCAGTCTGGGATTTTTGGTAACGGCCGAGTGGATTTGGGCAGCCGTCCAAATCTTTGGTCTCCTGTTTCTGCGCGTCCAAACGTGGCTTCGGCTTATTGGGGTCTTTTTGGGAGAAGGCCTTTTGTTCTTCGGGCTGGCTGTACTTCGAGAACCCCTTTTGCCCTTTTTTCACCCGAACCGTAACTTTGGCGCTCTGTTTTACGCAGGAGGTCTTTTTCTTTTTCTCGCTTTGGTGGAAGTGAATCGGCGTCTTTTTGGCCTTTCCCTGAAAAAAGAGCTCCATCTTGAGCGTAAATCACAGAGTAAAGCCCTCTCCCTTTTGGGGAAATTGGCCGAACGCCCCCTTTTCTTTTTCCCCGTTCAAGCGCGGGGAATACTCAACCTGGAACTTCAAACGCAACTACGGACAAACACGGCTCTCAAACCGGTCGTTTTGATTTTTATTCTTATTTTGCTGACGGGAAAACTGGTTAGCACCTCAGCAACCGATTTTGTGCAAAATTCCCTTTTTGGCGTTTTGGTGCTCTGGATTTTTCTCTCTGCCTTTTTTTTCGGGTCGGAAGAAGTAGCACGAAAATCCCTGACCTTCTACAAAAATAAACCCCTGGATTTTTCAATGATTTGGCTGGGACGCGTAGCAGCGCTTTGGTGCCTTTTTTCGGTACTGAATCTTTTTTATTTCGGGGTGATGTTTTTGTTCTACCCGGGACAACCGATCCCTTTGTGGTCGGTGATTTTGCTCTTCGTTTTTTCCTTTTCAATGGGCATTCTGCAAACCAATTTTCACCTGACCCTGCTCCAAAACGTCCGAACAGGCGAATATATTTACCTGATTTTTTGGGTCATCAATTGGGTTTTCTGGTTTGTTTTTCCTTTTTTACCTTTGGTTTTACTACTTGGCGGCATGTTTGCAGTTCGGCCAGCACGTACACGATTTAGAGAAATGGAAGAAACATGGTCTATTTAGAAAAGGTGACAAAAAGTTTCAGTGGAAAGAAAGCCGTCCAACAAATAAGCCTGCAGGCAAAAGAGGGGGAAATTTTGGGGCTCGTTGGTACCAACGGTTCGGGGAAAACCACAACACTAAAAATGATTGTCGGCCTTCTGCAACCGGATGAAGGCCGCATTGAAGTAAACGGAATTGACCGCCTGCAGGAGCCTGTTCGGGCGAGACACTTCATGGGCTACGCCCCGGAAGCCCCCTATTTGTACGATTACCTCTCCGGAGCCGATTACCTCCGGTTTGTGGGACAAGCGCGAGGTTTGGCCGAAGCGGAAGCCCGGCAAACGGCACAATCGCTCCTGAAATTTTTCGACCTGCTTTCGGCCAAAGATGATCTCATGCGCCATTATTCCTACGGCATGAAAAAGAAAATCTCGGTGGCTTCCGCTTTTGTGGGAAGTCCCCGCGTTTTAATTTTGGACGAACCGACCGAGGGACTGGACACTTTTGCCGTCGCACGTCTTAGTGAAAAGTTACAGGGATTGAGAGCCCAGGACAAGACGATTTTGGTGGCATCCCACACCACCCCGTTTTTGGCAGAAATTTGCGATCGCTTGGCCATTTTACACAACGGACGCCTAATGGGAAGTGTGGAAATGTCCGGGTTTTCTGCCAAAGAAAGACAAATCCGACTTGAACAAACGTACGCCCATTTTGTTCAAGGAGAAAAGCGTAAATAGCACCAGTTTCTGTACAAAAAGACTGGTGTTTTTTACTGATTTTTGTTATTTTAAGGTGAAAATAAAGAGGAAATCGCTCACATGGAAAAAGTCAACAAACAGAGTTTTTTGCTTTGGCTCCTGAAGAATGTAAGGGTTTTGCCAAAACTTTTCAAACTAACGGGCCGCTTGCTGAAAGACCCCCGCGTTAAATTTCTGCCCAAATTGGCCCTGGTGGGATCGCTGATCTACGTCATCTGGCCGTTTGACATTCTTCCTGATTTTATAATGCCGTTGGTCGGGGAATTGGACGATCTGGCCATTTTGTATTTGGGTGTTCGGTATTTTTTTGCGTCCGTCCCGCCTGCGGTACTGAAAGAACACACGGAAGCCATTCAAAGGGGAGAGTAAATGTCTGTTCTGGATGAAATTTGCAAGCCCGATGTACGGGAAAATCCCAAGAATTTTCATTTTTGTCCCCGCTGCGGTGCAAGATTGACAAAGGAAAATCACCACGGACACACGCGATTGGTTTGTCCGAAATGCGGCTTTATTTTTTACCAAAATCCGGTACCGGCGGCAGGCGTGCTTTTGAGGCGGAACCACGACGTGTTGTTGGTTAAGCGACGATTCGAACCCCGGGCCGGGTTGTGGTCGCTGCCGGCCGGTTTTATGGAATATGGGGAAACCGTAGAAGAAACGGCCGTACGAGAGTTAAAAGAAGAGACAAATTTGGATGTGGTTTTGACGCGACTTTTCGGCGTGTACACCGGCTGCGATGACCCCAGAAACCAGGCCGTGCTCATTGTGTACGAAGGCAAGATTACGGGTGGCCAATTGCGCCCCGGCGACGACGCCTCGGATGTGCGATTTTTTCCTCTGGACGCACTGCCCAAAGAAATTGCCTTTGAAGCCCACAAAAGAGTTTTGGACGCCCTAAAAGAAGAGGTGCTACGCGCGAAAAAATCACCAAACGCCCCCAAGGAATGAATTTCTCTTCCCCTCACCAAACTGAACCCCAATAGGGTGAAATGACCATGCCTGGAGCAACGTTCTGGCGAAACGGGGTTTTAAACCCAAAATCGCCCTGAAGAGAGTGAAGTAAAAATCTGGTCGGCGTGTCGATTTTCGATTTCAGAAGTAGTCCCCCCCCGCAGACACGGGCTGAATGCGAGCCCGCCAGTTCACTGGTAAGCCAACGCCCAATCCTGCCCACGAATTGCTACACGATTTTTCTCTATTTTTCCAATTGCTTTTCAACCCAGCGGCCCAATCCTCCCGCCAAAATGAGCTCTTGAGCTGCAGCTCCCAGGGGTGTGATCGGGTAGGTTTTACCGTTGGCTTCTACCACCGCTTTCTGGAAATCTATTTTTGCTCGAATCCCCGTTCGAATCGTAAGACGTTCACTGCCAAAACTTTTCTTCAATTCCTGCACCAACTCCGGGGCTTCCAACACCAAAAAGCCATTGTTGATGGCATTGCGTTTGTACGTTTCGCTGAAGGAACCGGCCAGAACCATTTGAATGCCCCGGTATTTCAAAGCTGTCGCCGCTTGCTCGCGGGAGCTACCCGTACCGAAATTAAATCCTCCAACCAAAATATCTCCCGTGCGGGCTATCTTTTGAAACTCGGGGTCGTAATTTTCCATGGCGACTTGCGCCTGCTGTTCAGGAGTAAAATCGTCAATGTACGTGTATTTGCCAGGGTAAATTCCGTCGGTGTTCATGTTGTCCTGCGGACAAAAGAGAAGTTCACCTTCCAGTATCTCGGGAAATCCCGGTAATATTTCAATCGATTGGGCCTTGCGCTTCGGTTTTTCCTTTTCGGAAAACGTCCACTCCGGTTGAAGCTCGTAAAAATCACCCGGATAGTCAATTTGCCCGGCAATAGCCGAGGCAGCTACCACCGCAGGTGAGGCCAGATAGGCCTGCGCTTTGGGAGACCCCATTCGCCCCTTGTAATTTCGATTGGTCGCCGAAATTCCCACATCGCCGTCTTCCAGTAGCCCCTTACCCAACCCAATACAGGGCCCGCAGCCCGGAGGAAGCGGAATTGCCCCCGCTTCGAGCAGCGTGTTCCAATCGCCTCGACGTTCGCTTTCGGCCTGAACCTCGCTGGACGCACCCGCAATGTAAAGCTGAACGTCCGGTGCCACCTTTTTGCCTCGCACCATGGCCGCTGCTTCCGCTAAATCACTGGCGCGACTGTTGACGCAGGAGAGCACGTACGCCTTGGTAATTTTAATCCCCTGCCGCCGAATTTTGGTAATGGGGGTGGCTATCTTGACCGTGTCCGGGCCGGAAACGTGGGGTTGCACGCTGTCCAACCGAAGGGTAATTTCTCGGGCGTAAAAGGCATCGGGGTCAGCCGTTAGGGGATGCTCTTCCAATTCCCGAATACGTGCTAAATTGAGGCGCGGGTGTGCCTCTTTCCAATCGGCATCAGAAGGGACGCCTTCCGGCCCACGCTTTGCAACGAAAGCTGCGCGCTTTTTGAGCCAGTCCAATGTAACGGCATCAATGGGAAAAACTCCTGCCAAGGCCCCCCACTCGGTCGTCATGTTGGCAATGGTCAGGCGTTGGTCAATGGTCAGATTCGCCACGCCGTCGCCGGTAAATTCCAGGGCGTGATTGAGCACTTCGTCGTGATTAAAATACCCGGTGAGGGTGAGAATGACGTCCTTTCCGGTAACACCAGGACGCAGTTTTCCGGTCAGAACAATCTTTGCTACGGGCGGCACCTGCCACCAGGTACGTCCGGTGGCCCAAATAGCAGCGGCGTCCGTTCGCACAATCGGTGTTCCCAAACACCCTAACCCGCCGTACATGTTGGAATGGCTATCCGAAGCCACTGCCATAGTGCCTGGCCAGGCGTAGCCTTCCTCCACCATGATTTGGTGTCCAATGCCGCGGCCCGCCGGGTAAAAATCAGCCCCCATTTCCCGGGCGAACGCCTCTATTTTGGCGTATTTTCTCAGATTTTTCTCGCTTTTGTCCTGGATATTGTGGTCCAGCGCCACAACCACCTGTCGCGGGTTCGCCAGTTTTTTCGCCCCGATGGCTCGAAACTTGGGAATAATAGCTCCCGTATTATCGTGCGTCATGACGTGTGCCGGTTGGATAGAAAGAAAATCGCCGCTGTGAACAACGAACGGCACTTTTCCGACGGCAAATTTCTGTGCGATTTTCTCAATCAGGTTTTGCGCCATGAAAAAATTCCTCCTTACATTGACGTTCGCAGAGCCCCCGAGCCTGGCAGATTTCCATTTGTGGTTCTAAATGTAGCAAATTCTATCGGGAAAATCAAAGGGAAAATGTCATTCGGGTTCCACCAAATTCTATTGTTTTTGCGTCGGATTTTCATTAAATTCAATGAAAATTAAATCCTGGCATGCCAAAATTGTGAAAGAGGAGGATCGAATCTTGGACGAAACGGTTTACATTCACCCCAAAGCTCTTGTGGAAACGGAATCTGTTGGCCCGCGCACCCGCATTTGGGCTTTTGCACACGTCATGAAAGATGCCGAGATTGGCAGCGATTGCAATATTTGCGACCACGCCTTTGTGGAATCCACGGTAAAAATCGGGAACCGTGTGACGGTCAAAAACGGTGTGGCTATTTGGGAAAAGGTCACCATTGAAGACGGGGTTTTTTTGGGACCCTATTGTGTGCTGACCAACGACATGAATCCGCGTGCAGAGGTCAAAAAAGGCCCGGCGGGATTTTTACCCACTCTCATCCGGCGGGGCGCTTCCATTGGCGCAAATGCTACGATTGTGTGCGGAACAACCATCGGACAGTACGCCTTTGTTGGCGCGGGAGCCGTTGTGACACGCGACGTTCCGGATTTTGCCATTGTTTTTGGCAATCCCGCCAAGGTAAAGGGGTACATGTGCAAATGCGGAGAAAAAATTGAAACTTTCGGAAAACCGTGCCCCAAATGCGGTCGGGTTTACGAAAAGCAAGGTGACCGGGTGGTGTGCGTACGGGAATAACGCGAGCTTAAACGGAGCGGCATGTTTCACGAAATTTTGCAGGATCTGATTACAAAACAAGAAATTTTGACCAATCGCTGGGCGGAAGAAATCCTGCAAGGAATTCCCTCCTACCGTCTGGTGTCGGCCGAACAAATCCGCGGCAATACGCAGGAGCATTTCAAGGCTTTGCTCCATTGCATTGAAACCGGGGACGAATTGCTGTTGCGCAAGTTTCTGGTCAAGATTGCCCCTGAACGTAGCCAACTCAAATTGCCGCTTTCCGAAACGCAAAAGGCTTTCATGATCGGAAAAGCCCTCATTTGGAAGCGTGTCACGGAACATTTTTCCCATGATTTGAAGACCGCGCTCCTGTTTCTGAAATTGGTGGACGATTGCTTTTGCCAGACCCTCTACATTTATTCGGAAATTTACCAGCGTTTTCAGTTGCGTCAAATTGAAAAACACTCGCGCGCGCTCATTAAGGCCGAAGCCGAAAAAAAATACTGGGCTCAACTTCAAACTGAATACCAGCGATTGGATGAAATCGTTAGTGCAATCGGTGGCAATTTGGCGCTGATCGACAAAAATCGCCAGGTTGTGTGGACCAATCGGCTGATTCGCGACCGTGTGGGTGAAAATGTCCTCGGAAAAATGTGCCACGAGATTTATTTGGAAGAATTTTCCCCCTGCGAAACGTGCATTGTGGAAAAGGCTTTCGCCAGCGCCCGCCAGCAAAATTACCTGCGCCAAGTACGGGACGAAAAGGGACGCGCACGCTATTTTCAAATTGTGACCACGCCGATCTTGGACGAAAACAAAAATGTCCGGGAAGTCCTGGAACTGATTCAGGACGTAACGGAACTCAAACGATTGGAACGCAAATTGGACAAGCAATCGCGTTTGCTCCAATCGGTTCTCGATTCGTCTGCCGACGCCGTCATTGGCCTGGACAGACACAGGCACATTACTTCCTGGAACCGCGGCGCCGAGATTATTTTCGGCTATTCTGCAGACGAAGCATTGGGACGGGACGTCAGCTTTTTGGTGCCGGAAGACCTCAAAGAAATCCGGGAATTGGAAAAAATTGAAGAACAGATTTACCAAACCGGATTCATTCGAAATTACGAAACCGAGCGCCTGACAAAAGACGGACGGCGCGTGCAGGTGGAAATTACCCGCACCTTAATTTACGACAGCAAGGGAAAGGTCTTGGGCAGTTCGGCGATTGTACGCGACATCACAGAACGCAAAAAGCTGGAAAAACGTCTTCTTCAATCCGAACGATTGGCTACCATTGGAAAAATGGCCGCCCGTATTGCGCACGAAATTCGTAACCCGTTGAGCTCAATCAGTTTGAACGCCGAACTTCTTGAAGAGGAAATTCTTTCGTTTTCATCGGGCGAAAAAGAGGAAGCTCAAGGATTGCTCCGAGCCATCTCCGAAGAGGTAGACCGGCTGACACAGCTTACGGAAGAATATCTTCAATTTTCTCGTTTGCCGCAGTCGCACTTTTCATTGGGTAACGTGAATGCCGTTTTGGAAGATTTACTCAATTTTATGGCACCGGAAATTCAAAAACGACACATTCATCTCGATGTTGAACTGGACCCCGCCGTGCCCGAAATGGATTTGGATCGATCCCAATTGCGCCAGGCTTTCGTAAATATTATTCGGAATGCGCTGGAAGCCATGCCCCGTGGCGGCACGCTCTCGATTGTTACACGGGTGCCCGATGAAAATTGGGTGAATATTTTTATCTCGGATACCGGCGAAGGTATTCGAATAGAAAATATTACCAAGATTTTTGACCCCTTCTACACCACCAAAGATGTGGGCACCGGGTTGGGACTTCCAATGAGCCAACAGATCATTTCCGACCACCACGGCTCAGTTACCTGTCAATCGACCCCGGGCAAAGGCACTACCTTTCGCATTAGGTTGCCGAGAACAATGAACCGAGGAGAAAAGGACTTTGGCTAAAAACCAGGGAAAACACATTCTTATTG
>CAZOHG010000009.1:0-80422 GCA_964579725.1 uncultured Deferribacteres bacterium
TTGATTTCCCATTTTCCGCATCCGCTGGACACAAAATAAGTTTGAGCCCAACCGGTACACTTGTGGGCGATGTGTTTACCTTCCAGAAGGCATTTGAGATGCAGAAGGAAATTGTGGGAACAAGTCGAACTGTCTCCTTAACTGTGACGGGTATCCCATTTCCCCTGTCAAGCTAAGCCATGAAGCCCAAAACCCAAAAAATCAAAATAATGTAAATAAAAAGGAAAAATTAATAGGAATTTAACTAAATAAATCTATTTTCTGACAAAAAAAAGCCTGCACTTTTATTTTCCCCCATAAAAATATTTGCATTCTTAGAAAAAAATAATATATTTTAAATCGATTAGCACTCACCTTGTGGGAGTGCTAACAAATGATTTGTTTGTTGGCTGCCGTGCAACAAGGGCTGCTGAGAATTTGCTTCAATAAGAAAACTTTTGAAGGTAACGGTTTTCGGAAGGTTTAAACGAAAAAAAGAAAGGAGGCGGTTGTATGCCTAAAATCATTAATTATGACGTCGAGTCGAGAAATGCCCTGAAATCGGGTGTGGATCAGTTGGCTGACGCCGTGGCGGTTACGTTGGGTCCCAAGGGCCGCAATGTGGTCATCGACAAAAAATTCGGTGCCCCGACCGTGACCAAAGACGGCGTGACGGTTGCAAAGGAAGTCGAATTAGAAGACCCCGTTGAGAACATGGGCGCGCAGATGGTGAAAGAAGTGGCTTCGAAAACCAGTGATGTGGCGGGCGACGGAACCACCACGGCAACGGTTTTGGCCCGATCCATTTACGATGAAGGTTTGAAAAATGTCACTGCGGGCGCCAACCCCATGCATCTGAAACGCGGCATTGAAAAGGCGGTCAAGGCGGTTGTGGATGAAATCAAAAAAATGAGCCGCGATGTGAAGGACAAAGAAGAAATCGCACAGGTGGGTGCCATTTCCGCCAATAATGACAAATCCATTGGCGAGCTAATTGCCGAGGCCATGGATAAAGTAGGCAAAGATGGCGTCATTACGGTTGAGGAAGCCAAGGGTACCGAAACCACGTTGGAAGTGGTGGAAGGAATGCAGTTTGACCGTGGCTACCTGTCTCCTTATTTTGTGACCAATCCCGACACCATGGAAGCCGTATTGGATGAACCGCTGATTTTGATCTACGACAAGAAAATCAGTGCGATGAAAGACCTGCTTCCGATTTTGGAAAAAGTGGCTCAAATGGGTAAACCCCTCTTGATTATTGCGGAAGATGTGGAAGGCGAAGCGTTGGCAACTCTCGTTGTGAACAAATTGCGGGGAACCCTGAAAGGCGCTGCCGTCAAAGCCCCCGGTTTCGGCGATCGGCGGAAAGCAATGCTGGAAGATATTGCCATTTTGACGGGTGGCCGGGTTATTTCCGAAGAGCTTGGCTTTAAGCTGGAAAATGCCCAGCTCAGTGATTTGGGCCGCGCCAAACGCGTCACGATTGACAAAGATAACACCACCATCGTTGAAGGTGCCGGAAAAACCGACGACATTAAGGCTCGGATTAATCAGATTCGGCATCAGATTGAAACCACCACGTCCGATTACGACCGTGAAAAATTACAGGAACGTTTGGCCAAATTGGCAGGCGGTGTGGCCGTGCTGAATATCGGTGCCGCTACGGAAGTGGAAATGAAAGAGAAGAAAGCTCGCGTGGAAGATGCTTTGCACGCTACCCGTGCGGCTGTGGAAGAGGGCATTATCCCCGGCGGTGGCGTGGCTTTGTTGCGCGCTTCTCAGGTGCTTGAAAACCTGAAAGGCGACAGCGAAGACGAGACCATCGGAATCGAGATTGTGAAGCGCGCGTTGGAAGAACCCATTCGTAAAATCGCGGAAAACGCCGGCTGGGAAGGCTCTGTGGTGGTCTTCAAAGTAAAAGAAGGCAAAAATGACTACGGCTTCAACGCTGAAACGGAGAAATTCGAAAATCTGGTGAGTGCCGGTGTGATTGACCCCACCAAGGTCACCCGCACGGCTCTGGAAAATGCAGCCAGTGTAGCTTCCCTGATGCTCATGACGGAAGCCACCATCGTGGACAAACCGGAAGAAGAAAAAGCAGCTCCGGCCATGCCTCCGGGAGGCGGCTACGGCGGCATGTATTAATAAAAACAGTCGAGTATGATTCCTCAAGGCTCCGGCAACTGTCGGAGCCTTTTGCTTTTTCCAAAAACACCCTCAAAAATTTCTTTGAAAAACCACCGCTTGCCGATTTTTTTCTGAGGAAAATCGGGTTTATTCTTCGTACTGACATCCGGCCAAACCGTCTCGAATGCCGTAAACAGAACGGCGGCGAATGAGTTTCTCCACTTCTTCCTTAGGAAGTCCCTTGACGGTTCCCAATTGTTTGGCGGCGAGAAGAATCTGGGCAAAATGTTCCACGGTTTCCGTTTTGTAATAGGCGTCGTAGAGGGATTGACCAAGCGTGACAACTCCATGTTTTTCCAGTAAGAAGGCATCGTAGCTGTCCAACAGGCGGATGAGAGGCTGGTAAATTTCGGCCGTCCCCGTTGTGCCGTAGGGAATTAGGGGGACGGAACCCAGTGAGATAATCACTTCCTGAAGCAGACACTGGTCCAGAGGAATTCCGGCGACGGCAAAAGCCGTTGCCAGAGGAGAGTGCGTGTGGCACACGGCTTGAATATCGGGCCGATGGGTGTAAATGGCCAGATGCATGAACACCTCAGAGGAGGGGCGGCCTTCTCCCCGAACGGGTTTCCCCGAGAAATCCACCACCGCCAATTCCCGGGGATTCATAAAACCTTTGCTCACGCCAGTGGGGGTAATCATAATCAGCTCGTCGTTAAGGCGTGCGCTGATATTCCCGTCGCTGGAAGCCACGTATCCCCGCTGCCACACGCGTCGCCCGATTTCCACAATCGTTTCGGCGATTTCCTGTTCAGTCATAAAAAAGACCCTCGCGTCTTAATTTTGGCTTTTTGAGAACGTCCCCATTTACGCCCAGCCCTGTCCCTTGCCGCTTCCTCTTTCGCGCACGATTTTTTCGGGGTAGCCGCTTTTGCGGTAAGCATCCAGAGGATTTTCGGGGAGGCCCCGTTCTTTTCTGGCTTCAGCGAGCAAAGGGCGGACGTCGGTGTAAAAGGCGTCCAACAAAACTTGTTCGGCGTCCACAACATGGTTGGAACGCCGCGCTTCGAATAAGTCGACCCGGTTGACCAGAAGAGCTTTGGTGTACAATTCCTGCGCGTGGAGAACCGATTGAATCATCGCCTCGATTTTGGGCTTGAGATTGTGGCTTTGGTCCAGCATGTAGGCGATGGGGAGCTCACGTCCCTGCTCTTCTTCGGCCTCAACGATTTCATTGAAAATCAAAAAGGTTTCGTAGGGGTGAATCGACCCCACGGTGAGGTCATCATCGGCATATTTGCGATTGTTAAAATGAAATCCCCCCAATTTATTTTCGTCAATGAGCTGGGCGACGATCCACTCGATGTTGGTGCCCTGCGGGTGGTGGCCGGTATCTACCAAAACCTGGGCTTTGGGGCCCAATTTGGTGGCCAAAATATAAGCAATGCCCCAATCGGCGATGTCGGTATGATAGAAAGCCGGCTCGAAGAATTTGTATTCAATTAGCATTCGTACGGCGTCCGGCAATTCCCTGTAGGCTTTTTGGAGATTTTCCAAAAGCCAGTGTTTGCGCTGGCGGAAACTTCCCTGTCCGGGGTAATTGGTTCCGTCCGCAAACCAGAGAGACAAAATAGTGGAATCCACCCATTTGGCGATCTCAATGCATTCCATCAAATGATCCAACGCCTTTTGGCGAATAGCCGGATTATTGTGGGTCAGGCTACCGAATTTGTACGCATCGTCTTGAAAGAGATTCGGATTCACTGCCCCGATTTTCAGCCCCTTTTGGGCGGCAAAATCACGCAATTCACCAAAATCTTCCACCCTGTCCCAGGGGATGTGAATGGCTACCGAAGGGGCGATCCCCGTCAAACTGTGGACGGTGGCCGCATCTTCTATTTTTTCGAAGGGATTTCTGGGGACTCCCGGCTGGGCAAACACTTTAAATCGGGTGCCGCTGTTGCCGTAGCCCCAGGAGGGAGTTTCAATTTTCAGAGACATCGCTCGATTTTTAATCTGCTCGGCGTCCAGCCCCCGACGTTCAAGTTTCTCGGTGAGGTAATCAACGTTTTGCTTCATTGACGGACTCCATTGTTTGGGTTCGATGAAAAGGTTCTTACCATCGTCCTGAGCAAACCGAAAAGGATGACGGAGTACGACCGCTTATTTTTTATTGGGCAACTCGCCTTCCGTCTTTTTGACTTCTTCGATTTCTTTTGTAAAGTGCCGGTAAAGCAAGTAGGTAACGACAAAAGAAATGAGAAAAATAATTCCCGGCATAATGTACCCAAAAATGGGCGCGCCGTACCGATGAAAAGCGCTGGTTTGCAATAAAATATGAATCATGTGAAGTCCTCTCTATTTTTCCGATTGCTTTTTGTTTTTCTTGTAATAAATCCACGCGAACACCAGGCCCAGAAAGGACGCCAGGTAGGCAATGGACATCCCAATAACCACCATTAAACCCTTGCTCATTCGTTTTCCTCCCATCGTTCGATCCGTTCCAATTCTTCCAGATACTCCCGTTGCTTTTTTTCGTAATCGGCGGAGAGTACGTTTAATTTGGGATCAATAATGTAGAACATCAAAGCCGCAGCCAAAATGCCAAGTGTCAGCAAGATGTAACCCGATGTTAACAGTAGCAGCGAAAGCGCCGCACCCAACGTAATGAGGGTAAATGACAAAGCGGACAGAATAAGGGCGTACCAATCTTCCTTAGTCCACTCGTCCGCCGTTGCCGGTGACCATTTTCTTCGAATAAAAGCCATTTTATGGAACCTCCTTTATTTTAATCCGCTTCCTCGAAAATTAAGCCTCGCCTGCCTCCAATTGTTCGAACATGCGGTGGCGTTCTTGAATCAACCCGCGCCGTTCGGCTTCGCGGCGCACAGGGCCCCACCACCCGATGGGACGGGACATGACGTAGTATTTAACCAACCGATTCATATCGTCCGGCTTGGTGAGGAAGGTAACCGGGATGTACACCAACGCCCCCAAAACAATGAGCGCCCAGAATTGCAGGTAGTCCGGCAGATCGGGGATGACGTGAAAGGCCGGCAGAATCCACACCACGAGCCAGCTAAAACCGAGATTGGCAATCCAAGACGACAAATATCCCCAGGCATTGAAACGCCACCACACCACCTGCAGAATGTTGGGGAGCCAAACGCCCGCCGCCATGATCCACAGCGCAAAAATGAGCCATTTAGTGATTTCTTCCATCATGAGGCCGTACAAGAAGGAACCCAACAGCAAAATAAGGGTGGAAATGCGTCCGACCCACACCAATGTTTTCTGGGAGGCTTTTGGATTTAAGTAATGGTGGTACAAATCGCGGGTCAGGTACATGGCACCCAAATTCAATTGGGTAGAAATACTGGAAAAGTGAATGGCCAAAATCGCTGCGAAAAAGAAGCCGACCATTCCGGCCGGAAGAAAATCAAATCCAATTCGGTACCAGCCCATTTCGTAATGGGCCTGACTGGTAATGTTCGGAAACATGACGTAGAATCCCAAAATAGCCACCGCCCAAATGGAATTCCGAATCAGATTCATTAGACTGCCCCACCAGATGCTGTAAGCCGCATGTTTGACGTTTTTAGCCGATTGGATTCGCTGTGCCTCTACGTACCAGTCGATGCTGGTTCCCATGCCGAATCCCCCTAAAAGGGCAACCACCAACATGGTGACGAACCAGGCGGTGGGAAAATCCCCGCTGAACCAGCCTGTGAAGGAAAAGGGATTCAATCGCCCCGCCTGCCCCATGGCCTGCAATTTGGCAATGATGCCCTGCGGACCTCCGGCGGCAAAAACGCCCCACAGGGACACAATCACAATCACAAAAAAGGCAATAATGCCCTGCTGAAAATCAGCCATGACTACGCCCCAGTACCCCGCAGCCAACACGTAAATGGCCACAATGGAGGAAAACAGAACCAACCCGATCCAGGTTGGCCAGTTAAAGGCGTAGTTGCAAACCTTTCCCATGGCGATGCCAACCCAGCCCATAATGAACATGTTCATGAACACCTGCCAGCCGGCAACCCAGCCGCGCAAAAGCTCACTGCCCAAACCGCTAAACCGCAGGCTCTGCCATTCCGCCTGGGTGTAGGCCAGAGAGCGCCGAAAAATCCGGGTGGTCACAAAAGCGCTAATGGCCGACCAGGCCGAAAAAAAGGTGTACCAAATGCCGGCTAACCCGTAACGGTAAATCACGCCCGTCACCCACATGGGGGTGTCCGTTGCAGTGTGGGTGGCGTACACCGACGCCGCCGGCAGCCACCAGGGCAGTCCGCGGCCTGCCAGAAAAAAATCGGCTTCCGAGCGCTTGCCAAGGCGGTAAAACAAAACCCCGCAGCCAACCATTAAAATGACGAAAAGAATCAACCATACCCAGTCAATGACGGCAAAATGCACCATACCTTTTCCTCCTCTGCTCAGGTGGGATTTTTATTCTTTCGTTCTGCACGCATTTTGTTCTTTCGACGTTGAAACGGATTTCCCCCCAACAAGATTGGACAAAAAATAGACGTCCGACCCTACCCAATAGCACCCAACAATTTTTCAATGGATTGCCGATCGCGGGCCTTTGGCTTCATCTGCAAGTATTTTTGAAGATGGCTTCTGGCTTCCGCTGGTTTGCCGTCCAAAAGAAGCAGTTTTCCCAGATATTTTTGCGCTTCGGCGTCCGAAGGGTTTTGAGAAATGACAATCCGAAATTGGGCCACAGCCGCGGGAATTCGATTCAATTTCCACAACGCCAGTCCCAGATTAAAATGTGCAGACGTGTAGAGAGGATCGATCCGAACCGCTTTTTCCCACGCGGAGGCCGCTTCCGGGTAAGAGCCGTTTTTGCCGAGGTAGGCAAATCCCAAATTGTACTGCGCCTCGGTCAAGGTCGGATCCAGCCGCAGCGCTTTTTTCAATTCGGCAATAGCCGCGTCCCAATTTTTGCGGTAGAGAAAAACCAGCCCCAAATTGGCGTGAGCCTCGGCACTTTTGGGATGGAGCGCCAAAGCCCGGCGGAAATGTTTTTCCGCCTCAGCCAATTTCCCTTCTCCCAAAAGTGAGAGTCCCAACCGCACCTGATTTTCCCAGTCGGCCGGATTGAGGTGTAGATGCTCCGCCAGTACCTTTTCCTGTTCTCTGTCGTAACGGATCAAGTACGGAGCATCTTTGTCCTGTGGGTTGATTTGCAAAGCATGCCAGTAGGCGAGGCGTGCTTGAAGATGTTCCTCGCGCAGAGCGTGGAGCAGTCCCTGCCACACGTAGGTGGAGGCGCGGTAGAACCGGCCAAGGGTGGCTTTTACAGAATCAGGGTTTTCACCGGACTGTTCAATATGAACCAAATGCGGGGTCACCGGGACGCGGTACGCAAGAGTGCTTTCCAAATTCCGGGCTAAAACGGCTTCGTCTGAGCCCTCCACCCGCGGGGCGTCAAATTCCAAAATCGGGTGGTCGTCGGAATGCACAGGCACATCCTGGGTGAATTTTCGGACCGCTGCTTCGTCCAGAACAAAGGCGTCCAAAATGGAATAAACGTCGTCCATGTGAATCTGAGCCAAACTGGCATGAATGACGGGGTTTTGCACTTTTTGTTTTAAGAGGGCGAAATCAATTTGAAGGGGAGCGTCCTTTTTCCATCCCACCAAAAGGGCATGCCGATTGACGCAATTGTTGGCAATCCACACGGAACAGTGGGGGAAAACCGTCTGAAAAGATTTAATAATGATTTTGAAATCCCGCAAAGGCAGGCCGAAAAGCGGAAACCAACTGGACATGATTCCGTCAGGGGCGAGCTTGGAACGACAGTAGCGAAAGTAATCCACCGTGTACAGGCTGGCGTTGTTGCTCACATTGGGGTGAATGGAATCGTTCATAATAATGTCGTACGTCTTGCGTGTGAGCATGGCGTAATTGCGCCCGTCCATAAGGACCTTGTGGAAAATCGGGTTGTTGAAAATCCCGTGATTCAAGGTTTGGAAGTAAATGCCTGCCCGAATCACTTCGGGGCTGATTTCAATGCCATCGATTGCCTGAACGGGGTACAGACTGACAATATGCCCGGTTTCGCCCGTCCCGAATCCCACCTGCATGACCCGTTGGGGATGGGAATGAAGCAGCAGCGGGATGTGCCCTTGCAGCTCCTGGGTGGTTCGCATGTCAAAATCCGTTCCGGCCACCTGAACGTTGTTGGTGTAAATGCTGCGGTTTCCGCCCGAATATTGGTGGACGGTTACCGTGCTGGTTACGCCTTCGTCGTAGTAAATAATCCGGCTGTTCCGGTGGGAAACGTTGTACACGGTGAGAAAGAGATTTTTGGGAATCCAGAAGAGAGCCGCCACGTAAAGCGCCGTCACCGCCGTGGCAGCAAGCCATTTGCCGGTGAAACGGGTTTCAGGTGTGCGAAACCAAAACCAAAACGCCACGCCAAAATTAAGAGCCGCCACCAAAATCAAGCTGTTCTGGGTGCCAAAAACCGGGATGAGAAAAAATCCGGCCCCAAGGGAACCCAAAACGCCGCCCACCGTGTTCAGACTGTAAATCCGGCCCACTTTCTCGCCGATTTTGTCTGTGTTCCCCACAAAAAGGCGCACGGCCAGCGGGAAGGTGGCTCCCATGAGTGTGGTCGGAATCAACATGACCACGAGCGCCACGGCAAGCTGCACCAAATTCCACCGCCACCACAGAAGCACGCGAACCGCTGCAACCGCCCAATCGAAAACTTGAACCGAGCGGCTGAGCAAGTAAATCGAGAAAAAACCAAAAAGCCCGATGGCAAATTCGAGAGCCGCGAACCAGAAAAGCGGGTGAGCGAGACGGTCAACAATTTTGGCCATGACGTAACTGCCCAGCGCAATCCCGATTAAAAAACTCAGCAACATGATTGAAAAGGCGTAGGTGGAAGCGGTAAGGAGAAAAACCAGCAAACGGTTCCACAGCACTTCGTACGCAAGAGCCGCCAAGCCCGAGAAAAACATCCCCCACAAAACCCATTTTTGCCGGGCTGAAAGGGGAGTCTTTTTTGTCGCTTGTTTTGCCGGACTTCGCGATTCTTGGTGTGCTGCAGCCTGAAGCCAGAAAATGACAAAGGCAATGAGGAAATTAATACCCGCGGCTGCGTAAATGGTTTCTCGAACGCCCAATTTTTCAATGAGAAAAAATCCCGCCGCGAAAGTACCGAGCACGGCTCCCAGTGTGTTGGCGGCGTACAAATTTCCCACGGAACGGCCCGTTTGGCCGTCGGTTCGAATGAAATATTGACTCAAAACCGGGAGCGTTCCGCCCATGAGAAATGTGGGGCCGAATAAAATCAGGGTGGCAACTAAAAGACGAACCACGGTAAACATGAACAAATTGTGGGGCGCAAAGGCGTAGATCTGACTATAGAGTGCGTTGGCAGCGTGAATCAGTAAGGGCACCAAAACGGCAAACAAGCCGACGCCTGCTTCGAGGCTGGCGTAAAATTGCAGCAGATTTTTTTGTCGGTCGGCTAAGCGGCCCAGATAGTAGCTGCCCAGGGCCAATCCCCCCATAAAAACAGCGAGAACCGTACTGACGGCGTAAACCGTGTTTCCGAAGACCAGCCCGAACATTCGTGTCCAGACAACTTCGTAAATGAGGCCGGTGGCGCCGGAAAAAATAAAAAGGCAGAGAATAATGGAGGGAGTAAGCCGGTGACTCAAACGTTTGGTATTTTTGCGAGAAAGGTCTTGCCGAGGTTTTGCCGACATCCAAAAGGCTCCTGAATTTTTATTAGTATACAATCTTGGCAGGCAAAAATCAAGAAGAAAATGCAAAACAGCCAAAACAAACCGGATGAGGCGAGAAGAAGAATAAATGATAATTTTTTTCGCTAAGATTGACTCGAGGTGTACGGCCAAACTGAACCAACTTTTTCTAAGGAAAAAGAAGAACCTATGGACAGGGCCGAATTTGGCGCATACCGATCTGGTAGATAGCATTACGAAAAATGGAAAATTTTTTCGGCAAAAATTAGTTTTGTAGCTACTAAAATATAGAATTGGAAATTGGGAAATTTGTGAACAAATTGCCAATCCACAGCCTGGTTGAGCGGGGTAAATTTGCAAAAATGCGCCATAAAGGGAGACCATAAAGATTGCCAAAGAAGATTTATTCGATGGTACAAATTTTCTCGTGATGACGAATCAAAATTCAAGTTTATTACGTAGATGGTCTATTGGCCCATAGTAACAGTCCTTTTGAATTTCTTCGATTGGCTCGGGGTAATTGTGCTACCGTTCTTTTTTATTCTATCGCTCCATTTTAATACTTACTTCGTTTATTGAATAGTGTTTTTCAAACCTTTGTTCGATGTGGAAGAATGGCTTTCGATTCTAATTGGTTTCCGCAATTTCAATTGTGTTTCAAAGAATCATTGATTCGCAATTTGTTGCACATTCGCAACCAAGAGTAGCAAAAACGCTACATTTTCTTGGGAAGGAAAAGAACGATTATATATAACTTCCAAAATAACAATATATTATATTGCTAATAATAATTGGCATATTATTTGTAATGCGAATGCAAAAAGGCTTCTTCGAAGAAATTTATTAGTAGATGGTTGTTGGTGCAGGCAATTTTTGGGCTTTTTTGACCAATTACAAAAAAGGGAGGGCCGTCATGAGCAAAGCGTATTTTAGGATATTGGTAATGATAGTGCTAACATTGGGAATATGGCATCCCATTTATGCTCAAAATCCCAGAAGCGAAAAAGCACTTCAAAAATTAATCAAACAGGAGCAACAGTATCAAAAACGTTTCCACGAAGTGGAAGCGAATATGAAAAAAATCAAAAACGGAACCTTAACCAAGGAGGAACGCCAGGAATTATTAAATCATCATGAGGGGGAGTTTTTCGACTATGCGCCCTATTTGCTGAAGAAACCCACAGTTGTCCGTCCCATGGCCAATGAAATGCCAACTACTCCCAATAATGTTTTCTGGCATATTGACACCTTGAATGTCTATGGAGGGGAGGGACATGCCTGGTGGTGCGGGCGTAACGCGGAAAGCGGTTTTGTAGGGTACTGGGATGAATGGATTCAATATCTCTGGCATGATTTCGATTTGAGTTCGGCATCCGGAACGGTCACGTTGGAATTTGAAAATTTTTATGATACGGAAAATAACTATGACGGCGGTTATGTGGAGGTTTCGACCGACGGCGGTAATACCTACCAGCTTGTCGAGCCAGACAGCGGCTATCCGGGACAAATATGGAGAAATAAATGCACCCAGCAGTCTGTACCGGCATGGACCGGCGTAAGCGGCGGAGGTAACCACGGCGAAGGAGAGTGGGTTCCTGCAACATTCGACCTGAGTTCTTTTGCGGGACAGAATATCCGAATACGGTTTACATTCATATCCGATTACTCTGTTCATTATTTGGGTTGGTTTATTGATAATGTACATATTTACGATGAGAGCGGGGATATTTTTACGGATGACGTTGAATCGGGTGCCGGAGATTGGCAGGCCGATTACCCGTTCGGCGCTGTTTCCGGAGTAGTTTATGATGAGGACGGCGTGACCCCACTCTCCAACGCAGAGATATATATTTATAATTCAGACAATGGCAATTGGATAGCCGTTGCGTGGTCGGATAATGAAGGGAATTTTCTTTTGGAAGGTCTCTGTCCCGGAAATTATAAATTTAGGGCACGGGCTGCGAACCATGTGACCGAGTACTATGACAATGTAACCAACTGGGATGATGCCACAGTTGTTGCCGTTTCTTATCATGATACCACCGGGGGCATTGATTTTCAGCTTGACAAGGCCGGAACAATCGCCGGCACGGTGACGGATAAAGAAGGAAATCCACTGCAGGACGCTTGGATGTATGCCTGGAACGCCACAGGCAATGGTAATGGAGGTGGCGTTACCGACGAAAACGGACACTATGCCCTGTCCGGCGATTGGACTGGATTTGACACGGGCAAATACATTATTTCCGCCGATAAAGATGGTTTTGCCCGGGTCTTTTATAACGGCGTTTATTCCTGGTCGCAGGCGGATTCGGTCGCCGTAACCGCCGGAGATACCACAAAAAACATCGACTTTCAACTTCCGAAAGCCGGATGGGTGACCGGGTTTGTTCGGGATATGGACGGGAATGTCTTGCCAAATACCGATGTCAGCGCCTTTGATGTTAATACCGGGAATTATATTTATGGAGCAAATTCATGGGACAACGGCTATTATTCCGTAAAATTGCCACCGGACCTTCAATTCAAGATCCGCACCTATAAATGCTGCGATTTTGCGCATATGTATTACAACAACAGCTACCTTTGGGAAATGGCCGATACGGTGTTCGTTACCGCTGAGGACAGCACCACAGGGATTGACTTCAATTTACCGGTTGTGGAGGATATGACCATTGCTCAGGCCAAAAGCGATGCGGACCATGATTTTGTGCCCGATAACGCGGGCAAAGTGATTCGCGTGGAAGGCACGGTAACCTCTCCCAATTTTGCCGCCAGCGATTCGGCCAACAGCTATTTTATTCAAAATGAAAATATGGGGATTGAAATCTTTAGCTATCGGGATTTTAATCTGGGTTTGAACAAAGGCAGACATGTGCGTGTGCGCGGGCAATTGTTAGAAGAGAATGGTAAAGAACGGATCTATTTCAATGGCTGGGATGACCTGAATACGTACGGTACAGACCCTCTGCCCGATCCGGTGGTTCTTTCGCCGGACAGCCTGGGTCAGGGCGTAGGCGAACAATATCAGGCTCGTCTGGCCAAAATGGATTCCGTAACCGTTGTGGCAGGCAGCTTTCCACCGGCCGGACAGGATGGGGTTGTGGACATTCAGGATGATGCCGGAAATCAGGCTCACCTCTGGATAGATAAAGATTCCCAGCTCGACGGACGACCGACTCCTACGGCCAAATTCAGCGTAATAGGGATTGTGGACCAGGAATACGGTGCCTGGCCGACTGCCTTTGACGGTAACTATGTATTAAAACCGCGGTATGTCACGGATATTCGTGAGGCCGGAGCGGACTCCCTGCTGATTACCAGCAGCCATTTATATGATTGGATCGGCAACCACGATCACCAGGCCAATCCGGGTGAGTTTTTTAATGGACATTTTTATGCCACCAATCTGGGTGATTCCGCTTTTTTTGTGAAATACGCTCACTTGGATAGTAGCTATGACCCCTATGTTTCACCTAATTCCGTTTATTATTTTGCACAAGACCTCTACGCAAATTCAACCGTTTCGCCAGGGGATTCTCTTTATTTTGGATGGTTCGAGTTTTACGCCGCCCCGAATACGCCGGATGGGCATGTGTTAACCATTCCGGTTACCTTTTACGGTGAAAATGATCAGGAGTTGGGGAAAGATACCCTCCGTTTCGTTTGCTCAGGCACCGGCGATCAAGTACCTCCTTACGTAGATTGGACATGGATTAATCAAAGATACGTACCCGTAGGAGGTACACAGCATATTGAAACCTTTGTTCGCGAAGCCGGAAATGTAGCGGAGGTTTCCCTTATTCTGAAAAAAGAGGACGGCACGCCCGTTGCCACCTTAACCATGCATGACGACGGCCAAAATGGGGATTGCTGTGCGAATGATCGATATTTTACGGTGGAGTATTCGCCCACTTTTGAGGCCAATTTTATCGGGGATATTTATACGCGGGACGAATTCGGGAATGATTCCACGTATTCCAATGTTATGCAGCCCTTTACTTCGGTTCCCCCGCCAACCGCCTCCAAAAATATCCTCCTTGTTGATGATGACCGATCGGAATATCGTTGGCGAATCTCCGTAGAAGATTATTATAAAGTTTCCCTTGACCATCTTGGTAAGGCCTACGATGTGTGGAATACTTACTATTATGGGATCCCCGATTCGTCCTTTCTGGCGAATTACAGCGATGGATTGGTTATCTGGGAAACGGGCACAGCGGGTTACACATTTCGGTGGGACCAAACTCAAAATGCTTTGCGGGCCTATCTGAATGCAGGCGGGAATTTGTTTGTAACGGGAAAACGGATTGCAGATGTATTAAATTACGACGAGCCAGATTTTCTACATACGTATTTTCATGCAAATTTTGCGGGATGGCCCAATTTATATTATTTAAGCGGTCAAACGGGAGATCCGATTTCAGACGGCATCAATGTGGATATTCATTACAGAAGTAATGGGGACGCAGCCAACGACCAATGCTGTCCGGAGGAAATTGACCCACTGGATTCAGCCGTCCCCGTGTTTATCTATTCGGAAAATGCACCATCAGCAGCCCCGCTGCAAAATAAAATGAGTACCCGATTGGCTCAACTGGAAAATGCCATTCGCTCCATGAAACAGAATCCCCACGCAAATAAGGACGAACTCAATGCCTTGAAGCGCGAAGTTCAGGTGCTCAAGCAAACCCAGGGACGCCATCCCGAGGGGATTATTTCCTCCGGTACGGGAGGCTTACGCTACGAGGGTAATTACAAGCTGGTTTTCTTTTCCTTTGGGTTTGAAGGGATCAATGGTCAGTCCACGCGCGATTTGCTGATGCAGCGCATTGTGAACTGGCTGTATCCGACTTCTACGCCGATAACTTATCATCAATATGTCAACGCCGGTGGCAATACCTATACGGATTCCCATGCGCACACCTGGGCTGCGGATCAAGCCTATGCACCCGGCGCTTGGGGTTACGTAGGTGGAACAGCCTATTCCAAACCCGACAGCATTGCCGGAACCGTAGATGACACGTTGTACCAGACCGAACGATATGGGATGACAGGTTACAAATTCGATGTTCCAAACGGTCAATACCAAGTCACGCTGCATTTTGCCGAACTGTTTTTCAATGCCCCTCACAAGCGCGTATTCGATGTCAGTTTGGAAGGGCAAAAGGTTCTGGAAAATTACGACATCTTTGCCGATGTAGGCAAATTTACAGCTACTTCCAAAACCTTTTTGGTCAATGTCACCGATGGGCAACTGAATATTGATTTTGGAGCAAAAATCAATTATCCGAAGGTTTCTGCCATTGAAGTTTGCAGTCACACGGCACTGGTTAACCACCCGCCGCAAATCACATCGGCTCCTGTAGAAAATGCAACGGTGAGCATGACTTATCGCTATCAGGTGGAAGCCACCGACAGTGACGGCGATTCCCTTCGTTTTCATTTGCCAACGGCACCAACCGGCATGACAATTGACTCAACGGGATTGATTACCTGGACACCTGCCGCTACCGATACGGGCACAAAAACCATTGTTGTGAAAGTCAGCGATTCCCACGGTGGCTACGATACCCAGAGTTTTAATCTTCACGTGACAATGGCACCCGCATTCGCTATTCGCATAAATCCGGGCGGGGGCCAATATACAGACAAAAATGGAAATGTGTGGCTGGCCGATCAAGCCTATGAAGAAGGTGGTTTTGGGTATCTGGGTGGAACGGCCTGGTCTACCACCGCTCCAATTGCCGGAACCTCGGACGACACACTTTACCAGCAAGAGCGGTACTCTATGACGGATTACAAATTTACGCTTCCGGACGGACAGTATCGAATTAATCTACTTTTTGCAGAAAATTATTTCAATGCTCCAGGGAAACGCGTTTTCGATGTTTATTTGAATGGGATTCCCAAATTGACGAATTTCGATATTTTTGCCGAGGCCGGCAAAAATCATGCATTAACTAAGAGTTTTCTCTTATATGTTCAGCATAACGCTACCGCAAAGGTGGCGCCAAAAGGATTTGACCTACTGGTTACAAATGGAGTACTGGACATTCATTTTGTACAAAAGATTGAAAATCCGAAGATTAATGGCATTGAAATTATTGAAAATCAATACCCCACCAATCAACCACCGGTGATTACGTCAACGCCTGTTACACAGGCGACCGTCGGGGTTTCATATACGTATGACGTTCAAGCAAGCGATGCAGACGGCGATACGTTAAGCTATAGCCTGCTTACCCATCCGGTGGCTATGTCTATCAATGGTTCTACCGGACTTATTAGCTGGATTCCGGATACAACGGATGCCGGCGATCACAATGTAGAGGTAAAAGTAACGGACAACCATGGTGGCGAGGATACCCAGAGTTTTGTTATTCATTGTATTCTGGCCAATACTTTTGCAATCCGCGTAAATTCCGGCGGAGCTGCCTTTACAGATGCGGCTGGCCATCTGTTTGAAGCTGACCAGCCATTTACAGCCGGCAGTTGGGGTTATATTGGTGGTCATGCCTGGTCAACTTCCCACGCCATTTCGGGAACGGTCGATGATACGCTTTACCAATTTGAGCGATACGGAATGACCGCATATAAATTCACCGTTCCAAATGGAGATTATCACGTGATCTTCCATTTTGCCGAAAACTATTGGAAATCTTCTGGAAAACGATTATTTTCGGTCGCCCTGGAAGGGACGCCTGTCTTGTCAAATTTGGATCTTTATTCCGAAGCAGGTGGCGCTTTTCGAGCCTACGACCGTGATTTTGTTACCAATGTTACAGACAGCGTGTTGGATGTGGTGTTTCAAGCATCGGTGAACAGCCCAAAAATAAACGCCATAGAAGTATTGAGCATACAGCCTGGCGCAAATCATAATCCTAAATTTACAACCACGCCTCCAACCAATGCCGTTATCGGCCAAACATATACTTATCTGGCTAAGGCGACGGATGCGGATGGTGATACGCTTACTTACAGCTTGGGAACTCATCCCGCGGGGATGACAATCGCGGATTCCACGGGTGCCATCGCTTGGATACCGGATAGTGTTCAAGTTGGAGACCAAAATGTCACAGTAAATGTCTCCGATGGAAAAGGCGGCATGGATTCACAGAGTTTTGTAATCCATGTACAAAGTGAATCGCTTTTTCATCTATTTGTCAATGCGGGTGGGTCGAATTACACCGATAAAGCTGGCAATTTGTGGGTAGCGGATCAGCCGTATTCCGACTCCCTCGGCTTTGGTTATGTGGGTGGAACCGCTTATGTAAAGAGTCATCCTATTGGAAATACGGAAGACGATCCACTTTATCAGACGGAACGCTACGGAATGACGGAATACAAATTCAATGTTCCAAACGGACATTATGAAATCACCCTCCTTTTCGCTGAACTTTACTGGAATGCGCCTGGAAAACGCGTCTTTTCCGTTTCCATTGAAGGGGTAACGCGATTGGCTAATTTCGATATTTTTGGAGCTGTCGGAAAATGGAATGCAATTTCAAAAACCTATTTGGCAACGGTGACCGATGGTCAATTAAATCTTGCTTTCTCTGCTGCTGTCGATCATCCGAAAGTGGCCGCCATTGAGGTAAGTGGTACAAATATTAATACGAATCAACCGCCTGTTATTACGTCTACGCCTCAAACAATCGCGATTCAAGGCGTACAGTATAAATATGATGTGGAAGCCACTGATCCTGAAGGTGATCCGATTACCTATAGTCTGAAGGAATCTCCCAACGGTATGACCATTAATTCCAATACAGGGCTTATTCAATGGGTACCAACTGAAAATGATTCGGGAGATATTCAGGTGAAGGTTCAGGCCAGCGATGGCAATGGTGGTACTGATGTGCAGGAATATTTTGTGCATGTGAGTTCCCCCACGGCCTTTCAATTGCGATTGAATGCGGGTGGCAATGCCTATACCGATGGCAATGGAAATATCTGGAATGCCGATCAAGCCTACATGCCGGGAAGCTGGGGATACGTCAATATTGACACTAGCAAAACCTGGGCGACAACGGCAGATATTGCGAACACGGATGATGACCCGCTTTATCAAACCGAACGATGGGGCAATTTTAGTTACCAGTTCGACTTACCGAACGGAAATTATACTGTTGCTCTGAAATTTGCCGAGCTCTATTGGCATGCCCCCGGAAAACGGATTTTTGACGTCCGGATTGAAGGAACTACAGTAATTGATGATTGGGATATGTATGCGGATATCGGATATCGCACGGCGGCGTCCAAAATATTCGCTGTCAATGTGTCTGATAATCAGCTCAATATTGATTTTCAGGCCTCCGTCGACAGCGCCAAGGTGTCGGCTATTGAAATTACCGGTGTCTGTGGAGCAATGGCCAAGCGGTTAGCTCAGAATGGAGGAGTGATGTCGGCGATTCCGGATAAATATGGTTTAAGTGCCAACTATCCGAATCCGTTTAATCCCTCAACGACAATTGATTACCAGCTTCCGGAAACAGCTAATGTCAAAATGGTCATTTACGATCTCTTGGGTCGACAAATCAGAATATTAATTGATAAAGATCAAGAAGCTGGTTATCATTCAGCTAAATGGGATGGGTGTAATGACAGTGGCATGCCTGTTTCCGCCGGAATTTATATTCTGAAATTCAAAGCCAATGCGTATACGGCAATTCGGAAGATGATTTTTATGAAGTGAACAGTCGATTCATTTAGCGCAAATTTTGGCAACATAAAAGAGCGGCGGATAGAGGCCAGCTAATGGCTATCCGCCGCTTTTAATGCATAAAAATACAAAGCAAGATCAAACAACTATTTGTTTCCGAATTGTCCGGCAATTTCCATTGGAAGACGCAAGTTGTTTGTTGGATAAAAAAGATTTCTCCTATTTTGCACAGGTGCTGTCGGCTGGAGGGACGGCGACCGGAATCTGGCATTCTACTTTTCCGTTTTTGTGGTAAATCTCCAAAAAGGGGGTACCAGCCGTCAAGCCTTTCCGCCACAACCAGTCGTGTAATTTGGGGTACACTTTGACTTCTACCAGTCCGGGATTAGCCTTTATGGTTCCCACAACAACCTTGCGGCGGGGCAACATGACAATTTCCAACGGCGGTTTGGCCGTAACAATGCCCCTGACGATCACCCCGCCCTTGCTGCGCAGTTTGTTTTGCGGAACGGTTTTGGGATCGTCGTAGTACAGGCCGCACGGCTCCAAAATGGTAACAGACGTCCCCGCAAGCATCTGGGTGACCTTTTTACTCTTTTTGATGGTCTTGTAGTAGGGCCCTGTGTTCGACAAACACACCAACGTGTAGGGGCCCTTTTCGGTCAATTCAATTTGGGGGGCATTGAAAAAGCCGATAAAATAAAGAACGCCAACGGCGAAAAGAACAGTCAAAAGGAGTACAACTCCCAGAAAACGAAGCAGTTTTTTCTGAAAAACAGTCATCTTGTCTTTCCTTTCCACTTACGATGTTGCTTCGAACCCGCCAGAAGAACCGGTCATTTGGTTATCTTCCGTTCGGCCACAGCGGTTGTTTTTGCCGAATTGAGGAAGCCAAAATCGGGCAAAAAGAAATTGCCCCGTTGTCCGACTTCCATTTTTGCAAAAATGCTATTGCCGCCGAAATTTTTCAAAGAATCCGGGCAGAAAAAAGCCCGCAGCCCCCAGAATCAGTCCGAATAAAATGTAACCCAGGCCCGTGGAAGCCAGCCAGTTGGGTTCCATTTTTTGAAGAAAATGCCAATGTTCCAAAAAATAACCCATTAGCGTTCCGACAAATCCCAGCGCGATGGAGCCGTAAATTTGTTTTTGCTGTGTTCCTCTCCGAAACGCTCCGAAAACCGGGAAAAAGACGGTTGTGGTCAGAAGCCCGGACGAGAGGTAAAAGATGTCCCACAACGAGTTGGTGAACAGGGCGTACACGAAAGCCAGACCAATGGCCAGCACGGAAATCCAGCGAGCCAAGGCATTAAGCCGTTTGGGCGGCCATTTGGTACGCAACGCCGGTTCCAATAGATCGTAGGACAGCGACAACGCCACCACGTTCCCGCAAGTGTCCACTGTGGACATGGCGGCGGCAATGAGACCGATGCTAAGTACCAGACTGAGCCAGACGGGTGCATGTTCCCGCAACAAAACGGTAAAGATGAGCGAGCCGTCCTGAATTTTGGCGGGGATTTCACCGGACAAAGGCGGGTAGAGCGCCAGAGCTGCCAGGCCAATGACCAGCGGCAGGATTCCCACAAAAATCAGCGAGTTGAGCCCCGCCAGGGCAATGCCTTTTCGGGCTTCGGAATGGGAACGAGCCGCCTGTAACCGTACCCAAACGTCCGTTTCGACCAGCCAACCGGGCAAATAAGCCACGAAGGTCATCAGGACAAGGGCCGACCCGGGAGAAATCCACAGCGGCCAGCCGGGTTTCGCTTTGGGGGGATTGGGTAGCGCACGCAACCAGTCGGATACGCTTCCTGCTTTTGCTACCGAGGCGCTGTAGCCCACCACTGCAGTGGCCGCAATAAAAAGAGCCACAATGACAAATTGGATTTTATCTGTGGAGACGACAGCCTCAAATCCACCCGAAAACGAGTACAGGGCAACGACGAGGGCAATCAAAAAAAGAGCCGTTGGAAGTGAGATGCCTAAAAAAGGGGCGATTAAAATGCCGGCGGCGTAGATTTCAGCTCCGGCCCAGGTAACGAAGACCAGGATCAACGTTGGTGCCAAAAGCTGCCGCGCCCGGGAGCCGAAACGTTTTTCCAAAAGTTCCGGTTGAGAAAAAACCTGTAAACGGCGAAAAAGCGGCGACAGGAGAAAAAATCCCCCCATTGTAACCAGCCAGGGAATCACGAGAAGCCAGGCGGCGCCTGTTCCGTACCAGTAAAAAAGCTGAACATCGTACACGCAGGACCAACTGACGGACATCATGCTGGCGGAAATGGACAAACCGATGGACCAACCCGAAAGAGCCTGATTGGCTGTCCAAAACGCCTGGTTGTCAAACTGCCGGCCGCGGCGTTTGTCGCGGAAATAGACAAAAAACCCAATAGCCACAACCAACAGACTGTAACTTACAAAACCTGTCCAGTAAATCCAATGGTTGTTCACACTGTCTCCTCAATCGTGCCCGAATAGTTTGGTGTGAAAATGTAGTCATTGTAAGGGAAATCCGCAACAAATTTATTCAACAAGTGCAAAATTTTGTGAAACGCGTTGTTTTGTTCAACTACACAAAAAACAAAAATCAAGAAAAACAAAAAAGCCAAAAAGTTCTTGAAAAGCAGACGGTTCTTTTGTAAATTAAATCAATTTGAGATGGCTTGGAAACAGTGCAAGTTTCGGTTTTGAACGAAAAGCAAATGGAAAGTCCACATAAAATGAAGGAGATGCTACCATGAGTTTGGTTTCGGGTAAAGTGATTTTGGATGCGGCAAATGAAGGCAGCTATGCCGTGGGTGCGTTCAATATTAATAATATGGAAATTTTGCAGGCGATTATTGAGGCAGCCGAGGAGGAAAAAGCGCCCGTCATGATCGCGGCCAGCGAAGGAGCGATTAAATACGCGGGACTGGACTACCTGGTTAGCATGGTGCGCACGGCGGCCGAAAAGAGCTCCATTCCCGTGGCACTGCATTTGGACCACGGCACGCATTTTGACGTCATCATGCGTTGCCTGCGTGGCGGATTTACCTCGGTCATGATCGACGCCTCTTCCAAACCATTTGATGAAAATGTGCGATTGACCAAACAAATTGTGGACATTGCACATCCCATGGGGGTGTCTGTAGAGGCGGAATTGGGCCGACTCATGGGTATTGAAGATCAGATTTCGGTAGCCGAGCGGGACGCCGTTCTGGTGGATCCGGACGAAGCGGAGAAATTCGTGGAACTGACACAGGTCGATTTCCTGGCGCCGGCCATCGGTACGTCTCACGGCGCTTTTAAATTTAAGGGAGAGGCCAAATTGGATTTCGATCGCCTGAAAAAAGTCAAGGCCAAAACAGGCATCCCGTTGGTGCTGCACGGTGCTTCCGGCGTTCCGCAGCACCTGCTGGACACCATTAATCAATACGGCGGGGATATTGCAGGCGCTAAGGGGCTGCCAGGAGACGAATTGAAAGAAGCGATTCGGCACGGCATTAACAAAGTCAATACCGACACCGATCTGCGGTTAGCCATGACGGCGGCTCTCAGAAAAGTATTAGCCGAAAACAAGAGTGTGTTCGATCCGCGAAAGATTTTGGGCCCGGCACGCGATCTCATGAAAGAAATTGTCAAAGAACGCATTCGACTTTTTGGCTCTTCCAACAAGGCGTAGCTTTTGTCGGGGGGAGGCCAATCGCTTCCCCCCTGTTTTTGACTCAATGAGGCTTCAATGACGCATCTATTCGGGCCTGTACCGTCCAGGCGATTGGGGGTTTCACTGGGAATCGATCCCATCCCCAAAAAAGTTTGTACCCTCGACTGTGTGTACTGCGAAGTGGCACAGACCTCCTTCAAAACACTGGAGCGAAAAGAATACATTCCCGCCGATGAGATTCTGAGGGAGCTTCGCGAATATTTGGCCGCTGACCACGTCCCCTTAGATTTCATTACCTTTTCCGGTTCGGGTGAACCCACACTAAACAGCCAATTGGGCAAGCTCATTCGGGAAATAAAAAAAATGACCCGTGTTCCGGTCGCCGTGATTACCAACGGAACGCTGCTTTGGCGTGCGGACGTTCGCCAGGATTTGCTCGCTGCCGATCTGGTCATGCCGTCGTTGGATGCGGCTTCGCAGAAATATTTTCTCAAAGTAAACCACCCGCCAAAAGACCTGTCGATTGAGCAGGTTATTGAGGGGCAAATTCAATTTCGGCAGGAATACGCCGGGCCCATTTGGCTGGAAATCCTGATTGTCCGAAATGTTAACGACAAGGTGGAAGAGTACCGACGGCTGGCAGAAGCCGTGCGAAAAATAAATCCCGATCGGGTTCAATTGAACACTGTGGTGCGCCCGCCCGGCCACGGACGCGCTCAGCCAGTTACGCGTGCAGAATTGGAAAAACTGGCGGCCATTATCGGGCCAAAGGCTGAGATCATTGCTTCCTTCAATCGCGAAACCAACAAAGCATACCGAAGGGAAATTGAGGCTGAGTTAGAAGAATTACTCAAAATTCGTGCCTGTACTTTGGAGGAATTGACGGAATCCATTGGTGTGCACAGAGACGAACTCCTCAAATATATTGAATTGTTTCGTGAAGACGGACGTTTGCAGGAAATTCAATTTGAGGGGAAAAAATATTTCAAAATTCCCCCTGAAACAGAATGGAGTGAGAAAGGGGCTGTCAAATGAAACGCATTTTAGTGACATCCAGCCAACCGGATTTGGAAGGCAAAATGGAAAAACGGTTTGGGCATTCAAAATATTTTATTTTCGCCGATTTGGACACGTTGGAATACAAAGCCATTCCTAACGCGGTGGACGGCCAAAATAGTCTTAGCATTCGCCAACTTTTGGACATGAGGCCAGATGCCGTCATTACCGGAAACATCGGGCCCGGTTCGTTCGAGACGCTTCGAGCGGCCAATATCCCCGTATTTGTGGTTCGGGGGAAAACCGTTCGACAGGCGCTGGAGGCATTGCGTGCCGGTGAATTGACGCCGGCGGACAAACCGACCATGAAAAACAGTCCCCACGATGGCGGGGGGTTCGGTTTAGGGCACCACGACGAGACTCACGAACACGAGCACGGAGAAGGATTTGGGAGAGGACTGGGTCGGGGGTTGGGCAGAGGCATGGGAAGAGGACGCGGCATGGGCGGAGGAATGGGTTTGGGGCGAGGCTTAGGCCGTGGTAGGCGAAAATAAAATTCGGGTTGAACCGAAGCGACGCTTTGCCAAAAAACGATTCAATTCGGTCGGTTCGTACATTGTGGGTCGTTGGCTCGATTTAGTGTGATCGCCGGACCATTTTGGGACGGAAGTGAGTACCCATTGGTTTTTGGGATTTTGGGCAATCAAGCGCAGGGAGAAGAATCATGTGGACAATTTTGACGATTTTGTTGGCAATCTTGGTGTACGTGGCGTACGTCAAATGGGGGCGCTTTTGGAATTTGTTCAAACGCGGTGGTTGGGTGATTTTGGGGCTCTACGCCGTGCTGGCTGTTTGGTATTTTCACCATTTTTGATTTCAGCCAGTCCTTGTGGGTAAACGGAAGCGTGTTCGTCCAAAAGGTAAGGAGGAGAATCGATGGGTTCCATGGCCGATCTGTTTTGGCTGTTGTTTATTATTGCCGCTCTGATTCCGGTTTTTCAAAAGAGAGCCTTAGAAGCGGCGCGAATTAAAATGCTTCACCGTCTGGAGCAAAAGCGCAAATCGCGGGTTATTGCGATGATTCACCGTCAGGAAACGATGGCATTTTTGGGATTTCCCCTGGTCAAATACATCGATATCCACGATTCTGAGCAGATCTTGCGCGCTATTCGGCTGACGCCAAAAGATATGCCCATCGACCTGATTGTGCACACCCCGGGCGGACTGGTGTTAGCTGCTGAGCAAATTGCCAACGCCATTCACAAACATCCCTCCAAAGTAACCGTTATGGTACCGCACTACGCCATGTCTGGTGGGACCTTGTTGGCTCTGGCCGCAGATGAAATCATCATGGACGAAAGTGCCGTGCTGGGACCGGTAGACCCCCAATTGGGGGACAAACCAGCGGCCTCCATTTTGAAGATTCTCAAAGAGAAAAAGTACGACGAAATCGAAGACGAAACCCTGATTTTGGCCGACGTGAGTGAAAAGGCCATTAAGCAAATTCGCACGTTTGTTCAATCCATTCTGACGAAAAGTTTGGGTGAAAAGAAGGCCAAGGAATTGGCCGCCATTTTAACCGAAGGGCGCTGGACACACGATTACCCGATTACCGTGGACGAAGCCCGAGAGTTGGGATTGAAGGTGTCAACCGATCTGCCCGAAGAAGTGTACAAACTCATGGATTTGTATCCTCAACCCGGTCAGCAAAAGGCCTCGGTTCAATACATTCCCATCCCCTACCGCCGGCCAGGGAATTCGCACGAAGCCAACCATTCACGAAAATAGGAGACCCCTCGGATGTTCCCATTACGCGACACCATCCCGTCCAAACGGTTTCCGCTGGTAAATTTTATCCTTATTGGCCTCAACGTATGGGCATTTTTTATTGAGCTTTCCTTGGGAAGCGCCGTTCAAAATTTTATTCAAGCCTACGGATTTGTACCCGCTCGATTGACCCACCCGGCTGCCTACGGAGTGACTTCCCTGTACGCCGTATTGACGATTTTTACCGCCATGTTTCTGCACGGCGGCTGGATTCACATCATCGGGAATATGTGGTTCTTGTGGATTTTCGGCGACAATGTGGAAGACGCCATGGGGCACGGACGCTATTTCCTTTTTTATCTCATCAGCGGTTTGGCGGCCACTTTTGCACAATATGCTATTAATCCTGCGTCTACCGTCCCAAATATCGGTGCAAGCGGCGCTATTGCCGGCGTGATGGCGGCTTATGTTCTTTTGTACCCCCGTGCCAAAGTTATTACCTTGCTGATTATTATTATTTTTATTGACATTGTCGAAATCCCGGCGTTTGTTTTTATTTTGATTTGGTTTGCGTTGCAGCTTATCTCGGGATTGGCCGCGCTGCCTTCCGCGCACATGGCGACCGGAGGAGTAGCCTATTTTGCCCATATTGGGGGATTTGCCGCAGGCCTTGTTTTGGTGTGGTTCTTTCGCGAAAAGAAACGTGCGGCCTACGAAGATGAATTTTTACCCTGGTAACGGAGGATCCCATGAAAGACCCCTTGGCAAATTTGTTCTGGTTTTTATTTCTCATTTCTCTGCTGGTGCCCTGGTACCAAAAATGGCTGTTGACGCGGACGCGCTTGAATTTCCTGCGTAAAATTGAAAAAAAACGCAAGTCGCGTGTGATTGCTCTGATTCACCGCCAGGAAACCATGAGTTTTATCGGGTTCCCGCTTGTTCGGTACATTAGTATTGAGGATTCGGAGCAAATCTTGCGGGCCATTCGGATGACACCCAAGGACATGCCGATCGACCTGATTTTACACACGCCCGGCGGATTGGTTCTGGCGACGGAGCAAATTGCCCGAGCGCTTAAAAAACATCCGGCCAAGGTAACGGTTTTGGTGCCCCACTACGCCATGTCCGGAGGGACGCTGTTAGCCCTTTCTGCAGATGAAATTATTATGGATGAAAATGCCGTGTTGGGGCCCGTGGACCCGCAATTGGGCCAATTTCCGGCGGCGTCCATTTTGAGGGTCGTTCAAAAAAAATCTCCCGAAAAAATAGAAGATAACACACTGATTTTGGCGGACGAGTCTCGCAAGGCGATTCGGCAGGTGAAAAGCTTTGTCAAGTGGTGTCTCCAAGGAAAACTGCCGGAGGAAAAAGCGGAGGAAGTGGCCAAAATCCTGAGTGAAGGGCGCTGGACGCACGATTACCCGCTGATGGTTGAAACCATTCGGGATTTGGGATTAAAAGTAAGCACGGAGCTTCCCCTGGAGGTGTACCAACTCATGAATCTGTACCCCCAATCTCATTTGAACCAGCCTTCCGTTCAATTTATTCCGCTGCCCTACGGAAATCGAAATCATCAGGGATAAAAGATACTCTGTTTGCAAAAGCCTCGTTTCAGTTGGAGACGGGGCTTTTTTTATGCCTTTAGATTTTCAAACAGATATTCCCTGAAAATTTCGTACTGATTGGGCAGTACGGCATAGCGATTTTTGCGATTTTGTCGTTGCAACGAGGGTGGAAGTTCCGGAGCAATGCCCAAATGCTCCTGCAAAACTTCGGAAAACTTGCCTGGATGCGCTGTCTCCAAAGCAATAAGCGGTAGGTCGGGATCACCTTCCGTTTGGAGGAAGGCCTCGAGTCCGGCCACTGCCACGGCGCCGTGAGGTTCCAACAAAATGCTTTTGTTTTGCCAGTGGGTAACCAAAGTGTCCACTGTTTGCGCGTCCGAAATGCTGACGCTGAAAATAGCTGACCTGAGTTTTTTCAGATCGGGTTGTTTGTGTAAAACACCATTTTTGTCCACATTTCCCCCGAACAGATCGAAAAGACGTGCCAGATTGCTGGGATGCCCCACATTCATTGAATTGGACAGGCATTTTCGCGAGGGTGAAAGGGGCCGGTAGACGCCGGTTTGCAAAAACCGTGGAAATTCATCGTTGGCGTTTGTGCTAATAACGATCTTTTCCACAGGAAGCCCCATTCGTTTGGCCAATTCGCATCCGAGTGCGTTACCGAAATTTCCGGACGGAATGGAAAAAACAACCCGCTGACCGGGCTGTGCAACCCGAAAATAGGCGTAGAAATAGTAAATCATCTGGGGCAGCAACCGCCCAATGTTAATGGAGTTTCCCGAAATCAAATGGAAGCGGCGCAGCTCAGGGTCCGCAAAAGCCGATTTCACCATATTCTGGCAATCGTCAAATTTGCCGTCAACCGCTACGGCGTGGACATTCCCGTTGATTGAGGTGAGCTGTCTTTCCTGTGCGGGACTGACTTCCTGACGCGGGTAGAGGATGTACACGTCGATCCCCGAAATGCCGTGGAAAGCCTGTCCGATGGCACTGCCGGTATCGCCGGAAGTGGCCACCAAAAGGCTCAGATGTTTGGAGCCGCCATTAAAATAACCCGTCAATCGCGCCAACATCTGGGCGGCAAAATCCTTGAAGGAAGCGGTGGGCCCCCGGTCCAGGCGAAGAATAAATCGGCGATCGTCAAAGGCTTCTACAGGAACGTCAAATGTGTAAGCCTCGCGCGCCAATTGGAGTAATTTCGATTGAGGAATTTCTTCCTCGAGAAATTTTCCCAATACGAAGGCAGCAAGATCAGGAAATTCCATTTCGGCCATTTGTTTCATTTCGGTTGCAGAAATTTGGGGAATGGCGTTGGGCATGAACAGGCCGCCGTCCGGGGCCTGTCCCATAAGAAGGGCTTCAGGAAAAGAGATTTCATCGGAATAGTTTGAAAATGTGCGATTTGTGCTGTAATAATAAATACGAGCAGCCATGACATGTACTCCTTGTCTGGAATAATGAAAAAACTGTTTTTTTAATTTGGAAAAATTAAAAGACAGGTGTCCCGATTAGCAGGACGCAGATGTCAGGCTACTAGTGAGAAAGTCGGAGAAAAGTCGATGGCCTTTCCACTGGATTTTCAAAAGAGGGGGCAAATATTTGGATTCAAGATGAATCATAAAGGCACTTTTTTAAAAGCTTTTCAGTACAATCGGAATTTAACAAACAAATTTTGTTTTTTTTATCGTCACACCGTTGAAATTTCTTGAGAAATAAAATAGTAAAATTTTTGTTGCCGGTCAAGAGTATTTTTAGTCAAAAGGTAAAAAAATCTCTTTCATGTTGAAATCGCCGCTATTCTTAGCGAACAAGGGTGAAATCAATGATGTTTTCGTTTACATCCACCCGCACCACCCGTACTCGGACGCGATCGCCCAGACGAAACGTCGTGCCGGTGTGTTTGCCGACCATGGAAAACCGCCGCTCGTCAAAATAATAGTAATCTTCCGGTAGATCCCGAACCGGAACCAGTCCTTCCACAAGAGTTTCTTCTATCTCCACAAAAATACCAAACGGCACGACTCCGGAAATAATGCCGGAATATTCCTCCCCTAATTTGTCGGCCATAAATTCCACCTGTTTCATTTTAACGGACTTCCGTTCAGCTTCGAGAGCGCGGATTTCCTGTTCGGAGGCGATTTTACAAACCTCGGGCAGGCGTTCCCGCAAAACGGCTTTTCGCTTTTGCGTCACCCGACCGGCGTATTCCTTGAGAAGCCGGTGCACCTGCAGATCGGGGTAGCGGCGAATGGGCGAGGTGAAGTGGGTGTAATGGGAAAACCCGAGCCCAAAATGCCCGATATTTTTGGTAGAATATTGCGCTTTCATCATGGAGCGCAACATGACGTTGGTGACAATAATTTCCTCCGGTGTTCCTTCTACCTGTTCCAAAAGCTTTTGTAAATGTTTCTGTTCCACACGCCCCTTTTTGCCGGGGAATTTGTACCCGAGGGCTTCAATGAGATTTTTGAAATCGCGGATTTTGTCCTGGCTGGGGCGTTCGTGCACGCGGTACACAAACGGCAATCCCCGCATTTTTGCCTTTTGCTCCCCCTTGCCGAAGGTTCCGTGCCGTGCCACGGTTTGATTGGCCAGCAGCATAAATTCTTCGACCAATTGGTGGCTTTGGAGACGTTCCACCTTGCGCAGCTCAACGGGTTTCCCGCGGTGGTCCAGGATTACTTTTACCTCCGGGGTTTCAAAATCCAGGCTGCCTTCCCGAATGCGTTTTTGGCGCAGCGCCTGACTGAGGTCGCGCATCTTTTTGAGCGTCGAGGCAAAAGGGCCCTTCCCGCCGTCCAAAATGGCCTGCACTTCTTCGTAACTGAAACGTTTTTTACTGCGAATGACCGATTCCACAATCTGGTAGTCCACCACGTTGAGTTTTCGATTGAGATTCATGAGCACGGAAAAGGTCAGACGGTCTTCGTTTGGTCGTAGGCTGCACAGTTCGTTGGAAAGGCGTTCGGGAAGCATGGGCACCACGCGGTCGACAAGGTAGACGCTGGTGGCACGCCGTAGCGCCTCTTTGTCGATAGGGGTGTTTTCGGTCACGTAGTGACTGACGTCGGCAATGTGAACGCCCAGTTGGTAAAAGCCGTTTTCGAGAATCCTCAGGGAAACGGCATCGTCAAAATCCTTGGCGTCTTCGGGATCGATGGTAAAAATTTCCTCAGCCCGAAGGTCCAGGCGGCGGTCGATTTCTTCTTTGGGAATTTCAGCCGAAATTTTCTTGGCCGATTTTAAAATGGCTGGAGCGAAGGCAACAGGCAGGTCGAAAGACTTGGCCACGGACAGAACGTCCACGCCCTTTTCGTCGGGGTAACCCAGAACCTCAACAATCCGCCCTTCGGGATTGAGCTGGTCGTGCTCCCAGTCCAGAATTTTGACCACCACCTTTTGGCCGGGTTTGGCTCCGGCGTCGTTTTCAGGCGCCACAAGAATGTCCCACGGGATTTTCAAATCGTCCGGAACCACGTAATTGAAATATTTCCCCCGGCGGAAAATGCCCACAATATTGGATTTCCGGCGCTGCAGCACCTCCACCACCTTGCCTTCGGTCAGTTGTCCCTTTCGGCGGGATTTGGCAAAGAGTTGCACCCGAACCACATCTCCGTTAATGGCAGTGCCCATATTTTTCTGGCTGACAAAGATTTCCGTCTGTCCGTCATCTGCCCGCACAAAGCCGTAGCCCTGCGTTTTGACATCCAAAGTGCCCACCACGGTGGCCACGCCTTTTCGGTAAGTGTACCCGTTTCGGCCGTCTTTTATGATCTTGCCTTCCTCGGTCAGGTGCCGAAGAATCTCCCGAAAAGTCGGGTACCATTCGGTGGAAATACGAAGCTGACGAGCCAGCGTTTTGGTTTTGAACCGACGGCCGGCATTGTGCTTCAGAATGTCAATGATCTTCTTTTCTAATAATTTTTCGTCCATGTGTGCTCTTCAAATTTTATGCTTTGCGTTTGTTCAAGGCCCCACTGGTGTTTGAAAAATCCCTTTTACGCTTCTTTTGCACGTAGTGCATCCCAATAAATGAAAGCACAAAGGGCAAGAAAGAGAACCAACCCCAGCCAATTGCCAAAGGCACCTGTATTGTGCAGATCGGGAATAAGCGTGGTGTGGTACTTGTCCTCGAAAAATTTCAAGAGGGCCGCCACCACTCCAATAATAGCGCCACCCGCAATGAGTCCCGAAGCGACTAACAGCCCCCGATCGTGCCGTGCTTTGGAAAGTTTTTCATTTTTGGTGGAATTCTTAACCAGCCACGCCACAATGGCCCCCACCAAGATGGGGGAATTGAGTTCGATGGGCAGGTACATACCCAGTGCAAAAGCCAGCCCCGAAACACCGATCATCTCCACAATAATGGCAATGACAACCCCCATGGCATAGAGGAACCAGGGAGCCTGCTGCCCCGCTTTCATTAAACTGCCCAGAACGGCGGCCATTGCGTTAGCCTGCGGGGCGGGCATGGGATTGGGGTGCGCGGGGCCTGGCGAAAAGCCGTACACGTTGGCCAGAAGAATAATCACGGCGGTTACGGTAACGGAGGCCACGGCCGAAGCAAGAATATTGCTCCACTCGATATATTTGGGCGTTGCGCCCAGCCAATAGCCAATTTTGAATTGCGTGACCAAGCTCCCGGTCATCGAAAGCGCCGTGCACACCACACCACCGACCAACAGCGTGGTAATCATGCCTTCTTCGCTGTGGAGTCCCAGTTGCGCCATGATCACAGCCGTTACGATCAGCGTCATGAGCGTCATCCCCGAAACGGGGGTTACACTAATCATGGCCACGGCCCAGGCAGAAACCGCCGCAAACAGAAAGGCAATAAGAAGCGTCAGTACAATGGCAATGAACGAAATCTGCGTAGCGCCGACCACGTGTTTTAGTACGGAGAATCGAAAGTAAATCCACAGAAAAAAAGAAACCGCCACAATAAGTCCAACTACCACAACCATGCTGATGTCACGCTCGTACCGGGGCAGGGCCTTGGTTTCACGCTTTTCGGCGTGCGATTTGAAAATTTCGCCGAAAGCCTGTTTGAGGGCACTCCCAATGACACCGGACATTTTGAGAATAGAAATGAGTCCGGCCGTAAAAATGCCTCCGATCCCCACGTAACGGGCGTAATTAAAAAAGATGTCTTCAGCAGACATTTGAGAAATGGGCGGCAACCCCGGTGTAATGCTGGTTTGAATAAAATGGCCCAAATGCGCAAAAATCGGCACCAGGACGAAATAGGACATCATTGAACCGGCTAAGATAATGGCCGCGTACCGAACGCCGATTAAATAACCCAGACCCGCAATGGCTGCCGACGTATTGAGCGAAAAAACCGCCTTTACTTTTGTGGTCAGAGGTTGAAAAAAACCGATCATCGACGTGGTGAAATTCTCGGCCCAGGCGTGCATGGAGGGGCCGACAAAATCGAAAACCATTCCGATGCCCATGGCGTAGGCTAGAATTTTGGCGTGCGTACCGCCCTTTTCTCCCGTCATGAGAATTTCCGTGGTGGCAGTGGCTTCCGGGAAAGGGAGCTTCCCATGCATGTCGGCCACAAAATACCGCCGGAAGGGAATGAGGAAAAGGACGCCCAGAATAGCCCCGAAAAGCGGCACCAGGAAAATCTGAAAAAAACCGGAAAGATGTTCAATGTGCAGCACGTACACGGCAGGCATCACAAAAACCGAGCCGCCGACGATAATCCCCGAGGTGGCACCGATCGCCAGAATGTTAATATTTTCCAGAAGCGTGCTCTTGCGTGCCAACATGGCGGAAAAACCAACCGCCAAAATCGCAATGGGAATAGCCGTTTCAATGCCCTGACCCAATTTTAGGGCGATGTACGCCGCCGCCATGGAAAAAATGACCGTCATTAAAAACCCAAATGTGATCGAACGCACCGTGACTTCCAAAACGCCCTTTTCGGCGGAAATGACCGGTGTGTACACTTCCCCCGGTTTCAATTCCCGGCGGGCATTCTCCGGAAGCCGAAGTTCGGACTCAGCCATGAAAACTCCTTTCCTTAATCGGCCAATCAATTGCGGAATGTCAACAAAACATACACAAAATAAGGAAGTTTCAAGAAAAATAAAAGTAAAAAATGACTCGTCTGGCGCTCCTGCCTTTTTGCCTTTACAATGGAAAGCCTGCTTTCGGTTCAAAAAGATTCAGAAAAGGCAAAACGGCCGGAAATCTTATTGCAATTTTCCGTGAATCTCGTATATTTACTCAAGAGGAATGGGTTAAAGCCCGGTTTCTAAAGCCACGGACTGCTGTTCATGACCGACCGTTTTGGGCACGGCCCGGAGGAAGCTTTTCGTTGTCTTTTCACGCACAGAAACAAAGGACAACAGAAACAGAAAAGAAACCCAATAGATGTGTGAAGGAGTTTAGCATGAAAAATTCTCGCCTGTTACGACTGGTGTTGCTCCTTTTGAATTTGATTTTGTGGAGCGGACTGTTTGCCCGGGGGGCGGCGTCGGGGCCGCTGCCGGGCCGCATTTTACAAAATCCCGACATTGGACACGGCAAAATTGTGTTCACATTCGAGGACGACCTCTGGCTGGTGCCGGACACCGGTGGTGTCGCACGCCGAATAACCGACTTTCCCGGTCTCGAAAAATACGCCAAATTTTCCCCCGACGGTCAGTGGATTGCTTTTACCGGAAACTACGACGGCGGGAGCGATGTGTACGTCATGCCGGTGACAGGCGGCACTCCTCTGCGTCTGACGTACCATCCGGCAGCCGACGTGGTGCTGGGGTGGACGCCCGATAGCCGCTTTGTCCTTTTTCGCTCGCGCCGAGGGTTGCAAACGGAGTTGTTCAAGGTTCCCGTGAAGGGTGGTTTCCCCCAAAAAATGCCGGTGGATCGCGTCCGCTACGCCTCACTTTCCCCGGACGGGACGCAGATTGTCTTCAACCGCAACGACGCCGACCGGATGAATTGGAAAAAATACCGAGGGGGAGACCAGCAAGACGTCTGGATCGGGAATCTCAAAACCAGATCGTTTCACCGTTTGACCCACTGGGCGGGCTACGACAACTTCCCCATGTGGGTGGGAAATGCCGTTTATTTTAATTCGGACCGCCAATTCGGGCGAATGAATTTGTACCGCTTTTCTTTGGAGCGAAAAAGTGTGCAGCCTTTGACCCACTTTAAACATTGGGACGTGGAATTTCCCTCGGCCGGAGGCGGAAAAATTGTTTTCGGTTGTCAGGGTTACCTCTGGACGCTGAATCTGGTGAATCAGAAACTTCAAAAGCTGTCCATCCTGATTCCCACAGATCGCTGGCGGCTGCGAAATACCTTTTTGAATCCCGACCGCTACGTCCAATATGTCTCACTCTCTTCCAAAGGCGACACGGCTGTGGTACAATCTCGGGGAGATGTGTTCCTCGTTCCTGCACAAAAGGGCCAGCCGGTGAATCTGACGAATTCTTCAGGCAGTCGGGAGATTTTTCCCGCCCTTTCCCCCAATGGGAAATGGGTCGCTTTTTTTTCGGACAAAACCGGGGAGTACGAATTGTACGTAACGCCGCCTCGTCCGCATCAGCCCTGGAAGCGGCTCACCCACCATTCTAAAACCTACTACTACCATTTAAAGTGGTCGCCGGACAGCAAGAAGATTCTTTTCGGCGATAAGGATTTTAGGACCTTTGTGGCGGACGTGGCCACAGGAAAAGTAACACAAATCGACCGTTGTTTTTACCAAAAGGACAACGAAATTTACTGGGAAATCAGCGAGTACGATTGGTCGCCGGACAGCAAATGGATTACTTATTCCAAAACGAACAAAAATATGAACAGCTCCATTTATTTGTACAATTTGAAAACCCAACAAAAAATCCGGCTGACCGATGACCGCTACGACGATTTTAGTCCCACGTTTGACCGAGGGGGAAAATATTTGTTTTTTCTGTCCAATCGGCATTTTGAGCCGGAACTTGATCCTTTCATGGACAACAATCTCAACGCCAACATGACACAGGTCATGGTTGTGCAGCTTCAATCGGGCGAAGCGCCTCCTTTTGAGGAAGAGGGGGAAGATTCCCAGACCGAAAAAATAGACGTCAATCGCGTCGATGTCAAGGGCCTTTCTCGCCGGCTGTACACGGTGCCGGTTGCGCCCGGCACGTACAAATCCCTAAAAGCGGGAAAACACGCGGTTTTCTTTTTGTCGAAAGCGAGCTTCGGTTTCCCCGGAATCGAAGAATTTTTTCATCCCAATTCAGTCACTTTTTACACCTTGAAAAAATTTGACCTTTCTTCAAGACGCACCAAAACGATTATTCCCGGGATTGGCAGCTACAACCTTTCATACAACGCCGAAAAAGCCGCCTACCTCAGCGGAAAAACGGCCGGCGTTATTCCCACATCCGACGAAAGTTTTGCCGGCGAGGGTACCCTGGCGTGGAAAGGGTTGGAGAAAAAAGTGGATTTTGCCGAGGAGTACCGCCAGATTTACTGGGAAGCCTGGCGACAAATTCGGGACTTTTTTTACGATCCGCATCTTCATGGCAAAAATTGGCCGGCCATTGGGAAAAAATACGCCGCGCTTCTTCCCTACGTGGGAACCCGAAATGACCTGAATTACCTGTTGGGACAAATGATCGGGGAGCTGACGGCTTCGCACGAATACATTATCGGTCGCGGCAGCCCCATTCGCGAGCACTACGCGCGGGTGAGCGTGGGTTTGTTAGGAGCCGATTTAATCCCCGATTTTAAGGCCGGAGCCTACCGATTTGAGCACATTATTCAGGGCGAACTGTGGCGGAGCAGCACGCACAATCCGTTGTTAGATCCCAATGTTCACATCCAAAAGGGGGATTATTTGTTGGCGATCGACGGGAATCGGTTGTCTCCTAATGAGAATTATTTCAAGTATCTGGAAAACAAAGCGGGGCGGGAGGTTTGCCTCACCGTAAATAGCCGTCCCAATCTAAAAGGAGCGCGGACTGTTAAAATTCGCGCACTGTACAGTGAACGGTCGCTGCGTTACCACGAATGGGTGGAGAAAAATTACACGAAGGTTCGTCAGGAGACCGGGGGCCGTGTGGGGTACATCCATTTAACGGACATGGACGAAGAAGGTTTGAAACAATTTGAACAAGGCTTCCGGGCAGAGCGCTACCGCGACGGCCTGATTATTGACGTCCGAAATAACGGGGGCGGTTTTGTGAGCTGGTTTCTTATTGACAAATTGGAACGGAAACTGGCATTTTTGACAAAGACCCGCACCTTTCGGCCCATGGCTTACCCCCACGCCGTGCACCCTGGGCCCGTTGTGGTGCTTTGCAATCAGGGTACCGGTTCAGACGGCGAGGTTTTTAGCGAACACGTCAAAGAGCTGCACATGGCCAAACTCATTGGCACGCGTACGTGGGGAGGATTGATTGGCATTATTAATATGATTCCGCTGGTGGACGGCGGCATGTTGACACAATCGAATGTGGGGTTTGCCAATTTGTACGGAAAATGGGTGGTGGAAAACCACGGCGTTGACCCGGACATTGTGGTGGAAAATACGCCTTCCGATGTACTGGCCGGTCGCGATCCACAGCTTGAAAAGGCTATTGCCGTTGTTTCGGCCGAACTCAAAAAGAATCCGCCGCCGAAGTTGGTACCGCCTCCGTTTCCCAAGAAATAGAGACGGGTGGAGAAAAAGGGCGTACCGGGACGGTACGGCTCCGCCGTGGCTTTTCCGTTCAATTAATTGGCTAAAAAATAAACCGCGGGGCTGAAAACCAGAGTTTTTCGAAAATCCAGACAAACGGGAGGAATCGTGAAAACACTAAGAACGGTCGTTTTTCTTTTGGTCGGGGGTGTTTTTTTCATTTCGTCCGCCTTTGCTCAATTGCCGCGTACATTGCCCAAAACAGCCGTGCCGTCCACCCGTACCGTGCGGGGCCTAAAGGACACGGTGGGCTTCGCGATTTCCGCGGCTCAAATGAACCTCACCGTGCAGCTAAGCCGGCAGGCGGATTCCCTAATGTTGGCGAAAAATGCCAAAAAGTACCGTTTAACCCCCGGGTCCTTTTTTGTGGCCGGTATTTCACCCCACGACGATTTTATCTACGCCGGCCCCGTTTACGCCCATCTTTACCCCTACCTCAAGGCCACCCGCGTGGTCATTTTGGGTGTTTCGCACTACGCGCGGCGCTGGCACGTGGAAAATACACTGGTGTTTGACGCCTTTAAAAAATGGAGGGGACCTTACGGTCTGGTTCGCGTTTCGGCGTTACGAAAGGAAATCTTAACTAAACTACCCAAATCGGATTTTATCGTCAGCAGTCCGATGCAGGCGGAAGAGCATTCCGTAGAGGCGCTCATTCCCTGGCTGCAATATTACAACCGCAAGGTAGAAATTGTTTCCATTTTGGTGCCTTACATGTCCTGGCCGAAATTGGATAGCCTTTCACAGGACCTGGCCGCTGTTTTGGCGCGCCTCATTCAAACGCACCACTGGCAATTGGGAAGGGACATTGCTTTTTTGATTTCCAACGATTGCTCTCACTACGGCGACCAGGGCTGGGGCGGCCGAAATTTCGCTCCGTTCGGTGTGGGCTGTGAGGGATTGAAAAGGGGAACGCAGCGCGATCGCAATATTGCCCGCCAGACCTTGTGCGGCAGTCTCACCCGATTTAAAGTGCATGATTTTTACACCCGTGTCTTGAATCCCTTGGATTACCACCAGTACAAAGTTACCTGGTGCGGGCGCTTTGCCGTCCCCTTCGGTACCAACATGCTGGCTCATTTGATGAAAAATCTTCACCGAAAACCTCTGGTGGGGGATTTTCTGCGCTACGGCGACAGTGTGGAATTGGGCGAGCTGAATGTCCGCCACACCGGAATGGGGGTGACCGCGCCCGCCAATTTGCACCACTGGGTGGGGTACGTGGCTATCGGGTACCGGTAAAAACGAAACTGCGAAAAAACGGTCAGTTAAAAAACGTTCAGTCAAATTTGGAGTGAGAGAATGAAGAAACAGATTTCCGTTTGGGGTTTGCTTGTGTTTGTTTTTTGGGCCGGTTTTTTCTGTGCTCCCCGCCAAAAAGCGCGGCGGACCAATCCGGTTCGGCAGAACCTGAGCACGGGTTGGCTTCTGCAGGATTCCGCCAAAGTTTCCGCCGCCGGCAGTCAAATTTCTACCCTTGCTTTTAAGGCCAAAGGGTGGCATCCGACAACGGTTCCCACCACCGTGTTGGCAGCCTTGGTAGCCGACGGTGTGTACAAAAATATTTACTACGGAAAGAACCTTGCCAAAATTCCCACAGAGCCGTTTCACCATTCCTGGTGGTTCCGGAAGGTTTTTAAGATTTCTACATTGAGGCGAAATAAGCGGATTTTTCTCCATTTCGACGGCATCGTGTATCGGGCGGATGTGTGGGTAAACGGACAAAAGATCGCATCGGCCGATTCCGTGGAAGGCGTGTACCGCCATTTTACCTTTGACGTGACTCCGATTGTCCGCGTTGGAAAAGAAAATGTGCTGGCCGTGCAGGTATTCCCCCCGAAACCGGGAGACCCCTCCTTGGGATTTGTGGATTGGAATCCTGCGCCGCCCGACAAAAACCTCGGGCTGTGGCAGCCCGTCTTCCTGCGGTTTAGCGGAGAGGCCTCACTGGCGCACCCGCAGGTCATTACCCGGCTCAATTTACCCGACACCACCGAGGCCAAGCTCACACTCGCTGTGGACGTAGCCAATCATGCTGCTCACGCCGTAGAGGGGATTGTAAAAGCGCAAATCGGCTCCGTTTACCTTTCTCAAAAAATAAAGCTAAACCCCTGTGAAAATCGAACGGTAAGATTTTCACCCGAAAAATTTAAGTCGCTTGTTTTAAAACATCCCAAACTTTGGTGGCCGGTCGGAACGGGTCAACCCAATTTGTACTCCGTTCATTTTGAGTTGGAGCTTCAGGGTAATCTTTCCGATTCACTTTCCACCCGCTTTGGCATTCGGGAGGTCGGTTCCTATTTTAATAAAAAAGGCTACCGTGTGTTTACCGTCAACGGCAAACCGATTTTGATTCGCGGCGGAGGTTGGGCGGATGATCTTCTGTTGGCCGATTCCCCCAAAAAATTGGAGGCGAAAGTCAAATATGCCCGCGACATGCATCTCAATGCCATTCGGGTGGAAGGCATTTGGGGGCGGGACGCACTGTACCGGCTGTGCGACGAAAATGGCCTGCTCATGCTGGTCGGATGGTCGTGCCAGTGGGAATGGAAAAATCTGATTGGCAGCGCCTGCGACCAATTCGGAGGCGTTCGGTCTCCCCACCAAATGGATGTGGTCGTGCGCTCGTTTCGGGATCAGATTCTGCGGCTGCGGAATCACCCGTCTGTTTTGGTTTGGCTGTACGGCAGTGACAAACCGCCGCGCCCGGAATTGGAACAGCGCTATGTGGCTCTCTTAAAAAAATACGATCCCACACGGCCTTTTCTTTCCTCGGCCAGCCAAAAACCTACCTCGGTAACGGGGAATTCCGGGGTCAAAATGAGCGGACCCTACGAATGGGTGCCGCCGGTTTATTGGTACGCAGACACGTCGCGCGGCGGTGCCTTCGGATTTGCTACGGAAATCGGCCCCGGCCCGGAGGTTCCTCCTTTGGAGAGCGTGAGGAGAATGATCCCACCCGATCACCTTTGGCCCATCGATGATGTGTGGGATTTCCACTGCGGGCGGGGGAAATTTGTCAACCTCAATGTGTACACCACAGCCTTAACCAACCGGTACGGAAAAGCCGAAAGTGCTGCCAATTATTGTGAAAAGGCTCAGATCATGAATTACGAGGGGCTTCGCGCCATGTTTGAAGCCTACGCACAGAACAAATTTTTGTCCACAGGCGTGATTCAATGGATGTTGAATTCAGCCTGGCCTTCTATGATCTGGCAGTTGTACGATTATTATTTAATGCCCGGAGGGGCTTATTTCGGGACAAAAAAAGCCTGCGAGCCGGTTCATATTCAATACGATTACGCCACGCACCGCGTAGCGGTTGTCAACAGCACCTACCGAACCTTCGAAAAGCTAACTGCGGTAGCTCGTGTCTTTTCGCTCAATCTTCACGAAAAATTCGAGAAATCCGTTCCTGTGGCGATGGCAGAAAACACCAGCCGAATTTTGTTTCAGATTCCGGAAATCAACGGGCTTTCGCGCACCTATTTTTTGGATCTGCGATTGAAAGACGCCTCAAATCGAGAAATCAGTTCCAATTTTTACTGGCTCTCAACCCAACCGGATATTTTGGACGAAGCCCACGCCAATTGGTACGTCACTCCTACCGTAGGCTTTGCTGATTTAACGCAGCTTTCCGATTTGCCACCCGTTCGGCTGGAAGCCTCCGTTCACTTTTCAAAAAACGGCAAGCGTTGGACGGCTCAGGTGCACGTAAAAAATCCCACGTCGAAACTGGCTTTTTTTGTGGAATTAAAAATTGTTCGCCGGGATTCGGGGGATTCTGTTTTGCCCATTTATTGGGATGAGAATGATTTTGCCCTTTTGCCCGGTGAAAAAAAGGTGCTTACGGCAAGGTTTTCAGACGTCGATTTAAGGGGGCAGAAACCCGCCCTCAAGGTAGGCGGTTGGAATGTGGAACCGGAAACCCTTCGCTGACAGAGGGAACGCGTTTCCCCGCCCCGAACGCAACCCGGGGCGGGGAAAATGGGAATAATTTCTTGACATTTGGAGGAAAAGGGACTATTTTTTTAGTGACTGATTCCTACGGAAAATAATTGTCAAAAGTCGATTTTCCCGCTCGATTGATAAAAGTGCACCATTCCGGTAAGGAATTTTAAAGAGAAAATTCGGAGCAAAAATGGGACATCGTGTGGAATATAAGGGGACTTCAGGTGACTTATTCACTCAATCGGAGTACAGATTGGTGTGTCATGATGCCAAGGGGACTTTGGAAGCGATGCAGGACGATCGATTTGATTTGATCATAACGTCTCCGCCCTACAATGTTGGCAAAGAATATGAAGTTAAGCAGTCCATCGAAAAGTATTTGGAGGATCAAGAGGAGATTATTCGGGAATTAATTCGTGTTTTGTCTCCCCAAGGAAGTATTTGTTGGCAGGTGGGGAATTACGTAAAATCAGGGGAGGTATTCCCATTGGATGTTTTTTATTATCAAATTTTTAAAAAATATGGGTTAAAGCTCAGAAACAGAATCATTTGGCGGTTTGGGCACGGTTTACATGCGTCTAAGCGCTTTTCAGGGCGATATGAAACTATTTTATGGTTTACAAAAGGCGATTCGTATATTTTTAATTTGGATGAAGTTAGAATCCCCTCAAAATATCCCGGAAAGAGGCATTTTAAGGGGCCCAAAAAGGGCAAGTTGTCAGGCAATCCGAAAGGTAAAAACCCTTCCGATGTTTGGGATATTGTTTACCGGGATTGGGAAGAAGGTGTTTGGAATATCCCCAATGTTAAGGCAAATCATCCCGAGAAAACCGAACACCCTTGCCAATTTCCGATTGAACTGGTGGAAAGGTGTGTTTTGGCTCTTACAAATGAAAAAAGTTGGGTATTGGACCCGTTTTGCGGTGTTGGCTCTTCGGTAATAGCCGCCTTGAAAAATAAAAGAAATGCCGTTGGGATTGATAAAGAACAAAAATACATTGAAGTTGCTTTACAACGAATTAAGCAATTTGAAAATGGTAGTCTAAAAATACGACCGATGACCAAACCCATCTACTCGCCCCCCTCAAATTCAAAACTGGCTCAATATCCTGCAGAGTGGCTTGAAAAGGCGGAAAAATCGTGAAAATTGCCCGGAAATATTCTCACCTTAACGGAGAAGAGTTTCTTATTGTTCACAGAAACACCCTTTACGATGAAATCAAAAGTGTGATTTCAGCTATTCAGGCAGACGAATTCAAAACGAAAGTCAGTAGCGAAAAAACAACACGCGGGAAAAAATTCTACAGTCCGGTAGAATTGAACAGGGAATTTAAAAAGCGATTCAATAACTTCAATTGGCAAGAAAGCCGGTATCAATATTACATCACGCTGGATCGAGAGCTCATGGAGAAAAGTTTGAATTTATCGGCCAAACAACAGAGGAAGTTTCTTGAAGAGCACGGGGAGAAAAACCCTATTTTTTCATACAATCAAACGGATTTTGTAAAAAACAAAGTGGCGGTGGAAGTCCAGTTTGGAAAATATGCTTTTGTAGCGTATGATATTTTTGTCAAACATATGTTGTTTTATTCGGGGGGTCTGATTGATCTTGGGGTTGAAATTCTACCGACCAAAGCCATGCAGACACAAATGTCGTCGGGTGTCGCTTATTTTGAGGGGGAAGTGTACCATGTTTTAAGACACGGCCGGAATAATCCGGCCATTCCGTTGTTGATTCTCGGCATTGAACCCAATTGAGGTATTTTTCTCACATAACCCCCCGGGGCGGGGAAAATGGCTCAAGGGTCTACAAAGCGTCTTCCTCGAAATCTTCTTCCCGAACCACGACTAAAATAGCGGCCTGGGGGACAACCAAATAATTTTTGTTCTCAAATTTGATCTCAATAGCGGACTTGCGCAAAAAAATGGCGTAATCGCCCACTTCAACTTGCATGGGCAGGTAGTGTACGTTGGCGTCGTAGGATTTCCATGGCTCGTTCTCGATGTCACCCGGCTGGGGCAAGGGCGTGCCGGGGCCGGTGGCCACCACGCGCCCTCCTTGAACGGTTTCCCGCTCCACAGCCCATTTCGGTAAATAAAGGCCAACATCCGTACGCTCCTCGGCGCTGTCCGGCTGAATTAAAACACGATCCCCAATAACGATCAGATGCTTGTGCGATTTCATGGAAAGTTCCGATTTAGGTGCAAAATCATCCTATTTAAAATGGCAAAATTCGGGTGAAGATGCAAGTGTTTTTTTCGCCCACTTTGTTGCCTAAAACGCAGGAAAAAGGTTGGAATTCTCAAGAAGGAAAAATTGAAGAAGCAAGGGGATTTAAAAAATTCCGTTTGTAAAATGATGAAAAGTTTTGTAAATTAAATACTACCGAGCGAAATGTGAGCAGTTGAACCCTAAATTTAGAGGAGGATTTTGCCGTGAAAATAGTCGTGTGCATGAAGCAAGTCCCCGATACAGAAACAAAAGTACGGATTGGTCAGGACGGGAAAACCATTGACCCGACCGACGTCAATTATGTGGTGAATCCGTACGATGAGTACGCCATTGAGGAGGCGTTGCGCATAAAGGAAAGCACGGGCGAGGGCGAGGTGACCATCTTAACCTTGGGGCCCGACCGAGCCATTAATGCCATTCGAACTGCCTTGGCAATGGGAGCCGACAAGGCCGTTCATTTGAAAACCGACGACACCTATTTGGATTCTTATGCCGTGGCCGTTGCCCTGGCCAATCAATTGAAGGAAATGGACTACGATTTGATTTTAACAGGCAAACAGGCGGTGGACGACGACGCGGCACAGATTGGGCCTCGCGTGGCGGCTCTACTGGATTTGCCCTGTGCCACCGTGGTGACCAAATTGGAAATTGGTGACGGAGCCTTTACAGCGCATCGTGAAGTGGAAGGGGGCCTGGAAGTGGTGGAAGGCTCTTTGCCGGCCGTGGTCACTGCACAAAAAGGCCTGAATGAACCGCGGTACGCCTCGTTGAAAGGTATTATGATGGCCAAGCGCAAACCTGTTGAAGAAAAAGAGCCGCAATTTGACGATCCCAAGGTGGAAATTTTGAAAATGGAATATCCTCCCGAGCGGAAAGGTGGTCGAATTGTCGGTAAAGGTGTGGAGGCTGTCCCGGAATTGGTGCGTCTGCTGCACGAAGAGGCGAAAGTGATCTAAGACGGGTGTTTTTTCATCACATAGAAAAATAAGGATTTAGAATAAAAGGAGGTTTTTCAATGGCTGGAAACGTGTTGGTAATTGCGGAACAGCGGAACGGCAAATTTAGAAAAGCTGCCTATGAAGTAGCCACCGCCGGTCGCCAGATTGGCGATGCGTTGGGCGGCGAGGTTGTGGCTTTGGTTGTGGGAAAAGGCATTTCCGAAATGGCAGGAGAATTGGGCGCTTACGGCGTGGACAAAGTTCTGGTAGCGGAAAGCGACGTGTTTGAAAATTACGCCCCGGAGGGGTTTGTGCGCGCCGTTCAAGACGCCGCTGCCAAAACAGGCGCTCAGGTCGTCCTTTTTTCGGCTACCTCTCAGGGCAAGGATTTGGCGCCCCGGGTGGCTCAAAAAATGGGTGTGGGGCTGGCCTCCGACTGCACGGGACTTTCGGTGGAAAACGGAAAACTGGTGGCAAAGCGTCCCATTTACGCGGGAAAGGCATTCATTCAGGTTGCTTTCAAATCAGCTCCGGAAATGGCAACAGTTCGTCCCAAAGCTTTTACCCCTGAGGTTCGGGCGGAAGGCCAAAGGGCGCCGGTAGAAGCGCTCAGTGTGTCGGTGGACGCTTCCGAAATCAAAACAAAGGTGAAGGAATTTATCGAAACCGGGGGCGGGAAAATCGATTTGACAGAAGCCGACATTATTGTGTCCGGTGGGCGGGGGATGAAAGGCCCCGAAAACTTCAAAATGCTGGAAGAGCTGGCCGATCTGTTGGGAGGCGCTGTGGGCGCTTCGCGAGCCGCTGTGGACGCCGGTTGGCGGCCCCATTCCGATCAGGTTGGACAGACCGGGAAAACGGTTTCTCCCAATTTGTACATTGCCGTCGGCATTTCCGGAGCCATTCAGCACCTCGCCGGAATGGGCTCGTCCAAAGTCATTGTCGCCATTAACAAAGACCCCGAAGCGCCTATTTTCCAGAAGGCGGATTACGGCATTGTAGCCGATTTGTTCGAGGCCGTCCCGGCCATGATTGAAGAGGTTAAAAAGTTGAAGAATTAAACCGAATGGGGAGAAGGCGCGTGCTTTCTCCCCTAATTTGGGCAAATTGGTTTTAAGAAAGAAAGCTCGATGGACATGATGTCAAGTTGGAAGGTTTGGTTTTCGGATCGGGGGCGATTTTTCCAAAAGCGCAAATGGCCGTTTGGATTTTTGCCCCTCTGGGCAGTGTTGATTTTGTCCCTTTATTTGGCGGGTTGTGCCACCACCTCTACTGTTCGCATTCGGGAGAAATCTTCCGCCGCCAAAAAGGGCGAAGCAACGGCAACGGTTCGGCAAGTGGAAGATTTAAACCCCGAGGCGCTGCCGGACTCGATTTTCAAGGTGTCGGAGAAATCGCCCCTGCCCGAACAAAGTTCGGAAATCCATTTGCAACAGGAAGTGACAAAGGAAGATACTGCCCGGGAAATCATCGAAGAAAAACCGGGCTACCGAATTCAAATTGCGGCGCTTTCCAACCAGGATGAAGCCATGCAAATCAAAAAAGAAGCCATGCTGAAATTTGCCGAGCAGGGGGTGTATTTGATTTTTGATCCCCCTTTTTACAAAATTCGCGTAGGCGATTTTGTAAGTCGCTACGACGCCGAAAAATTACAGCAGAAGGCGATTCAATTGGGGTACAAGGATGCCTGGATTGTCCGTACGCGGGTGAAGGTCAAAAAGATCGAGTAGGGTGGAAAAGGGGCAAATTCTTTGGGGAAGAGAAAATAGTTTTCGGAAAATGAAGGCGCTTCTTAGGGGAGTGTAGAAAGCCGTTGTCAACATTCACGAAAACGTAAGGAGTGGGCTTTGAAAAAACCGCGCATTGTTTCCTACAAATTTCCACGATTTCGGGTTTTGGTTACCAGCTACAACAATCTTCACCCTCCTTCCAAACCTTGCACATCAAATTGACCCCCAAACGCTCCAAGCTAAAAAAGAATTTCGGTGAAAAATACATCGACTCAATCTGTTTTCTGCCATTTTGGGGGCTGGATTTCAGGCGGTAAGTTTTTGATTTTAAGAAGAGATAAAAATCTATTTGTAATGCGGCGAAAAATTTATTAAATTAAATCGAACGATTTTGGAGGAAGTATGTCTGGTCACAATAAATGGAGTTCGATCAAGCACAAAAAGGCCAAGGTGGACGCCCAACGGGGCCGAATTTTTACGCGTCTGATTAAAGAAATTACGGTGGCAGCCCGAATGGGCGGCGGAGACGAAGAATCGAATCCGCGGCTGCGAGCGGCCGTGGCGGCGGCTAAAGCGGCTAATATGCCTTCGGCCAATATTGAACGGGCCATTAAGCGGGGCACAGGGGAGCTTCCCGGGGTAACCTACGAAGAAGCCACCTACGAGGGGTACGGCCCGGGCGGTGCCGCCTTGCTAATCGAAACCCTGACGGACAACAAAAATCGGACGGTAGCGGACCTGCGCCACATTTTAAGCAAGCACAACGGCAATTTGGGCGAATCCGGCAGTGTGGCCTGGATTTTTGAAAAGAAAGGGGTCATCGTCATTAAGGGCGAGGGTCTCAGTGAGGATGACGTCATGATGGCCGTTTTGGACGCCGGTGCTGAGGACATTAAATCGGACGGCGAAACGTTTGAAGTCCTCACGGCTCCAGAAGATTTTGAAGCGGTTAAAAAAGCGGTGGAAGATGCCGGTTACCCAATTGATTCGGCGGAGATTACCATGTACCCCAAAACCACCGTTAAATTGGAAGGTAAACACGCCGAACAAATGCTCAAATTAATGGACGCTTTGGACGAGCACGATGACGTTCAAAATGTGTATTCAAACTTTGACATTGACGTGAACGTCATGGAGCAGTTTGAATAGAGGAAAGGTGGCGAGTCGGATTGTGCTGGGCGTGGACCCCAGCACCACGGCAACCGGGTTCGGATTGGTTGCCACAGACGGTTACGACATTTCGGTGGTGCATTTTGGCGTCATTAAAACGGCACGTCGTCTTTCGCTGGCCGATCGGCTTCTGAAAATTTTCAATGAATTGTCGGAAATAATTCTCTCGTTTCAACCGGAAGAATTCGCCATTGAAGATATTTTTTACGCGGAGCACACCAAATCGGCCTTGAAATTGGGGCACGCGCGCGGTGTGGCGATACTTTCGGCCAAATTGCGGGATTTGCCTGTTGCTGAGTATTCGCCGCGGGAGATCAAGCAAGCCGTTGTCGGGTACGGAAACGCTTCGAAAGAACAGGTCAAACTTTCTGTTCAACGGCTTTTGCATCTTCAGGCTGACAGACCGCTTTCCTTTGACGCCGCTGACGCTTTGGCTGTGGCTTTGTGCCATTGCCATCGTCTTTCACGAAGAATGCTTCAGGCGAAAAATGCGTAAAACGACCATGACCTCGAAAATGGGTGATTTGAATTTCCAATGATTAGCTTTCTGCAGGGGCAGATCGTTCAGCGGTTTCCAACGAAAATCGTTCTGGATGTGAACGGTGTTGGGTATGAAGTGAACATTTCATTGAATGCGTACCAACAACTTCCCAAAAATCCCACGAACGTCCGAATTTTGACCTATTTGCACGTCCGCGAAGATTCCATGCAGCTTTTTGGCTTTTTTTCTGCGGAAGAACGTGATCTCTTTCTGAAGTTGATTTCCGTTTCCGGAATCGGGCCGCGTTTGGCGCAGGGGATGCTTTCGGGCACCACGCCGGACGATTTTAAACAGGCCGTTTTGAGCGAGGACATCGGACGGCTGACCCTGATCCCCGGGGTTGGGAAAAAAACGGCGCAGCGCATTGTCTTGGATTTAAAGGAAAAGCTGCGTTCTGAAGAGGTGGAAGCTCTCAGGGAAGATCGGGACGAACAAACGCAAATTTCAGACGAAGCGGTTTTGGCGCTGGTTTCGTTGGGGTACCGTCAGCCGGTTGCCCAAAAGGCCGTGCAGCACGTTTTGCAGGTACACCCGGAAATTGGATCCCTGGAAGAGCTAATTAAATTGGCTCTATCGCGTGTCCAATCCGTTCATTAAAACGGGTTTGAAAAGGAATTGAAACAAGTGAATCGAAAATACGCAGACACGCCCACCAATCCGGAGCTCTTGGACGGTGAGTACGAGGTGGATCGAACCCTGCGGCCCTCGCGGCTGGAGGATTTTATCGGCCAGCAGAAGTTGAAGGAAAATCTGCGCATTTTTATTCTGGCGGCCAAAGGTCGGGGAGAGGCTCTGGACCACGTGCTGTTTTACGGTCCGCCCGGCCTGGGGAAAACAACATTGGCCAATATTATTGCCCGCGAATTGGAAGTCGATATTAAGGTCACGTCGGGCCCCGTGTTGGAAAAAGCCGGGGATCTGGCCGGCATCTTAACCAATTTGCGTGAAGGAGACGTGCTGTTCATTGACGAAATTCACCGTCTCAATGCGACGGTGGAGGAATATCTTTACACGGCCATGGAAGATTTCCGTCTGGACATCGTCATTGATAAGGGCGCTAATGCCCGAAGTGTCCGGCTCAATTTGCCGCACTTCACGCTGGTGGGAGCCACTACCCGGGCGGGACTGCTGACGTCCCCTTTGCGCTCACGCTTCGGCGTGGTGAGTCGTTTGGACTATTACCCGCCGGAGGATCTCTACCACATTGTGGTTCGATCGGCTCAAATTTTGGAGGTGGAAATTGACCCGGACGGAGCCATGGAAATTGCTCGCCGCTCGCGGGGGACGCCTCGGATCGCCAACCGACTGCTTCGGCGGGTGCGGGATTTTGCACAAATTGAGGGTGACGGGGTGATCACCAAAAATCTGGCGGCCAACGCACTGCAGCGTCTTGACGTGGACGCGCGCGGTTTAGACGAAATGGATAAGCGCATCTTGTTGACGGTCATTCGAAAATTTAACGGCGGCCCCGTTGGGGTCAATTCTCTCGCTGTGGCCGTTGGCGAAGAAAGCGACACTATTGAGGAAATTTACGAGCCGTTTCTCATTCAACAGGGCTTTTTGCACCGCACGGCTCGCGGGCGGCAGGCAACCCCCTTTGCGTACGAATATTTCGGTATTTCGAAAAAACGGCCGTTGGACAGCCAGCCAGAATTGTTTTAATTGGTCGTTTCAACCGGGGAAAAGAGGGGGCCAAAAAAGAGTTTCGGCAAAAAAACACCCGAAAAATGTGACACACGAGGGGCATCAACAAAATAGGTCAGGCGGAGTAGAAAATGAAGTTATCAGATTTTAAGTACAGTGTTCCAGAGCATTTGATTGCTCAATATCCACCCGAAAAACGGGATCACGCCCGAATGATGGTTTTGCACCGGGCGGACAAAAAGATTGAGCAGAAAATGTTCTACCACCTGGTAGATTACCTCACGGAGGACGATTGCCTGGTAATCAACGAGACCAAGGTTTTCCCGGCGCGCTTGATTGCTCACAAAGACAAAACCGACGCAGAAGTGGAGGTCTTTTTGCTTCGGGAATTGGAGAGTAATCTCTGGGAAGTGCTGGTCAAGCCGGCACGAAAGGTTCGCATTGGCAATCGGCTTTCCATCGGCAAAGACCTCTATTGTGACGTCATTGACAATACCGTCTCCGGCGGACGCGTGGTGCGATTTAATTTCAACGGCAATTTCTTCGATATTATTGACGAGCTTGGACGAACGCCTCTGCCGCCTTACATTAAGCGCGCGGCAAATGCCGAGGACAAGAAGAATTACCAGACGGTGTACGCCAAAGTGCGGGGCGCCGTGGCGGCTCCAACGGCAGGCCTTCATTTTACGCAGGAGATTCTGGATCAAATTAAGGCAAAGGGAACCCGTGTGGTGCCAATGGTGGTGCACGTGGGTCTGGGGTCTTTTCGTCCGGTACAGGTGGAAGAACTCTCGCGCCACAAAATGGATTCGGAGTATTTTGAGATTTACGAAGAAACGGCGCGCGTCATTAATGAAACCAAAGAAAGGGGGGGGCGCGTTCTGGCCGTGGGGACCAGCACCGTCCGCGGACTGGAGTCGGCTGTGGCGTCCGACCACGCCATAAAAGCCGTTAGCGGTTGGACGGACAAATTTATTTACCCGCCGTACGATTTCAAAGTGGTGGACGGCATGGTGACTAATTTTCACCTTCCCGGCTCCACCCTGATTATGTTGGTGAGCGCTTTTGCAGGCAAGGATTTTGTCTTCAAAGCCTACCGAAAAGCCATTCGGGAGAAATACCGTTTTTACAGCTACGGCGACGCCATGTTCATTGTGTAAAGCCCTTTGAAAAACAGGCTGGGGTTCGTTTTTGGGGCTTCGGTGCCGATGCGATTTTACAGAGAAATTTTGCTGTTGAATTTTCAGGGCCCACGCAGTGGAATGGCCGAAAGGTTGAGTTTGCAATTTGCGTTTGGAGAAAAGCAAACACCCGCTTAAAACGGGTGGCGTAAGACGCTCTAAAAAGCAAATAGCGTGAAGAAACAGGAAAAGGTTCCATGAATGTGACGGCTCTGATCCCGGCGGCCGGAATGGGCAGTCGAATGAGAGCGCAAACAAAAAAGCAATATCTTCGAGTCGGTCATCGACCGATTCTTTTTTATACGCTGTCGCGATTTGAATCCTGTGCTTTTGTCCGAGATATTCTTCTCGCGGTGCCCGAGGAAGATTTGACCTTTGTAGCGTCGGAAATTGTGGATCGTTTTGGATTTCGAAAAGTTCAAAAGATTGTTTCCGGGGGCAAAGAGCGGCAGGATTCGGTCAGGGCGGCGTTTGAGGCCTTGGACGGAGAGCCCGATTTGGTCATGATTCACGACGGCGTGCGCCCTTTTGTAACACCTGCTATTTTGAAAAAGGCCGCCGAAGTCGCTTTTGAAAAGGGAGCCAGCGTGGTGGGCATCCCGGCTTCGGCCACGATTAAGCGCGTGCACAAAGGACGGGTTGAAGCCACCCTGATTCGCTCGGAATTGTGGGAAATCCAAACCCCGCAAACGTTTCGGACGGACTGGTTCCGGCAAGCCCTTGAAAAGGCCGCTGCCAGTGGTTTTCGGGCAACCGACGACGCAACCCTTTTGGAACAGGCCGGTTTCCCCGTTTACGTGGTGGAGGGGAGTTCTTTTAATTTGAAAATTACGCGCCCGGAGGACCTCACGCTGGCCGCCTGTTTGTTGCAAAACCAGAACGGCGGGCAGGCTTCCGTTGCCGAGGGAATCGAATCATGAGCATTCGTGTAGGCATTGGGCAGGACAGTCATCGCTTCGACCTGGAAAATCCGGACAGGGTTCTCAAATTGGCCGGGATTGAGATTGAGGGAGAACCCGGACTAAGCGGAAACAGTGACGCGGACGTGGTTCTGCACGCGGTTACGAATGCCGTGTCGGGTGTGACAGGGGTCAATATTTTAGGTGAACGCAGCGATTACCTGTGCCAGAAGGGCATTACGGATAGCGCTGCCTATTTGAAGGACGCGCTGCGTTTTCTGCGCAAGGGGCGAGTTCTCCATGTTTCGGTTTCCATTGAGGCGCAAAGACCAAAATTGGCGCCCTACACGGATCGAATGAAAAAGCGATTGGCCGGGTTGCTCGGCATTTCACCCAACCAGGTGGGGCTGACGGCAACATCGGGGGAAGGACTGACTGCCTTTGGCCGTGGCGAGGGAATTCAAGTGATCGCCGTGCTTACGGCTGAACTTGAGGATTAACCCTCGTGGACGCCATTTTTCATCTGCTCAGTCAAAATCACGGCGCGATTTCGTATGTTTTGATTTTTTTAATCGGTTTTTTGGAAAGCGTTTTCCCGCCGGTTCCGGGAGACACGGCCGTTTTGTTTTCCGTGGTTTTGATTAAAAAGGGTGCCTTGACGTTTGGAGGGGTTCTCGTCAGTGTCAGTTTGGGGGGCGCCACCGGTTTTTTTACCATTTATTATTTTACCGCCCGCTGGGGGAAAAGCTGGGCACTCCGGCAAAAGTGGTTGCGTTTCGACGAGAAACGATTGGAAAAAACGGATGCGCTGTTCCGGCGGTACGGCGATTTTCTAATCCTTGGCAATCGCTTTTTTTCGGGATTCCGTACAGCTATTGCGCTGGTGGCAGGACTTTCTTCCGTCAATGTGTGGAAAATGTTGGGGTTGTCGTTCGCCGGGGTATTTTTGTGGAACTCCGGGTTGCTGTACATCGGAACAACTGTTTTGAAAAACCACAAGCTTCTTTTGGCGCATCTGAAAACCTACAATGAAGGGGTGGCTGTGGTGCTTGTGGCGCTGGCCCTTTTGGCCGGCGCAATTTATGGGTGGAAACGAAAAAGGAGAAATCAAAATAGATGAACATTCGCGTACGTTTTGCCCCCAGTCCCACCGGCTATTTGCACGTGGGAAATGCCCGAACGGCCATTTTGAATTGGATTTTTGCCCGACACGAGAAGGGTGCGCTCATTCTTCGCATTGAGGACACCGATTTTGAACGCTCGACCCGGGCATTTGAAACCGGAATTTGCGAAGACCTCCGCTGGCTCGGGTTGGATTGGGATGAAGGCCCCGACCGCGGCGGAGATTTTGGGCCCTACCGGCAATCGGAACGATTGGACCTTTACCGGGAATATGCCCAAAAGCTCCTGAAAGCCGGTAAGGCTTTTCGGTGCTATTGTACCCCGGAAGAAATTGAGGCACGGAACAAAGCCAAATTAGGCCAGCCGGATCAGGGGAAATACGACGGTCATTGTCTTCATCTGACCGACGAGCAGAAACGCGCCTACGAGGCAGAGGGACGGAAACCCGTTATTCGTTTCCACGTGCCCGAAGGGACAATCCACTTTCAAGATGTGTTGAAAGGGGACATTGCGTTCGAGGGCGAAAACATCAGCGATTTTATTATTCTTCGTTCGGACGGCGTAGCCACCTACAATTTTGCGGTGGTGGTGGACGACGCCCTCATGAAAATATCACATGTTATTCGCGGAGACGATCATCTTTCCAATACCCCTAAACAGGTGCTGTTATTTCAAGCGCTGAACTTTTCCGTTCCCACCTTTGTGCACATTCCAATGATTTTGGGCCCCGACCGTTCCAAGCTCTCCAAACGTCACGGCATGACCTCTGTGCGAATGTATCGGGAGAAGGGCTACCTGCCCGAAGCTATCGTCAATTATTTGAGCCTTTTGAGCTGGTCGTCGGAAAGCGGTGACGAAATTTTGTCGCTGGAACGCTTGGTGAAAGAATTTGATTTTCGCCGCATGTCGCGGTCGGCGGCTATTTTTGACAGTGAAAAATTAAATTGGATGAACGGGTGGTACATTCGGAACGCTCCGTTGGAACGCATTGTTGCGCTGGGACTTCCTTTTTTGGAAAAAGCGGGGTACGATGTTTCGGACCGCAATTTTGTAACGCAGGTCATTGACATCGCTCGTGGTTACGTCGATTATTTGGCGCAATTGCCCGAAATAGCCAAAATCTTTTTTCAAGAGAAAGTCAGCCCCGAATCCGAGGAAGCGGCCGAGATTCTGGCCTTGGAAAGCTCTCAAAAGGTTTTTTCCGCCTTTTTGCAGAAGCTGGACGCGAAAGAAAAATTGGACGCTGAAACCTTCAAACGCATCATGAAAGAAATCCAAAAAGAAACCGGCGTCAAAGGAAAATGGCTCTGGATGCCCGTGCGTGTTGCGCTGACGGGACAAGTACACGGCCCCGAATTGCCGCGGGTTGTGGTTCTCTTGGGGAAAGAAAAATGCCAAAAATTTTTGGAACAGGCTTTGGCAAAAAACAGATAGACGTGAAAAAAGGGTGAAGGAATAAAAGTCCGGGCGTTTTTTTGAGAAAATGCATTTTGCCTGACAACACCTTTTGAAGAGCCGGAATGGCTCCCGGAATGTTCAACTAAACCGAAGGAGGACGAACATGCGTCGTTTTACCCAATTAGTGGTTGTGTTCCTGACATTGGCTTTGGTGTCCAGCCTGGCCTTTGCTCAGGACAGGGCCTTTTACAAGCCCACGAAAAATTTTTGGGGAAAACCGGACACGGTTCTTACCATGGATTTTTCCAAAATCAAAAAACCGGCTTCCCCCAAAGCGTTCCAGCAGGTGTTTCATTTCCCGCCCATTCGGCAGGACACGACCGGCACATGTTGGTGTTTTTCAGGAACATCCTTTTTGGAATCGGAGCTCTACCGAATCCACAAGAAAAAAATCAAACTTTCCGAAATGTACACGGTCTATTGGGAATATGTGGAGAAAGCCCGGCGGTACATTCGCAAAAAAGGCCATTCGGCCTTTGGCGAAGGGTCGGAGCAGGATGCTGTCGTCAATCGCATTAAGCAGTACGGAATTGTTCGGGAGTCCGACTACAACGGCTTGCTTCCCGGGCAGAAAAAGTACAATCACGCCAAGATGTTCCGAGAAATGCGGGATTATCTCCATTATTTGAAGGCTCACAATTACTGGGATGAAAAAATCGCCCTGGCCAACATCAAGATGATTTTGAATAAATACATGGGAAAACCCCCTGAAACAATTGAAGTGAATGGCCAGAAAATGACGCCCAAAGAATTTGCCCAATCTCTGGACTTGCCCCTGAACGACTACGTGACTTTCATGTCGCTAAAATACCTGCCCTTTTACACCAAGGGTGAATACAAGGTCCCGGACAATTGGTGGCACAGCAAGGAATATTACAATGTACCTCTAAAGGACTGGTACAAGGCGATTAAGAACGCCATTAAGAACGGATATTCCATTGCCATTGGAGGCGACGTCTCAGAACCCGGACACAACGGCGAGGCGGACATTGCCATTGTTCCTTCATTCGATATTCCGTACAAATCCATTAATCAGGACGCGCGCGAATTCCGCTGGTACAATCACACGTCCACAGACGACCACGGAATTCATCTGGTGGGGTACACCCATTACAAGGGCCACGACTGGTTTTTGATCAAAGATTCCAGCTCGAGTGCGTACAAGGGGAAATTTAAGGGGTATTTCTTTTTCCGGGACGATTTTGTGAAATTGAAAATGTTGACCTTTATGGTGCACAAGGATGCGGTTCGGGATTTGCTGGCGAAATTCCAGAAGTAGCCTCTGCGAAAAGCCTCCGTCTCAATTCAGGCGGGGGCTTTTTGCTGTGGGGGATGTCGAAAGTCAAAATGCCTTGAAAAAGAATCCCTATTATATTTTACTTGGGCTGGGAATTTGGGCAAAAATTTGAAAAAAGATTGTGCTCAAAAAGTTTCAGGCGTTCCGAACCGTGAATGCATTCGGGTGAATTGAAGAACGGGGCCCCTTTGTTGAAATTTTAGGGAAGAAGCTTGATTGTGGGAGTCAAAAAGCGTATCTTTACTTGAGTGTTGCTTTGGGGTAGGCGAGCGTTCGCGCGCTGGCAAAAGCGCGGTCAATTTTGAGGAGAAAATGCCATGTCTGAATTTCGACACAATTTGGTAACCAATGAGTGGGTGGTTGTGGCAACGGAACGGGCCAGGCGCCCCAGCGATTTTTTGAGAAAAGAGGCACAGAAACCCATTCCCACTTACAGTGAAAAATGTCCTTTTTGTCCGGGAAACGAGAAAAACACGCCTGTGGCGGTGTACCGGTATCCGGCCGAGGGCGATTGGCAGGTACGGGTTGTTCCGAATAAATTTGCAGCGCTGAAACCGACGGAAAGCCTGGAGCGCGAACAGGTAGGACGCTATCTCAAGTTCGGGGGCTTCGGGTACGCCGAAGTGGTGATTGAAACGCCGCACCACAACAAAACGCTGGGTACCCTTTCGGTGGATGAGGTTTTTCAAGTTGTGCTGGCCTACAAAGCCCGCTACGATATTCTTTCAGCGGACGAACGAATTGATTTGGTCACCATTTTCCGAAATCACGGGGAACGCGCCGGTACCTCTTTGGAACATCCCCACTCGCAAATTATTGCCACGCCTCTTGTCCCGTTGCGGGTACGGAATCAATTGGAGGAAACCCAGCGCTATTCGGCCAATTTAGGCACCTGCGTTTTTTGCGACATTCTGAAAGAGGAACAAAAAGTGGGGCAGCGTTTGGTTTTGGAAACCGAACACTTTGTGGCGTTCGAACCCTTTGCTTCCCGTTCACCGTTTGAGACCTGGATTCTGCCTAAACGCCACCAGTCGGTTTTCGGTGCCATTCATTTGAATGAACTCCACGATATGGCCCAAATCGTGCACGACGTGCTGTACAAAATTCACACCGGGCTGAAAAATCCCGACTACAATTTAATTTTGCAGTCAGCACCCACAAAGGAAGATGACGTGGACTATTACCACTGGTACATTCGGATTATTCCGCGTTTGACGACGCCGGCGGGATTTGAGATGGGCACGGGGGTTTACATTACCACAGCTTACCCGGAAGAAACCGCCGAGTTTTTGCGAAGGGTGGAGGTAAAAGAATCCTGACAAAGGGGGTGACGCAAAAAATCGCCCTAAATCCGTGAAACCCCAATTAGGAGAAAAACCGACATGTTTTTTGCGCCGATCATTCTTCTTATTTTGTTCATCTATTTTATTGTTCTCGTCGGATTGTTTGCGTTTGTAGAGGTTGGGGCGATTGCGTACGTGTTTGACAAAATCGGTGTTTCTCAGGAGTATGTGTTTTCTCTGCTTTTTTTGACGCTCGTCGGAAGTTTTATCAACATCCCGATTAAGCGGATTCATTCCGGCGAGTTGGAACCCACCGGACAGATCGTCCATTTTTGGGGGTACCGTTTTGTGATCCCAGGAACGCGTTACCCGCAGCAAACCCTCATTGCGATTAATGTGGGTGGGGCGCTCATCCCCGCACTGCTGGCTCTTTATCTTTTTGTTGCCCACTGGCACCTTTTTGGGGCGAACCTCTTTTCGCTTCTCATTGTAACGGCGGTTGTTCACAAAGTCGCCCGCCCTGTTAGGGGAATGGGTATTACCACCCCGGCTTTTTTGCCTCCCCTTCTGGCCGCTTTGGTCGCCTTGATTTTTGCGCCCGCTCACGCTCCGGTGGTGGCCTACGTTTCGGGAACTCTGGGCACGTTAATTGGAGCCGATTTGCTCAATCTCAAAAAAATTCCCGAATTGGGAGCGCCCGTGGCTTCCATTGGCGGAGCAGGAACTTTTGACGGTGTTTTCCTCACGGGGATTATTGCCGTGCTGCTGGCCGCGTGGTAGAGGACCCTTTCGATGGAAGCTGCCCCGCCCCTTTTTCAATTTGAACATGTCTTTTTGGAAAAGAAGAATCGCTCGGTGCTGGCGGATGTAAATCTGACGGTTGCTTCGGGAGAATTTTTGACGATTCTGGGTCCCTCGGGAGCAGGCAAAACCACCTTGCTGCGGTTGTTCAATTTTCTGGAAACGCCCACACGCGGCCGCGTTTTTTTCGGGGGGAAAGCGCTACCGGAGTGGTCGGCACCTCGCCTGCGCCGGAAAGTGATTCTGGTCTTGCAAAAGCCCGTTTTATTTGAAGGAACCGTTCGGCAAAATCTGATTGTCGGCTTGACGCTGGCCAAAAAATCGATCCCAAAAGAAGCCCAATTAAAAGAGTTGCTTCGAAAGTGCGGGCTACCAGGCGAGATTCTAAATGAAAAAGCCGACCACCTTTCGGGCGGTGAACAACAACGGCTCGCCCTTGCGCGGGCATTGGCTTTGGACCCCGATGTGTTGTTGTTGGACGAGCCGACGGCGTCCCTGGACGTGGAATCGGAGCGAAGACTGATTGACCAAATTGTGCAGGAGAACCAGGAGGGCGGACGCACGATTGTGTGTGTGACCCATTCGCTTCCGTTGGTGCGGGCGGCCACGCGGTTGATTTTTCTGGAGAGCGGGCGGGTTGTGTCTGATCGCCCGTCAGCCTCCGACGAGGAAATTCGCACATTTCTCAAAAAGGCTTTGGATGCAAAAAACGATCATTGATTTGACCTTGTGGCAGCTTGCGCTGGCCTTTTTGTTGATCGGGGTGGTGTACGCCGTGGCGTTGGTGGAACGCCTCAATCTGGGCAAGGACATTTTTGTGTCTGCGGCCAGAATGACCGTCCAATTGGTTCTTCTGGCGCTGGTTCTGAAATTTGTTTTTGCCGTTGAAGCCTGGTTCTTAGTCCTGTTGATTTTCCTCTGGATGGTATTTTGGGCCGCTCAAGCCGTGGCTCAGCGCACAGGCGTTCGCTTCCGGGGAATGAAAAAGATTGTTTTTTGGTCGCTTTTGGTCGGCGGCGGCAGCGTGACGTTTTTCTTTGTTTTGATGGTGGTACACCCCAGCCCCTGGTACCAACCGCGTTATTTCATCCCCCTGGCTGGCATGATTATGGGAAATTCAATGAACGGCAGTGCTCTCGCTCTGGAGCGCTTTTACAGTGACGTCCGCCAAAATCGGTTGGGGATTGAAACCCTTTTGGCTTTGGGGGCAACGGCTGCCCAGTCGTCGCGCCAGGCCTACCGCAAAGCCTTCCGTGCCGCCCTGTTGCCTCCACTCATGGCAATGAGCAGCATGGGAATTGTCAGTATTCCGGGGATGATGACAGGGCAGATTCTTTCCGGCACCGCACCCCTCATTGCTGTAAAATACCAAATAGCCATTATGACGGCCATTGTAGGAACGGTTGCCCTCAATGCGCTTTTGATCCTCAATTTTGAGCGTAAGGTTTTGTTTAACAAATTTCACCAGTTGGTTCTTGAAGAGTAAGCGGCCTTGATTTTTCCCCTTGTCTACCGGCTCTCCGCTACTGCTAACACCTTTTTTAGCCGTTTGATTTGAGACGGGCGCATGGATGGCATTCGTTTGGCAATCACCTCCGCAAACGCAGCTTTGTTGGCCGCATCTACGGCGGCTACGATGGCTTCCGCCCGTTGCGGTACATCCTTTGGTCGACAGTTTGTTAGGTGTTTGAGTAGGTAGGGGAAAAGCGTCCGGCGGTACGCGTCATTGTGGGCGGCAACAAGGGAAAGAGTCTTAATCCCTCTGTCCACCGTAATCACCGAACCCGATTCAATGGCCCGAATAATCTCGTCTCGATGCTCAAAAAGCACGGGTGCCTTCAAAGGGGCAATTGTGGACAGCGCGATCATCGCGCCCCACACCAAGCGATTGTTCCGGCTGCTTAGAAGGTCTAAAAATTCCGTGGCGTAATCGGCGATAAGCTCGGGGGCAATGTAGCCGATTTCGTACAGGACTTTAATACAATCGCTTTGAATGTTGCGATCTCGGTTTTTCAGATTTGCAACAAGTTCTTGAATCTCATCCGTCGCCTTTGTTGCAGCTAATTCTGCGGCCAATTCCTGGTTGGGGACGTCGTCGCGCCTCCCGAGCACCGAGGCCAATTTTTCTAAGACCGACATATTGTGAACCTCCCATTATTTTTGTCCAATTGGTTTTTCCGTTTGACGGATCGACAACCGCTTCCAGGTCAGTTCTTTTAAAATTCGCCGTGTTTCCTGGCGTGGTTCGAAAATGTTCCTTACCGTACTCAATGGCAAAAGAACAGGCGGGTTCGCGTTTCGGTATCTCAAAAACGCATTGAGCGATTTGGCTTTACGAAGCAAATGTAAAAAATGTCCCCGATAGATGCAAACAAAAATTGCTGAAAACACGAAAACAACAAGCGCCTATTTTTAAACAAAAAAGAAAAGGTGAACCGGAAAGGGAATTCCCCCTTTTTTGTGTTTTGCTACGCGCACCCGCAATCGGCTTCCGATGTTTGGGAAAAAAGTTTCTGGGTAACGTTGAACGAAACACCGGAGCCCCCAAAAAAAGTGTCGGTGGAAGAACATTTCGCGTGTTCGGTTTTTTATTCGCCCATTTGAATTCCGGTGCCCGGTTTTCGACTTGCGTTTTGGAAAAATAGGGGATATTTTTAAACGGTCGGAGTGCTTTTGCAATTTTGAGGAAACAGTGCCAGAAAACGGGGGCAGATAAGAGTTGTCTATCCGGGCAAGGACTTTTCCGGGGAAGGTGACCTGAAACGGCTTGTTCCGAAAAGGTGGCGCAAAGCGCCTCCACTTTTAAAATTTTAAAATCAGTCGAGCACGTTTCTGAAAAAAAATCAGTCAAGGAGTGACCGATTGAAAGGTAAATTTCGTTGGTTTTTATTGATTTGGGTTTTTACCGCTGTGCCCGCAATCGCTCAACAATTCGGTGTGCGTGTGGACATGGGGATCGTCCAATCCGATGAAATTCGGGAGGCTTCCGGCCTGGCTGCCAGCCGCAAAAACCCGGGCGTTTTGTGGACGCACAACGATTCAGGAAACAGAAATCGGGTTTTCGCCCTGGACACGCTGGGACGACATCTGGGGACGTACTGGTTGTCCGGCGTGTCCAATCGAGATTGGGAGGACATCGCGATGGGGCCAGGCCCCGTTGAGGGTGAGGAGTACCTTTACATTGCAGAGATCGGCGACAATTCCCTCCGGTACGACGTGAAATACATTTACCGTGTGCGGGAACCTCGCGTTCGTGTTGGGCAAACACCTGTAGATACGGTTCTGTTGGGGGTGGAACGTCTGCCGTTTCGCTATCCTGACGGCCGACACAACGCCGAAACGCTCATGGTGGACCCCCTCACGCAGGACATTTTTGTTGTGTCCAAAGGAGGCGACACAAAGGTGTACCGGAAGGCTTCTCCGGCTGTTTTTTACCCCGCACCCACGCTTCAGGTGGATACATTGGTGCTTGTGGGAAAATTGCCATTCCGTACCGCTGTTGGCGGCGATATTTCCCCGGACGGAAAGGGAATTCTGATTAAAAATAAAATCGCCATTTATTATTGGCAGCGCGGCGAGAATCAGACCGTTGCCCAGGCTCTAAAAGCACCCCCCAAAATGGTGCCTTACGTTAAAGAACCGCAGGGGGAGCCGTCACCTGGGCGTTCGATTTGTCTGGCTACTACACGGTGAGCGAAGGCCTGCACCCACATCTGTATTTTTATCCGTGGCTCACAACGGTTGTTCGTTCCAAACAGAAGCATTCACCGGATAATTTTACCCTAAAGCAAAACTTTCCCAATCCGTTCAATCCGGCTACCACCATCGACTTTCGCTTGGCTGTAACTGCTCGGGTTGAATTGGCCGTTTTTGCTCTCTCAGGGCAGCGGGTGCGGGTTCTGGTGCACGGCGTTCAGACGGCGGGGTTCCACACTGTCCGGTGGAACGGGCGCAATGAGGCGGGGCGAATGGTGCCAAGCGGGGTGTACCTGTACCGCCTACGGGCAGGCGGCCAGACTAAAATCGGAAAAATGACGTTGCTACGGTGAACCGACTCAAAATCGGCGGTTTTAAAGTCTCTCGAAGACCCCTGTTAGAGGTCCACCGGGCAGCTTTTGGCTCTTTTGGTTTGGGAGGGAAAAGATGCCGTTTTTCCCCAAAAAATTCTCCCCTGATTTTTGCCTTTTTTGACAGAAAGAAAATCCCTAAATTGTATTGAAAATTAGGCCGGACTTTCGTAAATTATTGCACAAACATGCAAAAAAAGAGCAACCCGAACACGAAAGGATGGTGCCACAATGAGAAAAGGTGGACGTATGTCCGATCCCCGAAGCCGTTTTTTTATGGCATTGGCCTGCGATCAGCGGTTGAAGATTCTGGAGCTGCTGCGTGAAAAGGAGCGCTGTTCCTGCGAATTGGTTCCGCTGCTGAACATCGATCCGTCGGTGGTTTCTCGTCACCTGTCCCTATTGCGGGACGCCGGTTTGATCGAAGGTCGAAAGCAAGGGATTAATATCTATTATTCGATCGCGGACAGGCGGATATTCGACTTGCTGGATATTGCGAAACAGCTCATTCAGGCCTGGTTTGAAAAACGTCAAAAACTGTTTGAGCAGCTTTAATGGGTTGACGGCTCTCGGGGCGACACAAGTTTTCGGCATGTCACGGCCTTTTTGAGGGGGAAACCCCGCCGGAAATCGGAGGATTTCTTGGAAGTCAGGGTAAAAACCCAAATAATCTAATAAGAATCTGGTAAAATGGAAGAGTTTAGAATGGAAGAAAAAATGCATTTGGACGAGGACCTGAAAAAACTCCTGTTGGAATTTCAGCGTGAGGAAATTACTGAACATTACGTGTACGCCAAATTGGCCCGTCGGGCAAAGGGCAAAAATCGTGAGGTGTTGAAACAGATTTCCGACGAAGAATTGGGACATTTTCGCACGTGGAAAAAATACACGCAGGAAGATGTGAAACCGAATCGCTTTAAGATTGGATTTTACAGTTTGTTACAACGCATTTTCGGACTCACATTTGCCGTGAAACTCATGGAAATGGGAGAGGTGCACGCCCAGGAAGATTACCGGAAAATCGTTAAACGCTTTCCTGAAACGGCCGGTATTGTGAGCGACGAAGACCGGCACGAAAAGTACTTGCTCAATTTAATCGAAGAGGAAAAGCTCAATTACGTGGGTTCCATTGTGTTGGGTTTAAATGACGCCCTCGTCGAGCTTACGGGTGCTCTGGCAGGTCTGACGTTTGCCCTGGGCAAATCTCGCTTGATTGCTTTGGCCGGGCTCATTACGGGCATTGCGGCCTCGCTTTCCATGATGACCTCCGAATACCTCTCCAAAAAGGCGGAAAACGAAGCCAATCCGATGCGGGCGTCGATTTACACGGGCATTGCTTACATTTTTACCGTTCTCTTTTTGGTCGTGCCCTATTTTTTATTTGCCAGTCCGTATTTGGCGTTACCGGTCATGTTGCTGATTGGAATCGGTATTATTCTGCTCTTCACCTTTTTTGTTTCAGTCACGAAGGATCAACCCTTCGGGGTTCGATTTTTGGAAATGGCCGCCATTAGTCTGGGGGTTGCCTTTGTTTCATTCGGCATTGGTTACGTGCTGAATAAATGGCTTGGTGTGTAAGCGTCCCAACAGACCTTTGGAAAATTGAGGAAACGGATTCGATTTGCTGTGCCACGGGTGCGGCGTGCTTCTTGAGAAACAGAAAAACCCGCTCGGTTCAATCGTCCTGATTTTCCCCGAGCGGGTTTTATTTTTCCCCTGAAATTTGTACCGAATGGCGGTCGTTTTGCCGTAACCCTCTCGTTTGGGGAGGTTAGCTCTTCCGGCCGAAAATGGACCCCATGAGACCGCCCAACAGATTGCCGCCCAAATTTTTGGCGCCGCCTGAACTTCCCATTAGAAATCCGGCCACGTCGTCCAAAATACTGCCGTCACCATCCTGGTCGATGAGTGCCGCAATGCCTGAAAGCCCCGCGCTGTCCTGTTTTTTCTTCCGGGTCAACATGCCCAAAATAATCGGAGAGAGGGCCGGAATGAGTTTCATGGCCGATCCGGCATCCAATCCGAATTTCTTGGAAATCAGATCCGCCGCCTTGAATCCCGAATCCCCCAACAAGCCGCCCAATCCAGGATCGGCCTGCTCTTCGTTTAGCTTGGAGCTGATCACGTTGGGCACGTTTTCCAGTACGCTGTCATCGCCGTACTTGTTCAAAATGTGGTCTACCCGCTCGGGGCCCCCGTGGGTTTCCATCTGCTTTTTTAATCCCGCCAAAATCATGGGCGCTACTTGCTGCATGATGCCTTCGGCGTGTTCCTTAGGCAGGCCCAATTTGGATGTCAATTCGTTGACAGCCTGGGCTCCGGCGCTGGACCCCAACAATTCTTCAATAAATGAGCTCATTTTTCCTCCTCAGGTTCATTTTTCTATTTTGCAAAAGACAAATTGGAATGTGCTTCCGTTTTTCTAAAATTGTAACAAAAGAGTCAAAAATAGTGCCAAAAAACAAAATGGGCCGGTCTTTGCGTAACCTCTTGTTTTGTAAAAGAGGCCGAAAGAAATCCATTGTTCTGATTTTTACCGATTGGGGATTTGCCCCTGTTAGTGGAAATGGACTGTGTGTTTTGCCCCGGTTTTTGCAAGGGGGGTGTATTTTTCACTTGATTTTCTGGACACGAGTGGGTAATTTTTAAATGCCTTTCAAATTTACTGAAAATAATCACCGTTTGCCAGATTTTTTAAGGACCTGACCCTCGCCGAAGTTTTGCCCCGGCGGCGGTGTGAATGGACGTGCCAATTTGGGAGATCGCGATGCTCACCAGCAGAGAACGCGTTATTCGGACATTTTACCACGAAAAGACCGATCGAATTCCCATCGACTACCTTGCCAACGCCGCTATCGATCGAAAATTAAAGCGCCACTTCGGTTTGCAGGACGATGACGACGAGGGGCTCCGGCAGGCGTTACGCGTGGATTTTCGGGAGGTCACCGTTCCTTACACGGGGCCTGTTTTACATCCCCCTGTGAAGGGCCTGGATGTGGACCCTGCCTGGGGCTTTCGGCGTAAATGGGTGACGCACAATTGGGGCGGCTATTGGGAATTTACAGATTTTCCGCTGGCAGATTTGGACATGGAAAAAGCGACCACATGGCCCATGCCGTCCGCCGACGATTTCGATTATTCCGTTGTGACGGAACAGTGCAAACGGTGGAAGGATTTGGCCCTGTACGTGGGCAATCCGGGTTTAGGGGATATGATGAATACCACCGGTTTTTGGTGCGGCATGGAAATGGCCTATTTAAGCGTCGGATTAAAGGACCCGGCGTGGCTGACACTCATTGACAGACGTTTGGCCATTCAACTGGAAATGACCGAGCGGATGTTGGAAGCAGCCAGAGGACGGATCGATTTTATGTGGTTGGGGGAGGATTTGGGACAGCAGCAGGGACCGCTTATTAGCTTAGATTCTTATCGAGAGCTTTTGCGCCCCCGGCACCAAAAATTTGTGGATTTGGCCAGGGCGTACAATATTCCGGTTATGTTTCACAGCTGCGGCTCGTCAAGCTGGGCCTTTGAAGATTTTATTGACATGGGAATTGCCGCTATCGACACACTTCAACCCGAAGTGGCGAACATGGAACCGGCTTATTTGAAAAAAAACTACGGGGATCGGCTGGCGTTTCACGGCATGGTTTCCACGGCGGGACCGCTGGCAACGGCTCCGGTGGCCGAGTTTGAAAAATCGCTGCGCGAATTGTTAGACATCGTCATGCCCGGCGGGGGATATTTTTTGGCACCCACCCACGAAATTCAGGACAATACCCCGTTAGAAAATGCACTGGCTCTTTACCAACGAGGTTACGAGTGGGGATGGTACACCTAAACGGATTTTCTCCCGGGGTCAACGATGCGTCCAGGGCAGCAAGTGCCGTTGGATGTGAATAGAACCGGTGAATTTCTCCGGAATTTTGGCGACGCAGTCGGAAAAGAATGCTTTGGCGACAACGGTTGTTTCGAGAAAAAAAGAGGGTGTGATTGAGTTGTTCGGTTGCGACCGATCTTTGGGCGAGCAAGCATTTCGTTTTGAAAAGAAGCGAAAAAAATTTTTGGAGAATGCGCAAACGGATGCATTTGAGGGAAATCCGTTTTTGGGCGAAAAAAATGGGTTTTCAAGGCCTCCCCCTTTAGTTTTTGTGAGCAGTTAGGGTAAGAGTAGAAACGAAAGCCAATTTTAAGTTTCGGGGGGTTGTTGAAATGCGGCGGGGCGAAAAGCGAGAGTGAAAAAAGGCCAATTTTAAGAGGTTGCTTTTTGTTGTTTGGTTTTGCCAAGAACGATTTATTGCCCCTAAAAGAGCCAAAGGGTAAAAGAGAAAAAAAGAAAAAAAGAAGAGGTTGGCGTTGAAATTTACTGGAATAAACAAGGAGAGTTTCAAAATGTACCGGACGAAAATAGTGAGATTTTTGGGTGCTTTTCTTTTCCTTCTAAGTGTCGCGGCCGGAACCGCTTTGGGGTTTCAATCAGTTCACACCCTTTACAAGGTTTTGTCCTTTCAAAAGGATGCCCATGGGATTCTATTGACGTGTCAGGCAGACAATCAGCAAAAGGTTTTGTTGCGAATCGATGTGTGCACACCCGACCTGCTGCGATTTCGAATGACTTCAGCCCCGGACTTCAAGAAAAATGCGGACCTCCTTGTCAAAATGAATTGGCCGCCGGTGAAAGTTTCCTTTTCGGAACAGCCGGGCGTCCTTCTGTTGAAGACGCGAGACCTGACCCTCCGCTTGCAACGGAATCCATTTTCTTTCCAGATTAGTGCCCCGCGGGGCGTTCTTCTGGAAACCGAAACTCCGGACGGATTGAGATTTGACAAAAAGCGTGTGTACGCATTTTTTAAAATGCGTTCAGACGATCATTTTTTTGGCCTGGGAGCAGGAAAAGGCGTGGGAATGACCTCCTGGGCCAGTACAGAACATTTTAACCTTCTGGACAAGCGGCGGCAGGAAATTAATATCCTGGGCAGACGCATTCCATTTTTTATGAATCCTCGTGGCTACGGGATTTTTATGAACAGCACCAATTTAACTACATTTGAATTGGGCAGCAAAATGCCGGGGCGTTTTTCCATGCGAACAGAAAATACATTGCTGGACTTCTATTTTATTTTCGGCCCGGATTTTAAGCACATCTTGGCGCAATACACCGAACTAACAGGAAGAGCCCCTTTGATTCCAAAATGGGCATTCGGTTTGCGACAGGCCGGATATTGGGATCAGAAGCAGGTGGAAACCTACGCCAGGCTTTATCGGCAAAAACATCTGCCCTGCGATTTGATTCACATCGATTCAGGTTGGTTGGACAAAGGCTCAAAATACGAGGGGCACGGAATCCACTTTGGTAAACCCAACCGGGGGTACGTGGATTTTCAATGGGACAGACGTCAATTTCCCAATCCCAAGGCGATGATTGCTACGTTAAAAGCGCAAGGGTACAAAGTTTCCCTTTGGGAAACCTCTTTGGTGAATCCGAATGTGGGTCAATTTTTTGACAAGGCTGCGGCACGCGGATATTTTATGAAGATGCCGGACGGATCGCCGGCATTGGTTCATTACAGCAGCCGGGGGCCCTCCGCGGTGGTAGATTTTTCCAATCCGAAAGCGGCGGAGTGGTGGAAACAGCAACACAAATATTTGGTAGATATGGGAATCGACGCCTTCAAACTGGACATCAGCAGCGAGTTGAGCAATGCCAAACTGGCCAGGTTTTACAATGGAAAACGTGTCAAGGAGATGCGTATTTTACACAAACTCTGGAATTTGCGAACGGTTTACGAGGCTACGAAAGATTACACGCATCGTCGCGGGTATATTTTTAGCAGTATTGCAGCTCCCGGAAGCCAACGGTTTCCTGTTCATTGGAGCGGTGACTACAAAAATGATTTTGAAGGTATCCAGGGGAAAATTCGGAGTTCCCAAAATATGGGACTTTCGGGTTTTGCCTATTATTCTCCTGATTTTCCCTCCCGACGAAATCTCACCGATTCTGTTCTGTTTGTTCGGTGGGCCGAATATGGCCTTTTGAACCCCGTTTGCCAGGATTGGTGTAATCTGCCGTGGAATTTTGGCAAACAGGCGGAAGAAATCTTCCGGTTTTACGACAATCTCCATTACCGTTTGATTCCCTATTTTTATTCGTATGCCTGGAAAGCGCACGAAACCGGTGTTCCCATTGTTCGGGCGCTGGTTTTGGAATACCCGTATGATCCCAATGTCTATTCTCAAGGTCTGGAATTCCTTTTAGGGCAGGAATTTTTGGTAGCTCCCATTTGCGCTAATTCGAAATTCGACACGACCTATTCCACGCGCAGCGTCTATCTCCCCAAGGGAAATTGGATCGATTATTGGACAGGACGTGTGTACAAGGGACATGCCACAATCTCCGTTAAGGCTGCCCTGGATAAAATTCCTTTGTTTGTGAAAGCAGGAGCCATTATTCCCATGGGGCCTGTCATGCAATACGTGGAACAAAAACCCGTAAATCCGTTGACGCTTGACATTTACCCGTGGAAAACGTCGAGTTTTACCCTCTACGAAGACGACGGAATAACCTATGCGTACGAGAATGGCGCTTTTGCGCGAACCACATTCGTTTGCTCCCAACAACCGAATCACTTGGTCGTTGAAATCGGGCCGAGTCGCGGCCATTTCAAGGGGCAATTGAAAAAAAGAACATATATTCTCAAATTGAATGGGGTCAATCGTCCCGTCAAAATTCGATTGGAAGGCAAAAAATTACCCCTGTGGCGTTCCCGTCACCAATTGGAAACGCACAAATCAGGTTGGTGGTACTCCGTTCAAAATCGCCGCCTTTGGATCAAAATTGGAAGCGTTAAAACAAGCAATGCCCAAAGGATAGTTATTCAAGAATAAAAAAAGTAGTCCACTGACGGTTTGTTTCGGTGGCAGGCTCTGCCGGGACAGAGGAAAGAAACGCACCGAATTTAAGAAAGGATTTTCGGTTTTAGGTGAGTTGGGGTTTTCACCTCAAAGTGGGGAAACGAAAATGAGCACACCATTTGCACAAAGACGAAATTTGCTTTTGTCGGTCGCCATTGGATTTTCTTTTTGGTTCTTTCTTTTTCTCAATCACCCTGCCGTTCATGCCCAATCCCTGTTGGACCGGCTAAAATGTCCCTACCAGTCCAAAATTGTCAGGTCAATGGGAAAAATCACCCCAAATGCGCAGATTTTGTTCGATGATCTCGATGGCGACGGGCTTGACGAATCCATCGAAATTACCAACAGCAAAAGGGATGACAACCTTTCCATGATCATTATGCATAATCCCTTTAACAAAACCATCATGGGCTTTAACGCCGCGGGAAGATTTGACTATCTGGGCAAAACCGATTACGACGGAGATGGCCAAACGGATGTCATTTTTTCCTTGACGACCCAAAGAGATATTTCGCTTGTCAAAATATCTCCTTTTCATTCTCAGAAAGAACCCGAAATTGTGCGATTGGTGTGGAAAAAGGATTTTAAAGCTCTGCCGGGCAACGTTATGTTGAGAAATAAAATCTTTGATCCCGAAGACCCCAATCATATTTTTTTGGCGATCATCACGACCTTTTCTCAATCGCCCCGCTATCTTTTGGGGTTTGATTTACGTTCAAATAAAACCTTTTTAAAATTTCCCATGGGCCCCATCCCCGAATCTATTTGTACGGCTCGATTTACGGGGAGAAAAACGAAAGAAATCTTAATTGGATCGTATGCCTGTGCCAACGGTGCCATTGCCAATGATATGGGTGATTGGAAAAGCTGGCTGGTTCTGCTGAGCCGTCGCGGGAAGGTCTTGTTCAAAAAATCCTTGGGCGGCTACAATACCATTACCCCTTTGTCCCCGAAGCCTTTCCTTAATCAAAAGGGAGAGCCGTCGGTTTTCGTGGTGCGGTTTTGTAACGGAGGCCACCCCAAGGAAGCGGATTTTGTGGGGATTTGGAATTGGGCACATCGCAACAATTTCCCGAAGCTGCATTTCCCGCAGGGAATTGAAACGCAAGAACCGGTGTTTTTTAAGAATCCCCTTACCGGCAAAAATGAGGTCATTTTTTTTACCAAAAATGGTTGTCTTACGTCGGTTGACGAGGATTTGAAAATTATTCGGATGAAAAAGCCTTCCTTCATTCACCATTTGGAAAGTGCTCGCGTCCAAGGTGTGGCCAATCTTTTGGGGGATTACCGGCCGGAGCTGATTGTGCTTGGGGAAAGGCGTGCTTACATTTTAACCTTGGATTACCATTTGCTGTGCAGTATTCCGGTTAAGAATCAACCGAAAATAGTCCACGGGGTAGAGAGAGGCAAAGTTGATTTGTTTATTGAAAAGCAGGACGGATTCGGTTACATCGTTTCTTTTGGGAGAAATCCCATCTTTTACCTTTTTCGGGGGGCGGTTGTCTTGCTCCTTTTGATTTTATTGTATTTGCCTGTTGCCATTCGGAAGCGAAAGCAAAAAATCATTCAAAAAAGACGTCTGGAATCCAATATTTTCCGGGCCTGGGTATTGGAATCTCTCGACACGGGTATTATTATTTTTGACCACGCCGGCCGATTGGAATCGATTAACCGCAAGGCGCGGGAAATTTTGGGCTTTTCTGGTGAAGTCGAGGAATTAGAGAAAGAATTTTTAAGTCGATTGCAGGGGCATCCGTTTGAAATATTGCGGAATATATTGAGGAAATTGGAGCTGTCGCCTGGTAAAAAAGTGGAAGAATCGCTTACCGTCCGTCAGGGAGACGAGCTGGTACGGTACCAAATTAGCGCCGAAGTTTTGCAGGACGAAGCCGGGCATCCTTTGGGAAAAGCGATTTCGATCCGGGACGAGACGGAAATGGGGCGTTCGCGCGAATTGATTGCCTGGAGTGAAATGGCGGCTCGCCTGGCTCACGAAATTAAGATCCCCCTTTCATCTTTGTTATTGGCTTCCGAAAAGCTAAAAAAAATAGTGGATGCTATTCCTTCCGACGCGGCAAAGGCAAATCCCGAAAAATACCTCAGCTACCTGTTCCGGGAAATCGACCGCCTGGAACATATTGCCGAAACCATGATGCAATTGGCTTCCATCCGGCAATCGGAATTTGTGGAAATCAATGTGAATCTGGCTTTGCGGGAGGCTCTCGAACGGGTGACCTCCTTGTTCGGAAAAGGAATCCGCCTGGAAACAAATTTGGACGAAGACCTCCCTGCGGTTTGGGGAAATTTTAATCAACTGGTACTGGCCTTCGAAAATATCTTGAAAAATAGTCTGGATGCGGTGAGTGTGGGGGATACCATTCACGTGTCCTCCTATTTGGCACAAGGGTTGCAAGGCGAAAAACAAGGGCAGGTTGTTGTGGAAATCTCGGACACCGGAATTGGAATCCCCGAAAATCTTCAGGAAAAAATCTTTCAACCCTATTTTAGCAACAAAGAAATGGGAACCGGTTTGGGATTGTCCATTGTGAAGAAAATTATTGAGGATCATTTCGGACATATTCGCTTTGAGAGCACCGAAGGAATCGGTACGGTTTTTTGGATTTACCTGCCGCCGGCGAAAGGCGCAGGGCAAGAAGAAGCGGAATAGCCGATTTCGGGGGTTGTTGGAAAACAGAAGAAAGCTTGAGCCCTTCCAAACACTCAGAAAATATGAGCCGTGGGAACACCATTTTTGAGCGCCGTTAGGGTCAAGACACCCCCAATTTAAACCAGAAAGGGATCAATGCCAGCTTCCTCGACTATTTTAATTGTTGAAGATGATGCCAATTTTCGCAGCCTCGAGCGAGACCTGTTGGAGGATGAACACTACCGGGTGCTCGAAGCCGACAGCGGTGAAGAGGCACTTTCCATTCTGCAAAATGAATCTCCAATTGATTTAATGCTTCTGGACTTGCGCCTGCCTCAAATGGATGGGATTTCCGTTTTAAAAGAGACTCTGAAAATTCGCCCGGACCTGGCGGTTGTGCTCATTAGCGGACACGGGGATATCGAATCGGCGGTGAAGGCGGTTCGGTTGGGGGCTTACGATTTTTTAGAAAAACCGGTTCAATCAGGCAGACTCTTGCTCACGGTGGAACGGGCTCTCAGCTACGTGAATTTGCAAAGGGAGCGCCAGCAACTTCTTGAAAATATTCGGCAGCGGTACCAATTGGTGAGTGTCAGTCAAGCGATGGAAAAAATTCTTTCCATCGTAGACCGTGTGGCGGAAACGGACGTCACCGTATTGATTACCGGTGAAAGCGGTACAGGCAAAGAAATGGTGGCACGCGCCATTCATTTGAACAGTCGCCGCGCCAGCGGCCCTTTTGTTCAGCTCAATTGTGCCGCGCTACCCGACAATCTTATTGAAAGCGAACTTTTCGGGCACGTGAAGGGCGCATTTACGGGCGCTTTGCACAGTCACGCCGGACGCTTCCAACAAGCCGACAAGGGGACGTTGTTTTTGGACGAGATCGGCGATTTGAGTTTGCTGGCGCAAAGCAAGGTTTTACGGGCAATTGAGACGTCGGAGGTCAATCGGGTGGGAAGTGAAAAGCACGAACGGGTTGATGTGCGCATTATTGCCGCAACCAATCGAGACCTCAAACAAATGGTTGAGGAGAAGACCTTTCGGGAGGATTTGTACCACCGGATTAACGTCATTTCATTGTATATCCCTCCGCTTCGGGAAAGACAGGAGGATATTCTTCCCCTGGCCGAGCATTTTTTGCGTGAATTTGCCGATCAGTACAATCGCGAACCCCCTAAAATATCGACCGATGCCGAAAGTGTGTTGCTTTCGTACCACTGGCCGGGGAATGTGAGGGAATTGCGAAACCTCATGCAGAAAATCATGGTGTTAGGAGATGCGCTGGAAATCCACGGTCACGATATTTCGGAATTATTAGGCAAGCAGGCGGAACAAAGCAAATGGCCCCGAACCCCGACTCTGCGAGAAGCCCGGAAACTTTTTGAAAAGAGTTACATTCTCAATCGTCTCGAAGCCAATGGGTGGAATATTTCCCAAACAGCCAAGCTATTGGGCGTTGAACGAAGCAATTTGTACAAAATAATGGACCAATTGGGCATTCGGGGGAAGGAAAAAAAGAAGAAGTAAATCGAGCAAGACGGGTCATTCCAGAAATCTGTGGTGATTGGGAGACGGGTAAAAATTTTTGGTGTGTCAAAAAAAGGACAGTTCTTGTGAATGTAAGTTGTTCTATGTTTTGCGCAGACTATGCTTTGAAAAAGGAAAAATTCGAAATGCCCTCGGAGGAATTTTCACAATCAGTTAAGTGCCATTAAAATAAATGGCTTTATAGATACGCCTGATTTTTGCGACGTTTTTAACCCCATTTTTCCACTTCTTCCCAAATATTACTTGCAATTCGAACAAAAATATATTAAATTCAAAACCTTGAAGTTTCAAAAGGGTATGTGTTTAGCAAGGAGAGTGAAACTTGAAACCAGGAATCCACCCCAAATATCATGTTGTGACGGTCAAGTGTGCGTGCGGGAACACATTTCAGACCCGGTCCACCATCAACAAAGACGAAATTAAAGTCGACATTTGTTCGGTGTGCCACCCGTTTTTCTCAGGGAAGCAAAAATTAGTAGATACAGCCGGACGCGTAGAAAAATTTTACAGAAAATATCAGAAGCACACGCCCGCCACAAACAGCAAATAGCTTTTGTTAGGAAAAATTGTAAAAACGGAGTATCGCCCTTTTGGTGCGTATTCCGTTTTTTTATGGCTAAATGAGGCAAAATTTGGCAGAGCACACACAAGAAACACCCCCCGTAGGAGGTCAGGCTGTAATCGAGGGCGTCATGATGCGTTCCCCACACGCCGTATCCGTGGCCGTTCGCAAGCCTGACGGCGGCATTCTGGTGCGGAGTCAGCCGTACGTCTCCTGGACGGCGCGAAGTAAATTTTGGGGACTGCCAATCATCCGCGGCGGTGTTGTTTTGATTGAATCTCTCTATTGGGGCATTAAAACGCTCACCTTTTCGGGTGACGTCGCCATGGCTGAAGACGACCCCCAAAAGGGCGAAAAATCAGGGAAGCCTAAAACCGGAATCTCCGTTTTCCGAGCGATTTTGCTGATTGCCGTTTCGCTTGGCTTAGGTCTTTTGGTGTTTTTCTACGTGCCACTTTTGCTTACGACCTGGCTGGGCATTCGGTCGGGAGTGTGGTTTAACCTTGTGGACGGCGGCTTTCGCCTGCTGATTTTTCTGTCTTATTTGATCGGAATTTCTTTCCTGAAAGATATTCATCGAATTTTTGAGTACCACGGTGCCGAGCACAAAAGCATTTTTGCGTACGAAAATCATCTGCCGCTGGCGCCCGAAAGCACCCGGCGCTTTACCACCCACCACCCGCGGTGTGGCACAAGCTTTTTACTCATTGTCATGTTGGTAAGCATTGTGGTTTTTCTGTTTTTGGGGCGTCCGGAAACGGTGGGAGACCGTCTGCTGCGGTTGCTTTTTGTGCCGGTCATTGGAGGCATTTCCTACGAACTGATTCGTTTGTCGGGAAAGGGTTACAAAAAGAAACTGGGCTCTTTTTTGGTCGCTCCCGGGCTCTGGCTCCAGCGTATCACAACCAAGGAGCCCGACGATGCCCAAATTGAAGTAGCATTTGCGGCTCTGGAAGCGGCACTCACCGAACCTCAAAAAGGCGTTACCGAATTTGTAGTAAAAGGTCACAACACATGATTGAGAAAATCAAATCCCTGATTGAGCGCTATCGCGACATTGAAACGGCTTTGTCGGACCCGAATGTGACCTCCGATTTGAAACGGTACCAGGAATTAAACCGAGAGTTCCGAAATTTACAACCCATTGTGGAAAAGTTTCGGGAATATGAGAAACTCCGGGCCCAAATTGAGGACGACCAGGCTATTCTAAAGGAATCCAACGATGCGGACCTGTTGGAAATCGCTCGGGCTGAATTGGAAGAGCTTCAGAAAAAAGCGGCCGATGTAGAGCAGGAGTTGAAGCTCCTTCTAATTCCCAAAGACCCAATGGACGAAAAAAACGTAATTGTGGAAATTCGGGCAGGCACCGGTGGCGAAGAAGCCGGTTTGTTTGCGGGCGATCTGTTCCGTATGTACTCGCGTTACGCGGAGCGCAAAGGGTGGAAGTTGGAGGTTATGGATTCCCACCCGCAGGAAATCGGCGGATTTAAGGAGATTATTTTTTCCATTTCGGGTGAGGACGTTTTCAGTCGGATGAAGTTTGAGGGCGGCGTTCACCGGGTGCAGCGGGTTCCGGCTACGGAAGCCAGCGGGCGGGTGCACACGTCGGCGGCTTCGGTGGCTGTTTTACCGGAGGCTGAAGAAGTGGACATTGTCATTGACCCCAAAGAAATTCGTGTGGACGTGTTTCGTTCGTCCGGGCCTGGCGGGCAAAGCGTGAACACAACCGATTCGGCCGTTCGCCTGACGCACATCCCCACGGGGTTGGTGGTCTCCTGTCAGGACGAGAAATCGCAGCACAAAAATAAAGCCAAGGCGCTGAAAATTTTGCGTTCCCGCCTGTTGGCCAAAAAACAGGAAGAAGAATTGGCCAAAGTGACGGAAAAACGCCGGGCAATGGTGAGCACGGGCGACCGCAGCGCCAAAATCCGCACTTACAATTTCCCCCAAAATCGTGTGACGGATCATCGAATCGGCCTTACTTTGTACAAATTGGACCAAATTCTCGACGGCAACCTGGACGAATTGATTGAGCCCTTGCAAATTGCCGATCAGGCCGAAAAATTGAAAAAGGCAGGCTGAAAAAGAGGGACAAACTTTTTGATTTCGATTTGGAAATCGGTATTTTCTCCTTTACTTTTTTCGGAAAAAGTACTATCTTTAACACCCTAAAGTCAGGGAAGATTTCCACGGCAAATCAAGCAGGTTGTTTTAGAAACGACGGCATTGGAAGAGAAACAAAAACAAACTGAGATGAACAATAATCGCTATCAGGCCAACAAACGGTGGCGCATTATTGATCTGATTCAGTGGACGACGCAGTTCTTCGAAAAGCGGCACATTGAGAATCCTCGTTTGAATGCGGAACGCCTGTTGAGCAGGGCGATTGGGCTGGACCGTGTTCAATTGTACCTCCAATTTGAAAAGATTTTGACCCACAATGAATTGGATGTTTTCCGCGCTTTTGTGAAACGGCGAATCAGCAAAGAGCCTCTGCAATACATTTTAGGCGAAACGGAATTCATGTCGCTGAAGTTTAAGGTAAGTCCTTCGGTGCTCATCCCGCGCCCGGACACCGAGGCGTTGGTGGAGGCTGTCTTGCAGGAAACCGCCTCGGAGGAGCCGCTTCACATTTTGGACATCGGTACAGGATCGGGAAACATTGCCGTCAGTTTAGCCCACTATTTGAGCGGGGCACAGATTACGGCGGTCGATGTTTCGGAAGAGGCACTGGAATTGGCTCGTGAAAACGCCGCTCTGAACGCGGTGGACGCCCGTATTCATTTTATTCAGGAGGATGTTTTTTCGCCGGATTTCCCCCTGCGGGTCGGCACCGATTTTGACATCGTTGTGTCCAATCCGCCCTACATCTCGGAGGATGAATTTTTCACCCTGCCCGAGGAAGTCCGCCTTTTTGAGCCGCACCGGGCGCTTCGGGACGGCTCGGACGGGTTGACTTTTCACCGGCGTATTGCCGAACTCGGCGGAGAGCTGCTTCGGGACGGCGGTAAAATTTATCTGGAAGTTGGCATGGAGCAAGCCGCGCGCGTGAGGCAAATTCTACAAGAAATCGGATTCGAGGCCGTTTCCACGGTTCAAGACCTAACCGGAATCGATCGCGTGGTCCTTGCAAAGAAAAAATCCAATTAAAACGGAGGGCTTTCATGAACCCTAATATTTTTCGCGAATACGACGTTCGCGGCATTGTGGAAACCGATTTAACGGACGATGTGGTCGAAGCGCTCGGAAAAGCGTACGGGACGTACATGGCGCGCCAGGGTTTTCGGAATTTTTCCGTTGGCTGCGATGTGCGGTTGAGCTCGGAACGGTTGAAGGCGGCTTTGATTAAGGGCATCCGTTCCACTGGCGGCAATGTAACCGACATCGGCGTTGTGCCCACCCCGGTTCTCTATTTTTCTATTGCGCATTTGAAAAAAGACGGTGGGGTAATGGTAACCGGAAGCCACAATCCCATTGAGTACAACGGATTCAAAATGAACATCGGCCTGGGGTCGGTTTACGGGGAAGAAATTCAAAAACTCCGCCGATTAATTGAAGCCAATGACTTCGAGAAGGGCGACGGACGCTACGAAAAGCAGGACGTGTTGGCCGACTACAAAACCATGCTGAAGAGCAAAATCAAATTGCCCCGAAAATTGAAGATTGTGATGGACCCCGGCAACGGAACCGGCGGAATGGTAGCCCCCGAGGTTTTCCGCGATCTGGGAGCAGACGTAGAGTGCATTTTTTGTGAACCCGACGGCCACTTCCCCAACCATTTGCCGGACCCGACCGTGCTCAAATATATCAAGACCTTGCGGGAGAAGGTCTTGGCCGAGAAGGCGGATATCGGCATCGGGTACGACGGCGATTCGGATCGAATCGGGGTGATTGACGATCGTGGTCGGGTGGTTTTTGCCGATCGCCTGCTGGCACTTTTGGCGCGGGATGTTTTGAAAAAGCATCCGGGTGCAGAAATTATTTTTGACGTCAAATGCTCGCAGGCATTGTCCGAGGAAATTGAAAAATTCGGGGGGAAGCCGCTCATGTGGAAAACCGGCCACGCTTTGTTGAAATCCAAGCTACAAGAGGACAAAGCCCCGCTGGCCGGCGAAATGTCAGGCCACATGTTTTTTGCCGACGATTATTACGGATTTGACGACGCCCTTTACGTCTCGCTCCGGTTGGCACAGCTCTTGGCCGCTTCAGACCGGCCGCTTTCAGCTCTGGTGGACGAAATTCCCTCATTTTATTCGACCCCTGAGGTCCGGATTGAGTGTGCGGAGGAGGAAAAATTCACAATCGTGGACGAATTGAAAGCCTATTTCAAAGCCCGGTACCAAACCATTGACGTGGACGGCGTCCGCGTGTTGTTTGGAGACGGCTGGGGCCTGGTGCGCGCTTCCAACACGCAACCCGTTTTGGTCCTGCGATTTGAAGCCAAAAGTGAAGAACGTCTCAAGGAAATCATCGATATTTTTGTGCAGAAGCTCAGGGAATTTCCCTCGGTAAAATTGGATTTAGAAGAATTTACCATTGTGAAAGCCTGACAGGATAGAAAATTTTTGTGCCCAAAAAGCAGACCCCCAAAGCCCCCTTGAAAGGGGGCTTTTTCATTTTTACCCAGCAATGGCGTCAGATTGTGATTTTCCCCCGACGCCATTTTTTTGGGGATTGGGATTTCTCGAATTGGTTGCCCCTTGAATCGGCAATTTTGGGCGAAATGCTTCCTCACAAAAATCCCAATTTTTTCAACCCAACAGGGTAAAATAAATGAGCCCAAGGGAAAGCCCCGGGTTGAAAACCAAACGCCCAACACCACTCAAGCCCCGAAGGAGCCCCTAAGATCCCCGTTTTGCACCCGAAAAATGGCCGCGGGATGGTACCCTTTTCCCCCTGTTTTTTGGGGAGAAAGCTGTTGAGATTTTGACGGGGGCGTTATTAATAAAATCCAAATGGATTGGTTCTCGCGCATTTTTTTAATTCCTAAAACTGCCGGTTGCTTTTAAAAATCGGAAAGGAAAAATTTCTCAAAAAAATCCTTGACAATGCTTTGCTAAAAAGTTAAATTAAATTTACAAACAATCGATTGCGAATGAATTTTCTGTTTTTTCTGAATTTGGATTTCCAAATCGTCCAATTTTAGGGGGATTGAAAACAACGGCCAAAATTTTTGTGAGGGGGGAGTAACTTTCCGGCTTTCATTTTCCTAAAATTCGGGAGGAGGTTTCATTGCGAGCAACCATAAAAGATATTGCTCGAGAAGTTGGTGTGCACCCCTCAACGGTTTCCCGCGTTCTGAATGGCAAGGCAGAAATCTACCACATTCGGCGAGAGACCATCGAAAGAATCAAACGGGTGGCAAAAGAGCTGAACTACAAACCCAATGAAATCGCCCGAGGATTTCGCCTGAAAAAAACGCACACCATTGGATTAATCATCCCCGACATTTCCAACCCGTTTTTCTCCCGAATTTCCCGCAGTATTGAACAAGAGGCCTACCGAAACAACTACAGTGTCATCCTTTGTAGTACCGACGAGAACCAAACGCGCGAAAACGACTCGATTCAAATGCTCATCAGTAAGCGAATCGACGGACTTATTTTGGTTCCCGTGCAGGATGACGATTCCCAAATTCGAGAATTAAAAGAAGAAAAATTTCCCCTTGTGCTGGTGGACCGCATTTTTGAAGATATTGAAACCTTTGCCGTGATTACGGACAGCTTTCAGGACGCCTACAAGGCAACTCAATATTTTATTGACAATGGGCACAAAAAAATCGGTTTTATTAGCGGGCGTAGCAATATCTACACGATTAAAAATCGCTTGGCCGGTTACCGCGCCTGTTTGACCGACAACGGCCTTCCCTTTAAGGACGAATGGGTCTCTCCCGGAGGCTTTTTATTGGATTCGGGTTACCGCGGGATGAAATCCATTTTGGAACTTCCCGACCGGCCAACAGCCGTGTTGGCTTCCGGCAACCTGGTGACCATTGGAACCATTAAGGCGATTCTTGAAAATCAATTTAAAATTCCCGACGATATGTCCATTATTGCTTTCGCGGATATGCATTCCACCCCCTATTTTGTCGCTCCGCTCACCGTCATTTCGCACCCGTTGGAGCTGATTGGGAAAGAGGCTTTTCGTTTGCTGAAGTCAGCGATGGACAACCGGGAGCTTCCACCGACTACCGTGAAACTTTCCACGGAATTTATTGTTCGGAATTCGGTTCGAAATATTCAAAACGTGGCCGTTTCTTAGGAGCTGTTCTATGAAGAAATTGCTTTTTTGGGCGTTTTTGGCTTTTTATTTTGTTGGAAGTGCCTTTGGGCAGGAAACCAATCGGTACGGTATTTCTGCAACGGCTGGAGCGGGAATTCCGGTTATGGGAATGAGGCAGTGGTATCATGTCACTCCGCAATTGGGAATTCAAGCCCTATTTGAAACCTCCCCCAATACGCAAGTTGTTTTTGAATTTCATTTCATGCACTTTAAGCACGGGGCTATTGAGAAAAGGAAATTTCAATGGCTGGTGGACGATCGCTATTATTCCTGCCCAAAGGCATCTGCGCACATGGTTTGGAATGATGTCCTATTGAGTTTGCGAACGTTTCTTCCCAATAAGTCGTTTTCGGTGGCGGGACGACGTTTGATTCCCTATTTTTCGTATGGCGCAGGATTGTACAATTACACGCACCATGTAAGCGGCCTCATTTACCCGGGGCAGCCGCGGGAACCCTTAAACCCGAATTTTCTCATGGAACCTGTGTCTGACCGGCGAGTAGCTTGGGGAGCCACTGTAGGAACTGGCTTTTCTGCCGTTTGGTCGAAACGGATGGCCGGTACAATTCAAATCAACTACCATGTCGTGGTGGGGTACATGCGTCCATTTGAGGATTGGGGATTTGATGAAATTTTCCCGTTACAGTTTTTTGATGTGCGGGTGGGATGGAGCTATTTTTTTTAGAAGAGACAAAAATCGTGAAATCCGCTCAACAGGGGTCTGAAATCTTGATCCAGTGCGGGAAATAGAAAACCCAAAAAAAGGAGGAAAACCATGAGAAAATGGGTAATGATTTGGTTGGTCATTGGCCTGATTTTTGGTTTTGCCAATGCTCAGGCCCAATGGCACGAGAGTTTTTCGACAAATGCAACACCCGATGCAAATGGCAAAATAAAAAGCGATCTGACGTGGCAATGGTGGGCTTGGGGTACGGCAGCTGCAGCTGACGGGGCTTTACAGCTTACAGGCGCAAAAGACCCTTTCGGCAACACGACATGCTGGGTTCAAATTGATCAAAGTGTAGATGCCAATGCAGCCATCACTCCGACTGATTATGAAATGTATGTAAAAGTGAAAATTACCACGGCCAGCAAACAGGATAATGACGATCAATTCCACGTGGCTGCCCAAATTGATCCCGATTTTATGAGCAATCTCAACGTGTACACCGTTGTTTCGGTTCCGAAAGATAATGCTATCGGCATTTATTATTTTGCCGAAGACAAGACCGAAATTGCTAATGTAAATCCAGCCATCACGTACGACAAGCCCTATTGGGAAAAAATTAAGGTGCAAAATGGAAATATTTCCGTTTGGGTTTTTGCCGACGGGGCTGCTCCGGCGGCGGATCCGGATATACAATACACCCAGACAACAGTGGCCTCTCCGGCTCCCACGCTTATCATGGTAGGTTCTTTCTACAACGATTCGTCAAAAGTTTCCATTGACGAGGTTTATTACAATGAGGCTCCGCCGGCGTTGGCCGTCAATGAAAATCCGACTTCTGTGGCAAACGATTTTTCGCTGGAACAAAATTATCCGAATCCCTTCAATCCGACGACCTCCATTACCTACAGTCTGAAAACACGAGAAAAAACCACCCTACGTGTGTACAACGCTGAAGGGAAACTCATGAGTACACTTGTGAATGGGATGGTTTCGGCAGGGGTTCACAAAGTGACCTGGAATGCGGCCCATTTGCCCAGCGGTATCTATTTCTACAAATTGCAGACACCCAAATTCACGCAGACAAAGAAAATGCTTCTGGTGAAGTAAATAGACAAGTTGTGCTTCGGAGAAGCCTTTTCACTTCTCCGAAGCACACTAATTTTTAGCCCATTTTTAAAATTGAAGGATGTTGGTCTGTCCAATTGGAATAATCCTTTTCATTGTAAAAAAATAAGTTGGGCACTTTCCATTCTAAATCAAGAGTGACCGATTGAATAGGATGAGCATCAAGATTTCAGAGACAAGAGACATCGAGAGAGAAAAAATCATTGC
>CAZOHG010000010.1:0-76232 GCA_964579725.1 uncultured Deferribacteres bacterium
GGGTTTACGGGAACGGTTAACTTAAGCGTGAACAAGGGGGATATTTCACCGGCAACCACGGGAAATTTTACGTCAGGTACGTTGACGCAGAACGTCACCATTAACACCGCGAACACCGACATTCAAATTACCGCAAATGACGGAAGCGGCCACACGGGTACGTCCAACAATTTTAATGTCAATCCCGGAGCTTTGGACCATTTTGTCATTTCGTCTATTAGCAGTCAGGCGGCGGGCGAACCGTTTACCATGACCGTCACGGCAAAGGACGCCAACGGCAACACGGTGACTTCTTTTACCGGAACGGTCAATATTTCCGATGGGACGGGCACGATTTCGCCCACTCCCAGCGGCAATTTTACCGGTGGTGTCTGGAGCGGCAGTGTAACCATTACAGCAACAAAGACCAGCAACACCATTACGGTGACCAATTCTGCAGGGACTGAAACGGGCACGTCCAATGCATTTGACGTGGTCGCTTCGGATGTGGCTTCTTTTGACATCAGCACCATTTCCGACCCGCAGACAGCGGGATCCAGTTTTTCCATTACGATTACTGCCAAAGACGCCAATGGTAACACTGCCACCTCTTTTTCGGGCACCGCTTCTCTATCCGATTCCACCGGAACCCTTTCACCCAAACTCACCGGAAATTTTACCAGCGGCACATGGACAGGCGATGTAACGATTACCCGTTCTTTTTCCAGCGACCAGATAATCGTTACAGCCGTTGGCAAATCCGGTTCTTCCAATTCTTTTGATGTGAAGCCTGCCGCCCTCGATCATTTTTCTCTCGATGCCGTGAATTCTCCCCAAACGGCAGGAACACCCTTTTCTATTACAATAACGGCAAAAGATGCCTACAATAATACCGTGACCTCCTACAGCGGAACGCCGACGATCTCCAATACCACCGGAACGATTTCGCCCACGACCACCGGCAGTTTTTCCAACGGAGTGCGAACCGAATCGGTGACTATTACCAAGGCTGTTTCAAGTGACCAGATTACGGTGACCGACGGCAGTGTTTCGGGGAGTTCCAATACATTTACGGTGGAGCACGGGGCGTTGGACCACATTGCCATTGAAACCGCGCCTGACGGTACCGGTTCAGCCGTTGGAAATTTGTCCAAAACCACGGATGAAAACGTGGCGCTTTTTGCCGTTGGGTACGACGCCGAAAACAATTTTTACGGAAATGTTTCCGTGACCTGGTCGGTGTCGGGGGGAATTGGAACCGTCTCGCCTTCTACCGGTACCAACACCATTTTCAATCCCACCACCGTGGGGACGGGTTCGGTTTCGGCGGACGACGGCAGCGGCCACACCGATGCTACCGGCACCATTACGGTTTCGGCAGGCGCCCTCGCCGAATTGCGCATTCGGGATGCCTCCGGTGGAAACGGTTCGGTGGTAACCGATCATTCGATGACAACCGACGACTCTTTCACCCTCTACGCGGCGGGCTACGATGCCGACGGCAATTACATTGCGGATGAAAATGTGACCTGGTCTTCCTCGGGACTTTCACCCGCTGTTTCGGCGACGGGCACCAGTGTCACCTTTTCGCCCGATGCCACCGGCAGCGGGACGATTTCTGCCGCGACTGGTAGTTTGAGTGCCCACACGGGCGCCATTACGGTTTCGGCGGGTGCACTCTCCTCCATTAAAATTCGGACTGAAGCCGGAGGCGGTGGTTCCGAGGTAGGTTCCCTGACCCTGACGGCGGACGATTCCCGTACGTTTTACGCGGCGGGCTACGATGCCGACGGCAATTACATTACGGACGAAAGTGTCACGTGGGCAAGCACCGGAAACCTGTCGCCTGCCGTTTCGGCGACGGGCACCAGTGTCACCTTTTCACCCGATTCCGCCGGGCGTTCGGGTACCATTACGGCCGACGCCGGAAGCGGCATTTCCGCCGCGACGGGCACGATTTCAACCACGGTTGGAGCCCTGAGCTACGTGAAGGTAGTCGCCGGGAGTTCGGGAAACGGACCGGAATTTACCACGGCTACCTACTCGCCCGGAGATCAGCAGACCTTTCACGCGGCGGGGTACGACGCCGATGGCAATTACATCGGTGACGAATCGGTCAATTGGAGCCTGACAGGCGGCATTGGGACGCTGAGCGATGCCTCGGGAACAAGTACGACCTTCACCGCCACCACGGTGGGGGAGGGAGTGATTTCAGCCGACCACGCCACGGCATTGGATGACGCCACCGGTAAGATTACCGTGATTGAAGGCAATTTGGATCACATTACCATTCGCGATGCTCCCGGAGGCGCTGGAAATGTGGTGGGAAATGTCAGTTTAACCGCCGACGGTTCCCTGACGCTTTACGCGGCCGGGTACGACGCCGCCGGAAATTACCTGGGGGATTACAGTGTCACGTGGTCCCAGGTTTCCGGGGGAACGCTGCAACCCGCAATTTCGGGGACGGCCAGTCACCTGACGTTTAACCCCACAAAGGCGCCTGCCAGTGGTGTCATTCAGGCGGTTTACTCCTCCTCTATTTCCGATCAGACCGGAACGATTTCCGTTTCGGTGGGTGCTTTGGCGGAAATCAAAATTCGGAGCGCGGCAAACAACGGCGGCGTGGAAGTAACCACCCACACTATGACCACGGACGAAACCTTTCCCGTTTGGGCAGCGGGGTACGACGCCGACGGCAATTATATTGACGATGTAACCGTCAACTGGACGTCGACCGGGTTGACTCCAGCGTTAGACGGCACCAGCGGAAAAACCGCCACGATTGACCCCTCCAAACCGGGTACGGGAACTGTGACGGCAACAGAAACTCATTCTGGATTGTCTGACAACACGGGTGCCATTATTGTGAATCCAGGGGCTGTCACCCACCTTTTGATTCGAAGCGAATCCGGTGGCGGCGGAACGGAAATCGGGGACATGACCCTGACTTTGGACGACAAATTGACCCTGTACGCAGCAGGCTACGACGCTGAAAACAACTACGTGCGGGACGTGGTAGCCACGTGGAGTGTGAGTACCGGCAATTTAGATGCTCCCAGTCCGACAACCGGAACCAGCACCGTTTTTGATCCCAGTACCCCGAATACCAGCGGGAAAATCAGGGCGGACAGCACAGGAATTGTTGGAGATGAAACCGGCACCCTGACCGTCGGAAGTATTTCCTATGTCAAAATTCGGGACGCCGCAGGTGGTGCCGGAAATGAGGTGGGAAATCGAACGCTGACTGCCGATGAATCCCTGACGTTGTACGCCGCCGGGTACGACGCCGGAAACAACTACGTGGGGGATGTGTCCGTAACCTGGAGCAGCACGGGAAGCCTGCGACCCATTGTTTCGGGAACGGGTTCCAGTGTCACGTTTTCGCCGGTCAAAGCACCGGCCAGCGGCACCATTAAAGCCGATCACGCTACGGCTACCGATGACGTAACCGGAACCATTACAGTGACGCCCGGGGTACCCGCCGGTACCATTTCACTTACCGCTTCGCCTACGGCAATTCCGGCAGACGGTTCCAGTACTTCTACCATTACCTCCGGTGTTATTTACGACGCCGACGGAAATGTGGTGGCGCAAGGCACACTGATTACCGTCAGTACTACGTTGGGAACCATTACGACCCCGGATGCCAGCACGGCCTACTCGGGAACTCAGGTGGCTGTCAATTCCAGCGGAAAAATTTCTTTCACGTTGCGTGCCCCAACGTCGGGCGGAACAGCTTACATTACAGCGGCCAGCGTGGGAGGCAGCGCCACCGGAAACACCTCGGTCCAAATTACCAATTTACGAATTGTGAGCATTTCAGCCGACAACGCCACTGTGAGCCGAGGCCAGACAAATATTCCGGTTCGAATGGTGGTCGAAAATTTGGGAAGCGCTTCGCTCCAAAATGCCACGGCCAATTTAACGTTTACGGACGCAGGTAATCAGGATCGAACGGCGGAGTACTCCGGGGTGTCGGTTTCGGGAATCACCGTGCCGGGCGGTTCGACGCAGACCGTCAATTTTACCGTTTCGGTGAGTAGTTCGGCCACATTGGGAGCCATTGTTCTGGACGGCAATATCAGCGGTACGGTCGACGGCAACACGGTGAGTACCAGCGGGGCCGCAACCCCATTTAGCTGGACGGTGCAAACTCCCGCTTCCCTTGAAATATTGTCCGTTCAAACAACCCCGGATTCGGTCAGTCGCGGTCAACAGGGTATTTCGGTTGTCATGACGGTAAAAAACACGGGGCAGGCGTCAGCAACCATCGACGCAGCGCAGCTTGTGTTTAAAATCGGGGCCACGGATGTGACAAGCGACTACGTCCAATCTCAGGCTTCGGGTAACCCCACGAGCATTTCCGGCGGCGGGAGCGTTCAATTTGAATTTTTAGTGGACGTCACCGCCTCGGCTTCCGCGGGCACCGTGACCCTGGACGGTTCGATTTCAGGCAAAGATGCCAATTCAGCCAGTCCTGTTTCCGATGTCGGAGCCGCCACAACGGATTCCTGGGTCGTCACGCAGGCGGCCGCTTTTCAAATTACCGGTATTTTTCCTTCCCAACCGACGGTTACGGCGGGCCAGACGAAGCTGTGGACGGTCAAAATGGCCCTCAAAAATAGCAGCAGTTCGGATATTAATCTGGATCTGTCCTCAAGCAAGACCTACATTAAATTCATTATTGGCAGTAATGTCACATCGGAATATACAATTACGTATCCCACGGCCCTTTTGGGAGGGGGAACCAAACTACGCGCAGGAGCAACCGACACCCTGCTGTTTAGCATTCAGGTGACCGGGTCCACAGCGGGTATTGCCACTTTGAACGGTTTTGTCACCGGAACCGACCAGGTGACCGGTAAAATCATTACGGACGATACTAACGATTCGGGTTCCGGTTCAGTGGTTGTGCAAACCCCGGCGTCCGTGCAGGTAACCTCCGTCGTTCCCTCTCAGGATTCCCTTACCAGCGGACAAACCGCCGTGTGGACGGTGACGGTGACAGTGGAAAATTCCGGACAAAGTGCCGCGACGCTCAGTTTAGCCCACACGGAACTTTTGTTCCGAAGTGGCAAAAATTATGTTTACTCAAAGCCGACGGAATTTCAAGGGGGCGGATTGGTGCTACCTGGAAACGCATCGAAAGCGCTTGTATTTTCCGTTACCAAAACGACAGCCGATTTCTCCGGTCGGGACACGCTGGACGCGCAGGTTGGTTTTTATGAAAACAACAGTAACCGCTACCTGAGCTACAAAACGACAACGGCCAATTACGGCACTGTCGTCGTGCAGACACCCGCAGCATTGGCTGTTTTATCCGTCACGCCGTCACGATCGGCGGTGACCAAACAGCAGTCCAATAGCTGGACGGTTCGCGTGGTTGTGAAGAACAACGGGCAGAGTCGAGCGACGTTAAATTTCCAGCAAGCCAGTACATTTCTTTCTTTTTCCCGTAACGGAACTCCTCTCACGGATTACGGGGTGCAGCAGCCCACCCAATTGGACGGTTCGAAGGGCGGGGTTTTGTACGGGGGAAAAACCGACAGCCTGACGTTCACGATTTCGGCCACCGGCGCCGACACCGGTACGGTGACGATCAATGCTACGGTCGCCGGCACAGAGTCAAATAGCGGACGAGTAGTTTCGGCCAACACATTCGGGGGGCACCCCGGGCAGGTGCAGGTGCAGGCGCCGCCTGCTATTGCGTACATTTCGGGTTCGTTAACGCCGAAGAGTGTGAATCGGGGCAGCAACGCGGCCTTTGAGATCCGCGTACACAACAGCGGAGGAGCCACACTGGTGCTCGATCCGGCGGAGACAAAAATCACCTTTTCCGACGGCGTGCACAATTTTGAGGCCGCTCTAAACGAAAATGTGCTGACTCAAATCCAACCAGGAGACACGACGCTGGTTTTTGTTTCAACTTTGGTTCCGGAGCTCATGGCTACTCAATCTTACACTCCTACTATTACCCTGAAAGGCACCGAGAACGGAAATGACTTTCAGGCCAGTGTGAATACGGGCGCCAACGAATTGCACATTCTGGAAAAGGCTGTTTTAGACATTGTGTCCGTTACCGCCTCACAAAGTACCGTTACGAAAAACCAGAGCAAAACCTGGTACATTTGGATGAATGTAGCCAACAACGGCGGTTCCAGCGTCCGGCTGGATAGCGCACAGGTACATCTTTATATCGGGACGGAAATTACGAGCGAGTACAGGATTCTGCCCCCAACGGGTTTCTGGCAAACCGACGGTTCGGAAAATCCGATTTTAGGCGGTAACCAAACGGGAACATTGCGGTTTGTGGTTGAGCGCACGGGCCACACGACGGGACCAGCCACCATTCAAGGGAGATTGTGGGTCACAGACCAGGTAAGCCACGAACAGCTATTTGATCAAACCGACGGCGGGGCGGGTACGGTCCGCGTGCAAGAACCGGCTTCATTGAGAATTGCGTACACAATGGTTTCGCAGGGAGCCGTGACCATTGGTCAGGAAGAAGATTGGCAGGTCAAAATCAGCTTGAAAAATGAGGGCGGAAGTGACCTGGCCATTGACACATCCCGGGCGGCCACCTACCTAAGTTTCAAAATCGGGGGCCAACCCATTAATGATTTTGTGGTGAAACAGCCGACAGAGCTTTCAACTGGAGGGCTCATTTTACCCGGCGGTGGCGAAGCCCAATTGGTGTTTACAATTGACCGCACCACTACCCACGCAGGATACTGTTTGATTTACGCCCACGTCACCGGGATTGAGGTCAACAGCGATTCTACCATTTTCGACGAGAATTACGACTCCGGCTGGAACGGCATTAATGTCCAATCCGAATCCAGTGTGCAAATTGTAAGTACCGAAAACACGGCTTTCAATGCTCCCTACGTAAATACGGGGCAGTATTTCAATATTCGGGTAAAAGTGCGCAACAACGGCGGTGAAGCCGTGAAAAACGTAAAAGTCGCCCTTCAATCGACGGGAACCTCGGTTTTCACGTCTCCTAAAATAATCAGTCGCATTAATGCCGGCCTCACCTATTCGTTGGTTTTTCCGGTGAAGGCATCGAATCAATTTGATTCCACTGAAGTTTTTGCCGCGAGAATTTTGGAGGCCTTTTCGGCAAATACGGGGGACACCATTCAAGTGGCTACACCGATTGATTCCGTGGCGGAGGCCAAAATTCAAAAACCGGCTGCTCTGGTGATTTCAAAAGTCTTCACCTCTCGCGACACCGTTTCGGCCAGCCAGACCGACGAATGGCAGGTTTTTGTGGTGGTGCAGGACACGGGACAGGCCAACATTTTGCTCAATAATTTTAGTCCATCGGACATCCATTTCCAAATTGGCGGAGAAACCCAACAGGACTATTTAATAAAAGCGCCGGACTCGCTGAGTACCGGGGGATTGGTTCTGTACGGGGGACAAAAGGACACATTGGTGTACAGAGTGCAAGCCACCGGCCATTTGGGTGGTACAGCCGCCATTACCGTCTCGCTCAAGGGGCGAGACGTCAACAGCCTCCTGCGGCTGTCGGATTCTCAAAGTACCAGTGTGGTGGTGCAAACGTCAGCAACCATTCAAATTATTAGCACGAGCATTTCGGCGCCTCACGTGGTTGCCAACGGCAATGCCGAGGTTAATGAAGGACAGGCCTTTTCTGTAAATGTAATGGTGGAAAACAAGGGCAATGAACGCGTGGACAACGTCGTGGTGGGATTGAGAACAAAGGGGAAATCGCACTTAACCGATACGCTGACCACAATTTCCTACATTCCGGCTCGTTCCACGCGATTGGCGCAGTTTGACGTTGTAGCAGACACCAGCGAAAACCTCATTGGGGAAGAGTTTGATTCCCGTCTCGTAAGGGGAACGGCATCAGTCAGCCACCTGCCGGCGGTTTTGGCCCAGCCGCTGGATTCGGTAGCTTTCGCTCGCATTGAAAAGCCCGCGCAGCTCAAATTGGAAGCGTCTATTAACGATCAAGACGGTATTTTGTCGGCACAACAATCCTTTGAAGTGCGGGCTCAGGTGGCGAATCTGGGCAGAGCCGCCACCATTGGAAGCGGGAAAGTTGTGATTACTTTACCCGAAAAGTACCGTTTTCTGAAAAACGGAGACACTCTGTCCGTGCGACGCGACACGGTTGAGTACACCGTTGGAAATGCCACCGTGTGGACGGTGCTCACACCGGATTTGACGCAAGGCCCTGACTCCATTTGGGTCTCAATTCTTTCGGCTCCCAGAGATGCCAACTCCTTTAAAACAGCCCAAATCGTGGCAGATTCGGACACAATTGTGGTCAGCACTGTGGGCAAAAGTCAAATTGTCAGCCGGGGAGCGATTGTGTCGCCTTCCGGCGCAGTGGATGGTGTTGTGTCCACGGAACAAGAATTTGTATTGCGGACCCATCTGACGGCCACGCCTAACCTGACCCAGTTAAAGGCATCTCTGACTTTACCCGGTGGTTTTGCTTCCCGATCCCCCAAACTGCAATTGGCAGAAGGCGATTCCATTAGCTGGACGATTCGGGCGCCGGAAAATCAAAATCAGGTTTCACAGCCGCTCATCATCGCGGCGGAGGGAAAAGACGAATCCGGCAACGTGGTCACCAGTGAAAAAGACACGGTGTGGGTGAAGGTGGTGAAACGGGCGAATCTTTCGTTGGATGTTTACATTACGGAACCCGAGGGCGCCCGTGACGGCGTGCTGACTGTGGGACAGCCGTTTGTCATTCGGGCATTGGTGACGAACACGGGTACAGCCGAAGTGTACGGAAACAGTGCCGTTAAAATTGACTTCGGTGCCACTGGGGTGACGACCCGTGAGCCCCTTGAAAGACATTTCGTGCCGGGAGAACCGGTGGACTGGCAGGTAATGGCTCCTGACACGGTGACACCGGAGGCGCTGCTTCGCGTCACGATCGATTCAATTCCTTATGATGAGAATTCCAATCACCTTTGTTTTGTTTCGGTGGACAACAAAGGTCTGCGCGTAAGCACAGTTCGATCCGCCACATTAAGCAACTCTCTGGCCATTGTAAGTCCGAACGGCGCAAAGGACGGAATTTTGTCGACGCACCAAGAGTTTGTGGTGGAAGCCACGATTCGGTCTGAAAACTGTCAGAAAATTACCTCTGAGTTGGTTTTGCCCCCCGATTTTTACACGGAAAATCGGGTGAAAAACGCCGAACCCGGTTATTTTGTTGTGTCGTGGATTGTTCGAGCCCCGGCCGAGCCGGTGTCGCAAAAAGCCATTCGGGTCGTGACCCGAGCTTTTGATGCGAACAACGACACTCTGCGAGTGGTGAGTAAACCGGACAGCGTACTGGTAACCACAACGAGCCGCGCCAACGCCGTGGTGGTTGCCACGATTTCCGATCCGCCCGAGGCGGCAAATGGGATTGTGTCCACCCACGAAGAGTTTACGGTAAAAGGAACAATTCAAAATCTCGGGCTGGCTAATTTTGCCACCGAAGGGTCGCTTCGTATTACTGTACCCGACGGCTTCACGTTGAAGAGCGACACGCTTCAAAACACACAAGGGTACCAGGCTACCTGGGTTGTGGAGGCCCCGGCCACGCCGACGAATCTGCCCAAAAATATCCGAATCAAAATGGTAAAGCCGCCGAAAGATGAAAATACCGACCAGAGTGCTTTTGTGACCAATTCTACGGACGACATTGCTCTAACGGTGGAACGAAAAAAACTGACCATTTTGAAATGGGGAAAAGTGCGAGCCAATTCTGTGGTGAAGGGTCAAAAAAATATCCCCGTTCTGGGCTTGATTTTGAGAAATTTAGGAATTAAAGGCTCAAATGACATCTGGCTGCAAACGCTTAAGTTGACTCTGCAAGATCGTAAGGGGAAAACCCTCGATCCGAAGGGCACGATCGATCGAATTTGGGTAGCAGCCGGGGGTCAAGCAGACCGCGTTTTGGCCGAAGCGACCCAGCCGGTCGAAAATCCGCTGACGTTTAGCTTCTCTCCGGCGCTGACAATTTCTCCGACGCGGGACGATTCGATTACCATTTTTGTCAATCTCTCGCCCCAATCCAAGGTGTCCGATTTTCAATTGGGCTTCGACGGGACAAAAGACGTCACTGCCATTGACGGCGTTTCCAAATTTCCGGTGCAAATCTGCAATCCGGCCGGGACGCCCGTTCAAACGCTGACGATCCAATCGGATTTTGCGGTAGTGCTGGCCAGCAACTTTGAGAAAACATTCGGCAATTACCCCAATCCGTTCGGAGAAATGGGCAAAGAAAAAACACGCTTTGTGTATTATTTGGAAAAAAATACCGACGGTGCCATTCAAATTTTCACCCTAACAGGTGACCTGGTGTGGTCAAAATCCTTTAAAGCCACGGAACACCTTGGGAACAAAGGACTCCACGACGGGGACATTGTTTGGAACGGTCGAAACGAAATGGGTTTGCCCGTCGTCAACGGGGTTTACATTGCTGTGTTGACCACAAAGAGCGGGAAAAAGGCGTACACAAAAATAGCGGTTGTCAAATAATCCCGTGAAAATCGGTAGGCAAAGAAGTGCCGCTTTTAAAGGGGTCAAAAATATTTTGACGGACAATTATTCAAAGAAGGTCTCTTTAATGATGAAAATAAGGGTTGGAATTTTAGCGATTGGAATCGGCCTGATTTTGAGTGTAGCGGCCTTGGCGCAAGAAGCCACGGGCGGTTACCAGAGTATTTTTTCAATGGGTGTGGGAGCCCGCCAGCTCGGCATGGGCGGCGCTTCCGTTGCCTTTCCCATTGACGCGACCACCGTTTATTGGAATCCGGCCGGAATGGAAGAGATCCAGCGCGCAAATTTGGCCGCATTTTATGCCACGCTTTTTCTCGGCACATCGTACAATTTTGTGGGATTTGTTTACCCCACACTGAACATCGGTACATTTGGCCTCGGTGTTTCCCGGATTGCCACGGGCGGCATTGTTCGCCGCGATTTTCATTACGTGGATTTGGGTACTTTTTCGTACGATCAGGAAGAGTTTTATTTGTCCTACGCCAAGGAGATTCGGAACCTTTTCAATGCCGGCGCCAGTGTGAAAGTGGAGCGGCAGGTAATCGGTCTGGATTCGGGAGTGGGGTTTGGAGTGGACCTGGCACTTTTTTACCGCCCCGATTTCGGATCGGTATATTTGAAAAACACCAAAATCGGTTTGATTTACCAAAACGCCTACGCGCCGCGTATTAAACTCCGGCAGTCGATTGACTACATGCCCAGTATGCTGCGGGTGGGGGTGGCGCGTTCTTTCTATTTCACCAACACGCTTTCTCCCTTCGTGATTTCAATGGATATTCAAAAGGGCGATCAGATGCCCTTCAGACTAAATTTCGGTGCCGAGTACACCTACAACGGCCAGGCCATGATTCGTTTGGGTGCAAACAACAGGGGCCTCACCTTCGGGGCGGGTGCCATTTACAAACAGTTTCAGGTAGATTACGCCTACGGCCGCGTGGATTCGCGCGGAGTTTTGGGCGGCAGCCATCGCCTGTCATTGGTCGTGAATTTTGGAAAGAGCCGGGCGGAAAAATTGGAATTTTTGGCTGCCCAGCGTCAGAAGGAAATCGAAGAGCAGATTGCCCGTGAAAATGCCAGGCGGCGTGAGGCGCAGATTAAAAAATTGCTTCAGGAAGGACAGGATTTGTTCAGTAGCGGGCAATATTTTCAAGCTTTGGTTAAATTTCAACAGGTGTTGGAATTGGACAAAGCCAATCCCGAGGCCCTGGATATGGTGGATGAAACCAAGGCCCGAATGGATGAAATTCGCGAAAAGGAAATGCAGCAGGAGCTGTCCAAAATTCAGGTGGAACGCCAGCGAAAAGATGTGGAAGCCTATGTGGAAGCCCACGTCAATAAGGGCCTCGATTACATGAAACAAGGCGATTATGTGAAAGCCATTAACGAATGGAACCTGGCTTTGCAACGCCAGCCGAACAGCGAGCAAATTAAAGGCTACATTACCAATGCCAGGAAGGAATTGTTGAATCGCATTAATAAGATGATTGCCAAAGCCGACGAATTGGCTCGGAAAGGCAAGTACGGCGAAGCCGACCAGTTGTTGCGGCAGGCGCTCTTGTTGAGCGAAAACGACGCCGTGCGACAAAAGGAAATTCGCAAGCGAATTGCGCAGCTTGAGACGCAGCTTAATGTGTACGATTATTACCAACAGGGTCTGGTAGCTTACCGGTCGGAAAATTGGAAAGAGGCCATGATCAATTTTGAGAAAGCCTTGAAATTAAACCCGAAAGACCCCAAAATCCGTGCCTACTACCAGGATGCCGAACGCCACGCTCTGGCGCGAGACCAAAAGATGACCCCGGAGATGTTGGAGAAATTCAACACCGGTGTCAAACTTTACGTGGATGATCGACTGGAAGAAGCCATTAAGGTTTGGGAAGATTTGCTCAAGGAACAGCCCTACAACAAGAAAATCATCGATGCGATTGACAGTGCCAAAAAACAACTCAAAGAACGACGGAAAGCCCATTCAAAATAAGTGTTTAAAAAAGTAAAAAAAGAAGAATTACGCGTACCGGCTGCGCTGGATCACCTGCTGGATCTTCGTAAGTTCATTGAGAAGGTGGGAAAGCGTTACCATCTTCCAGACAAGATGGTCAATGCCTTTAAACTGGCCGTTGACGAAGCCAGTACGAATATTATTCGCCACGCCTACCGCGACAAATCTGGCGAAATTCTCATTCGAGCCATTGTGCGTAAAACCAGCGTCACCGTGTCCCTCATTGACCAAGGGCGTTTTTTTGATCCGGCAAATGTTAAGGATCCCGATCTCAAACGCTACGTGGCTATCGGGAAACGGGGGGGACTCGGGATCTTCATGATCCGTAAATTGGTGGACAATCTGGAATATTTCCGAACGGAAGAGGGGAATGAACTTCGCCTGACCAAAAAATTTGAAAAGCGTTCCCGACGAAAACTCGCGCTCCCTAAAATCCCCGGTTCTCTCCGCGTAAAATACTACAGTTATTCGATGGGGCTCCTTTCCATCTTGGTCATTGCGGTGTTTTTCAATTATTATTTCAAGCGCAATCAGCAGGTCCTTCATCAGACATTTACACAGGGGGAGGCGGCGGTTCGAGTCCTGGCCAAAAACAGCGCCAACTGGATTGGCACCATTTCCGAATTGAATTTGAATAAAGAAGTGAAGGTGATTTTAAGCCAAAACCCGGAAATTTTGGCGTATGCCATTGTGGTGGATTCAGCCGGTTTAATAAAAGGCGCCAGCGACCTCAACACCTTCCAATTGTACACGCCTTATTCAGGGATTGTAATTGAGAAAAGATTGGCACCCAATCGAGAATTGATTCGGCTTCCAAACGGAGAGGAAGAATATTCGATTAGCAGGCCGATTTATGTACCGGTTCCCAACAATCCCAATGAAAAGCTCACAATGGGCAGAGCCTATGTTTTTATTCCCAAGAGCCGCGTGGACACTTGGATTCATCGGGAGCGGATGAAGGATTTCCGGTTTATGTTGCTCCTGCTTTTGGTCGGAAACGCCGGAATTGCCCTTTTAATCACCCTTATTATTAGTCCGTTTCGCCGTTTGGCGTACTGGATTCGTATGTCCAGTACCGGGGCCATTGAAGATGAAATGGACATTGACACTTCCGATGAAATTGGGGAAATTGCGCAGGCTTTCAATGAAATTACGGTTAAGTTTCGGAAATCCCAGCAAAGTCTGCAGGACCAGGAGCGCCTGAAACACGAAATGCATCTGGCGCAGGAAATTCAGCAAACCCTTTTGCCGGCGGAATTTCCCAAAATTCGGGGGTTTGACATTTCTTCCTACTACGAATCGGCTAAAGAGGTGGGGGGCGATTACTACGATTTTGTGCAAATAGATCACGACCGAATGGGAGTCGTCATTGCCGATGTTTCCGGTAAGGGCGTGCCGGGTTCGCTGGTCATGACGATGATTCGCACGGCCCTTCGGACTGAGGCGCAAAACGCAAAATCGGCAGCGGAAACCTTGCGTCGGGTGAACCGTTTCGTCATGGGAGACATCAAAAAGGGGATGTTTGTCACCGTTTTTTACGCCATTCTCAATTCTCGAAACCGAAGCCTCAATTTTGCCAGTGCGGGCCACAACCCGATGATCTTGTACCGCCCCAGCACCCAAAAAACCTATTATTTAAATCCGAAGGGATTTCCCGTCGGCATTAGTTTGAACGACGAACAGCTTTTCGACCGCTCCATTACCGACGATTCCATTCGCCTGAGCAAAGGCGACATTGTGGTCATTTACACGGACGGGGTGACGGAGGCAATGAATTCCCGCCGAGAATTGTTCGGAGAGGAGCGTCTGCTGCAGGTCATTCGGGACTACGGCCACCTTTCCGCCAAAGAATTCGTCACCAAACTGAAGGAAGAAATCACCTCATTTACCGAGGGGCAGGTTCAGTACGATGACATTTCTCTTGTCGTCATTAAGGAAAAAATGAGTAAAGAGGAGGAGTACGAGGAGCGCGCACGGGAGGCCTATTACAAAATGCTACACGGTTTGTCCGCTACGCAGGCCTGCAAGGAGGTGAATCTTCCGTACGAGGTATTTAGAAATTTCCGCAAGCAATTTGACAAAGTGGGGGTAGAAAATTTTACCCAGGAATACGAATCGACATCTGTTGAGGTGAAACACCTCAGTATTGAAGAGCAAACCAAGATTTTTGACATTATTCGGAAGCACCCGGAATACGGGCCGAAGCGGATTTCGGACTTGCTCAATACTGAGGAATACGGATTTACCGAAATCTCCGAGAATCGAATTTACACGGAATTGGTTCGACTAAAGTTAAATACGCGTCAGCTTCGCGAGAACTTCATTGCCCGCGGTACCCACCGTCGCAAAATGAAACCGCCGGGAACGCCATTGCTTACTTTGGACGGACGCGTTATTATTGAGGAGCGGGAGGAGAAACTTTCGGCTCCGGTGCTTACGGATCTGGAATCCGAGGAAGTTCGAGAACAATCGCCAGCTGCCGAATCCGAAACGAAAACAACGGTTCCCGCAACAAGCGAAATAGAAGAAGAGCTTCAAAGCGCGGAGGAGAAACCCGAAAAACCGGTTCAAAAGAGAAAAAAACCAAAACAGCGGGAGAAAAAAACGCCGTTGGAAGAAGATATCGGCGAAAGCGTCTTTTCAGATATTGTGGAGCTTTTAGGGAAGGAAAAAGCGGAAGAAGGTGAGCCGGAACCGGAAGCGCCCGAAGAAGAGTATGAAGCCATTCTCGATCTGGACGAAATAGAGGTAAAAGAACGGGGTGCCGAAGAGACCGAACCTCGGACCCCACCTACCAAAGAAAAGACGGTTGCCCAGGAAGGCGAGGAAGCTCCTGAGTCCGCTTCTGCCGGTGAGGAGGGGGAAATCTCCCTGAAAAATCTTTTTGAATCGCTTACGACCGAGGGAACCACCGAATCGGAAAAACCGGCGGAAGCCGAAGAATTCGACATGATTGAGTACACCCTGATTGAGGAAACGGACCTCCTGGAGTCCGAGGCTTCAACAGACAAATCGGCGGATACGGAGAAAGAACCCGCGCCTGCCGAAACGGCGGGGGAACCGTCGACAAAAGAATCCCAAGAAGAAGGCGAGACGGAGGTAAATCCACCGGAAAAGTCCGCAACGCCCGTAGATATTTTTAATCAATTAAGTGTTTCGGTAGAGGACGAATCCAACGGTGAAAAAACAGAAACCGCCCCCATGGAAGAAGACCTGGTAAACAGCCTGTTGACGGATGAAGACGCGGAGGCCTTTGAATTAGACAAAGAGGATGACGAGTCCGAATCTGTTGCGGAAAAAACCAAAACTGCCGCCAAACCGGCTGAAAATGAGGCCAGGAGAATCAAGGATTTGTTAATTACCGGGCTGCGTTTTTATTTAGATAAAAAGTACGACAAAGCGGCGGCGCTTTTGCAAAAATTAATTGAGGAACACCCGAACCATCTGGAGGCTCATTACAATTTGGGGAATGTTTATTTCCGTATGCGGGAATACGACAAGGCGGAGGCGGAATATTTAAAAGTCATCGAAATTGATCCCTCCTTTACAGATGGCCACGAAAATTTAGGGGTGATTTACGCCACACGCAAAGATTACAAGAAGGCCATCGACGTTTGGAAGAAAATTTTGGCGCTTCACCCGGACCGTGAGGACGTGAAGAAAAATATTGAAAAAGCACTCAGATTAAGCAAGCGGCAAAATCAGAAAAAATCATCTGCTATTCGGGCCTAATGGGGGTGTATTTTGGCGAAAAAAATAAATTTTCTGTGCAAATGTGTCGATAAGTACAAAAGAAGTCCTGCATTCAGAGGAAAGAATTTTGTGGGAAAATAAGCACTTAATCTAAAATCAGCGGGAAATTTTTATTGATTTTTTTCGGAAATTCGGTTATATTAGCGAATAGCCATTTTCTCAAAAAGGAGACATTCCAATGGAAGGAATCCAGGTTTCTATCTCAAAGACAGGGCCTCAAAACAATATTTCGGTAATAAAAGTCGGAGGATATATCGATACAACCACTTCTGCCGAATTGGAACGCGCATTGGATCGTCTGCTGAAATCAAATAATTACAATATTGTGGTTGATCTTGGCAACGTGGACTACATCAGTAGCGCCGGCTGGGGCATTTTTATTAGCGAGATTAAAGGAATCCGGGAGAAAAAAGGCGATCTGAAATTAGTCAATATGATTCCCGATGTGTACGAAGTGTTTGAACTCTTGGAATTTCATTATATTTTGAAAGCCTTTGACTCCCTTGAAGAAGCCGTGCGGGATTTTCAAATGGATACTGTCCCCGGTGAGTTTTCCCCTCCGGCTGAAACGGCACCGGTAGAAACCAGCCGACCGTCGGCCGCGGTTGAATTTTCCGAGGAGCAAGTTGCCGAAACCGTCCGGACGCAAACGGAAACCCTAAAGAATCTCAGTTTGCCTGAAAAGATTAAAAAGGTGGTTTTGGAGAAACCGGACGCCAGTCTTTTGGAAATTAAGAAAGCCCTCAATACCGAAAAATACGGGTTTACAAAGATTGGGATTGTGCGTCTTCTTAAAGAATTAGGCAAATTGGGACTGCGTTCCAAGAAAAGTCGGGTCAAATTCTTCAAGAAGACGGCTTTTTAGGGACGGCGCCCGAAGATTTCATTCTTTGCGGGGGCTTCCGACTGATTTTTCCTTCTGCTTTCTACAACGCAAAAACCCTTGATTTTCTTAATATTTTTTCATATAATTTTTGTACCATTTAGGGCACCCCGCAGTGCCCACCCCCCCCTCGGAAAGGGTGCGTTTTGGGGTAGTAATTTACTGGTACTAGTGTCTTTCACATTTAATTTCTGGAGGGAATCGAGCGATGTCGTATAAACATATTCAGGTGCCGGAAGTGGGTGAAAAGGTAAAGGTTGTCGATGGAAAATTGTCCGTCCCGGACAATCCCATTATTCCTTTTATCGAGGGAGACGGAACGGGACCTGACATTTGGCGGGCGGCAAAAATGGTTTTGGACGCCAGCGTGGAGAAAGCGTATGCCGGCAAGAGAAAAATTCAATGGATGGAAGTGTACGCCGGTGAAAAGGCACATAAAATTTACGGGGAATGGTTGCCGGAAGAAACGTACCAGGCGATTGCCGAATACATTATCGCCATTAAGGGGCCGTTAACCACCCCGGTTGGCGGAGGCTTCCGAAGTTTGAATGTCACCCTGCGAAAGGTGTTGGATTTGTACGCCTGTGTGCGCCCCGTAAAATATTATCAGGGCGTACCCAGCCCGGTGAAACATCCGGAAAAAATGAATGTGGTCATTTTCCGCGAAAACACCGAAGACGTGTACGCAGGAATCGAATGGCCTATGGGAACAGACGAAGCAAAAAAGCTGTTGGCCTTTTTAAAGGCAGATTTAGGGGTTGACATTCGGGAAGATTCTGGTTTGGGCATCAAGCCGATCAGTGAATTCGGTACCAAGCGTCTGGTTCGGAAAGCCATTCGCTACGCCATCGATAATAATCGAGCCAGCGTGACGCTGATGCACAAGGGCAACATTATGAAATACACCGAAGGCGCTTTTCGCGATTGGGGGTACGAGGTGGCTAAGGATGAATTTAGCGATGTGGTGGTAACGGAAGCCGATTTGTGGGGCAAATACGACGGCAAAGTACCGGAGGGCAAAATTGTAATCAAAGACCGCATCGCGGACAACATGTTTCAGCAGGTTTTGACCCGGACCAATGAATACGACGTCATTGCCACGCCCAATTTAAACGGCGATTACATTTCGGATGCCTGTGCCGCACAGGTGGGCGGATTGGGCATGGCTCCTGGTGCCAACATCGGCGATTTTGTAGGGCTTTTTGAAGCCACACACGGAACGGCACCCAAATACGCCGGTTTGGACAAGGTCAATCCGGGATCGCTCATTCTCTCCGGTGTGATGATGCTTCAGTACATGGGCTGGAACGAAGCGGGAGAACTTATCGAAAAAGCCATCTCCGAAACCATTCAACAGAAGCGGGTGACTTACGATTTGCATCGTCAAATCGAAGGCGCGACGCTTTTGAAGTGTTCCGAATTTGGGGCGGCCATTGTCGAAAATATGGACAAATTTGCCAAGTAAGAACGGAAACCATGGGAGGGTACCCGTGACGACAGATTATCCGAAGGCAGACATCTCCAAGCGAGTCATTGCTTTTTTTATCGATATTGCCGTTTATGTGGTAATCTGGGTATTGCTGTTTTTCTGGCTGAGGCTTGGGGATTACCTAACCGGCCTGGTGGCAGGACTTTATATTGTTTTTCGGGATGGCCTGTTTAACGGGCAAAGCATCGGAAAGAAACTCATGCAACTCAGAGTGGTTTCCCTCAATTCAGGGGAATCCTCGGACTTTACGGTTTCTGCCAGACGAAACATTATTTTGTACGTTCCCAGCATTTTTCGCTTCGCCCCCTTTCTGGGGGGGATTTTAGGGTTGCTCATTGTAGCATTTGAACTGTATTTCATTTTCACGGACAGCTTCGGGCGACGCTGGGGCGACCGATTTGCGGAAACCCAAGTTGTTGACGAAGTGTAAAAATGAAGATCTTTCCGCAAAAAAGGCAGACTCGCGCTGCCTTTTTTGCTTTGGGGTGGTGCAAGAGTTGCATTTTTCCTTTGTGTTAGGGGAAAGAAAATTTTAGGGTTCAAGGCGTGTTTGTTGATCGAGCGAAAATTTATGTAAAAGCAGGCGACGGCGGAAACGGTATTGTGAGCTTCCGACGGGAGAAGTACGTCCCCAAAGGCGGCCCCGACGGCGGGGACGGTGGAAATGGCGGAAATGTGTGGTTAAAGGTCGATCCACACCTCCAGACCCTGCTGGACTACCGGTACCGGCAGCATTTTAAGGCCGAACGGGGAGCGCACGGTCAGGGAAGCAACAAGACGGGCAAGCGCGGCAAAGACTTAACAATTCGCATTCCTCCCGGAACCCTTGTGAAAGATTTTGAAACGGGAGTGGTCTTGGGGGATTTGACCGAGCCTGGTCAAACCCTTTTAATTGCCCGCGGGGGCAAAGGAGGCCGGGGAAACGCCCGATTCGCGACACCAACCAACCAGGCACCCCGAACGTCCGAGCCGGGGACTCCCGGCGAAGAACGCACGATTTTGCTTGAGCTCAAATTAATTGCCGATGTGGGGCTGGTGGGATTTCCCAACGCGGGAAAATCCACATTGTTGTCCCGAGTGTCGAACGCTACGCCCAAAATTGCGGATTACCCGTTTACCACGCTCCGCCCAAATCTGGGCTACGTCAAAATCGAGGACGATTTTAATTTCGTTCTGGCAGATATTCCCGGTCTCATTGAGGGAGCAGCCGATGGAAAAGGTTTGGGGCTCCAATTTCTCCGCCACATTGAGCGAACACGCCTGTTGGTGTACCTGGTGGAAGCAGACAGCGAATTCCCTGAAAAAGATTTTGAAACGCTTCGACAGGAATTGCGAAGGTACAGCAATACGTTGGCGGAAAAGCCGGCTGTTTTCGCTTTTTCCAAAATCGATCTTCTTCCGTCCGAAAACCGTGCCAAATTGCATCCCCCGGCCGGTTTTGACGGACCCTTTGTGGTTTTTTCTTCGGTTACGGGTGAAGGCCTCCCAACTCTTTTAAAAATCATCCGAAGTGAACTCCGACGCCTGACGGAGGAAACGGCTGTTGCAGAAGAAACCGACCAATCAGATTTCTAACCTTTTACGTCTCCTTTCCGTCCCGGGAATCGGCAGCCAGCGCATTCGGCAATTGGTGGCTCATTTCGGGTCGGTGGAAGCGGTTTTGGCCGCTTCATTCGGGAAACTAATTGAAGTGGAAGGGGTCGACAAAATTTTGGCTGAAAAAATCCTTCGTCAGCAAGACACGGATTTTGTTCGAAATCAGCTCAATTTGGCTAATAAAAACGAAGTCGATTTTTTAAGCTTCTGGCAGCCTGAGTACCCCGACCCGCTGAAATCGATTTTTGATCCGCCTGTCCTTCTCCATGTGAAGGGCAGTATTTTACCGGAGGATGTGATTTCCCTGGCTGTCGTCGGGACGCGAAACCCCTCCAGTTACGGCGCGCAGGTAACTGAGCAATTGACCCGTGAACTGGTTCGGGCCGGATTTGTCATTGTCAGCGGTCTGGCGCGCGGTGTGGACACCATTGCTCACCGAGCGGCTTTGCGCGCCGGCGGGCGAACCGTTGCGGTTTTGGGAAGCGGCTTGGATTTCATTTACCCGGCGGAAAACAAAAGACTGGCTTCGGAAATCGAAGCCAACGGAGCGGTGGTAACCGAATTCTCGTTTGGCACCAAACCGGATGCTTCCAATTTTCCGAAAAGAAATCGCATTATTAGCGGGCTCACGCTGGGCACCCTTGTGGTGGAGGCCGGTCAAAAAAGCGGCGCACTGATTACGGCGGCTTTTGCGTTGGAGCAGGGGCGGGAAGTTTTTGCGATTCCCGGTCCCATTACAAGCGTGCGCAGTCAGGGAACCAATCGACTGATTCAGGACGGCGCCCGACTTGTTCAAACCGCGGACGATATTTTGCAAGAATTGGAGCCCCGACTTCGCTCCCTGCGCAAATTGGAAATGGGACACGTAGCGACGCCCGAGCTGCACCTTTCCGGAAATGAAAAACGCCTTTTCGATGTTTTGACGGGCGACCCCCAACACATCGACGTTCTCTCACAAAAATTGGGTCTTTCTTCGTCCGAAGCTCTCTCAATTTTACTTACTCTGGAATTAAAGGATTTAATCAAACAACTCCCTGGAGCCTATTTTGTGAAAGCCTTTTGAAGGGGAAAGGTTTAAGCAGAGATCGCCCCTTTTTCGTTTGAAATAAATGATTTTTCCTGAGGATTTCCGAACCAATTTGTCCAAAGAATTGTTTTTATTGGCATTTCAAGTTTTTTGAAAACGAGTTGCCTGCAAGGGATTCGTTTCTTTCCGACGGAAAATGATTTCTTGCGAAACAGTAAATGCTTGCATTTTGAATGAAATCGCCTTAATTTTAATAAGGCCTGGGAAGAACGCGGGTACATTCCATGAAACCGGACGAAATCGCATTTGTGGCGGATATGATGGTGGGGCGCCTCGCTCGGTGGCTGCGGATTTTTGGGTACGACACCCTCTACGATCCCCAAAAGCCTGTCCGCCAGTGGATTCCGCGCCTCTTGAGTGAAAACCGCGTATTGCTCACTCGCAATCGCCAGATTGAATCCGAGGTTCCGCCGAACCGTTATTTCTGGGTCGAACCAAATCAGCCGGACGACCAAATTCGAGAAGTGGTCAGGGCATTTGATTTGGACACAAACCACTTCGTTTTCAGTCGCTGTCTTTTGTGTAATGAACCCGTGGTGCCGGTAGAGAAGAAAAAAGTAGTGGGGAAGGTGCCGCCGCGTGTTTGGGAAACCCAAAACGACTTTCAGCAATGCCCGGTGTGCGGCCGTGTCTATTGGAAAGGGAGCCACTTGCAACGGGTTCTGGAACACATCCGAAAAATTTTCAGCGACAGCCCGAAAGCTACTTTTTCAGTTCATTTGTAGGGAGGTGAAGATCTACCATGGCCACAGCCGAAGAAATCCAGGAAGAAAAAAGACGTCTTCGTCAATTGCGGCTTATTGTGGATTTTACGGCTCAGTTGCTGTACCAGGCGGATATTTCCGTGCCCGAAATGTTGGAACTTGTGGAAGCCACCAAACGAACCGTGCTTCACCTCTTCCCCGGAAAGGAATTTCAGTTCGAATTAATCTACCGGCCGCGGTTCAACCGGATCATTCGGGAACGCCTTCAATCCAATTAATCTGTGGGGCAATTTTATGGAAAAGGGTCTTGTCGTTTACACCACGGTACCGTCCAAAAAAATGGGGGAATTGATTGCCCGCCGCCTCGTTGAAACGCGGCTGGCCGCCTGTGTCAACATTATTCCGCACGTGGAGTCCATTTATCGTTGGGAAGGCCGCATTCAGACGGAGGGCGAATTTCTGCTGGTCATTAAAACGGTGGAAAGTCGCCTCCACGAAGTTCAGGAAAAGATTGAAAAATTACACGACTACACCATGCCCGAAATTGTAGCCGTGCCGATTGTTGGGGGCTCCGAAAAATACCTGAACTGGCTGCGAGCCGAAACGGAACCCGAATCGCGCCCATGAAAGTAACGATCCTTGGGTCGGGTACGGGTGTTCCCCGTTTGGAACGCGGTGCGCCTGGGTATTTTTTGCAATTTGGTAACAACACCGCTCTTTTGGATTCCGGCCCCGGAACGCTACAACGGCTGCTTGCCGTCGGAGGCGACTACCGTTTTTTGGACGCTCTGTTTTACACCCACACCCATCCCGACCACATTACCGATTTTATTCCGCTTCTCTTCGCATTAAAATACACCCCGGGGTTTCAGCGCAAAACGCCTCTCCGTGTTTTCGGCTCTCCTGTCCTTCGTGATTATTTTCGCCGAGCCGTTCACCTTCACGGCGATTGGCTGAAAGAGCTTCCCTTTGACCTGATTTGGACCATTGACAAAAAGGAATTCACCTTCGGTAGCATGCAGGTCCAAACGGCTGAAATGAACCATTCCGTCCCAACCGTGGGCTACCGGTTGACGGCGGATTCGGGTCTTTCCCTTGTCTTTTCGGGAGACACCGACGTCACGCCCTCTTTAATTTCACTGGCACGGAACGCCGATTGGGCGCTGTTTGAATGTTCATTTCCGGATGATCAAAAAATAGAGGGACACCTCACGCCGACGGAAGCCGCAAAAATCGCTTCGGCAGCCGGGGTAAAAAACCTGATTTTAACCCATTTGTACGCCCCGTGTGACGCCGCCGATCCGATTTCCGTTTGCCGCTCCCATTTTTCAGGCTCCGTGCAGTTGGCACGTGACGGAATGGTTTTGGAGATTTAGGAGAATCCGAGAAAACCCCGAAAACTCCGGTGCAAAATGAGAAAAATCGACGTTCACATTCACATTGGAAAGTTGCTTTACTCACGCCCGGGCCTGCGCGTGCGGGATTTATTAAACTGGATGGACACGCAGGACATTGAAATCGCCTGGGTTCAGGCCATTGAAAATCCGGAGGAAGTGGATTACTACGTGACCAGCGAACGCGTTTTACGAAGTTGCCGCTCGCACGCCGACCGACTGATTCCCTTTTGCAATGTGGACCCGCGGCGAGGAGATCCGAATAGCTTCGACCCTCTCCCGATTCTTTCTCGCTTCGTGGAACGCGGTGCGCGCGGTTTCGGCGAAATGTTGGCCGGCCTGGCCATTGACGATCCCCGGCAAATGAAACTCTACGCCGCCTGCCAGGAATTGGGCCTTCCGGTACTGATTCACATCGACCGTTACCGAAATTGGGATGCTCTGGGATTGCCCGGTCTGGAGAAAGTTCTCCGAACGTTTCCCAATCTAACCGTCATTGCACACGCTTTGCACTGGTGGAGTGAAATCTCTGCGGACGTTCAAGACACGGATCGTTTCGATTACCCGCGGCGTCCGGTTGTGCCGGGCGGGCGCGCCGAATTTTTGCTCCGAACCTACCCCAATCTTTTTGCTGATCTCTCGGCTCAGTCCGGTTTTAATGCCCTCACGCGGGACTTGAATTTCACGCCGGATTTCCTACGCCGAAATCAGGAGAAACTCCTTTTCGGAAGCGATTTGGTTTTTCGCGGACAAACAATTCCTTTACCCCGATTTTTGGAAGCGCTACCGGTTGAAAAATCGGTTTTAGAAAAAATTTTTGCCCGAAATGCCCAAAAAATTATTTCGGTTTAATGGAAAGGCGATGAAAAAATGGGTGCACGTTCAAAATTAAAATTTGCCCTTGTCGGTGCCGGTACTGTGGCGGGACATCATTTAAGGGCATTGAAAGAAATTCCCGACGCGGAGGTCGTCAAAATTTTTAGACGCGATGCCCAAAAGGCCCGTCAAATGGCTGAAAGGTTCGGCACCGCCTGGACCACCCGCTACGAGGACATTCTCAACGATCCGGAAATCGATGTTGTGGACATTACGCTGCCCTCGGGCTTACACGCTGATTTCGGGATTTTGGCCGCCCGGGCACACAAACACGTTTTGGTGGAGAAACCCATTGACGTGACCTTGAAAAAAGCGGATGCGCTAATGGAAACCTGCCGGGCGAACGCCGTTACACTGGGGGTCGTCAGCCAAAATCGCTTCACGGACGACATGCTGAAATTGTACGGTCTTTTGGAAGAGCAAAAACTCGGGCGGCTTCTTCAGGGGGATGCCTACGTCAAGTGGTACCGTCCGCAGTCGTATTACGAAAGTGGGGGCTGGCGCGGTACCTGGGCATTGGACGGGGGAGGTGCTTTCATGAATCAGGGTATTCATTTTGTGGATTTGTTGCTCTCCGTCATGGGGCCTGTGGCCGAAGTGGTGGCAAAAACCAAAACGGCGGCTCACAAAATCGAGGTGGAAGATCAAGGGGCCGCTCTCGTGCATTTTAAAAGCGGCGCGTTGGGAGTGATTCAGGCGTCCACCGCCTTTTACCCCGGCCTTCCGGCGCGATTGGACCTTCACGGCACACGGGGGACAGCCATTTTCGAAGGCACCGAATTGACTCTTTTGCACATTGAGGGCGAACCGCCCTTTGAGAAGACAAGAGATTCTGCAGACGGAGCGGCCAGGCCGATGGCCATTCCCGTCACGCCGTTCGTCCGCCAATTTGAGGATTTCATCGCCGCTGTGCACGAAAATCGCTCTCCAAGAGTAAGTGGAAGAGAAGCACGCCGGGCACTGGCTCTTATTTTGGCCATTTATGAATCGTCCCGCACGGGGAAAAGTATTGTGCTATCGGAATAGGAAGGGATTTGCCTTCATTGGAGCAAATAATTGATTCGGGTCAATCGCAGCGCTTCAAAAATGAGGATTTTTTATGCTGAAACCCATTGACTTCATTTTGGTAATTTTGTACGGCTTTTTTGTAGCCGGATTGGGCTATTGGGCAAAACGCTTAGTGAAAAATCCGGGGGATTATTTTGCCGGCGGAAAACGCGTGCCCTGGTGGCTGGCGGCCGTTTCGCACCACATGTCGGGGTACAGTGCCCTGACATTTGTGGGGTTCGGCTCTCTGGCCTACGCAAGCGGCTTCAGCGCCTGGACTTTTTTCAGTCTGCCGATTTTCCTGGCAATGATTATTGGCGCCTACGTGTGGGCGCCAAGATGGTCTCGAATGCCTGTCATGACGCCAGTGGAATATCTGGAAAAAAGATTTAACAACACCGTCCGCCAACTGTTTGCCTGGAGCGGAATCGGTATTAAATTTATTGACGAGGGCGCTAAATTGTATTCGCTTGCCGTGATCGTTCATGTCGCGACTCACTGGCCGCTTCCTGAGGTTATTGTAGGATGTGGAATTGTCACCGTGCTTTACCTTTTCTTCGGCGGAATGTGGGCCACCGTTCTGACGGATTTTGCCCAATTTGTTATTCAGTTTTCCATTACACTTATTGTGGTTCCTCTTGTTTTCAAAATGGTTGGAGGGGTACACGGGCTTGTGGCTCAAATGCCCGCGGGCAGCCGAGGTCTTTTTAGCAATCAGGTCACGCCCTCTTTTCTTTTTGTTTATTTCTTCGTCATTTTGCTTAGCTACAACGGCGGCCAATGGGGATTGGCTCAACGGTTTTACAGTATCGGTAAACCGAGAGATGCTCGTAAAGCTGCCTTCCTTTCGGCTTTTCTGTTTCTACTGTACCCGCTGGCTATTTTCATCCCGGTCTGGGCAGCTCGCACGGTGGTGGGGCCTGTCGCGAACGGCGAGCACGCGTACATTCTCGTGGCAGAAAGGGTGCTCTCCGGTATTTCACCCGGATTCCTCGGCCTTCTGATTGCCTCTATGTTTGCTGCCACCATGTCCATGGTGGACACCGACCTGAATGCCTTGGCGGCTGTGTTTACAAAGGACATTTACCAACGGACCTTCAATACCGGAGCAAGTGACGCGCTGTTGTTGCGAATTGGCATGATTGCCACAGCCGTCCTCGGCATGTTGACGATTGGAGCAGCTCTCCTGACCATTGCGTTGCAGGGGGCATTTAAGGCCTCGGTAGAGTGGTTTGCGGCCATTTTGGGTCCGGTGTCCATTCCCCTCCTTCTGGGAATGATCTACCGAAAAGCCACGTGGAAGGGAGCCCTTGGGGCCTGGTTTTTGGGTTTCGCCACATTTGTGCTTTTCAAGTACGGGTGGCCTGCGTGGACGGGATTGCCCACCTCCTTTGCCCTCTACACAGGAATGGAATTACTGGTGAGCTTTGTCTTTTTTATGGTAGAAGGAAAAATATCCCGCCGCAGCCCCGAAGAAGAGGCGCGGGTGCAGCAATTTTTCGAGCAATTTCAACTGGATCAGGCGCAAGCCAGTGCGGGCCCGGAGTAGGGAGCAGCTCTTGTGAAAGCGAGACGGCCTTCACAAGAGCCGTCTTTTTGCCTACTTCTTGCGCAGCTCGTCCACGTTCGCCCGAATTTTGGCGAAAGCCTCCAGAATGTCGTCCATGTCCGAACGTTCGGACAGAAGGGTTTCCTGATCCAGCCAAACGGCTTCTTCGTAACAAGCCGCTTCGGAGGCGGGCAGATGGTAGCGGGTGTAATCCACGCCTACGTCAACGGAAGAACCGGCCGGGCCGAACGCCCTGTTCACGAACAAGGGCTGTTTGTACAGCGGGAAACCGTACCCTGAGCTGGCCGGAATGCCCTCGGCTTGTAAGGCTTTGAGGAACACCTCTCGACGGATTCCGCCAAAATATTCCGATTGAAACCGTACAATGTACAGGTGGCGGCTCTGCCTTGTAATCCGGGGGTCTGCCCGAAGGACGGAAATGCCTTCGATTTGGGCGAGATGGTCGTCCAAATAGGCAGCGTTTTCCTCCCGCTTTTTGAGCTGGGGTTCGTACCGGTTCAGTTGTACCTGAAGTACGGCGGCCTGAAACTCCGTGAGACGGTAGTTGCCGCCCGGGTAGTGGTGTTCGTACCAGATGCCCCCTTTCACGCGGCCGCAATTCATGTAAGAACGTGCCAACTCAGCGAGATGCTCGTCGTTGGTTAAAATAATGCCCCCTTCACCGGAGGTAATGTTTTTGGACGACTGGAAACTGAAAATTCCAGCTAATCCCTGCGTTCCCACTTTCCGGCCACGCCACTCGCTTCCCCAGGCCTGGGCCGAATCCTCAATGACGACCAAATCGTGAATTCGGGCAAATTGGAGAAGAGCATCGTAATCGGTGGGGCGACCGGAAAAATCAACGGGCATGACAGCTCGCGTCCGGGGAGTCAGTTCTCTTTCCAGATCATTGGGGTCCAGAGTGTAGGTTTCGGGGTCAATGTCCACAAAACGGACGGTAGCACCCGCCGTGAGGACGGCACTTGCCGTTGCCACAAATGTGTACGCCGGAACCAAGACCTCGTCGCCCGGCCCGATCCCCGCCGCTTTTAGGGCGATTTCCAAAGCGGTGGTCCCGCTGTTGACCAAGATGCCGTGTTTGGCGCCCTGGTAAGCCGCAAAGGCTTTTTCAAAAGCAGGCACACGAGTTCCGTCAATGCCCCACACACCGCTTTGTACCACTTCTGTAAGAGCCTGAATTTCCCCTTCATCCCAGTAGGGCCAGCTCGGAAACGGCCGAGTGCGAACAGGTGTTCCGCCATTCAATGCCAATTTTGCCATATCGACCTCCAAAAGTTTCGTAAAATGGTTCCCATAAAGACAAGCAAAAATCCCATATTTTCAATGTACCGAAACGGCAATCAGCCATTGTGCGACGAAATAGGTGCCTAAAATCCAAAGGCGCGCCACCGGCAGCTTTTGGCGAAATCGATTGATGGCCAATAGGCTGTCGGTAGCAACAAAAAACAAAGCCCCCGCAAAGGCTTCCGTTGCAGCCGGGGTTTTTAGTACGTCGAAACGTGCCCAGGCTTGCCAGGCCATTGTCAAAATAACCACCATGTAAACAGCCACGGGAATCTTCATTTTTCCAAGCCGAGGAGACAGAAACAGAAAAATGAGAATCCCGTACAGCAAAAGCACAACCAGCACCAGGCTCACATGAAATGAACCGCTTCGGGAAAAAGCAAAAATGTAAAAAAGATGCGCAATTAGAAAGCTGACCAGCCCTTGAATGAATTGATCTCCGGGCAGCATGAGAAAAATATCTCCCGCCAGGGAAAACACCAGACCGAACCAGATGCCCACGACATAAGTGTTGGCGTGGTTCCATCCGAGAGCGACTGCAAGGAGAAGAATGAAAACAGTGGTGAGAGGTTTGAAAACAAACACCAGGTTGCGGCGATTGGTTTCCTCGGCTAAAATGGTCAGCGCCGCGGTGACCACCACCAACCCCGTTAGGATTTCAGCGTATGGACTCACAGGCTCCCTTCCGTTTTGGATATTGGAATTTGGTCTCCTTCGATCTTCAATCGGGTCTTGGCAGTCTGGCTTCCACCGGAGGAAGCGGCCGAAAGGGCCGGTGGGGCTCAATCTGGTACCAGTACGCCGTGCTGGAGTAATCGTGCGACAGGTTGTTGGCGTGCCCGTGTTCGATGGTAACCCGAATCGATTTTTCAAATTGAATCGGATCCTCGATATGAAACCGGTAAAGGGAATTTTTGCCCTTGTAGGGCCATTCCGGGGTACCGCTGTACACTGTCACCCCGTGGTAGGGCGCATTGTATTCTTGTCTGGGTGAGTAGGCGGTGTTAACGTAGTCTTCCGTGCCGGTTCCGTGGAGGCGGGGAGGCCAGGGCTCGCCATCAATAAAAATCATGTCGTCGCCTTCGCCGTACCAGTCCAATTTCCGCCTGCGGAAACAATCAATATTTAAATTGCAGCCCACGTACTGGCCTTTTCCCTCCGCTTCCAGAATCACGTAGTTGTCTTTTCCGTCCAAATTGGGCACTTTCCAGACGTCGGGAATTTGGCGGTCACCGTCTTCACCCCACCCTTGGGTCGGATTTTCGCGATTCCACCAGGCGTGGAATTGAGCAAGCCCGGGCTCCAATTCAGTGTACGCCTCGTAATCGATGTAGAAATAAAAGACCAGTTCGGTCTCGCAGTTATTTTCAAGTGAAAAACGGGCGTTCTTGTAAAAAGGCATGGGAAACCAGCAATTCAGTCCCTTGCCGTCCTGTGGGCTCATTTGGAGAGGCAGGGAAACAAAATTTTTTAAAATTCCGTGGCCAATGCCGAAAAAATCGCCAATGGGGACTTCAACACTGGGGGCGTCTTCGTCGTCCCAGAACATTCGCAGGACGATTTTGCGCGGGTAGGCCGGTTCTTTTTGGGGATCGCAGCCCAGAGTCATCCAGATGTGACGCACAATGCCCGGCTCGTCAATGCGTCCAAAATCGCGGATTTCACCCGCTTGGATTTTAAAGTAATCGGCATTTCCGCCGCTGCGGTCGTAACTGGAAAGACGCTTGCGCACGCAGTTTCGAATTTTCGGTAAACTTGCCAAAGAAGAATTCAGCATGACGTCCGCTCCTCTTGAATCAACCCAAAAAAATGTCCCTACTCGTAGCCCTGTGACCACCAAACGGGTTCACAGCAACCGAAGGTTTTACCGAGCCAAGATTTTTCTCGAGAGCCCCTATTTTTCAGGTTTGAGAACCAATTTGACGGCTTTCTTTTTGAGAAGCTCGTCAAAAGCCGCATTCGCCTGTGTCAGGGGAAAAGTAGCTGTTACCATTTTTCGGTAGAGTTCTACGTGATTTTCCACGTGCCGAACCGCCTGGTAGAGATGAGACGTGTCACTTACCCACACCCCCTGCACGGCGGCATTTTTCAGCACGATTTGTTCGTACACCGGAAAAGAGACAGTGCCCACGGGAGTGGCAACGCCGGGAAGCACAACCCGCCCGCCCCGAGCCAGATAGTACACGGCATCCTCGACAGAGGAGGGGGCGCCCGAAGCTTCGATGACGACGTCCACGCCGCGCCCGTTGGTTAAATTTTTGAGGAAATGCTTCCGCTCAGTGCGGGTGGTTTTGTCCACCTCGAGGGTGTGCGTCGCCCCAAAATCGCGAGCCATTTGCAATTTGTGGGGACTGCGAGACGTGCCGAAGGCAACGGCCCAGGCGGCTCCTTTGTCCAGCGCCATTCGAAGTGCAAAAAGCCCCAGCGACCCGACACCTAAAACGGCTACGGTGTCGCCTGGTCGAATGTCCGCCAATTCGATTGCGTGGGCGGCCGTTGCGCCCGAACAAGCCGAAGCCGAGAAAATTTCCGGTGGCAGCGAGGGGTCGAGTTTGAATAATTTGGTTTCCGGGAAAAGGTACATGTGCGTGGCGTAACTGCCGCGCAGGTGCGGCGGCTCTTTACTGGAAAGATTAATGCCGTACACCCGGCGGTTGAGACAAAGCGAGGGTTCCTTTTTGACCAGGCAATAGTAGCAGGCGTAGCAGGGGACGCCGCGGTCCCAAATAATCCGGTCGCCTGCGTGAAGCGGCCTACCCAACACGTCGCGCCGATTGTGGTCAATGCTTTCGATGGTTCCAACCCCTTCGTGACCCAAAATAATGGGCAAAGGCGTCCGGGGGTCTTTTCCCCGCCACATGTGTAAATCGGAGCCGCAAATGCCGGCGCTGTCGATCCGAACCAGTATTTCGTCCCTGGCCGGAGCCGACAACGGGAATTCCTGTAGTTCAAGCGGTGCATTAAATTGAGTTAGAACCATAGCCAGCGCTTTTTGACTCATTTTTTTCTCTTGAAAGTTTTTTTGCTTTTAGAAACGCCAATCTTTTCTTTTTAGCTCAAATCCCGGAACGCCCGGGACTTTTTCCAAGTTTTGTGCGCGGTTTTTCTCTTGCAATTAGGTAATTGCCCTTCCTCTGGTTTTACCAGAACTCTTCTTGTTTCACTACCCAGGGACGCAGCCGCTCGAAAAATCGAGTAAAATCGATTTTCGATTGGGAAACCGCTCCTTTCAGAGAATCAGGCCAAGCGGTTTCAGGCGGTTCTTCCGCGGGGGCGTTAAGGAAAAGGCGTACGTTGGAAGAGTTGGCGCCCAGGCGCCGCGTCCAGAATCGCCCCAGGGGCCAGCGGCCTTCCGCCAGAACAGCTGCAGGTAAGCGGCACTCTTCGGCTAACTTCAAAATGCGGCCGGCCTGAATCAGTCCTCCGGTGCGCCAGGGATCGACCACAACCCAATCCGGCCGGTCGGATTGGCAGAGCCGTTCCATCGCCAGGATGTCTTCAAGCGAACGCAACGCACCCACCGGCATTTTCCAGAGGGATCTCCAATCCGTTACTCGGTGCCAATCCGCAGGGGGAAAGGGATCGAGAAGAAATTCCACCCGAAATGATGAGAAGGTAGCAAGTGCCTGCGCGGTGTGCTCTGAAAAAAGCCCCTGTGCGTCTAAGACCAACCGGTGATTCAACAACTCTTTGGCAATGAACGGTCGCATTTTGTCGAGATTTTCAGGGGAAATTCTCAGAAGAACCACGTCCGGAAGTTCGGACCATTTTTCCGATTCAGATTGAAAAATTCTCCCCTCTGTCAAGCGGGGTGAAAGCTGTGGAAGATGAGTGGAAGCAAAATCTTTTTGGGTCTGGGAAAACAAATCCCACACAGCCATTTCCAGAGCTGCCCGGGCTTCGGGGCTCGTTTTCATGACCGAGAGTAACGCGTTGAAATCCTCAAGATTGTCGAATGGGGTTTGCAACACAAATGGGATGAGATTGTGTTTAAAGTCCAGGAGCAAAGCACTCAATTTTACAGAAAGGGGGGATGTTTCGCCCCAGCCACTGGTGCTCTCGGCATCCAAGCGCAAAAAAACAAAATCTCGACCCTTTTCCCCAAAATGGTCTGGAATGGCGAGCTGAAATAGGTGGACCTTTTTAATTCTCATAAAGCTTGTTTCATTTTCTTGTTGGTTTCTTGAGGGGGTGCGTCTTTTTGAAATGCCCGTACATTTTCCGGAAAGAACATGGCCTCCATAAATTCCTCTTGAAAATCAGGTCGAATCGAAAGTTCGAGGTGGCGTGCTTTCCGGGCGATTGCTTCCGCTTTTTGACGTGCCCAAAGGGACACAGCGGCCATTTGAGCCCCGGCACTGGCTGCATTTCCGACAAAACGGACCTTTTCCGGGTCCAGATCGGGGATTAATCCCACCCACATGGCGTTTTCGCGGTCAATGTAATTGCCAAAGGCCCCGGCTAACAGGATTTCGTCCAAATTTTCCAGGCGAATGCCTCCCTCTTTGAGCAAGATTTTGATGGCGGTGGCAATGGCCCCCTTGGCTAATTGTAATTCTCGAATGTCTTTTTGAGTAAGCAGCACGGGGCCCTCGATACCGGATTCTTCGGCTTCCGCGAGAACAAAGGCTTTTCCGTGCGGGTGGTCGACAACGCGGCGCCGGAGCCATTCGGGGCAGGTTTCGCAATCGGCGTTCAGGCGGCCGGAAACGTCAATCAGCCCCGCTTTTCGCAATTCGGCAACGGCGTCAATGAGCCCGGAACCACAGATGCCGAGAGGCGCCACGCCGTCAATCACCTCCAGTTGAACCCGGCCGTCGGAAATTTTCACGCGCTCGATGGCTCCGGTGGTCCCGCGCATTCCTTGAAAAATACGAGCTCCCTCAAAAGCGGGACCCGCCGCCGCCGAAGCTGCCAGGAGCTTGCCGCTCACGGAGAGAAGAATTTCGCCATTGGTGCCAATGTCCACAGCCAAAACGTTTCCGGGGCGCTCGGAAATTCCCGTCGCCAAAATAACAGCTACGGCGTCACCCCCCACAAATCCGGCGATGTTCGGGAAAACGTGCAGGTCGCCGCGGGGATGGATTTTCAGGCCTAATAGTCGTGCCGGCAGCGTGATTCCCGTCTGGAGTGTGGGCGCAAAGGGCGCTTGCCCCAAAAATTCAGGGTTTAATTTTAACAAAAGATGTTGCATGACGGTGTTGCCGACCGCCACCACTTCGTAGATTTCCTCAATTGCAACGGAGGCTTTTTCGGCCAATCGGGCAATCAGTGTGTTTAGTGAGCGCACCAACCGGCGTTGGAGCTCGGCCGTTCCCAGCTGGTGTGTGGCGGCGTAATCAATTCGAGAAATCAGATCGTCGCCAAAGGTCATTTGCGGATTGACTTCGGAATCGACCGCGACGGGTTCCCCTTTGTTCAAATCGAGCAAGATACCGACCAGAGTGGTGGTTCCCACGTCCAGCGCTACACCGAAGTTTCGCTCCGTCGAATTTCCCGCTTCAAAATCAATGAGGCGATTGCCTACAAAAACGGCCGTTCCCTTGTAATTGTGTTTTCGCAGTCGACGGCTGAGATGGGGCAAAAACTCGAAATCGACCCATTTTTTTTCTTCTGTTTTTGTAATGCCCTCTAAAATGCGTTCAAAATCGCCCCTCTGGTCGTCGACATCCGGCGGTGTGAGCTGAAGAAAAAATTTGGAAACAGCCGGTTCGAGTGGTACCGATTCACCGGTTCCACGGGTCAAAATCTTTTGCGAAAAGACACGGGTTTCGAAGGGAATGCGCACGGTTAAATCGTGGGTGGCCTTTACCAGACAGGCCAATCGAAACCCACGTTGGAGCTGTTTCTCGGAAAACCACGATCGGTCCGGCGGCTGCGCGGGAACATTCCCCTGAAGGATTTCCACGCGGCATTTGCCGCATTCCCCATTGCCGCCGCAGGGGGCCACCATGCTCAATCCGGCTTGCCGCGCGGCATCCAAAACAGTCGTCCCTGCAGGAACCTGAACCCGCCTGCCCTCTGGCTGAAAAATAATCGTCACCATGTGCTCACTCTGTCTCACCTCTTCATCCCGCCTTGCTATTCCCGAGTTAAAGAAAGTTTTAGGCTAATCCCATGAGTTTTCGCACCACCCCAACGGCTGTGGAGGAATCCGGTGCGTAGCCGTCAGCTCCGATTTCGTCGCAGTAGTGTTGTGTAATCGGGGCGCCGCCGATGATAATACGTACGCGCTCGCGAAGTTGTTTTTCCGTGAGAAAATCAATCACTGCTTTCATGCCGATCATGGTGGTCGTCAATAGAGCCGACAGTCCCAAAACATCCGGTGTTTCCCTTTCAACGGCGGAGGCAAATTTTTCGGGCGACACATTGACGCCCAAATCCACTATTTTGAATCCGGCTCCTTCCAACATCATGCCAACCAAATTTTTGCCGATGTCGTGTAGGTCCCCTTTGACGGTGCCCAAAATCACCTTTCCGTGGGGTTTGACACCGGTTTTGGTAAGGTGGGGGCGCAAGATTTCCAGACCGGCTTTCATGGCTCTGGCCGAAATGAGCACTTCGGGTACGTAGATTTCGTTTTTCCGAAATCGTTCCCCGATGACATTCATGCCGGCAATTAGCCCCTCGTCCAAAATTTTGCGGGGGCTCAATCCGTGTGCCAAAGCCTTTTCGGTCAAATCGCAAACGGACTTTAATCGTCCCGAAATAATGCCGTCCGCTAATTCTGTCAGTTTCACAACCATCTCATTTCTATTGGAATCCGATTTTTGCGGGCGAAGGCCCGTTCCGGATTGTTCTGCCTTAGCTTCCACAAATGACCAAAAATTACCGTGGCTGAAGAGTTCGTCCCAGGGCTTTTGCCATGGCGCGAATGTGCTCGGGCGTCGTGCCGCAACAGCCGCCCACTACATTTGCTCCGGCTTCCACCAATTTGACGACCCGTTCGGCAAAATAATCCGGTCCCTGAGTGTACATGACTTTTCCCTTTTCAAGTACGGGAATTCCGGCATTCGGTTTCGCCAAAAGTGGAAAATCTGTGTGGCGACGCATTTCGGCCATAATTTCAATAAATTCGTCAATTCCGTTTCCGCAATTGCTGCCCACGATGTCTGCGCCGGTTTCGATTAGTTTTTTGACCGCCGAAGGAATGTCAACGCCCATGACGGTTCGGTACCCCTGTTTTCCCTTGTCAAACGTCATTGAGGCAATAACTGGCAGCGTGGTATTTTCTTTGACGGCGCGGATGGCCACGCAGATTTCGCCCAAATCCGTCATGGTTTCAATCTGAACAATATCAGCACCGCCTTCCTGCAAGGCGCGAGCCTGGGCGGCAAAATCGTTGTACGCTTCCTTCTCGCTTAGGTCGCCCAAAGGTTCCAAAAATTTACCGGTGGGTCCCATGGAACCCACCACGTAAATATCATCGCCCGCTACCTGACGGGCAAGGCGAGCCCCTTCGACGTTAATTTTTTGCATGTTTTCTGGGTAGCCGCATTGGGTTAATTTGGTACGGGTTCCGCCAAATGTGTTGGTAATAAGGCTTTCTGCGCCGGCTTCTACGTACCCACGGTGAACCTCTAAAACCTTTTCAGGGTGGGTTAAATTCCAGCCGTCGGGGCACTCCCCCACAGGCAAGCCCTTGGATTGCAACATCGTTCCCATAGCGCCATCTGCGAGAAGAATGCCCTCCTGAAGCCGATCGAGGTAAGGTTTTCGCATGATTTTTCCTTTTCTGTGTATCGTTTCGATTTTATTAACAGTAGTACAAAAAACGCACGATTGCCAGACGAATTCAACCGCTTTTCATTTTCGTCAAACCCAATGCGAGGCCGCCGCACCCTCTGGCTATTTTGGTTTTTTGAAAAAATGTTTCGCCGCCAGAGGCGTCGGCCACAATGAGAATGGCGGAAAAAAAACCAACAAAAATTGTTTTTTGGGGGATCAAAAGAACTACCCTTCGTATTTTTCCATGGCGACGCAAAGGGCGGCCACGTCACCAATGGTTGCGTCCAATTGAGCCGGAACCACCCGAACAATTTCGGCTGCCTGGGGTACAGCGGTTTCGCGCATCGCGCGGCGCGCGGGACCCAGCAGCAGATCACCCAAATAAATGCCCAGCGTGCCAATCACAAAGATCTCTGGATTTAGCACATTGACCAAAACAGCCAGTCCCCACCCCAGGTAGGTACCCGCTTCATTGAGAACCTGAAGGGCCACCGGATCGTCCAGGCGCGCGGCTTTGCCTACAATTTCACCGGTGATTTTTTGGAGATCACCGCCCACCATTTCGAGCATTTTGGAAAAGGGATTTTTTTGCAGTGCCTTTCGCGCCAACCGCGCCAGCCCGGGACCCGCGGTTAAATATTCAAATTCCAACGGGTTGGGATCGTCAAGACCCTTCCGAATGAGCGGAATTTTCCAGACCTCGCCGGCAAGATAATTGGCGCCTCGAAAGAGTCGATTGTCGAGAATCAACCCGGCACCCATTCCGGTTCCGGCCGTGAGAAAGACCATGTTTTGGGCACCTCGACCGGCGCCGAATCGCCACTCGGCGAGGGCTCCGGCGTTGGCATCGTTTTCCACAAAAACCGGCCGCTCCAATTTGACCGAAAGCACGTTTTTGAGGGGAATAGCATCCCAGCCGGGCAGATTGGGCGGGGAGTAAATAATTCCCTTTGCCGCATCCAAGGGGCCGCCAATGGAAACGCCGACGGCGTCAATGTCGTTGAGCGTGAGGTTCGCCTTTTCCAAGACTTCCCCGGCCATCTCGACCAGATCGTCAATAATCGGCCAGGGGCCGCGCTGCGCCATGGTCGGACGTTTGACCTTTTGAAGAACTTCACCGCGATCGTTGCCAACAAGCACTGCTAACTTGGTACCGCCTACATCCATTCCAAGGTAAGTTTCAGCCATTTTTAGGTTCGCTCCAAAATTTTGAGGTACAATTGTCGAGTCAAGCAAAGGGGCCTTTAAATTTTAATAATATAACGGGTGTTTGTATTCGAATCAAGAAGAATCTAACTTCTTTTGAATAAAAAATTTGCAATTTCCGAAAGCAGGCAAAAAATTTTTGCTTTTATTAAAATAATTTATTATTATTGAAAATTAGATAACCTACTGGCGTAATTGTTTGAAAATTGATTTGTTAGACCTGAAAAATTCGCTGTTTGGGGTGGAGAGGTTTTCGGAGCCTCGGGGGAGAAACCCGTAGAATTCGTGCGGGGGTAGAACGGCGCTTTTAAGCACAAAATTTGGTGAGGTGTTGCTGGGTGATGAGCAAAATTCGAAAGCAGGAAAAAAATCGGGCGGAAAAATCACTTGAGAAATATTTGGAAGAGATTGGTAATTACTCCCCCTTGCCTGCCGAACAGGAAATAGAGTTAGCCAAGCGCATCAAAAAAGGCGACAAGGAAGCACTTGACGTTTTGGTTCGTTCCAATCTCCGGTTTGTGGTAAGCGTGGCCAAGGAATACCAAAATCAGGGACTTCCTATGGAGGACCTCATTAATGAGGGGAATCTGGGGCTCATCAAAGCCGCCGAACGCTTTGACGAAACCCGCGGCTTTAAATTTATTTCCTACGCCGTGTGGTGGATTCGTCAATCAATTTTGCAAGCGCTGGCCGAACAATCCCGGATTGTGCGCTTGCCCCTAAATCGCGTGGGGGCGATTAACAAAATCGGCAAGATGCTGGATCACTTGGGGCAGGAATACGAACGTGAACCCAGATTGGACGAGCTGGCCGATCGGATGGACATGACGCCCTTTGAGCTTTCCGAAACCCTTAAAACCTCGTCGCGACATCTTTCTTTGGACGCTCCCTTTCAACAGGGAGAAGGCAACAGCTTGTTGGACGTGTTGAAAAACGACCACATGCCCTCTCCGGATAACGAACTCATGGACGAATCGCTGCGGCTGGAAATTGAAAAGGTTTTAGCCACGCTCACGCCCCGAGAGGCTAAAATCATTAAGCTCTATTTCGGCATTGACCAGGATCGTCCCCTAACGTTGGAGGAAATCGGGGAGATTTTCGCGTTGACCCGCGAACGGGTGCGCCAAATTAAGGAAAAGGCTCTTCGCAAACTCCGACACAAATCGCGCCGACGCCCCCTGCAGAAATATTTGGGGTAAGATGAACTTGCCGCGCCTGACTGCAAGTCTTTTTGGTTCGTATTTTAAGAAAAACCCGGTTCTCCCGGGTTTTTTCGGTTGGGCTGTCGTTTTTTTGCCGATTTTCTATTTGATTTAAAGCCTTGACTTCATTATATTAAAAAGGCTTGGTTTGCCGCACTGTTTTGTGAAGAAACTTCGCCTGCTAATTCCGGTCGATTTGGCGAGGTAAGCAATTGAGGATCCCCCGCAAGAAATTGCGACAAAAAAGAGAAGCTGCGGGCATTCCTTTTCGAAGCGGCACCACACACGCAAACGTCGCACATGTGCGAAACAGAAACAAGGTTCATGAATTCTCTGGGTGAAAAAATTTTCTTGGCTCTCTTTAAGTTGAAAAGGCGCCTTGGCACTCCTGAGGCACATGCTGTTCGGGTGCCGGTTCAAATGAACGAACGCACTTCTGTCTTGATTTGTTTTCCATCGGAGGAATCGGATCTAAGACGGTACCAAAACTTTTTAAACCATTTACTGGAGGTCTTGCCTGAGAAAGCCCTGTTTTTAATTTTACACCGAACTCAATTAAATGCCCTGAAGCTTCCGGCCAGAGCTTCGGTTTTGACGTACGACCAACGGGATTTTACCCGATTCGGTACGCTAAAAAGGGCCTGGCTAACAGCATTACCAAAGGATGTTTTTCTAACCATGGATCTCAATGAGGGCCATTCTTTGTGGAGTGCTCACCTCAGTTTTCAGACCCATGCCCCCCTTCGCCTGGCGTTTCAACAGGAACAGGGGGACATTTTTTGTAATATCTTGCTACGCTCCAGAGCCGGGGCAGAATTTTCGGAAAAAATGGAGCAGGTCATTCAATCGGTACGCGCGTTAATAAATCCCCCTAAAGTTTTGGCGGCTTGAGTGAACGGTAAGCAAACAACGAAAAGAACACCGGCAGAAACGAAGCCTGTTCAGACAGATCCAAGCCTCAAGCGGGAGCTTGACGACCTGACGGAAAAATACGTTGAAATTGAAAATGTCAATCGCGAACTCTCCCAAAAATTGACCGAACTGTTCGTTCTGTACAACATTTCCCATATTCTTAGCACCACTTTTGAAATTGAGGAAATTTTGACGGCCATTTTCCGTTTTTTCCGGGAATCGCTCGAAGCCGAAAGTGTTCATCTTTACCTTCTTGATTCCCTTAAAGACCGCCTGAATTTGCACAAGGTTTTTGGCTATTCGAAACAATCGAAAAAACCGCTCTTTCCGGAGCCGGGGGTACTCGAAAAAATTATTGTGTCGCAAAATCCTCTGCGTTTGGAAAAAATTCACCCGGCCAGCGCTCCCAACTCCGAGGCGGACACCTATTCTTACGCGGGCTTTCCTTTAATAACGGGGGGGCGGGAAGTGCTGGGCGTTTTGAGTTTCTTCCGAAAACATCCTGCCGTAATCTCACAGACAGATGTGGATTTTTTCTCCCGCATTTCGCAGGAAGTTGCCAGTTGTGTGGAGCGTGCCCTTGTTTTTTACCGCACCCACGAGTCCACAATTATCGACGACCTGACCGGAATTTTCAACCGGCGCTATTTCAACCAGCAGTTTCCTGTGGAGGTAAAACGCGCGGAACGCTACAAGCGCAATTTGTCGGTTATGATGATTGACATTGACGATTTCAAGCAAATAAATGACACCTACGGACATTTGAAGGGAGATGAAATTCTCCGAGCGATCGCCGGAATCATGAAAAATAATTTGCGGAAAGCCGATTTACTCTTTCGCTACGGCGGTGAGGAATTTGTGGTGCTGCTACCCGAAACAACTGTGCAAAATGCCTACCGGGTGGGAGAAAAACTCCGCAAAAAGGTAGAAACGCATTTTCGTACCACCGATTACCAGATTGCCGATTACGGCGTGACTGTTTCCATCGGCATTGCCAATTTTCCGGTGGATGCCTATTCGGGGGAGAAGGTTCTTCAACTGGCAGACGAGCGCCTGTACCAGGCTAAAAATAGCGGAAAAAATAAAACGGTTGCTTCGGAACCCTCGCCGCAGGAAGCGTGAAACCTTCCGCCCGCCTTCTCGTATATTTCAGAAGTTTTTCCGATTTGGGGAGAATTGAACCGGATGTGCCTTTTGTAAAAACACCCCCACACAGAATCCAAAATATAAGGAGGAAATCACATCATGAGAAAAATCACCGCAGGAATTGTGTTGGTTGGAATGGCTGCCCTCGTTTTGGTCGGTTGTGCAGCCCAAAAACCGAATTGGCAGGAAACCGTCAAAACAAAGGGCGTGGCGCTCCACTACCATTTCAAGAAGGGGAACAAGGCGGTTTACCGAACGGTTTCCACAAACGACGTTTCGCAGGAAATAATGGGACAAACACGAGAATTTACAACCACGCTCCGTTCAATTCTCCACTACGTTGTTAAAGATGTGCGAAAAGACGGCAATTTTGTAATTGAGGCGGCCATTGACTCGCTAACAATCTCTGGAAGTAATCCGGCTCTGGCCCAAGTACAGGGTATTTTGGACAAGGCACGAAATAAACCGGTGACACTGGTCGTCACACCCAAAGGCAAGGTGACATCCATTCAAGGCCTCAAAGCCTTTCCCAAAGCTCAGGGGATCGGCAATTGGAAGGAAACATTTCGGTCGCTTTTTCTGCAATTGCCTGAAAAACCGGTGAAAATTGGCGATTCCTGGAACCAAACAGATGTAAAAAATACCGGTAGCGCCGGGCTAAAAATTAAAGTAACGGCCAAGAAACATTACACCTTAAAAGGGATTACTCTCTACAAAAACAAACCGTGTCTGAATATGGCCTTTTCGGGCGATTTAAATATGTCCGGGAAGGGAAATCAAGCCGGAATGGACATTGAATTTTCGGGTACAGGTTCTTTTACCGGCAAAGTGTATTTCGATCCGGCCAGCTCGTCCTTTTGGCTCCTGACCTCCGAACATTCCACGGACGGGACAGCCAGAATTCCGTCCCGAAATATGGAAGTGCCGACTTCTACTACGATGTCAATCAAAATGGAGCGAATTCAATAGAGTGGTGAAGAAAATCGCGCCGATTTGGGGCAGGGGTCAGTCTGCCCCTTTTTCTTTTACCCCGAGAGTGCCGGAGCCGCAGTGAAAAGGGGCGCGGTGTCTTTTGTATCCGTTTTTTCAAAACCGGCTTCCTTCCACATGAAAACTAGCCCAATCCGATCGGCAAAGAAAAACCCAGCACGGGGTGGGCAAAAATCGTTTTCGGACTCACGTTTTGAGCCGACTCCTTTTCCAAACATTATCTGCCCTTTCTCTTCAGAAATCTTCAGAAATTTCCTTTTTCCGCCGATGAATAAAAGTGAAGTTCAAGAACTTTTGTCCTTAGAGGTAAAATGCCCTGGAAGCAAAAGCTGCCGCTTTGAAGGCTTTCTTTAGGGCATAAAGGGCACCGAGAAACCGGCGGCAGAGAGTCCAAAATACCTTGTCACGGTGACCTTTTCTTGAAATTGTCGAAATATCGCATTATATTTGTTTTCGTTCGTCTCGAAAAAGAGCCCGAGATTTCGGTGCGCTTTTCGAGTGTAAGAGAGTGTTAATTCTGGGGAAATTGAAAATTGCAGCGGTTAGCGAAGCGGCAAAATTAACGACAGCGAATGGAATCAGATTGACAAGAAACGGAGATTCTGCAATGATTCATTCCAGACCTTTGGTACCTATTCAACTTCCCGAAGGAATCCAGCGGCTTGCGGATTTGGCGTACAATTTCTGGACCGGCTGGCAGCCCGATGTTCAAGAGCTTTTCCGGAGCATTCACCCCGAGGCCTGGGAGACCTCTTTGCACTGCCCGTTACAGGTTCTTCGGCGGGCGGAGCCCCAAAAATTAGAGGCGCTGGCTCAGGACACCACTTTTTTGAAAAAATACCGCTCTGTTCTTCAAAAATTCGATGCTTACCTGAATGAGCCCACTACCTGGTTCCGCCAAAATGTGGGTGATTCGCCAATGGGGCCCATTGCCTATTTTTCTGCCGAATACGGAATTCACGAATCTTTTCCCATGTATTCCGGAGGATTAGGGGTCCTATCGGGGGATCATTGTAAATCCGCCAGCGATTTGGGACTGCCTTTTGTAGCAGTAGGGCTCTGGTACCAGCAGGGCTTTTTTACGCAGCAAATCGATCGGTACGGCAATCAGCGGGCGCTCTTTACGTCCTACGACCCCAAAAATCTTGCGGTTCAAGAGGTGGTAGACGCATCCGGCCGCGAGATTCGGGTAAGGTTGAGCATTGCTGAACGCGAGGTTCAGGCGAAGATTTGGCGCCTGCAGGTGGGGCGAATTAATTTGTTGCTGTTAGACGTCAACGTGCCTGAAAATCACCCTGAGGATCGCGCCATTAACGCCCAGCTTTACCGAGCCGACCACGAAACGCGTATTCGCCAGGAAATGCTTTTGGGCATCGGCGGTACCCGGGCTTTGAAGGCATTGGGCATCACCCCATCCGTGTGGCACATGAATGAAGGCCATTCCGCTTTTATGGGGTTGGAACGCATTCGCGATTTGATGGCTAACCAGAATCTTTCCTTTGAAGAGGCGGTGGAAGCGGTCCGGGCGAACGCTATTTTTACGACCCACACGCCGGTTCCCGCCGGCCACGATGAATTTCACTACGGGTTAATGGATTACACGTTTCAGCGGTACTGGAATCACCTGGGACTTCCGCGGGAAAAGGTGCTGGCCTTGGGCAAAGACGGTTTCCGAACCGGCGACCGTTTTAGCATGACCGTTTTGGCGATTAAATTGTCCGATTTTCACAACGGAGTCAGCCAGCTTCACGGAAAAGTTTCTCAGCGTCTCTGGCACGACCTGTGGCCCGATCTTCCGGAGGAGCAAGTTCCCATTGGAGCCGTAACCAACGGCGTCCACACGCCTTCCTGGATGGCCGGTGACATGCAACTTCTTACCGCCCGGGTTTTCGGGGAGAATTGGCGAACGAATCTGACCCATCCCGACTTTTGGCAAAAAGACGTTGTTTTCCCCAAAAAGGACTTTTGGGAACTCCACACGCGCGCCAAACAGCGCCTGATTGAAGAAGTCAGACGACGGCTCAAGGTACAATTTGAACGCGAAGGATTGCCGTCGGAGGAGATTGAGTCGTATTTTGACCCCAATGTGTTGACAATCGGTTTCGCCCGACGGTTCGCCACGTACAAACGAGCCAATCTCATTTTTCGAGATGCCGAACGTCTCAAGCATCTTTTGAATCAAAAAGACCGCCCGGTACAAATTATTTTTGCAGGGAAAGCGCATCCGGCCGACCAGCCCGGGCAAGCGGTTTTGCGGGACATTTTTCGGTGGACCCGGGAAGAAGCCTTCCGGGGAAAAATCGTCTTGGTCGAAAATTACGATTTGGCGCTTGCCAAACTTCTAATAGCCGGGAGCGATGTGTGGCTGAACAATCCCCGTAAACCATTAGAAGCCAGCGGAACCAGCGGAATGAAGGCGGTTTTAAACGGGGGAATTAATTTCAGCGTGTTGGACGGGTGGTGGGTGGAGGGCTACAACGGCCGAAACGGCTGGGAAATCGGGCCGAACGACCCGCCGGAGGACCCCAATCTTCAGGACGAGGCGGATGTCCGGTCGCTTTACGAAACATTGGAAAAGGAAATTATTCCTCTCTTTTACGAGAGAAGTGAAAAGGGAATTCCCGAAAAGTGGATTGACAAAGCCTTTGAATCTTACCGCAGTCTGATTTCCTTTTTTAGCACCGACCGAATGGTGGCGGAGTATTTTCAGAAATATTACGCCAAAGCAGCCGAGGCGGCGAAACACACCCGGCAAGAGGCTTTCGCGTATTGAAAAAAGAGGCGACGCCGCGTCTCTCAAGTCATTTTTGTGTTTTCCGGCCTGGCCGGTGAAAAAACGTTCCGCCGACCAGGTTTTTTCCTCCCATTTTACTACCGCCGAATGTGAGTGAGTTCTACCCGTTCAATGTGTTTTTCCGTGTTCGAGTAGACGTCTACAAACACCTTTTTACCCTCCACCGTAAAGAGAACGTAGTTTTGGAGAGCCGTAAATTTTTTGACGGCTTTTTCCCAGGGCGGGTGCGCCTGCTCGTAATAGGGCGCGCCCATGCCACCTGAAATAATCTGCCAGATAGGGTACTTGAAATGGGGATTGGGAGAAAATTTGTCCAATTTCCCATCGCCGTTTGTGTCGTCCACAGCCGGAATGCCCACAGGAGTTTGTCTTGAAATCAGAGCGCGTGAATAGTTGTGTTCGTCTCCGTCCAAAACGGCCAGCACTTTCCGGTGCTGACTGAACATGCTCCAAAGCGTGTTGCGGCGCTCGATGATCCCCTCTGGCAAAAAACGAAGTGTCCCGCGTCGGGCGTCGAATACCCCTGGCCGCAACGCGTTGTTCCCGTGGTACCACATGCCGGAATCCAAATGCCCGCCGTTTGGGAAAGCCGGTGTGTGGGCGGCTAAAATCACCCAGTCAATGGTAGGGTCTTTTTCGGCTCGATCCAATTCCCCTTTGAGCCACTTGAATTGTTGTTCCAAAATGTAGCCGTCGAAATTGCCGCCGTATTTTTTAAAGTGGTTGGAAAACCAATAGTTGGTGTCGTACGCGACCAGCAAAATATTTCCGTATTGAAAAGAAAAGACATTCTCTTTGTAGGTGGGGAAATCCGCTTTCCGAGGATTGGGGTCAAACGAAGCACCATCCTCCGATTGCGGGCCGTTTAGCGGATTGACGAATTCCTCGGCAAAAAGGGCTTCCGCACTGGCCGTGGAGTAAGGCCATTTGTCCAGGCCTGAGCCGTAATGGGAACCGTCGTCAAACACATTGAGCAGGGTTTCATGGTTACCTTTCACCACGTACACCGGCCGGAAGTGCCCGAAAGGCTCCACGGCGTTTTTCCAACTGCGAAGTTCCAGGCGGTAATCCTCCTTTGAAGAGGTGTACCCGTCGATTAGATCGCCGACCATTAGAAGAAATTGGGCGCCTTTTCGAAATGCTGCTGTCGCAAACGTGGAAACGGTTTTGTAATTGACCGTGTTCACATTCAACTCACCGCCCCCGAATCCCGAGCGGCTGTCCGAGAGAAAAGCAAATTTAAAATGGCTGGCGCCTTTTGGCGGAGCCGTGTGAAAGGAAAATTCCCGTGACGTCACTGTCCCAGATTTTCCGGTGGACGTAATTTTGTAGGTGTAGTCCACACAAGGAGAAAGCCCCGTCACGCGTACTTCATGCCGGCGGGCGATTTTGGGGTCGGTGAAACGTTTCGCGTTTACCCACACCGAACCCCGGCTGGGTTTGTCCGTTACCCACGAAATGACGACCCGGTCCGGAGCATCGGAGCAAACGAGATTGACAAACGGACCCTCCGTAATGGTAAGCGCCCGATAAAAGATACCGTTTTTTCGGACGAAATGGACACGGGCGTCGTAGGTTCGCATGGCACGAATGGAGGGATCCCACACCTCGATTCGATAGGGCAAACAGCCCTCATTTGTTTTGGCCCAGCCATTGTCATCGTATTTCGGGCGAAAATAGGCGCTGATTTTCAAAAATCCACGCCCCTTTTCAATGCGAGATGAGCGTCGGTAGCGCGGAAAGGTCAATTGGGCATCTTTCTGATAAACCCCGTAGGAAAGGCGTCCGGTGAGGGAGGTGTCTCCTAAATCCAGAAAAAGGCCCGTTTTATTTCCCGCGGGCAGGACATTCCAGATCTGGTTTTCGCGCAGATAAAAATTCTCCGCCGCTTTTTTGGGCGGGAAATTCGGAATTTTTACCGGCGGGTTTTCCCCCGCTGAGGCCCATTGACCGGCGGACGCAACGAACAAAATCGACAGTAAGATCGGCAAAAGTAAACTTTTTTTCATTGAATCAGTCCTGTTTTGAGTACGTGGAATTGAATTTTTGAACCGAGTGTACCCTCCATTTTTTACCCGGATTCGCGAATCAGCCCTCGGATTTGGCGACGGAATTTGTCGATTTCACCGGCTTCCGAAAAGCTGTAATAGCCGTTTTCCCCAACGATGACATGGTCCAGCAGGGGGATTTGGAGCGCTTCGCCCGCAATAATGAGGGACCGGGTGGTTTTGCGATCGTCCTCACTGGGCTCCGGGTTTCCGGAAGGATGATTGTGAACGCACACCACATTGGTCGCGCCGTACCGGTTGGCGAGGGCGAAAACCTCACGGAAAGGAACCAGACTTTCCGTCAGAGTCCCTTGACTAACGGTGTGTTCCTCTAAAATCTGATTTCGGGCGTTGAGGAAAATCACCTTGAACACCTCTTTTTTCAAATCCCGCAGGCGCGGGCGTACAAAGGCGTACACCTGCGCCGGGGAATAAATTTCTCCCAGATCGCGTTTTTTCTCCGACAAAACACGTTCCCCCAACGCAATGGCTGCCTTGAGTTGTGCCACTTTGGCCACGCTCAGTCCGTGAATGCGGTAAAGCTCTTCGGGAGACCAACCGGCCAGGGCGCGCAAACCGCCCGTTTCCTGTAAAATGTGCCGCGCCAAATCGACAGCACTCATTCCGGGAGCACCTACGCGCAGCAAAATGGCCAGAAGCTCTGCGGTGCTCAAATATTCGGCTCCCCGTTTCAGGAGCTTTTCCCTCGGCCGATCTTCTTCCGGCCAATCCGAAATCGATCGCATCTCACTAAAATCCGAGTTAATGTTTTCAATAAGCGGGAAAAGGTTCGTTTTCGCCGGCGCGCAACTTGAAAAAACGTTGGCGCATTCTTCTCCCCGCTATGAGCGTTTTGCACCGACGCGGTGCAAAGTCATCATGTTGGTGGTGCCCTTCAATCCCAACGGAGCACCGGCTAAAATAACAATGACGTCTCCCTTCCGAACACTTCCCTTGGTCAAAAGGGATTCTTCCACGCGCCGGATCATTTCATCCAGAGAGGAAATATTTTCCATGATTTCTGTGGTCACTCCCCAGTTCAGAAGCAGGCGGGTGCGTACCAATTCCGTGTGGGCGAATGCGACGATCGGGGTTACAGGCCGGTACTTGGAAATGAGCCGCGCCGTAAAACCGGATTGCGTAAAAGCCACGATCGCTTTGGCTCCCAAATCCGTGGCGGCCTCACAGGCGGCTTCGCTAACGGTGTCCGGGAAGGTGCCAGCTGAACGAAGAGATTTGAGAAATCCTTCGCCCAGCTCGCGGGTGTGCCACTCGGCTTCTTGAATAATCCGGACCATGACTTGTACCGATTCAACGGGGTACGCACCGGAGGCAGTTTCACCGGAAAGCATAACCGCGTCCGTACCGTCGAAAATAGCATTGGCCACATCGGAAGCCTCCGCGCGACTGGGCTGCGGGTGAAACCGCATCGATTCCAACATTTGTGTGGCGGTAATTACCGGAATGCCCTTCTCGATGCTGCGGCGAATGATTTCCTTCTGGGCAATGGGGACTTTTTCCGGGCTGAGTTCTACCCCTAAGTCGCCGCGCGCCACCATGACGGCGTCTGTGATGGACAAAATATCCTCCAAATTGTCCAGCGCTTCCGGTTTTTCTAATTTGGCTACCACGGGCGTGTCGGCACCGTGGTCCTCGATTAATTTCTTGAGTTCGGCCACGTCCATTGGGTGGCGCACAAACGAAAGGGCCACGAAATCGACCCCGTGTTCCAATCCAAAGGCCAGATCAATTTTGTCCTTTTCAGTGAGCGAGGGGGTGCTTAAGTGAATGCCGGGCAGATTAATTCCCTTGTGGGAGCTCAATTTCCCACCGTGAATTACTTCACAGACAACGTCCTTTTCCTCGGTTTTCACGACGCGCAATTCCAACAGGCCGTCGTCCAAAAGAATTTTGTTGCCCGGGTTCACGTCCTGTGGAAGTGCAGTGTAGGTGGTGGAAATACGCTCGGCGGTTCCGAGTACCGGTTCGGTGGTAATGACGACTCGGCTGCCGTCTTTCAAGAAAATTTCCCCCTCTTTCATTTCTCCCACCCGGATTTTGGGTCCCTGTAAATCCTGCAAAATCCCAATAGGGCGGTGCAATTTTTGGGAGATAGCACGCACAATCGCAATCAGTTTGGCGTGGTCGTCGTGGGTTCCGTGCGAAAAATTCAGCCGAAAAATGTCTACCCCGTTTCGAACGAGCTGTTCAATAATTTCGGACGTATTGCTGGAGGGACCCAGCGTGGCAATGATTTTCGTGCGCTTTGAAGGGAAGTCGTGTTTTCGGTTGAGTGTCATGAGAACTCCAAGGGTTTGTTTTTCAAAAGCCTGACCCCGTGCGGCCAAGGCGGATTGAGGAATCGAGGGAAGGAAGCAGAAAAGAAGGCGTCGGTCCGAAAACCGACGCCGATTCTCCGGTTAATCTTCAACCAAGTACTCGAATTTTTCCCGAAATTCCGCTACCGTCAACTTGGCTTCTTTGGCCAATTTTTCCAGCAGTTCAGGATTTTGAAAATCCTTTTTGGTCAGGCGGATCATGTATTCGCGCGCCACTGCGTACGATTCCGTCCGAACGTCCACCAAACGAACGGACATTTTGCCCGTTTCCTTGTCGAGAATATCCTCGAAAGGAATGGGGTTCAGTTTTCCGGCGTCCACGTAAATCAATGCTCCGTGCGGCGCCCGGCGATTCATTTCTTCGTTAATGAGGAATTTTACCGCTCCGTACCCCAAATCCCGCACGTACTCGCAATCAAACGGAATGGGAGGTGCGGAACGCAATTCGTAGCCGATGTTTTCGGTAACCGTGCGAAACTTCTCGCCTCGGCTCTGGAAACGATGTTCAATTTCGTATTTCACAATTTTACCCAGGTCGATTTCGGAGAGCCGGATGTGACCGTAATCGTCGTAATCGATCCGAACGCCGTCAATGGATTGCAATTCCTCCACATCCAATTTTTCGGCGATGCCCTCGGCCAGAACCACCACGCCGTCCTGACGCCCCATGACCCGGCGTTTTAAAATGGAACCCTCAATAATGTCGCACACCTTTTTAATGGCGATTTTTTCTTCTGGAAATTCTTCTCCAATAATGACGTTGGTCACACCGGCTGCCTTACCGATTCCAAGTGCCAGATGTCCGGCTTTCCGGCCCATTGCCACGACAAAATACCAGCGGTTGGTGGTACGGGAATCTTCCATTAGATTGTGCACAATGGAGACGCCCACGTGGCGGGCGGTTTGGAATCCGAAGGTGGGAATATTACCGGGAAGGGGTAAATCGTTGTCAATGGTTTTGGGCACATGTGCCACGCGAATTCTGCCCTTTGCCGCTTCGGCTACCTTGCTGGCGGCAAAGGCGGTGTCGTCACCCCCAATGGTAATAAGGTCCGTAATGCCCAGGTGCTCGAAACCTCTCAAAACGTTTTCCATGCTTTCCCGGCTCTTGGTCGGGTTTTCGCGGGAGGTCCGCAGAATGGACCCGCCAGCAAAGTGAATGCGTGAGACGTCCTCTATTTGCAGCTCCACCACATGCTCGTAATCGCCTCTGGCCAGCCAGTAGTAACCGCCATAGATGCCAATCACTTTCATGCCCTGGTTTCGAGCCTCAATTGTTGCTGCGCTAATGACGCCGTTAATGCCCGGTGCCGGGCCGCCGCCCACAATAATACCTACCGTTCGATTTGCTGCCACCGTCTCGCACTCCTTTCAGGTAATCATGAAACCTATCTACTTTTTCCAAATTGGAATAAAAATAAGGAATTTTTGGGCGCGAATCAAGTAAAACTCAAAGAACACAGATTTTTTAGCGATTTTTTGGCTCTTGTTTTTTAGCGAGAGGGGTTCGAAGCCAAAGCCGGTGGCCGTTCGTGCGAATTTCGATTTCACCCGTTTGCGGAATGGACAAAATCCTTCCGGAAAAAAGTCCCGCGACGGTTGGAAAAGCAGGTGATTTCTGTCGCAAGATGATCCACTGCGGCGAAACAGCCCGCAGGAATTCCGGGAAAGGATTGCGTGAAAGAGCCAGTACGTCGCTTTTTAGCAGCGACCCAAATCGGTTTGCCAGAGCTCGTTGCTCGCCGAGAGGTGCCCCTTCGGCAAAAAGAACCGATCGTTGGCCGAAAGTCAGTTTGGCCACAAGAGCGTCTCTTTGCGGGGAAAAATGCCCGGAATCGGGGCCAAAAATCCAAAAACCGGTGCCGTGCCAGGGCAGAAAATAATCACCCCCTGAAAGGAATGTACAATGGCCTGAAGGTGTGTGGGAAGAATATCCTTGTGTCGGAGGAAAATCGGCCGGAGAGGCAGGGCACAGGACGGTCTTCACAGGAAACAGATGGCGCAGTGTGGCACGGCCCCCGGCGAAATCGGGGCGAAAAGCGGCGAGGAAAAGCGCCTCGACGCGGCGAAAGCCAGCGTATTTCAGAAAAGGGACCAAAATGCGTTCGGTCTCCCGAGATAAGCGAGATGTGGTTCCGGCGTTTACAATCAGGCACGTGTGGTCGGGTAATTCCACGACGGCGGCCGAAGCCCTACCCGCATCCAAAAAATGAACCGTCAGAGCGGGACGGCTGTGTAAAAAGGTGTTCCAACCGAACCACGTCACCAAAAGAGCCGTTAAGGCAAGAATGACCTGTCGGAGACGGCGCGGTTCGGCAGCAAACCAGAAAAACCCGAGAAGCAGGACAAAAAAAGCGGCATTCCACACGGTAATTTTTCCTGAAAGTTGCACGTTTCCGCCGGGCAGTCGACTGAAAAAGGTTACAAATTGAATCAGAAATTTCAGGGAAAGCAGAAGTGCGGCAGCCAGTTCTTTTGCCAGAATGGGAAAAAGAGGGGCGAGGGCAAAGAGCAAAAATCCACCGCTGACGATGAGAAAGACGAGAGGAATGACCACCAAATTAGCGGCAAGGGCGTAGAGGGGAATGCGGTGGTAGTAAGTGAAAATCAGGGGAAGGGTGGCCAGTTGGGCTGCAAGTGAAACCGAAAGCAGCGGCAGAACGTATTTGTGTAGAAATTTCTGGAGAGTGTTTTTGGGGGAAAAGGTGAGGAAGTGCCAAATGCGTGTGTACAGAAGGAGAATCCCTAAAACGGCCAAGAATGAAAGCTGAAAACTGGCGTCAAACAACGCGAACGGATTGGCCACAAGAAGCAAGAGCGCCGCAAAAGCCAAAATGTTGACCACGTCCAACGGACGTTGAAGCTGATAACCGAGCAAGACCAGAAAAGCCATGACGCTGGCGCGCACCACGGGCGGTTTGTTTCCCGTAAGATTCGAATAGAAGAGAAGAGCGATCAGCACAATTGTTAGTTGGAGCCAGCCCGGGGGACGGAAAAAACGAAGCAGAAAAAGCAAAAGCGCCAGTACGAATCCAACGTGAAGTCCCGAAACTGCCAACACGTGAATGACACCCGTGCGGGCAAAAGCCGTGCGCACCGAGGGCTCGATTTCCCCGCGCTGCCCCAACAGAAGGCCTTTTAACAAATGAGCCTCAGGGCCGTAGCCCAAATACTGCTGAATGACCAAGAGAAAATGCCGGCGCAAAGGGGCGACCAGTCGGGACCCCAGAGGGAGAAATCGACGGGTGTGACGAATGTACAGGGGTTGGCGTTCCGAGAGGTAAAAAAGTACCGAGATTTTTCGTCGTTTCAAATAAGCGCGGTAATCAAATTCGCCGGGATTTCGGCGCGGTCGAGGAAGTCGCAATTGGCCAATGAGTCCGACTCGGTCCCCAATTTTAAGGGGAAGGTCCAAAATTTTGGAGGACGCCAGGACATTTCCGGACACGGAGAAAACGGAGTCGTTTTTGATCAAACGGTGCGCCCTGATCGTCCATTTCAAACGATTTCCCTGGATTTCAGGCGGTGTTGTCACATCCCCGGAAAGCCAGACCTGCTTCTTGCCTGCGTAGCGCACAACGGTCTGGGATTGAAAATCGTTCTGGGCCAGGGAGAGCCAAAGGACGCCGAGGCCAAAACTCAGCAGCCATCCGAGCCACGCAATCGGGCGAACGCCCAAAAGATTGGTCAGAAGAAGACACAAAATGAAGCTTGCGGCACCCAATTGGATCGCGACGCTAAGATTGGCATTTAGAATAGCGCCGAGTAAAATCCCGGCTCCAAAGCTAAGGAAAAGACGCAAAGCAGGTTTCTTCACAGCAAACGCCCCCCGGTGCCTGTTTGGAAATCAGATTAAGCAAGCAAATGCGGCGAAGATTCTTCAGAAGAAGATTCTTTTGTGAACTCGCCTTTCAATCAATTGGTTTTCAAAACGGAACATTGTTTTAATTGCGCACAAAAGGGCGTAACGAAGCAGAATTTAGAAAGGGCTAAATCCTTAAATAACAATAAGTGCTTTGGATGGATTTGCCTTTTTGTGGCACAATCTTTGTGCTTACAAGAAAAAGAGAGTTTTTCCCTTTTCGCGTCAAAGTCAAACTTTTCGTGTGCAGTGCACCCTAAAAAATGTGAGAGCATGTCAGACATTGAAGAAGGGCAAACCATTTCTTTTCACCAGGCCCCTGATCCCATAAAAGAACTCATGCGCAATTTTGTCCGGTTGTGCACATTTCGGACGGTTCGGATTCAAAAATGGGACAATCTGCCCATAGAGCTCAAGCGTCAGAGTGACGGCTGGCTCTTAACCTGCCGGGTGTGCCCTCAAATGGAATGTACTGGCTTCATTCGAGACAAAGCAGCAGCAGAGCCTTCCGCCAACAAGGAACCAGCCAACTCAAAGGGTTGACCTTATTTGGATTGTGAATCAAATTCCCCTTTTTTTGAATCGATTTACAGAGCGGTTTTTTCTTCCTGTTTCCAGCCTACAAAAATTAGCCCCAAAAGAAGAAGCAAAGTCACGACTGTAATCGCCAACCCCACTCGAAAACTTTTCGGTTGAAAAATAAATTGGACCGTGTGGTGACCCGGTTTCAGAAAAACAGACCGGAGAATGTAATTCGTTTTGTAAATTTTAGTGGGCTGTCCGTCCACAAAGGCTTTCCAGCCGGCCGGGTAGTACACTTCGCTCAAAACCAACAAAGCAGGTTGAGCCACGGAGGCGCTTAGATCAATTCGGTGGATCGAATACCGGGTTACGGTCACGCGGTTTTGGGCCGATGCCTGAATGACAAAGGGAGGATTTTCTTCCAAAATGGCTTCTTTACTCGGATCGAAATCAAGTTGTTTCATTCGATCGAAAACGGCTTTTTTACTGTGTCGCACTTCCAATGTGTCCACGAAAAAGGCACGCGGCAGAACGCTTTTGTTTTCAAGAACCTTCTTGTGTGTTGCTTTAAAAACAATCGGATAGATTTTGTCCGGTACTGCGTACGGGGACAAAATGTACTTTACATTGAGCATGTCCAGCAAAACCTTGTGAAAATGCCATTCTTTTAAATCCAATTCCTGGGGTGTTCGGTAAGCCATGCCCTGACGTCCGTTTTGCATGACGGGTTTTACGTATTTCATGAAAAAACTCCGCGGAAGCCCCGATTCCGAAAGCATTTCCTGGTAAATCTTAATCTTGGCTGCCTGGTAGCCGTACATATTTTGAATCAGATGGTACATGTACCAATTGGCCGGTTTGTCGTCTAATACCGGCATGATTCGATACAGCGAAGTATCCTTTTTAAGAAAATGAACCGTCTCTGTTGCCGCAAAAAAGCTCTTTTCGCTGGCCTTTGGCTGCGGGTGAATGATTTTAAAATCCACGGCCCACAAATCAATAATGAGCAAAATAAAGAGCCCCCACATTAGTGCTCCGCCCTGAATGGATTTTTTCAGGTAAAGCCAGATCAAACCGAAGGCAAAAATAAAGAGAGCCAGCGCTTTCACTCCGTCATTGACGGCCATTTTGTAGGCCCGTTCCTGGAGAGCCGGGTTGTTAATTTTACCTGAAGCGGCGATGCTGCCAAGCAGCGAACTCCTCGCCGCGAGGAGGTAAAGAAATAGAAGCAGCAAAAATCCGCCGAATGCATAAAGATAATTTTGAAGCTTTTTCAGCGTGGATTTGTCCAATTTGTCGAGATTTAATTTAAGCAGGGCGACAAGGCCAACGCCTGCCAGAACGGCAACAGAGAATTGGAGTAAAATTAAAATTGTGTTGGGCGCGCGAAATTTGTTAAAAAAGGGCAGGAGTTTGAACATCGGTTCGTACAAAACAGGCAATTCCTTACCGAAAGAAGCGAGAAGCGCCAGCAGACCCAGCAAACCCGCAAAATAGGTGGTGCGCCCCGGTTTCAGCAGAAAGGCAAAACCGACTAAAATCAGCGGAATCAGTCCCATGTAGAGCGGAAAATCGGTGAACGGCATGTGCCCCCAGTAGGTTTGTCCACCAAATCCCACGAAGGAGGGAATGAAAAACGTCAGAATTTCCAGCGGCGAAAACGACCAACTGGTGGCGTAGGCGTAACTGAGGCCGCCACCGGTGCCCCCGCGAATGGAATAATGGGAATACTCGTAAACCGAGAGGTTAAGCCAGGACGAAAGAGCTACACCCAAAACGACAGCCACGGCTAAAAATACCCCGGAAAGAAAAGCACCCTTCCAGTCCTTCTTCTTGAGAATGGTTTCAATTGCCCAGTAAAGATAAAACAGGCCCACCATGAGAAAGGTGTAATAGGCAATTTGTACGTGCGCCCGCAGGAGTTGCAGGCCGATGGACAAGCCCAAAAGACCCAGGTAAAGGATTTTTCGGGTCTCGAGTAGTTCTTCGGTCACAAGGTAAATCAAGGGAATCAGGCTGGCCGTGAGGAGTTTGGTGTTGTGCCCGAAGGCCGGGTAGGCCACCACCTGCGGCTGAAAGAGCATGATTACAGAGGAAAAAAGTGCTACAAAAGCCAAACCGGTTTTCCGCTTGAGCAAAATGTACATGAAAATGCCGAAGAGAAAATAGTTCAGCAAAATGCGCGTGAAATCCGGCAGAGGGAAAATCAGCTTGAAGAACCAGATAACGGCATTGATTCCGTCACCCAACAAATCGACAAACGGCGCACTGGAGAGACTGGCAAAGGAGGGCATCCCGCTGAAAATGTAGGGATTCCACAGGGGGTAAATGTGGTGGCGGAACGCATCTTTCAGGAAAGGCTGGACGCTTTTTGAGGCGAGCGTGTCCGGCGGTAAGAGCGTCTTTCCGCCGAAAATAACCTGATTGAAAAAAATGAGCAGCAGGACAAACAGCAGCGTGAGCGGCAGAATGTTCGGGTGTTTTTCAAAATAATCGGCCCAGGAGGAAGATGTTTTTGATTTTTTTGGGGTTGATTTTTTGTGCGATCTTTTTTGTTTGGATTTGTGCGCCATTGAGTTTCTCCAAATAAAAGTACCAGGTGTTTTGTCGTGTGCTTACTGCGGTTCTTTCCCCAATTGTACGCAATTTTCCGAAAAGAATCAAGGAAAGATTTGAGCGTTGAAACGAATTATTCGATTTTCTTTTGGCTTTTTACAAGCAGATAAAATGTAAAATTGGGCAGCATTTTGGAAAAAATCCAATCGATTCCTTTTAAAAAAATCCCGTACTTCAATTTGAAATGATATTGAAGGTGAACCGAAAGCTTGCTGCGAAAGGTTGTTTGTCGTTCGACGTAAAATCCCGATTTCGCCAAGCTTTCGGCCAAATTTTTCTTGTTGAAAGAATTGACGTGTCCGTCACGGTAGAACGGTTTGTGGCAATGGGGGCAAATCAGGATTTTCAATTGTTCATTGTAAGGAACCGTTACAAGAAACGTCCCGCCCGGTTTTAAAATGCGATTGGCTTCGCGCAGCACATCCTCGTACCCTTCAATGTGTTCGAGAACCTCCGAGCAAACCACGGCGTCGTAAAAGGCGCTGGGAAGATTCGTGCGTTTAATGTCGGCTTGTACCTGTTCCATGTGGTACTCTTTGGCAACCTGCTCGAATTTTTTGAGTCGATTCGCGGAAAGGTCCACACTGGTCACAATATGCCCCGATTTGGCCATGAGATAGGACAGGTAGCCGTCGCCGCAGCCCAAATCGACGACGCGTGTGGCGGTTTTGGGCAGGTGTTTCAAAACTGCCTCGTACCGAATCATTTCCTGAAAATACATCGGCGAGTTTTTCGCCGTCTCCCAAATGTTTTTTTGCGTGGCAACGGTTTCGTAATATTGTTTGTAGACGTCCTTATCCATTCAAAAGCTCCCGGTAAATGGTCACTAATTTTTGACTTTCTTTTTCCCAATTGTATTTTTCCACAACCGCTCTATGCCCGGCTTCCCCCCATTTTTGCAAATAACCGCTGCGAGCCATTTGAAGAATTTTGGCGGAAAAATCCAGGGAACTTCCGGCTTCAAAGACCAATCCGCCCCCGGTTTCTTCCACAATGCGTTTCAACGGCAGGGAAGAACTGACCAGTACGGGCTTTCTTAAGTACATGTATTGAAACAATTTGTGAGGAACCGTGGTGTCGGTGTGCTCGATCGAAAGGTGGGGAATGATGCAGACGTCGGCTTCCTGAATGGCGCGGGCACTTTCTTCAAAGGGAACCCACCCTGTAAAAGTCACCCGATCCGAAACGCCCGTGCGGAGCGCCAATTCTTTTAAATCAGTTAAATTGCGACCGCTTCCCACAAGGATTAATCGCGCTTCGGGTAATTCCTTCAGAATGGCCGGCATGGCTTGTACGGCCGTTTCCAGCCCCCGGTGCACGCCGAATCCCCCTACGTAGGTAATCCGAAAATCGTCGTGTACCTGCGCTGCTTTCGGCTGCAGGGGGAATGTGTCCAAATTGAGGACGTTCGACACCACCACAAATTTGTCCCGGGGAATTTGAGCGGTGCGAAAACGTTGGAGCGCTTCGTCCACCACCACAATCACGCGATCGGCCTCCGCTACCATGTCCCGTTCGTACCGCCGCCAGGAAGGAATGTCGAGAAACAACCGGCCGAGGCGGGTTTGACTGTGTTCCCAAATGCCCAGGGCAGCCGGGTAATTTTCGTGTAAATCCAAAACAAGCGGAAGTTTCCATTTTTGCGCCAAAGCCTTGCCCACACGGGCCAGAGGCAGATCGTGCACATGAAGGGCGTCCGGGCGAACCTGCGACTTGCCCACAAATCTTTTCCACCAGGCGGCGTAAAAGGGAAGCTTTAGAATCGAGATGTGAATTTTTTTGAAAACCTGCTGAGAAATGAATTTCCGGTGCACCCAAACGCCCGGTTTCCACCGCTCCAATTCCGGACGCCTTTCAAAGGTTAAAGCGAAGATGTGAACCTCGTAGCCGCTCTGAACCAGACTCAGCGCTTCGTTTTCCACCCGAATGTCCGGCGGAAATTCCGCTTCGAGGAGCATGCCGATTTTTTTCACGCCGTTTTGTCCAAAAGATTCAAATCCTGGTCGTTCATTACCCTGCGAAGGCTTAAAATCCTTTCGAAAAATTACTGATTCAATATAGCCTGCACCCCCAATTTTTGCAAATGAAAATCAAAACGTGCCCTTTTGGGTTACTTCACGAAGAGCACGGAAGGGGGAATTTGCCTCCGCGGCAAATCCAGCCCGGCGTAAAAGGCTTCCAACAACATGCCGCCGCCCGCTTGAAAATAGGTGACCCGAATTCGGTGTTGCCCGGCCGCAAGTCGTATTCGACCGGATTTCTCCCTGGCGCCGTGCAGTCCGTCATTGCTCACCACGCGCTGCCCGTCAATGAAGAGGGCGCTGCCGTCGTTGGAATTCAACCAGAACGTGTACACACCCGGGTGCCCAACGGTAAGTTTTCCGGTAAAAACCAGTCCGAATTTTTCGGCTTTCGGGTGAATGTGTTGTAAACTGATTTCGTACACGCGCCCGCCGCCGAGTGGCTGGAGACGCCTAAAATCCGGCAAGTGTTTCCAATCGCCCTCAAAATAGGTGAAATTTACCCCATTTTTGAGGGAATCCGCAAACTCAATTCGGCTCCGGCCCACAAATCCCGGCCGAAAACCCTTTTTGAGAAGACGTGCTTTAATTCGGGTCGATTTGGCAACCCAAAACGGCCCCGTATAGCGGGGAGCATTGGAATCGGGTTCGCTGCCGTCCGTGGTAAAATGAATTTCCGCGCGGGGGATGTCACTTTGAATGGTGACCCTCACCCGGTGCGGCCAAAAAGCGAGGGTGTCTCTCGGAAGAATCCGCGGAGCCGGAAAAAGAGGCGTTTTTAAGAGAGAGGACACATTTTTGGAGACAAAAGTGTACCGTCCCGAACCCACTTCAAAATGGGCAAACCGGCGGTTCACCCCGCGCAGCGAAGCCGGTTTCCCCTGGACTTCCACGGTTTTCGCTGACTGTGCCGGAATTGTAACCGACGCCGTCACATTCGGCGGGATTTGAAGGCGCAGGGTGAAGGTTCCCTTTTGCAGCGTCCAACGGCTCTCGATCGTGCCGTGAATTGAGTGAAAGCGCGCTGTCACAAAGTTGAGTCCATTGAGAGGGTGCGGGCGTACAATCACGTGCCGAAATCCAGGGACGGATTCGTCGGGCTGAATGCCGGCCAGTGCCCGGTAAAACCAGGCACACACGCTGCCAAACATGGGGTGACTGTGAGAGGCGTCGCCCGCCCAGGTTTCCCAGAGAGTGGTGGCGCCGTGGTCGATTTCGTAGCCAAAGCTGGGGTAATCGCGTTGGTTCATCAGCGTGTAGGCCAAGTCGGCACGATCGAATCGCGTGAGCACCTCCAAAAGAAGGGGGGTGCCCATCATGCCCGTGTCAAAATGGCCTTTGGTGTCCTGCTCAATGTGGCGCGTCAAGGTTCGGAAAACCGCCTTTTGAAGGCTGTCCGGTACCAGACCAAAGCCGAGAGCAAACACGTTGGCCCCCTGACGTCCGATGGAGTAGCTGTTTTTGTCGGGATGAAAATAGCGCTTGTGAAAAGCCGCCTGTGTGGAATTGGCCAGCGCTTCGAAGTTCTGTGCGTCTTTCGGGCGGCCCAAAAGGCGGGCGATTTTCGACAGAAGCTTCAAATCGTGAAAATAGTACGCTGTACTCACCAGAGACGGCGGAACGGCCGTTGTGTCCGGAGGCACCCATTCCCCCAAATTTTTCTCCACGAGCAGCCCTTCCGAATCGCGGTGGCGGGTGAGGTAATTCACCCATTTTTTCATCGGGCTGTAATAGGAACGCAGCACCCGCACATCCCCGTAAAAGAGGTACACCTTCCAGGGAATCAGGACAAGGGCCGAGCCCCAAGGCGTCCCTCCTCCGCCATCTTCGTAGGGAGCCGTGTTGGGTACGTAGCCGGTTCGGTGGTTCTGTGCGTCGGCAATGTCGCCCAGCCATTTGGTGTAAAACGCCGCCATGTCAAAATTGTACAGGGCGGCCGGGGCGGAAATCTGCCCGTCTCCGGTGTACCCGCGCCGTTCCCGGTGGGGGCAATCGCTGGGCACGCCGCCGTGCAGATTGTCTAATTGCGTGCGCGTGTAATTAGCGAGAATCCGATTGAAAAGCCGGTTGGAACAGGCAAACCGCCCCGCTTTTTTCACATCCGTGTGGACGACCCTGCCGCTCACATTTTCCAACGTAAGCGGAAAAGGGGCGTGTCGGATTTCCACAAACCGAAAGCCGTGCCAGGTGAAGCGGGGTTCCCAGGTTTCAGGGCCGCCGCCCTTCAAAATGTACGTGTCCTGCTGCCCGTAGTCTGCCTTGGAATCCTCCACAAAACGCAGGTGGATTTTGGCGCCCCGCGGTCCGGTCAGGTGAAGCTGTGCCCAGCCGGAGAGCATTCGGCCCAGGTCGAATCGGTAGGTGTCCTGTCCGATTTTTTCCACCGAAACGGGACGAATGGTTTGAACGATCCGGTCGGGCGGGGAAATCTGGCCTAAAAGACGCCCCGAAGGGGCGCGTACCACCACGGCGGCCTCCCAACGGGAATCGTCGAACCCCGGGCGCGCCCACCCGGGCTTTTCGAGGCGGGCGTCGTACATTTCCCCGGTGTACACGCCGTTGTGGAGAATAGGCCCCGTGCCGGTTTTCCACGTCGAATTGCTGGCGACAACAAGCCTTTTTCCATTGGAAAAGGCAATCTCAAGCTGGGCTAACAGGCGCGGTGTGCCGTAGGAAAGGGAGACGGTTTCCGTTTTGTCGTTTTGAAAATACCAGCCGTTTCCCAGACACACGGCGACGGCATTTTGTCCGGGCTTCAGGTACCGCGTAATGTCGTAGGTTTCGTACAAAACGCGGGTCGCCATGTGGCCCACTTCCTCTTCGGAAAAACCGTTTGTGGGACGCCGGTCGTAATTGGTCTGGTTGGGAGAAAGGACGTGGTTGCCCACTTTTTGCCCGTTCACGTACAGCTCGTCGTAACCGAGTCCGCTAATGTAAGCACGCGCCCGGCGCGGGGCGTCGGAAAGCCAGAACTCCTTCCGAAAATAGAAAGCCGGGTTGCGCGCCTGCGGGCGGGAAAAATTTCCCATTCTTTTGCCGATCCAATGTGCCCGCCAGTCGGCGGAATCCAGCCCCATTTCCCACCAGGCGGTGGGACTCCACGCCGACGGGACGTTTCGTTGGTCCCAGACGCGCACCTTCCAGAACACGCGCTGGCGGCTGTGCAGCGGCTTTCCGGCGTAGGCAATCTGCACGGTTTCTGACGAAAGCACTTTGCCCGTGTCCCAGAGATCGCCGCGGTTGCGGTTCAGGTTTTCACGACTGCCGGCCACCAGAATTCGGTAGGCGGTTTGTCGCGCTCCGTTTTCAGGAGAAAGAAGCTCCCAGCTGAGACGAGGGGCCGCCACATTCAGTCCAATCGGGTTGGCGACATACTCACAGCGAAGATTCGCGATGTGCATTTTCGGCTTTGAGCAGGCGGACAAAAGGGAAGAGAACACAACCGCCGTTAGAAGGATTTTTTTAACGAAATCGTTCATTTTTTCAGCCTTTCCGAAAAACCTCTTTGCAGGTCTTTTTAGTTGTGCGCGAAGCAATCTCCCCGGGCGGGAATCCAGAGATTGGGGCGCTTCGTTTCGTTGACAACGACAAAACCCCCTACTTTTTTGCTTCTGCTCGTTTTTTCAGGTACGCCACAATCCGTTCCGCGGCGCGGCCGTCCCAAAGGGGAATCGCTTTTCCGGATTTGGTTTTGCCGTCCAACACTTCCCGAGCAGCCGCGACAATCGCCTGTTTTTCGAGCGGAATGAGCCGATTGGTTCCCTCGGTAATGGTGACGGGGCGTTCGGTGTTGGGGCGCAGCGTGAGACAGGGGACGCCCAGGAAAGAGGTTTCTTCCTGAACCCCGCCCGAATCGGTCAGCACCAGCCTGGCGGCCTGTTCCAAGAAAAGAAAGTCCAGATACCCGAGCGGCTCGGTCAGTAAAATGAGGTTGGTTTCCACGTCCCGGCGGACGGCCTCGGGCAACTGCCCCATGAGTTTGCGCGTGCGGGGGTGCATGGGGAAAATCAGGGGCAGCTCCCGGCTGATTTCCACAAAGGCTTCCAAAATCATGCTCAACGAGTCGGGGGAATCCACGTTGGAGGGCCGGTGCAGCGTGACCAGGGCAAAACCCTTTTCGCGAAGCGGCTGCGCCAATTTTCCGCCGAAGCGGTCAGACAGGTCTTTTAAGATGGTGCTTTTTCGGGCCAAGGGAAGAAATTGGACCAGGGAGTCGATCATGACATTTCCGACAAAAACGATTTTTTCCTTTGAAATGCCCTCGCGAGCCAGATTTTCGTCCCCGTCGGCGCAGGTGGTGAAAAGAAGATCGGACAGGTGGTCGGTGAGCACCCGATTGACTTCCTCCGGCATGTCCCAATCGAAGCTGCGAAGTCCGGCTTCCACATGGGCAATTTGCGGACGCTTCTTATTTTCAGGGTAGCGGATTTTCGCCGCCACCAAAGAACATGCAATGGTGGAATTGACGTCGCCGACCACCAAAACCCAATCGGGCCGGTGCTCCAACAAAATAGCCTCGAATTTTTCCATGATTTGCGCCGTTTGGTGCGCGTGGGTGCCGGAGCCCACGCCGAGGTAAATGTGCGGCTTGGGCATTTTCAATTCGTCAAAAAAAACCTTCGACATTTTTTCGTCGTAGTGCTGACCGGTGTGCACAATAATCGGGTTAAAAAAATCGGGGTGTTTTTTCATTTCGGCGTAAATCGGGGCGATTTTCATGAAATTTGGCCGCGCACCGGCCACCAAAAAAACGGTCACTTTTTTCTCCCTTTTTCTTGTTCGGTTGAGTTGGGTTCAATTGGCCTCCGTTGGAAGAAGTCGGTCTTTTTTCCTGCGGCCGTTTCGCTGAGGATGGCCGCCAATTTTCGGGTGAGTTCCCGGCGGTCAAATTGGAAAATGTCCGATTCCGCCGCCTCGGACGTGAGCCGGCCGGTTTTCCATTTTTCCACCAATTGAAGAAGTAATTTTTTCATTCCCGCCACGTTTTTCGGGTGCACAACGAAGCCGAGGCGAAATTTCCGAATGAGACTGGCGGCGTCTCCTTCCGGAGCCAGGGCCAGAATAGGCTTGCGGGCTCCGATGTACTCGAAAAGCTTTCCGGTCAAAATGCCTTTATTGATTGGGGCGTCGTCAATAATGAGCAAACTGACGTCGCTTGAAAGCAGATGCCCCACGCTTTCCTTGTGCGTGAGGTAGGGAACGGTCTCGAAAATGCCCGAAAATTCCGGCTGCCGGAGTTCTTCGAGGATCGGAGCGGCGATTCGGCCGATGAATTTAAATTTCAGGTGTTGCCGCACCTCCGGTTTTTCCGCGAGAAGCTCGCGCAAAGCCACCAACAAGTAGCGGGGATTTCGCGGCCCGTAGAGTGAACCGGTGTAGGTGATGGTCAGGCGCTTGTCCCGCGGCGGCAGGGGAATGTGGCTGAAATCCTCAGGGTCGTAGCCGTTGGGGAGCCACACCCAGCGGTCATCGTCCAATTCGGGGTGGCGACTCAAGAGGTCTTCCCTCACCCCTCTGGAAACCACGAGAATGCGGTCGGCTTCGCGCAAAACGGCGCGTTCCATTTGGAATTCCAATTTTCGGGAGAGCCAGGGCCGCCACTGAGGCGCCGTGAGCCAGCCGATCCAGGAGTCGCGGAAATCGACGACCCACGGAAGACCGGTGGCTCGTTTCAGGAACAGGCCGATCAGAAGCGTAGTGTACGGCGGCGCCGTGGTGTAGATCAAATCAATGCCCTCTTTTCGCACAAGCTTTTTCCCAAAAGAGACCGCAAACGGCAGCCAGCCGATTCGGGCGTCGGGGACGAAAAAGGCGTCTCGCACCCATTCGGAGAGGCGTTCGCCGAGCCGCCGTTTGTTTTCGCCCAAGGTGAGAAGCGAAACATCCAACGCCTCGCCCATTTTTTTGCCCGTGAGCTTGCGGTAAATCGAGTAGGGCTCCAAAATCCTCGAGCGGTAAACCGGGGTTTCCGGCGGAATTTCCCGAACGAGCGTCTCGTCAAAGGACGGGTAGTCCGGATTTTTAGCCGTCAGCACCACCGGCCGGACGCCGAATTCGGGCAAATATTTGACGAATTTCAGGGTTCGCTGCACACCCGATCCGCCCGCAGGCGGAAAGTAGTAGGTAATGAGTAAAGGCTTCATTTTTGGCTAAAATCCCTTGGGAAATGGTCGGTTTTTTCAGGGCGCTGGTTTGGTACAGTGCTCCTTTCAATCGTTTCCCTCTTTTGCGAAAAGGACTCAATGGCTTCTACCAAATTTTCCCAGGAAAATTTCTCCCGGAAACGTCGAATATTCTCTTCAAAAGAAATGGACTTTCTTTTTTCCAAAAAGGTTTCAATAGCCGCGGCCAAAGCTTCCGGGTCTTCCGGCTTTACCAAAAACCCCGTTTTTCCTTCTTCCACAAAATCGGGGAGTCCGCCCACCCGCGTCGTGATGACCGGTTTTTCAAACTGGTACGCAATGGGCAAAATGCCGCTTTGCGTGGCCGAACGGTAGGGCATAACGACCCCGTCGGCAGCGGAAAAATAGAGGCCCACCTCGGTGTTGGGAACGAAGCGGTCCACAATGCGGACAACCTCCTCCAAACCCTTTTCTCGAATGAGTGCCTCGAAAGGGGCACGCGGCTCGTAAAATTCCCCCACAATGAGAAGGAAAACGTCGGGGTGGTGCCGGCGAACAAGGGGAAGGGCGCGAAGCAAAATGTCCAGTCCCTTGTAGCGGCGAATGTACCCGAAGAAAAGAAGCACCGTTTTTTCGGGCGGAAGACCGAGGCGTTTGCGTGCGGCTTCTTTTGGCTCCGTTTGGGGGAACGACTCGTCCACCGGGTGCAAAACGCGCGTGACCCGGGCTTTCGGCTCAAGGCTGAGGAGCTCCTTCTCCACGGCGCGGGACAACACCACGTGGCCGTCCATTTGCCGCAAAAAGAAATGATTGAGAAGCCGGTCGCCCGGACGGCTTTCGTGCGGCTGAACGTTGTGGCACACACAAATTTGTCGGGAGGTTTTGTGGCGACGCAAAAAAAGCGCCATTGTCCCGTAAGCCGGAGCGAAAAAGGGCATCCAGTAATTGTACACAATCAGGTCGGGGGAGAATTGCCGAACCGCCCGTGCCGCCCGAAACCAGCTCAGCGGCCAGACGGAATCGATCACCCGAACCGACGGCACGTTCTGGGGGCTTGCTTCAAATTGGGTTTTTCCGGGAAACAGAAAATCGGGGTACTGGCGGGTGAAATTGACAATGGCCACTGCGTGGCCGTGATTTTGAAGATGTCGGTACGTCGCTGCCACAAAATTGGCAATACCGCCGCGGTAAGGAAAAGCAGGACCAACCAACACGATTCTCATTCGGCTCGAAGGGACAAAGTCCGGTGTCGATTTAGGTTCAAAGTTCGACGAATGACGTACGCCTCTTTGCGTGTCTGGGAGGCGGTAATCATTTCGCCCAAAAGCCCGATGGAAATAAACTGCACACCCATGATCATGAGTAAAATACCAAGAAAAAGAAGCGGGCGATTGCCGATCCAGTGGCCGCTCAGGCGTAGCACAGTGAGGTAAGCGCCAATGGCAAAGCCGCCAATAAATGACAAAATGCCCAAAATACCGAACAGATGAAGAGGCTTCCGCAGGTAGCGGGAGAGAAACATGACCGTAAGTAAGTCAAAAAAGCCGGCCGTAAAGCGCGAGGCGCCGAATTTGCTTTTGCCGTATTTTCGGGGGTGGTGGACCACTTCTTTCTCGCCCACCGTGAAGCCGTCCAAATGAGCCAGAACGGGTAGAAAGCGGTGCAATTCCCCGTACGGGTGCAGGGTCTTTACCACGAAATTGCGGTACACCTTGAGGCCGCAGTTAATGTCGTGAATGTGCACCCCCGCAATTCGGGACGTCACCCAGTTGAAAATTTTCGAGGGCCAGCGCTTGCTGACCGGATCGTGGCGTTTCTTTTTCCAGCCGGAAATCAGATCGTAGCCTTCGTTCAATTTCTCAATCATGGGAGGGATTTCGCGGGGGTCGTCCTGCAGGTCGGCGTCGAGGGTCGCCACAAATTTGCCTTCGGCCACCTCAAAACCAACCGAAAGGGCTGCCGATTTGCCGTAGTTTTTCTGAAATTGAATGACGCGCACGCGGGGGTCGTTTTGGGCAAGGCTCTCCAGAACCTCGGAAGAGCCATCGCGGGAGCCGTCGTCAATAAAAATAAGTTCGAAACGGTACCCTTTTGGTTCGAGGGTCTCTTTCAACTGCCGGTACAATTCCGGCAAAGAGTCCTTTTCGTTGTACACGGGAATGACAACCGACAGGTCGGTCATTTTATTGACACCTGTTTCCATGATTACATCCGAATAATCAAAACGTCGTCCGGCACTTTCAGGGAAAAATCTTTGGATTTTAATTGGACGTTAACCCTGGCATCTTCGTAGAAAAGAGAAATCCGTTCACGCTCCGGCAGTCGAATCAGTTGAATGAAGAGGGGCATTTTCATTCCGTTTCTTTCCACAAATCGACTGAATTTGAACCGGTAGGTTTTTCCGTTCAGGGAATTGTAAATCTCGTATTCTCGGGTCACCTTCTGTCGTGCGTCCAGACGCATGCGAATACGCGTGCCGGCTTTTGAAATTTGAAAGTAAAAATCATTACCGGAAACCGAATCCAAACGGGCCTGGTTGCCAAGAATCCGGAACGGGTCCGGTAAGCCGGTTACCAGCTCTTGCAAACTGTCGAAATCGAGCGGCATCCCCAGGTACTGTTTTAGTAATTTGGAATTCAGGGTGGATTTGTAGAGAATTTGATCTCGCGGCAAATAAATCTGGAGCGCGTTGTCAACCGCCAAAAGCGTGGCGGCGTGAATCCCGAAGGCGGCATTAATACGAATTCGAAGTGAATCCGGCTGCCGAAAGGAAATCTGGGCCCGTCCGTTGTAGGAGCCCCGGTGCGATTCCACTGTCAGGTTCGCCAGCCCCTTAAGCGTTCGGAGCCGAACGGAATTCCGCTCGACTTCAAAGAGAAGCGATTTGGGATTGTTCCGGTAAAAACTGCTTTGGCCGGTTTTGAAGAAGGGGGCGCAGCCGGAGAGAAACGCCACAGCGCCCAAAAGTGCCAATCCTGTCCACCGAAAAAGAGCCGTTCCGTGTCTTTTCACGGGTGCCTCCCGGCTAATTTTTGGAGGAGTCGTTTGTTGGTTTTGTCCAATTTAAGGGCTTGTTTCCAATAGCGCTTGGCTTTGCGGGAATTGCCTAATTTTGCGTAAATGTCTCCCAAATGCTCTAAAACCTCGGCGCTGGGCTCCCGTTTTTGAACGGCTTCCTGAACGAACTTCAATGCTTTGGAGTAATTTCCCAATCGGTAGTAAATCCAGCCGAGAGTGTCCAAATAGGCGCCGTTATTCGGTTCCTTTTGAAGGGCCTTTTGCACCATTTGAAGGGCCTTCTTCAAATCCTTTCCGCGGACGGCCAGGCTGTACGCGTAATTGTTGAGCACCACGGGTGTGTTCGGAGCGATTTTCAGGGCGCGCTCGTACAATTTGTCCACTTTGTCGTACTGTTTCTCGTCATCGTAAATAGAGGCTAAAATGAGCAAAACCGACAAATTGTTCGGGTTGATTTTCAAGGCGTGTTGGCACACCGTTTCGGCTTGGTCGTATTGTTTCAAATTGGAGTAAGCGAAAGCCAACTCGCGTAAGCCGTCCGTGTAATCGGGGTTGTCCTTGAGCACTTTTTGGAGGGGTTTGAGGGCTTCGGCGTATTTTTTGTTTTGGTTCAAAACGGCGCCGTAGTAAAAATTCAAGCGTGGCTCGTCGGGAAAAATACGGACGGCCTCTGCAAAATTTTTCTCGGCCTCGGAACTTTGCTTGGCCTGTAAATAGGCCAGTCCCCGTAAAAGCCAGATCTCCGGAACCCGTTTGTTCCGTTTCAGGGCTTCCGTAAGATTTTGAATGGCGTGGGGAAAATCCTGGCGTTCAAGAGCAATGCGCCCGAGGTTGTAGAACGGACGCCAATCCCTGGGAAATTTCTGTTGAATGGTTTTGTAAAAGGCAATGACGTCGGTGGTGTCGCCGGTGGTCAGTTTAATTTCCGCGATTTGCAAGTAGGGCTGAATGTCCTGAGGGTCGGTCTGTTTGGCGGCGGCCCAAAGGGCAATGGCTTTTTCCGGCTGGCCGAGGTTCACGTAAAGGGTCGAAAGTTGCTCCCGCACCTTTTCGAATTTTGGGTGTTGGACGAGGGTGGAATCCAGCAGCCGGACGGCACGAGTGGTGTCACCGGCCAGTTCGTAGGTTTCGGCGATGTCCAAATAGCCCCTCTCATCGTCAGGCTTCAGGTGGACCAGTTCCCGGTAGGTGTGAATCGCCCGGTCGTATTTTTTGGCCTGGAGGTAGAAATCGGCGATGTGGCGCAGAGTTTCCGGTGTTTTTCCGCTCAATTGGAGAATCTTGTTGAATTGTTCGGCCGCCTTGTCGTCTTTTTGCAAAATGAGGTACAGCATGGCCAAATGGTACCGCTCGGAAACGTCGTAAGGTTTGAGCCGAACCACAGCTTCTTGCTGCCAGGCCGCCCGCTTAAAATCGCCCAATTGTCCGTACACGGAGACCAGTGTTTCGCGGTAATTGGGGTTGTTGGGTGCCAGTGTAATGGCATGCGCCAGAAGTTTCAACCCGGACCGCACACGGCCAATTCGAATGTAATCCTGTCCCAGAGCCGCGTAAATGGTGGCCGATGTGGAATCCCAGAGCAGAGCTTCGCTGTAATCGAGGGCTGCCTGTTGGTAATCCTGATTCAAATCGGCATACACGCCGTCAATAAAGCTGCTCAGGGCGTACCGGTTATATGAGGCCGAACGGGACGCAGCCGGTTTTCGGGACGTTTTTTCCCGAATCGGAAGATGGGCACATCCCGCCAGAAAAAGAAGCAAAAAAATCAAGCCAAAATATTTTTTCATCCAAATCATCCTTCACCCATTCAAATACCCGAGGGAAAAGCTCGGTTCGGTTTTTTTAGAAAAGAATTTTGTCGCAGAATTTTCAGAATTCCAAAGGGTTCACCATAAAATAGGAATAAAAACAAAGGTTTTCAATTTTTATTGTGGTGAAATGTTTGTTCTTTGTTTCTTTCCCTTCCCTTTTAGCCAGATTTCCCGGAGGCGAATTTGTTCCGGGGTAGCCTTCGGGTTTTCTTCCACCGTGTAGACCCGAAAAGGATTGCGGGCCAACGCTATTTTTTTGGACACAACCCGTCCGTTTTGTTCGAGTAAAAAATCGACCGTGGTGCCTACCGGTTTTTGTTCAACCACCGTTTGCCAGAAACCGTTCCGCACTCGTTGGCCGTCTACGGCCAGAATGACATCACCCTTGCTGACGCCCGCTTTCCAGGCGGGACTGCCCATGACCACATTGGTGACAGTGTTTAATCGATTCTGTAATTTTCGACCGGTGGCGTAAATTCGGCTAATGGCTTTTCGGGGGAAGGTTTGAATCCCCGTGTACGGGAGGGAATCGGGCCGCGAAGTTAGCCGTAGCCCCACCGCGCTCAAGAATTTTTGGTAGGGAATGTCGGCTGTCCCCCGGACGTACCGATCGAAGAAGTTCTGAAAAGATCCCCCGGCGACGGTCTCCACATCCCGCTGAATGCCCCGTTTTTCGGAGAATCCCCGTCCGTGTTTGTAATAGTGCCGGTACAAGTAGCGCATGACATCCGCCAAGTTGTGGCGGCCTCCGGTGCGGCGCAAAAGTTCCAAATCCAACATCCAACCGACCAGTTCACCCTTGTTGTAATAGGAAATTTCCAGGTTGCACTTGTTGTCCGAAAGATGCCAGGTTTGAATGCTGGCCGATTCTAACGACATCCAGTGGCGGGCCGGTAAGGATTGAAGCAGGGAAATTTCGTCGCCAAGCTGTCGGTACAACCGGGCTTTGCTCCAGAAGCCGTCTCGCTGAAAGAGCAGGTCGGGGAAATAATCGGTGAGACCCTCGCTAATCCAGAGCCGCTTGGTGTAGGCCGGATGTTTGTAATCGAAAGGCCCCAAAAGGTCGGGACGGATTCTCTTGACATTGAAATTGTGGAAATATTCGTGGAAAGCCACCCAGGTAAAATCGTCGAACTGGAGAGGGTCGTCGAATTTGTACGGGTAAAAACTCAATGTGCAGGAATTCCGGTGCTCCAACGCGTCGAAGGTGTTGTCCAATTGAATAAGGAACACGTATTTTTTGTAGTCCAGTTCACCGAACATGGCGTAGACCTGCCGAACGAATCCTCTGAATATTTTTACAATGCGGGTGGCAGGAAAATTGCTGTTTTTGAGATTCCAAACGGCCAGTTCGTGGGGAATGCCGGCCACGGTGAAGAAAAATCGATCCAGATGTCCCATGAGCAGGGGGCAATCGATGAGATCGTCGTAATCTTTAGCCCCAAAGCAATGGGAACAGGAGAGCTTTGTCAGTCCTGTGGCGATTTCCCAGCCAGGTGGTAAGTCCTTTATTTTCAAAGCAACAGGTTGATTTTTTTCTCCTTCTACGTACATGAAAACGGATGCCCCGTTTACGTAGGCGCGGTTGGGGGAAAGGTAGCAAGTGGCGTCGTCTCGAAGCAGTCCCAAGATTTTGTACTGAATTTGCACGCCTTCCCTGTGGGGTGTTTCGACCCGCCAGGTGTCAAAATCTTCCCGTTCAAAATGCAAAGGCACACCGTCCGTTGAAAATGCTTTAAATTGAAAGAGATTGCGGGCGTGGTCCTGCATGTGGTAGGTGCCCGGTGTCCAGGCAGGCAGGGTGACCCGCAGGGCGCGGCGAGAGTTGTGCCTCACCTGCAGCGTCACGGAAAACACATGGTTTTCGGGGTGAGCTACGGAAAGCTCGTACGAAAGTTCGATTTGCTTTGCTTGCAATTCCGAGCCAAGCAAAAACACTGCCGTGAACAGAACCAGAAAACGCTTCAAGAAATGGCCTCACCGTTTTAAATGGTACCGTCAATCGCCCTTAATATATGTGTTTTTGGGAAAAGAAACAAGCCAATTTGAGGTGTAACGGCAGGGCGCCGCCTCTTTTTTGGAAGTTAGCGGCAGACGTGTCACGAAATCTTTTGACCCCCTTTCCTAACTGATTTTTGAAAACTTACGAAGTCCCGCCCTTTTCGAGGCAGTCTTTGCAAATCCCGTAAAATTCCTTTCGGTGGAAGAAGACCTTTCCGCCCGTAATGGCTTCGGCGGCGCGGTCAGCCGAATCGTCGTAGGGGATCAGTAAGTCAAAAATATTTCCGCAAATCTGGCAAATAAAGTGGTAATGCTTTTCGGTCACGGCGTCGTAGCGGTCAAACGTACTCCCGAAGTTCAATTCTCGAATGAGTCCCTGCTCGACCAGAATATTCAGGTTCCGGTACACATTACCCAAACTCAGTTTGGGGTACTCTTTCTTGAGATGATTGTATATCCAGTCCGCCGTCGGGTGCGTGTCCGTTTCTTTAAGCAATTGAAGAATTCGCTCGCGCTGTTTGCTCCGTTTGTAACGCTTTTTGGTTTTGGCTTGCATGAGAACCTCAATCTATGTCATGAAAAATGTCGCGATTTTCCAAAACGCCCGCTCTGTACCCTGGTTCCAATAAAGAAAAGGTGCTGTGGAAGTCAAAAAAATTTGCTTTTCCTGTGCCTTTAAAGATATGGGAAAAAAGAAGGTAAAGCAAGAAAAATGAAAAACGAGAAGGTGCATCCGCCTGCCCTTCCCCGAAAGACAAAAATCTTCAATCGGATTTTGCCCGTTCAAAAAACCGGTTCGGGAAAAATGGTCTGTTTTTCCGTTCGATGAAATATTTGTAACAAATTAAGAATAAGATGGTTACGCGTAGCGCTGCGGCAAATCGAGCTGAAATGGAAAGGTCAAAAAAATGCCCGTTGCTTCAGAACGAGGCAACGGGCACGGGAAACGCAAGTTCCTTATTTTTTCAGGGGCTTGTGACAAAACCACCAGTCGTAGCAATCGAATTGAGCTAAACGTTCCTTTGCTTCGGCCTCGTTTGTGGCCGGCGGGACGATAATTCGATCCCCGATTAGTTCGTTTTTGGGCCAGCCGGCGGGAACAGCGCCCTGGGCGTCGGAAATTTGAAGCGCCTCAACGGCACGAACCACTTCGTCAATATTACGGCCAATTTCCTGCGGATAATAGAGAATTAGCCTCACTTTTCCTTTCGGGTCTACAATAAACACCGCTCGAACCGTGTTGCTGCCCTTTCCGGGGTGAAGCATGCCCAATTTCAGAGCAACGGAATCGTTGGCTGCAACAATGGGAAATGTAATCTCCACGTCCAATTCAGACTTAATCCACTCGACCCATTTGATGTGGGAAAAGACCTGATCAATGGACATGCCCACAAGGTTACAGCCCAATTTTTGAAAGGCGTCGTACCGTTTTTGAAAAGCCACGAACTCCGTGGTACACACCGGAGTAAAATCAGCCGGATGGCTGAACAGGACGAACCATTTTCCTTTGAAATCACCCGGAATGTTGAGCGGCCCGTGTGTGCTCTGTACGTGAAGTTCCGGGAAATCATCCCCCAGGAGCGGCATGTTGATTTTTTCGTCTTCCATTTTTCTTCTCCTTAGATTTTTTGGGGTTCTACTTTATGTGCGCTGATTTTTCGTTTTCTTTCGTCGATTTTTTATGGTTTGGCAAGTTTTCCCACAACCGGAAAGCCTGCAAACAAGTCGCCGCTGTGCGGGGCTTCTGCTATTTCTTCAGTTAAATCGCTTCCGGCATGGTGCAACACCTGGTGCTCTCCGTTTTTCCAGAGAAAGCTGTCGGTAACATCGTACACAAACCCTTCAAAAGCCACCCATGCCCGGCGACCGTTTTTGCCATTTCGCCGAGAAAGCTCGTCAAATGAGATGATTGTCATTTTTCTCGAATCCCTTTTGCACGGATTGACGCTTGCTTGCCATTCTCGCTTGTTTTGTGCCCATTCCTTTTTTAAAAAAGCCGGGAAGGAAAGGGGAACCCGATTCCTTCCCTGAACGCTTTATTTTAGAAATTTGCCGACCCACGGTGAGGTTTCGCCTTCCCGAAGAAAATGCCCGGAGGGACCTTCACCTAAAAATTCCGAAAACCACGATTCGTGTTCGATCTCTTCGTTTAAGATAGCCAAAGCCAGATCGTAGGTTCGGTGATCCTTCCCGAACGTCAAATTGCAAATGTGCGTGTAGCCGCGGACGGCGCACCGCTCAGCCTTGACCAGCACCTCCAAAATGGCCCGGACGTTCGTAGGGTCTTCGGGAAGATGAGGAACAGAACAGGCGGACATATCGTGAAAAGTCTTCATGTCCCCGGGAAGCGCACCCCCCAATTCGTAAATGCGCGGGAACAGCGCTTCGAAATGGTTGCGGTCCTCAATGCGGGCTGTCTCTGCAATGAGTTTTAATCCCTCTCCTTCTAACCCGATGAGATTGGCTCGAAGAATGGTGTAGTAATAATAGGTCGTCAGCTCTGCGGCGGCGTTCTTAACCAACAGGGCGAGCAATTGATCTACGTCAATCCCTGCCTTTTCAACCATTTCGCGTGCTACTTTTGCCATGATGAGGCTCCTTTCGTTTAATATTAATAATCGGAATGATTACTAATATAATAAATATTTCGGGAGTTGTCAAGGCTTTTTTCAAAGATCATTTGTTTTTGGAATCGTCAAAGGAAAGGGGGCGCACTCCTGAAGGGAATCGCTGAGCGGAACCGGACTGAACTTGTTCTTTCTCGTTTCGAACATTTTTTCCTATTTTTCCAGAGGCACTCCTCGGGCGACTCCCTGCTCAACAGCGAACCTACGTTTCAATGCGGTCGACACCCCGTTCCTGCAGGAGGATTCATATCCGCTGCCTCCAATTTGTCTTGCGTCTTTCAGAGAAAATTGTGTATATTAAACCGCGTCGTGTTCCGAAACAGTGCCCAATTGACGTTGAATTTTCAGATCAATGAAAAAAGAACTCCACGCCCTGACGGCTATTTTTCCGGGTTATTTTCCCGATTGTTTGCAGTTTCGCAAAATTGTTCGCTCTGAGGCGGTTTTAATCCTGGACAACCGTCCGTTCCGGTCGTCGGGTAAATGGACGCGAACGGCCATTAAAACGGCAGAAGGCAAAAAATATTTAACTGTTCCCGTTTGGGCCCCAGAGGGAAAGCAAGCCGATTTTCGTTCTTTACAAATTGCCTCACAAAAGGCATGGCAGAAAAAACACGCTCGTTCTCTTTGGGTCAATTACAAAAATGCTCCCTATTTCGAACATTTTTGGCCGCGGTTGCGTCCTGTTTTCGAGGAACCGGTGGAAGCCTACCTCCAGCTCTTTGAACGTCTCTGGAAGATTCTTCTAAAAATATTGGCACCGACCCCCCGGATTCTTTGGGCATCCGCGACTGCGTTTGCTGGCTCCCGCGAAGAGGAGATTGCCTTGCAGATGAAACAAAATCATTTGAATACGTACATTTTGGAGGAAAAGGCCCTGAGCTTTTTTCGGTGTCAACATCTGAAAGAGCAAGGTTTGGGTTGTCAGACGGTTACCGTGACCGAACGTTCCTACCCGCAGCAATTTGATGGCTTTGTTCCCAATCTTTCCGTGCTGGATCTCATTTTTAATTTGGGGCCCGAGGCACCTTACTTTTTGCGTGAGGCAACAGGAAAGTGACCTCGCGCCTGTTCGACATTTCCGTTCGCCTTGCCCCAGGTTTGTTGGTTTGGCCGGGCGATCCGCCTGTTGAAATGAAAAAAATAGCCGATTTCCGTGCAGGGGATGCGTTTGAAATTTCGAGAATGGCGCTTTCCACCCACGCGGGAACCCACGTGGACCCACCGGCTCATTTTATTCCGGGCGGAAAAACGGCTGATCAAATTGACGTAAAACTTTGTCTGGGACCCGTACTGGTCGCGGCGCTGCCCGGGCGTCGGGCCATTGGCCCGTCCGATTTGGCGGCCTACGATTGGTCTCGGTTTCATCGCGTACTTCTAAAAACCGACAATTCCCATTTTGGGTGGCAAGCGCCCTTTCAGGAAGATTTTGTGGGCTTAACTCCCGACGCCGCTCGCTTTCTGGTGGAACAGGGTGTTATTTTGGTGGGCATTGACTACCTTTCCATTGAACCGGAAGGGGACGGCCGTTTTCCCGTGCACCGGATTTTGTTAACCCACGAGGTGCTTATTTTGGAGGGAATTGATTTAACAAACGTTCTGCCAGGCGTTTATGAGTTGGTGTGTTTGCCCCTGAACATTCAAAACGGGGACGGTGCGCCCGCCCGCGCCATTTTAATCCGGCAGTAACCCCCTTTGAATGGAACGGAATTCGAGGAGAGTTTTAGGGGATTTGCGTCCGGAAATTGGCGATTGAACGGTTTTTTGTTCGACGCCCGCGAAAGTCGAGAAGGGGTCGAAAATCAGAGATTAGGTTCGTTACAGCATTCTTCCGAAACCTGAAAATGAAGAAGGAAACCGGTATGTCCGGAAAAGTGAGTTGAAAAGCTACTGGCAGACCACGACGCACCTCGAAAAATTGGGTACCCAAGCTGCGCTTCCCAAACACGCCGACGTGGTCATTGTGGGGGGAGGTCTCACCGGCCTGTCCACAGCGTACCATCTCCAATCCGCTGGAATTGATTTTGTCCTTCTCGAAAAGGAGTGTCTGGGTTGCGGTGCTTCCAGTCGAAACGCAGGTCTTTTACTGGCGGGAACCTCGGAGCACTTTGCCCGGCTGGTCGCAGCGGTCAGTTTGCCCGAGGCGAAAATGCTTTGGGATTTTTCCATCGAAAACAACGCCTTGTTAACCGATTTCATTCGGGAGCACGCCATTGCGTGTGATTTCCGCCAAGAGGGTTCGTTGTCGATTGCTTCTTCGGAGCCGGAGGCGCAGGAGATTCAAGAATCCGTCCGGCTTTTACAGGAAAACGGGTACGGCAGTGAATGGCTGGATCAGGCGGCCTTGAAGGCTGTTTTTGGCGGGACGCTTCCAGCTCCCTTTCTCGGCGCGCGATTCTACAAAAATGACGCCACATTCAACCCTGCCAAATTTCTCTTCGGACTCACCAAGGTCATTTTGAAAAGGGGGGGAAGGTTGTTTCCTCGAACGCCCGTGTTGCGTTGGGAAGAAAAGAAGGGAACTCTTTTTCTGAAAACGACCGCAGGCGTTCTCTCTGCTCACATGGTTGTTTTGGCTGCCAACGGCTACCTGTCAATGGTGCACCCGTTTTTCAATCAAAAAATAGAGCCCGTGCGCGGACAAATGATTGCCACAAAACCTACCCGGAAAAGACTTCCGCCAATGGGCATGTTAACCAATTTCGGTTACGAATATTGGCAGCAAACCCCGGACAAAGTGGTGGCTCTGGGCGGAATGCGCTGGCAGGCAGAAAACGCCGACGTTGGGAAGTTGGAAGCACAGCCCGATCCGCGGCTGCGGGAGGTTTTGACGGAATTTCTGAAAAAAACCTTTGCCCCCTGGGGCCCCTTTGCCGTGGCACACAACTGGGCAGGCATTATGGGATTTTCGCAGGACGGTTTGCCCTTTTTGGGGAAGCTGCCGGGCCGGAACACTGTTTTAGTAGCCGGAGGGTTTACGGGGCACGGCATGGCCTTCGGCTTTTTAAGCGGGAAAATTTTAGCAAACATCATTCACCACGGGCGCCCGGGGCGGGATATCACC
>CAZOHG010000011.1:0-74864 GCA_964579725.1 uncultured Deferribacteres bacterium
GTCAGCGTGCGCGTCAAGACGCTCATGGGATTGGTGTAATTGACCACCCAGGCCTCCGGGCAGTCGGTTTGAATGGCCCCGGCAAATTCCTGAAAAACCGGAATATTTCGCAGGGCGCGGGCCCAACCGCCGGGACCAACCGTGTCCCCCACGCTTTGGAAAACGCCGTATTTCTTGGGAATCTCCAAATCGTGTGCCATTGCCTCCAGACCGCCCGTGGAAATCGTGAGGATGACAAAATCCGCGCCGGGCAGGGCGTCTTTGAGATTGTCGGTGGTTTCGAGCCGGAACTCTCGCCCAGACCCCTCGAGCATTTTTCGGACAAGGGGTGTGGTCACGGCCAAATTTTCGGGAGAAATGTCTTCCAAGACCACCGTGCTCCCGTCCAGCCCCGGCAGGGCCAGAAAATCCCGAACAATTTTGGGCGTCCACTGAAAACTCCCCCCGCCGACCAGCACAATCCGCTTCCCTTTCATCTCGCCTTCCGTCTGCTTTTCGGGTTTAAAATCCACAATTCCTCACTAAGAAAAACGTTTGCATAAAAGATAAACAAATCTTGCAAAAAGTCAAGAATTTTCCAATTTCAAAAAGAATATTTTACCTGACTCAAAGCCAAAGAAGCCCCTAAAATCAAGGTAAGAATTTAATTTCGAATTCTCCGACTCGCGAAAAATCGCACATTTTTTGCTTGAAAAGATGCCGGATGGACAATATATTTAAGGCGTTACAAAAAATCTGCCTTCCTTCAACGCTCGACATCCAAATGACGCTTCACAAAGGGAAAATCGTTTTCAAACTTCCGGGGAACCAATTCCAATGTAAATTTTGCTTTTTCAAAGATCCTCCGAATCCATTCATTCGAGGAAAATCAAAATGAAACGCCACGTGAAAATGTCGCTAGATTTTCTCCTGCTGGCCCTTGTGGTCACCCCTTTTTTAATTGACACAGCGCCGCGGGACACCACTCAAACCAAGATCAGCGTTTGGGGGAGTGCCGGACAATATGCCATCGTTGATCGCGGGTGCAGCGGAGAAATCCTCCGGGAAGAGGCCATCGGTTATTCCGAACTGGGAGGGGAATGGAGCCGAACCGGTAAAAACAGTGAAGTGGAAATTTTGGTCCACGGTGTACGGGACCAAATTGAATTGCAAAAAGATGTATTGGATTCCAATTACGGGTACCGCACGGTCTACGAGTACCCCCGGCGAATTTTTCTCGGCTTAAACCCTTTTATTGAATGGAAGAGCCGATATGTGGGTCTGGGTGCTGGGCTTTTCTGGAGCAGTAAGCTCCCGGCCAAAATCGGGAGCCGGTTGTTCCCAACTTTCCACCTTCGGTTCGGGAACCTGCAAAAATTTTATTTTGAAGGCTCATTCTTCCAGCACCCGCAGCTTTACTCGGGCAACTATTTGAGAATTGGGATTGGCAGCAATCAACCCGCCACAGTTCATCCCTGGTTTGGCGTGGGTTTCGGCCCGCAGGACAAACTTGGCCTGCTTTTCAGAAGTGACATCCTTGTGAACGAAAAATTGCGGCTGAATTGGCTCATTCGAATCGGTTCCAACGAAGGGATTGCTGAGCCTGCACTTGGAATTCGATTCGACTACGTGAGGTAATTTCTGTTGCACGGCGGGTGAATTCTCGGCTGCTTCCTCTGCAAAAAAATTAGGGCGCACAAATTCCCGCTTTTTACCCCGAAGACCAAAAAATCGGATTTCGCTGCGAGCCAATTTAAAAAAGCCTGAAGACAATTTCACAAAGATTGTTTCTCCAAAAAATTCACCGTAGATAAAAAGTGGCCAACGAGAGGTTCCCTTGAGGCAGACGTTTCGAGCAAAAAAATCCTTCCAAAAGAAATGTACAACCCCTCCCAAGTTCTGCTTTTTAATTTCCCATTGTAAAAATTGCCCGTTCTGTTTCCGGAAGCGCTTTTTGCGTCCACTTCAAAATGGCTTCGTCCTTTGTAAAAACCAGAATCTGCGTTTCCCGGGCCAGAGATTTGAGCAGTTGAAGCACATTTTCAAGCCGCTGACCGTCAAAATGAACGAAGGGGTCGTCCAATAGCAGGGGCAACGGTTCGCTGTTTTCGCTGAGCAGCCGCGCAATGGCCACCCGCAGCAGAAAGTACACCTGTTCCTGCGTACCCAAACTGACCAATTCGCTGTTTTGAACCTCTCCCGTCTCCGGTACGCTGAGACTCACCGAGAATTTTCGGGGGTCAACCCGGACTTCGCGGTAGCGGCCACCGGTGACCCGAGCAATGTCGCGGCTCACCTCTTGATTCAAAAGCGGCGCCAAATTTCGATGGAAGGTTTTCATGACGTCGGTGAGGGTGTCCCGTGCCTTTTCCAAAGCTCGACGCACTCGCAACAGTTGGCGCACTTCTTCTTCAGCTTGTGCCAATTCCTCCTCGATTTCCGCTTGAGGCCGGTGCTTGGTTAGAATAACGCGAATCTGCGTTTCCAACCGTTCTACCTGTTTTTCCATTTCCTGCCGCCGCCGGTCTAACTGTTCGTATTCATTTTGCAGCTTCTGGGCACTCCAGCCGGATGTGGTTCCCTTCAATTCCGGGTGGTTTCCGAGCAAAGCGTCCCGTTTGCGGCTCAACTCCTCTTGTTGGGTGCGCAGTTCCGCCTCAGATTTTCCCGAAAACAGTCCGGTCAATTCGGATTTCCGCTTCTCAATCTCCCTGAAAAGTTGGTCGTATTGCCGCCGCTTTCCCAACAAATCGGTGAAAAGGGCACGCGCCTTTTCCAGATTTTTTTCCTCAATTCCCACTTCCTGCAAACGCTCTGACAGCGATTCGCAGGTCAGCTCCATCCGATCCTGAACGCGAGCCAATTCCTTTTGTTTGCCCTCCAAAATTTGCTGCTGGGTCTCGCGCTGTTTGGCCAGCTCAAAATAGGAGCGAAATTGGGCTGCCACGGAGTCCAGTACCTCTTTGGAAATTTCCCGAATGCCAATGGCGTCCAGATATTTGAGAAGCTGGAATTCTACCGCTTCCAAATCGCCCCTGGCTCGATTCAAATCGTCCAATTTTCGAGTGTACTGCTCAAATTGGCTTCGCTGTTCCAACAGTTCCTGCCAATTTTGCACTCCCAGAGGAGCAAGCGCCGTCCGGTAGGCGCCTTTTTGGTCGTCTCTTTCCCGCTCAAGAGAATCAATTTCCGCTTGAAAATCAGCCACTTCTCTTTCGTGGCTGCGCTGTTTCTTCAAGAAAATGCCGAAAAGAACCGCCGCAAGAAAAACGAGTCCTGCTCCCCCGCCTTTACCCCACGCGGGAAAAATACCCACCGCCGAGAGTACGGTTAGCCCCACCCCCAGTGCACCAAGCAAGGCCAACCCGATTTTCCAGGGGACAGAAAAGGGAACTTGTTTTTTCAGATTGCCCGCTTCCCACGCCATTTCTTTGATTCGGTCTTCCAGCGTCGCTATTCGGCTTTCCTGCTCCCGAATGTCCTGAACTGCTTCGGGCGAAAGGGCGTGCATCCGGCAAAGATGTTCCTTTCGGCCTTCTTCCCAACCGAGCCGTTTTTCTTCCTGCTCCACCCAATTTTTCGATTTTCGAAAGGTTTCCTCTGCCAGTTCCCAACGCGTGCGGTACTGAGAAAAAGTCTCGTAGCTGAGGAAATCCGCCAGTTTTTTCATTTCGGTGTAATTTTTCAATTCCGTGTCCAATTGCCCGATGAGCTCTTTTTGCCGGGCAATTTCCTCCCGGATTTCTTCAATCTGTTCCCTCTGGTTTTCCAGCGTTTGAAATTTTCGGACGATTCCGTCCCGCAGCGCTTCGGAAATCTGCCCTGCGCTTTTAAATTCCTCCAGCCGGAGAGTCAGGGTTTCGAGCTCTTTGCGCAAATCCGACGAGCGTTGGAAGGCGTGTTCGATTTCTTCGATTTTCTTCCCCAAAATCAAATAGCGGTACTGAAGTAGGCGGGTGCGGTCTTTTCGAAGGGCTTTTTCCAACTGTTGTTTTTCCTGAGCCGCTTGTTTGACGGCTTCCCGGTCGCGGAGAAGAGCCTCTTGTTCGGACTGCAAATCACGCAGCCGTTTTTGAGCAACCGGGAGGCGTTGAACCCGCGCTCGGTCGGTTCCGACGCGGGCAATTTGAGCCTCCAAAAAGGCAATGGCCTCTTCCGCCGAGGCTTTTGTCCCCCCGCTGTCCAAAAGGCTGACCATTTCATTTACCAATCCCCCTTGATTTTGCAAAGCCTTCACTTCGGCCTGTCGAACAAAGGCTGTGGCTTCGAAGATTTCTCGCGGCATGCCCAGGTGTTCCCGAGCAAAGGAAAGATTTCCGTGGCGCCGAACGGAAAATTTTCGGGTCACATCTTCGCCGGTCACGGCGTCCAAAATTTTGGTGGGAAGATCGTCGTTGGAAAAATCTCGGAACACGTCGTACGTGCGGCCGTCCGCCAGTGCGTACCGCAGGGAAAGAGCAAAGGCGTCGCCCGACCACGGCTTAAAGCGCCAGTGGCGCTGTTTTTCAGCCGTGGTTGCCCGATTCCCGCTGTAAAAACCGTAGAGCGCCGCCAGCAGCGCTTGCTGCAACGTCGATTTGCCGGCCTCGTTGGGCCCCCAAATCAAGTTAAATCCGGGTGAAAATTCCAACGTAAGATTGCGAAGCTTTCCAAATCCCTGAATTTTTACACGAACCAGTTTCATTCCATTTTTCCCACGCTACTACATTTTTGATTTCGCCGCTCCCCTTTTTCTGCCGCCAAGCAAACCGCGCTTTGCCGGGCAGCCGAATGTTTTCAAGGCTATTTCGGCACCACGTCTTTTTTCTCGAAGGCAAACAAACCGAACGTCAACGCCGATTGCAGCAGGTCGCGTTTTTCGTCCGCGGCCTTTTCCATTTCGTCGAGCAAGCGGCGCACAAATTCCCCCCGAACGGTTTTTTCCGCACGCAGGTCGTCCAGCGGAAACCCGGGAATCGTGTGGTCTTCCAAATAAATGTGAAGGAAATCTCCGGGAAGCCTCTCCCGCAAAGCCGCGGGGTCCCAATTGACATCCGGGTGTCGCCAGCCGACCAATTTCACCTGTACCAAAACCCTTTCTCCCTCTTCCCCTTTCAGGGCTTCCGTAATTTTTTGGGCGACGGCTTCGAGATGAGTCAGCTCCGAAACGTCCACCTCTTTGCGCAGCGAACGGTACGTGGCTGTGGGCACCGACTTTGCCTGAACCCGACCCTTTTCAATTTGAAGCAGAACAGCTCCGTGCAAACCGGCAGAGCAGAGCGCCAGAGGCTCGGGGCTTCCAGGGTAAGCCAAAATCGGGGCTTTTTCGGGGGAAAGCCTCCCCTGGTGGTAGTGGCCCAACAGCGCAAAGGCAAATCCGGCTTTGCGAATGTCATCCGGGTAAAAGGGCGCGTGGGTCACTTTTCCGCCGGGCACATTGGACATGTCCGACCCGTGCAGCAACAGAAGGTGTGTTTTTCGATTCGGTACCTGAAAATTGGCCAACGGATTCTTGCGGAAGGAGGGCCCGAAGTGCGCCAGACCCCACAGCACCACGTCGTCGCTCAGCGGAATGGGGGTTAGCCGGGGCTCCGAAAAAATGGTCACATTTTCGGGCCATTTGACCTGCCGGTAAAGGGAATCGGGAACGAGAGGATCGTGGTTCCCCGGTGCCACAAACACGGGGACACTGCCCAGGCGGGCGAACTCCTCGGCCAAAAAATGTCCGGTTTCGGGGGAGTAGCGCTCCTGCTCGTAGAGGTCACCGCCAATCGTGACCGCATCGACCTTTTCTTTTAGAGCCAAATCCAAGAGATTGTGAACGGCCTGTCGAAGGGATGCTCGGTAGCGCCGCGCCACTTCCACCGGAAATTTCATCCCGGCAAAAGAAATGTCCAAATGAACGTCCGCAAAATGTAAGATTTTCAAAACAATCGAACTCCTGCTTTTCCAGCTTTCTCTCCGCAACAAACGGCTGTCTTTTGTCCGCGGGATTCTGTTTTCTCCCAATCCCCCCTACAATTGGGCACTGGGACAAATGGTGTTAAAAGCACAGTACTGACAACTCATGTAGGCAGGGTGCGCGGAAAAATCCCGGCTTCGAATGCCGGCCGCTGCTTCCCGAATTTTCTCTTGAAATTTGTCCATTTTCATTTTCTCGACGGGAACAGCCCCAACCAAGCCCGACTCCAAAAAGTGCAACTCGACCTGAATCGGCCACTCGCCGAACATTTCTTCAAAGGCAAAGGCGTAGATTGCCAATTGCAGGCTGTCTTTGGCTTTTTTGTCCGCTTTGTCCTGATCGCGCACGTCGGAGGACTTAAAATCCACAATGACGTACCCGCCGCTTCGCTTGTCAATCCGATCCCACCGGCCCACCACGTGATTTTTTTCCAGATAGAAACCGAATTCTTTCTCCACGTACACGGGCAACCGGCCCGAGGCTTCTTCCCTTTCGTAAAATTGTCGCAGGGCTTCCAGACCGGCCTGAAAGCGCTGTTCCTCGTGTTCTCTGGAAAAAAATCCCTCGCTGGACCAGGAATTCTTGAACGTGTCTTCAAGCACGGAAAAATCCACGGGAAAGCCCTTCATTTTTCGCAGGTAGTACTGGCTGATTGCCTGGTGCAGTGCATTTCCGTAAATGACCGAGTGGTGCGGAGCAATGGGCACCCGAAGCACGTGAATGTATTTGTACTTCAGCGGACAGGTCAAATAATCGTCGATCTGGTAAAAACTCAATTTCAGGGGCTGGTCGTCAGGAATCGGTGCCAATTCCTGATTCAGGGCGTCCGGTGCCGGAGCAAAACGACGGATTTTTTCCTCAGCTGTCCGCTTCACAAACTCCGTCGGGAGGGGCCTGTCCAGGGCTTCCACCACAAACTGGCTTACCTTTCGCGTGCGCTTGCCGCCGTAATCGTGGGCGTAGGTAAAATACAATTCCTCCTGGGCACGGGTCATGCCCACGTAAAAAAGGCGGCGTTCTTCCTGAAGATGAAAGTCCCCTTGCGGCAAAATTTCACGGACCAATTGTTCCGGTAGCGGAATGGCTTCACTGCAATTCCGGTGGGGGAATTTTTGGTTGACCAAACTAACCATGAAAACAACCGGAAACTCCAGTCCCTTAGCTTTGTGAACCGTAAGAACGTGAACGGCGTCGGCGTCCAAATCCACTTCCGCCGTGGCCGGGTCGTCTCCGGCTTCCATGAGCAAGTCGAGGTACTCCACAAAAATCGACACGCGGTCGAGATGAGCAACCTCTCCAAAACTTTTAATGATGTCAAAAAGCTTGGCAATATTTTGTACTTTGCGGTCGCCAAGCTCTGACCCCTGGCGGGTGAGACGTTTCAAATACCCGCTTCGCGTGAAAAATTCGTACAAAACCACACCGGTGGAATTTTCCCGAGCCAGTTTCAAGTAGAATTCCACATCCGCGACGATTTTTTCAATGGTGGCGCGGCCTTCTGGTGAAAGCACCGTTAAGTCCGGGAACTCTTTGTAGTGCAGAAAAACGTCGAAAAGCGGCTGATTGTGACTCCGGGCAACGTGGTTGCACCGCACCAGATCGAAAACAGGAAGCTGGTAAATTTCGGACGAGGCCAAATGTCCCAGACTTTTAGAATCGGTAAAATCGCTGAGCACTCGCAAAAAAGCCACCAACAATTGAATCTCCGGCTGTTGGTAAAGCCCGCGGCTGCCGGAAAATTGGTACGGAATGCCGCGCATGTTGAGCGATTGAAGGAACGGAATGGCGTCATTGTTGGCACGCACTAAAACGGCAAAATCACGGTAGGCTCGTTTGCCCGATTCCACTGCCTCCGCAATGTGCCGGGCTACTTCGTCGGCCTCCACCGAGAGAGCTTCAAACCCAAGAGCGCGTACAACCGGGGGCAAATCTCCTCTGGTTTCAGCCGTTAATTGTTTGTTTATTTTATTTTTTACTTCAAGTCGATCGGGATTGTTGTGCGTAATTAGATTGTACGCCGCGTCCAAAATAGCCTGCGTGGAGCGGTAGTTTTTGGTCAGCACCACCAATTCCGCTCTGGGGAAAGCGTCCGTAAAATGGAGAATGTTGCTAATTGCCGCCCCGCGAAATTTGTAAATAGACTGGTCGTCGTCCCCGACTACCGCAATATTGGGCCGTTCGCGGGACAAAAGTTTCAGAAGTTGAAATTGAGCGTAATTGGTGTCCTGAAATTCATCGACCAAAATAAATTTAAACTGGTCTTGAATCTTTTTGAGAACCGAGGGTCTTTTTCTCAACAGATTCAGCGCCAGAGTGACCTGGTCACCAAAATCGATTTTCCCTTCTTTGGCCAGAAGCTCCTGGTACAGGCGGTACGAATGAGCCAGTTCCAGTTGTTTCCGCGCTTCTTCCTGCAACACCTCGTCCCCAGGATTTGCCTGAGCGGTCCGGTGCAATTCTTCGGCAAATTTTAGGTAATCTTCGGGGGAAACATCCTCGTCTTTGGCACGGCTGAACAGCGTAATCATGGCCTCCACAAACCGCGTGGGATTACCAAGCGGACGGTAGTATTCCAGCGGAAATTCAAACAAATGGTCGCGAAAAAACAGAACCTGCTCCGGCCGCGACAGCACTTTTAAGTCGGGGGTAAGACCCATTTCAAGGGCAAACTCCCGCAAAATGCGGTCCCCAAAGGCGTGAAAGGTACTAATTTGCACCAGGGCGTAGCCGTACGGAACCAGTTCGTCCACGCGCTCCTGCATTTCGGCCGCCGCCTTGTCGGTAAAGGTCAGAGCCAGGATTTCCTCCGGCCGCGCCATTTTTGTGGCAATTAAGTAGGCAATTCTGTGGGTAATGACCCGCGTCTTCCCGGTTCCGGCACCGGCTACAATCAGCAAAGGCCCTTCGCCAAAGGTAACCGCCCTTTTCTGCTCAGCATTGAGTCCCTGCAAAATTCTGTCAACGGAAAGTTCTTCCACAAATCGCTCCCCAATAGTCCGGAAACATTGAGCTCGGTTGATTTCTCAGGCTTTCCGCCAACGCAGGTTTCCCAAAAAGCAAAACAAGCTGGCGAAACGCCAAGGTTGCTTAAATATACGACATATTTACAAGGGAATCAAGGATTCAAAAAGGGCGCGGTGCTACGATCGCAAAAAGATTTTCCACAAATGCGCTCGAACCGTTTTTAAGGAAAATTTACTGCAGCGACTCCACCCAGTCTTTTTCTTTTAGGGCATCGGCAATTTTGACATTTTCCCGCCCAAAATAGTACAACCCCACCAGCGTGGACGGAATGTAGTTGAAGAGGTGGAGAACCACAGCAAAACTGAGGGCTTCGCTCTGTCCGACACCGTAAATGGCCAGCGCTTGCATGGCCAGGTAGTGGTACGTCCCCACGTACCCCGGCGAAGAAGGAAGGGTAACCCCGATGCCAATCATGATCTGCACCACCACGCTGGCTAAAATGGTCAGGTGGTAGGTTTGCACGATTCCAAAAGACATGAGCACCAGGTGCACAATCGCCACGTAGCTTCCCCAAATCAAGAGAGAAAGAAGAGCCACGACGAAGTAATATTGCGGATTTTTCAGAACAGAAAACCCGTCGATCAGACTTTCCGTGTACTCGAGAATTTTTTCACGCCAGCGAAGAGGTAAGGGAGACAACAGTTTTCCCATGAGTCGCAAGGTGGATTCCGTTTTGTACACCAGCAAAGCCATGAAAAGAATCGCCCCTAAGGCGAAAACCAAAATAATCAGACCGCTGTCCTGAATCCATTTGGGAAAAGGCTGCAGAAAAAAGGCCAGACCCAATAGGAAAAGAAGGGTTAACACATCCAAAACTCGCTCGACCACAATGGTAGCAAAGGAGGACATTTTGGAAACATTGGCCGTGCGGCCAATGGAATAGGCACGGAGAAATTCTCCCAACCGCATGGGGAAAACATTGTTGGCCATGTAACCAATCATCATAGAAGCAAAGAGGTCCTTAACCCGGACGGGCTTAATGGATTTGAAAAAATATTTCCACCGGTAGGCGCGAAACCACAGACTTAAAAACAAAAACACGGTGGCCGGCAGAAAATACCAATAGTCGGCGTCCCGAATGGCTTCGGCCATTTCGGACAAACTGACCTTCCGAAAAGCCAGCCAGAGAAAAAAGAGGCTGATGAAAATGCCAATTGTGACCTGAAACTTCTTGGATTTTGCCATTGCAATTCCTTACACATTGAATCGGAATGAAATAATGTCTCCGTCCTGGACAACATATTCCTTCCCTTCCAGGCGCAAGACACCGGCGTCTTTGCATCTGGCAAGCGAACCGTGCGCTTTGTAGGCGTCGTAGGCAACCACTTCGGCGCGAATGAACCCTCGTTCCATATCCGAATGAACCGCACCTGCTGCCTGCGGGGCCTTGGTATTTTGGCGGATCGTCCAGGCGCGGACCTCGTCGTCTCCAATTGTAAAAAAAGAAATAAGCCCGAGCAGGTTGTAGGTGGTTTGAATAAGCCGCTCAAGTGCCGGCGCCCGAAGACCCAGGTCCTCTAAAAATATTTCGGCATCTTCCAGATTTAATTGAGATATTTCCATCTCAATTTCGGCGGAAAGAGCCACAAAAGCGGTTCGCGGACTTGCCTGCATCTCGAGGAAGGGCTGCAAAATTTGTTCCTCTTTCCCAATATCCGATTCATTAATGTTCAGGACAACAATTTGGGGTTTCTCCGTCAAGAATTGGTACCCTCGAAGGATTTTTGCTTCTTCCGCCGAAAAATCCAAACTGCGAAGCGGTTGCTCTGATTCCAAAACGGACATGCACCGCTTCAGCAATTCCAACTCTTTTTGTTCCCGGTCGTTTTTTTTCTTCCTCAGTTGATTTTCCAGGCGGGTAATTCGATTTTCCAAAATTGCCATGTCGGACAAAATGAATTCCGTTTCCAGATTCTGGTAATCTCGCCAGGGATCCACCGAGCCCTCCGGGTGCGGTACCGATTCGTTTTCAAACGCCCGAATCACGCTCACCAGAGCGTCCACATTCTTCAGATCATTCAGCAATTCACTGAGTGTTTTGGTTGATTCACTGATTCCCTTTTCGAAACCGGCCAAATCCACATATTCAATAACGGCCGGAATCTTTTTTGCCGTCGGAAAATGGGTGTGCAAAAAATCCAGCCGTTCGTCCGGAACTTTTACCACGCCGATGTGCGCTTCTCGCTTTCCGCCCGACCAGGAACCGACCTCCACAGCAGCACCGGTTAGCGCATTAAACAGAGTGGTTTTCCCCGAAAGAGGCAATCCGATGATTCCGACTCGCATAGTGTTTCTCCCGTTTTATTTTTCAAAAAGAAAAATCCCGTGATTCTACCCAAGTTCCTCAAGAATGGCGGCGGCAAGCAGAGGAATTAAAATTTCGTGGTGCCCTACAAACTGAAACCCCTTGCCGGCATCCAAAGTGGGACGCTGCACCACATTGACCAACGGGCGGTAGTGCCGAATCATGTCAAAATTAGCCGTGTAAAATTCCCGCACGTCGTACCCGATATTGCGCACCACCGTCAGAGCCTTGAGAAAAACCTCCGGTAAAATAACGGTGGAACCCACCAAAGCCACCACGCCGCCGTGACCCAAATCACGCAGGACCCCTGCCAGAATGCGGAAATCGCGCAGACTGGCCTCTCCGATAGCGGCTCCGTCCGCATTGGGGTGCTGGTGCACAATGTCCGTCCCAACGCCCACGTGGACCGTCACCGGAATACCCAGTCGGTAACCGTTGGCCAGAATGCTCAATTCCCAGTACGGCGGTTTTTCTTCGAAAATCTTCTTCCCCAACGCCTCACCGTACCCCAATTTTTCGCGGCGTGCCAGGTGAATGGTTTCGTTGATTTTTTCCGCCGTCTCGCGTGACATGCCGAACGTGCCGTTTTGAAGATTGGTAGCCACATCCTCCGACGTTTGCCCCCAGTAGGCCAATTCGGTGTCGTGAATCGGCCCCGCGCCGTTCAAACTAACGGTGGTAATAATACCGCGTTCCATGAGATCGATTAATACAGGGCTCAAGCCGCATTTAATCACGTGCGCCCCCATCATCCAAACAAAAGGCTTTTTTCGGCGATGCCCTTCCACCACGTGGCTCACAAATTCCCGGAGCCCTTCGCCTTCCAAAATATTGGGGAGCGAATGCCAAAAATCCCGGAATGTCATCCCGGTTTTGCAGGGACTGGCAAATTCGTCCACATTGACCTTGTTTTTGCGCGTTTCAATGGAAATCGGGTGCACATTTTCGATGTCAATTTCGCGGTAGCGTGACATATTTTCTCCTCATTTTGAAACCCCAAGTCGAAACTTTTTTAATTCGGCCACAAATGAGCCCACCAAAACCCTGCTTTTCATTAAGACGGGCATGTGGCGCGTATCGTCCGTCAGCCACACGGTCAGTTTACCTTTCTGCTGAAAAATACCGGTGCTTTTGAGAATCGGTTCGATGACAATGCAGTGGAATTTTCCGGCCCGGACGCGTACCTCTTCTTTGCGCAAAATTTTAACCTCTAACGGGTACACCTTGTGATCGGCATAATTAGCCACGGCAATCGGATCGCCCACCGTTAGGGGACGGGTGCGGACAAAATAAAGGGACGACAGAACATCCTGCACATCGGGCGGCACCGGGATGGTGTCGCCGCGGCTGACCACAAAATGGTGTCGCTGGTCGAATTTCTCCTCAATGTCGGCCAGGAACTTTCCTTCGCGAAGATGCTTTTCAAAATGCCACGTAAACAGCCCCCGGACGTCCATGAGGGATTCCACCCGATCACGTACTCGAAAAAAGGTGGAAAAGGTGCGATTGGTGTGAGCAGTGGAACGCAGCAGGTACACCTTCCGCCCCTCGTACAGGCGTATTTCCGGCACTTCCATGACGGCTTCGCCGGCGTGGATCGGCCCCCAGCGAATAACAAACGTAAGTTTTTCCCCTACCCCGAAGGCGTGGTTGGGAAGGCTTCGGAAAAGAGTGTCAACGGCTGAAGAAGAATCCGACTCGGACGCCCCGGGCGGGGCACCTGCTGCGCTTTGCACGTTCGGCCGTCCCGCCAAACCAACCCCAAAAAGCCCCAAAATTCCCCAAAACAAGAGTTTTTGCTTCATGATTCTATTTTCATTTTCTGAAGAACCTTTTCCAAAACCGTCTGCACCGAAATTTGTTCCATGCAGCGGCTTTTCACACAGGTTTTGTCCCCGCAGGTTTTGCAAGAAACGCGGGAAGGCACGAGCACGGAATCCGGGCGACCGTAGGGCCCCCACCGCTGCGGTGAACAGGGCGGAACCGGACAGTAAAAGCCCACCACCTCTGTCCCCATTGCCACGGCGATGTGAAGCGGCCCCGTGCTGTTGGCCACGACTACGTGCGCCCATTTCAAAACCGCCGCAAGTTCCGTCAAATCGATTTCACCGGCCAAATTGATGACCCCGCTGCCCCCGATTTCCACAAGCCGCTCCCCCAAAAGGCGCTCACTAACCGCACCAGTGACCACTACGGGCAAATTTCGGGCGCGAAGTTTTCGTGCCAGCTCCCCAAAAAACGACAGCGGCCAATCGACGGCCGAACCGCCACTGCCGGGATGAAGTACAACAAACGGTTGCTCCCTGACGACGCCTCTTGAATCCAGCAGTTCTCTTACCTTTTCGAGCACCGCCGAAGGCACCTGAAAATGAAAACGAACCGGGCGCCCTTCAATCCCAAAAGGCTGCAAAAGGTTGAGATTGTGCTCCACCTCGTGAAGGAGCGAGCGCTTGCGGTGTTCAAAAACCCGGGTTGTGTACAAAAACGAAAAAGCCCGGTAAGCCGTTCCCACCCGAATCGGAATATGGGCTCGGGCCATTCGCCAGGCCCATTTTAAGTCGGGGTGCAGAGCAATCGCCGCCGCCACACCCGCTTTTTTCAATGCCTCAACTGGATTTCCCCCATTTTCAATCTCTTCTTCAGTCCACACCACATCCACATCCCTGTGTAACTCCAGAAGCGGCTTGGTGTACTCTCTAGCTAAAAAAATGACCTTTGCCTCGGGCCAAGCCCGCTTAATGGCCGAGGCCACCGGAGTGGAAAGCACCACATCTCCGATTCGGTCGGTCCGAATGAGCAAAATCCGAGCTTTGGGAGGAAGATTAAGCACAACCTATTCCCCCGTGCCGTTTTTCCGCGCAAATTCGGCCTCAGCCAATTGCAAAAGTCTGGGGAGAATACGGCGAATTTCCGTCTGAAGTTCCGCAAAAACTTTCCGGTAAAAATCTTTGTCCCGCCCAATGGGATCGGGGATATCCGAACGCCCCCACTTTTTCTTGTCTCGATCAAAATGTTTTAGCAGAAAAACATTTTCCTGAAATTGCGGAAATAGTTCGTGAATAAATTTTAGGTGTTCTTTTTCCATTACAAAAACAATGTCCGCTCTGCGCAAATGGTGTTCACGCAAGGCCCTGGAACGATGTCCCGAAATGTCGATTCCGTTTTCCGCGCAAACTTCAATGGCAAATCGAGCCGGAGGGCTGCCGTCAAAGGCACCGGTTCCGGCAGAAACAACGGCAATTCGATCGCGATAAGCCTCAGGCAATTCCTTCCGAAAAATGCCCTCGGCCATCGGACTCCGGCAACTGTTTCCCGTACAAACAAATAAAACCGTGAATTTTTCTTTCATTAACTTGCGTCAATTCCAATTTGTTTCACGTGACCATTGGCAACCGATTCGAGGACGGACGTTCACAATCAATCAGTATTTTTCAAATCGCCCACCACCTGCACAATTTCCTCGAGCGGAAGCGCTCCTTCCCGTACGAGCTGCACAGAGCCGCCCACGACGTTCAAAATCGTGGACGGCAACGCAGTTTGTGCTGTTCCGCCGTCCACAACGGCTTCGACCGAGGTCAAAATTTCCCGAGGAATTTCTCCCAAACTGCGGGGATTTCCGCCGCCGCTCACATTGGCGCTGGTGGAAAGCACAGGGCCTTTCAACTTCAAGCTAAGCTGTCGACAAAATTCGTGGGACGGCAATCGAACACCTACGGTGTGCCCTTCACCCAAAAACCGGCCGGTCAGGTTTTTTTTCGCCCTAAAAATAAGCGTGAGAGGTCCCGGCCAAAAGACTTCCGTCAATTTTTGGGCTTCAGGGGGAATTTCCTCAACCAAAAAATCCAGCATGGCCCGTTCGCCAATAAGTACCTGAATTGGTTTGGAAAAGGCGCGGCCTTTCAAGCGGTACACCCTTTCCACTGCGGCAGGCTGAAAGGGATCGGCACCCAAACCGTAAATGGTGTCGGTGGGGTAAACCAAAACACCTCCTGAACGCAGGATTTTTGCCGCTTTTTCCGCCACTTTTCCCACCGACTGATTTTTAAGCGACCACACACGGGGGGCATCAGGCATTCAACAGTTCCTCCGTAGCCCGAAGAACCTCCACAACCGAAATGCTTTTCATGCAGTCAAAGGTGCCGAGCGGACAACGGCTGCCACCGTGTTCCCCGCAGGGCCGGCAGGCGAGGGTTTTGTTTTCCACCAGTCGATGGGGCACCCCAAAGGGGGTAAAACCAAACGACGGTAGCGTGGGCCCGAAGATTTCAACCACCCGTGTCCCCACGGCAGAGGCCAGATGGACGGGCGCGCTGTCGTTGGCGACCAACACGTCACAGCGGCGAATGGCTTCGGCCGACTGCCGCGGGGTGAGCTTACCCACAAAATTGGCCACGCGGCTCGGAGCCACCTCTTGCAGCAAACGCCCAAAATCGGCATCCTCGGGGCCCCCTACAACCACAATTTGAACACCTTCTTTTAACAATTCTCGAACGAGTTGTGCAAAACGGTCAGGCAGCCAGCGTTTGGTAAACCAGACCGAACCTGGGGCTACCGCCACACAGGCTGCCTCCTTTTTTAAGCCACTGCTCCTCCACAGAGTTTCCACTGTTTGGCGGTCAGATTCGTCAATTTGCAAATGCAAACCCGATTCTTTGGGAACCAAAATGCCCAAGGGCTGGAGCAATCTCAGATTCCGATTGACCTCGTGTTCCTTCTTTTCGTAGGAAACAATTTGCGTGTACAGAAACGCCGCCCAACTTTTGTCAAATCCGATTCGAACGGGGATGTGGGCCCAGCGCGCCAGCAGGGCGCTGCGCCACGAGCGGTGGGGCAAAAGTACCAGATCGTATTTTGTCTTCCGCAGCCACAAAACTTTTTTAAAAAAAGCCCGCAGACTCCGCTCTTTCTTTCGTTTGTCGTACAAAATGACCTTGTCAAGACCCGGGTAATTTTCCAACACATTGGCCACCGCCGGAATGGCCAGGAAATGAATTTCAGCGGAAGCGTAGAGGTTTTTCCGAAGTTCGTCCACAAGCGGAAGCGTCAGAATTACGTCTCCCAAATAAGCGGTTTGAATAATCAGCACCCGGTAACTCACGGCATTTCCTCCGAAGGACGGGTTTTCCACCGACGGTGCATCCAAAACCACTGCTCGGGGAAATGGCGAATCTGTTTTTCGGCCCATTCGGTAAACCGCCGGGTGAGTTCGTAGAGATTCTCCGGCGTTGGCCCGTGCAGATCGTCCGTTTTAATTTCCACAAATTCGGTGACGTACTGCCCGTTTTGCCACACGGTTTGGGCGTACACCATCGGGGCATTTCCTTTCAGAGCCAACAGGGCGGCTCCCACTGAAGCCGACGCTTTCCGTCCAAAAAACGGAACAAACAGTCCGTCACGCCCTGCGTCCTGGTCTGACAAAAGCGCCACGACTTCACCCCGACTCAAAGCCTCCAGTGATTTTCGCACGGCACCTCCGACGTGAATGATTTTTGACCCCGCCAACAATCGTGTTCGATTAATCCAGCGGTCGGCCAGATTGTTCCGTTGGGTTCCCACAATAATCCGCGTCGGGTAGCCCAACAAAGGGGCCACGGCCGCCATGAATTCCCAATTGCCCAGGTGGGGCCCGTTCAATACCACCCCCTGCCCTTTTTCAAAGGCCTGTTTTAGAACCGATTCATTTTTTACCGTCACAAGCCGGAAAAATTTTCGCGGAATCAAACGCGGCAAAAAAATAAAATCAACAGCAACGCGTCCGAAGTGACGGTACACCCGCCAGGCAAAATGTTGACATTCCGCCGGGGATTTTTCAGGAAAGGCACGACAAAGATTTTCGATTGTCACCGCGCGGCGAATTCTCAAGACATAAAACGCCAAAAAACTGAGAAGACGTGCCAGCCCCACCCCCAAACGGTACGGGAGAAGACGCACTGCCGCGGCCATGGTTTGCAGCAGAAGGAACTCAAAAACATTCCGGATTTTTTTAGTTTCCGCCATGCTCCTCCTCGGAAATGTCCGCCCAATTGTTCATTCGCTTTCGATTTTTACGCCGAATAAAATAAAAGGAAACAGCCACAAAAAGGGGAAGAGCCAGCCAAAGGTACAGGTCAATATCGAATAAAAATTGCCAGTGGTAATGTTTCTTGACGTAATCTTCAAAATTGTCCTCATATTGAAAAATGGTCAGTCCGGTTATTGACTGGAGAGCCTGGTCAAAAGAACCGGTTTTTTTTAATTGACGAAAAAAGGGGGGAAATTTCTTCCAGCCAAAATAATCGACAAAGAATTTCAACGCGGCGTAACTTTCCGCGTACGCCAACCGTGCCTTGGCGCGGCCGAAACGAAGCACATTGTTGACGTCGTCCAGCGAAAGCAATGAATGGGTTAACACCGCCCGTGAAAGAATGGTGTTGTTGTCGGAAACACGTTCTCCCGAAAGCAAGACAGCGATGCCTTCGTCAAACCAGCGGGGCGTTTGGACGCCCGGGTAAAGGGCTCCCATCCAGGCGTGCACCAATTCGTGGCGTTCCACAGCAAAAAAACGATCTTCCTTTATTTGGTTCGACATTAAAATAATGAGATGAATATCCGGGCGCGTAACCCCCTGGCTCCACTCCGGAATCGTGTTGCGGGTCAGGCGGTCAAATTCCTTTCGTGAATTGGCCAGCAAAATACGGATTGTGTCCCGCGGAACCTCCCCGAAAATCGATTGGTATTTCGGTGTGATTTTCCAGGCAACTTGGGCTACTTTTTCAGCCAAATGCCTTTGTGGTTTTTGAAACAGAACCCGGTAATTTCGGAGGCTGACGCTTTCCCAATGGCGTTCGGAAGGAACGGCTCCCGACGTCCGGACATTCAGACCGAAAAAGAGCCCAAGCCCCGCACAGACCAGTAAAATCTTCTTACGCACAAAATACCTCGAATTTCATTGCCAGGAAATTTTTCAGACAAGTTCAAAGGGATTCTTAAGTGATTAAAATTAAAAAAAATTAATCAGAGTTGCCACAAAAATCAAGTTTTTTTGTGTCGAATGAAATTTGAAATCAAGCAAAGTAAACGCACTAAAAGAATTTCATCAACAGCAACAGACAAAAAGAGGGGGCCTTTTTTTCAAAATTGGTTTACTGCAGCTTGCAAGAAAAAACACACTGTTTAAAAATAGGGTACGAGGTACCGTTGCGCGGGAAACCACCGTTCAAAATGGGGATTTTTAGGCGACAAAACCGGGATAAATTAGTGCCGTTGAATTCTTTCTTGCAGTAAAAGGACCTCCGGGGGAACAGGGTGGGCTAATTCGGCGCTCAATATTTCGTAGTAATCCCGCATTTCCTCCAGCTTGTCCTGACACACAGGACAGGAAGCGACATGCAGGGCAATCCTTTTGTCGCTCGCCAAGTGAAAATACGAACTCAATAGAAACTGCTCCAATTCCACGTCCTGTGGGCAGTCTGAATGCGGGGGCGGGTTTTGCGCCGTTTGGTAGTTTTCTTCCATATTTTTTCTTTTTTTAATTACATCTAAATATAGAGACAAAAGGGCAAAATGCGGAAAAATATCACAAAATTTTCACTATTTCTTCACTAATCTCTTTCCGCACTGCACGGGCGAGGTATTCGAACGCGTGTCGAAAGTCGCGGCGGTAGACGTCCCGGGTTAAATGGGGCAGGTACCGTTTTAACAAATTAAAATAGGAGGGTGTTTTTCGCTTGTGAATAAAATCTTCCACGTAGTCATTGAGTGCCTTTTGAAAGAAGTGCAACACTTCTGGGGAAAATTTGCCCCTGACGCCGTATCGGGTTGTAACCAATGCTTCCACGCGGTCGGCCATGCTCTCTACTATTTCGCGTAGCCGTCGTTCGTAGTAAGCGGCTTCCGGGTTACCTGCTTCAGACGCCCCCAGCGAGTCCCACAACGGAATCCGCTTGTCTTTAAATGAGCGGCTCACGTAAATCACATCTTCCAACAACAAATAATTGGCGTACTGGGTATTTTCGCGCACCACTTGCAGAAGTTGGCGGACCAGTTTGGGGTAGGTTGTAAACGGCGAAAACCTCGCCAGGTAGTTTTCCGTCAAATCGGGAATAGGCATCAGCGGGAAATCCCGGCGAAGCGCTTTGCGTGCTTCTTCGTGATGGATGGTCATTTCGCCAGCGGCTATTTTTCGAAAAATACCAACATCTCCAACGTTCACTTCCGAAAAAATATACGTGTGGGCTAAATTTTCAACACAAAGCAAATCCTCCGATTGGCGGATGGCATTGCGCAGGTTGCGCAGTATTTTTGCCCCCTCCGGGTCGCGTTCCCGAAATATACGCGCCAATTCTTGCTTAACCGATCGAATAATGAGCCGTTTCAATTGAATAAACAGCTCAAGATTCGACGGCGGATTTTCCTTGTCAAGAAAGGGAGAAAAATAATGGCGAAAGGTTACAAAGCGATTGGCGTCGTCACGGCGAAAAAGCGGCGCCACGCAGTCAATGGCCAATTGGTGGAGTGAATCCTGACCTTCGGCCGAAAGGAAGAGATTTTTTCGCCGAGCTTCCTGTAAAAACCGCAAATAACCGACGGCGATTTTTTCACTGAGGCTCAAAAAATCCAATAGGTCTTGATTGGTGTACTCATCCGAAACAATCCGGCGAATGAGAGGTTCAATCGGAATATTTTCGATTGCAGACATTTCCCCGTCCTCGAAGTCGCCTAATAGGTCGTCACTAATTCCGCATCCGAAATCTATTTGGTGTTACGCAACAATCTGAAAATAATTCCGAGAAAAGAAAGGAATTTGTTTCGTCCACTCTTCCAAATCTACCGGACGATGGGTAACCCGTATTTTTTGGCTTTTCGATAAATTGTGGCCCGCCCAATGCCCAATTTCCGCGCCGTTAGCGACACATTGCCTTCGCTTTCCAGCAGGGCTTTGCGCAGCGCTTCTTCCTCTAATTTCTCGATCCAATTACTCAGCGGTCCTGTAGTTGGTTCCGCTATTTTTTTCTCACCGATGGCCCGCACATTTGCCGGTAAGTCTTTGGGCAAAATCTTTTCATTTGAAGCCAGAATCACTGCGCGTTCAATAGCGTTTTCCAATTCCCGCACATTACCCGGCCAATTGTACGCCATTAAAAGTTCCAATGCTTCGGGCGACACTTCCTGAACATTTTTCTCCTCGCGCTCGGCGTATTTGGCCAGAAAAAACTGCGCCAGCAAGGGAATGTCTTCTTTGCGCTCCCTCAGCGGGGGAATGACAATCGGAAACACGCTCAACCGGTAGTAGAGGTCTTCCCGAAATTCACCCTTTTTAATGGCTTCTTCCAAATTTTTATTGGTTGCGGAAATAATCCGTACGTTCACTCGAATGAGTTCGTTGCCCCCCACGCGTTCAAATTCCCTTTCCTGCAAAACGCGCAGAATTTTCACTTGTGTGGAAGGGGACATTTCCCCGATCTCGTCGAGGAAAATTGTTCCACCATTGGCCTGTTCGAATTTTCCGATTCGCCGCCCGGCGGCTCCGGTAAATGCGCCCTTTTCGTGTCCGAAAAGCTCACTTTCTAACAGGGACTCGGGCAAAGCGGAACAATTGACCGCCACGAAGGGTTTGTTGTGGCGCTTTTCACTTTCGAAATGAATGGCACGGGCAATGAGTTCCTTTCCGGTGCCGCTTTCACCCTGAAGCAAAACGGTTACATTGCTGTCGGTCACCTTTTTAATTGCCTTGAACACATCCTGCATCGGGCCGCTTTCACCAATAATATTTTTAAATTGGTACCGTTCCCGAAGTTCCTGGCGCAGACGGTCTACCTCCTGCTTCAGGCTGCTATTTTCGATGGCATTTTTGACGGTGAGCCGAAGCCGGTCACCCGAAAAAGGTTTCGTAATAAAATCAAAGGCTCCCAATTGCATGGAGCGGACGGCTGTCTCAATGGTTCCGTGAGCGGACATCATAACGACGGGAATCTTCGGATTGTCCTCTTTGATCCGGCGCAGGGTTTCAATGCCGTCAATCCCCGGCATTTGGATGTCCAAAAGCACAAGATCGGGAATGGTGTTTTGCATGATTTTCAGGCACGCTTCCCCATTCGAGGTGGTCAGAATCTCGTAGATTTTATCCTTCTTCAGATTAATTTCTACCATTTTGCGAATATTAACGTCGTCGTCCACAACCAGAACGACATACTCCTTAGCCATTGGAACCTCCCCAAATCAAAAGGATCACCCGATTACAATTCATTTTAACTGCAAATTTGTTGAAACGTCAGGGGATTGCTGTCTCAAATATCTGACAAAATTTAACGCAACCCGGGCAATAAATCAAGTAGAATTTGATAATCGCCAACGATTTGGATTGAAATTTTCAGAAAATAGAAACGGTCATCTCCGTTTGAGACTTTGACGGCGTCTTTTTCGGTACATAAAATATATTTTACTTTTCGGTTCGTAGCAAGAATTTTTAAATTTTCAATATCGGCCGTTGTAAAAACATGGTGGTCGGGAAAAGCCTGAAAAGCCCGGAGCCGCACGCCCAAATCTTGCAAATCCTGCCGGAACGATTCCGGATTGCCAATGGCGCAGAAAGCAATCGCTTCAAGGCCCGACAGTTTTTCAAGCGGCATTTGTCGCTTTCGGTCAATTGACCATAATCCGACCGGAGCGTGGAAACTTTGTACCACAGGTTTTGGTGAAAAACGCCGGAGCCAAGTCCGTGTTTTTTCCGGCTCGGCCGCGCGGTTGACCCGCGTCAACCAAAGGAGCGACGCCCGGGCCAAGGCCCGCGGCGGCTCCCGTAGCAAGCCTGCCGGAATCAAACGGCCGTTGTCAAAAGGGCGCGTGGCGTCCAAAACGACTATTTCGCACTCTTTGAATAGACGACGGTATTGAAACCCGTCGTCCAAAATAAACACGTCCACGGGCATTTTGGCAAGCAATTTCGCCGCGCCCCGCTCTCTTTTTTTATCGACAGCTAAGCCTATTTTTTTTAATTCGGTTAGAATTAAAAACGGCTCGTCGCCAATTTGTTCGGGCGTGGCGTCTTCCGCATTTCCGGATAAAATTTGAGGCTCACGCGTTTCCCGGCCGTAGCCGCGGGTTAAAATTCCCACCCGCTTCCCGGCCGACTGGTAAAGCTTTGCCAAAAAAATGACAACAGGCGTTTTCCCCGTGCCGCCTGCGGAGAGATTCCCCACGCTGACCACGGGAACGGAAAGACGACGCGGACGAATCCACCCACGATCGTAGGGAAAATTCCGCAGCCACACGCCAAAGGCGTACAGCCACGAAAAGGGAAGCAACAGCATTTGAAAACGCCTAATACCTGCAAAATTCATCGGCTTCTTTTTCGATTTCAGTTAAACGCAATTCCAGAATCTCAGATAGCTCCTCCACCTCGCGGTCGGACAAATCTTCTGGTACAAAAAGGGGCTCACCAAAAATCAATGCCACGCGCGAGAAGGGCAGGGGTAAGAGAAAGCGGTCCCAAGAACGGAATTTTTTCCCACTTACGGCTGAAAAACTCATGGGAAGCACCGGGACTCCGCTCCGTTGAGCCAAAAAAAGCGTACCGGGTTTTAGCCGGTGCCGCGGTCCGGTGGGGCCGTCCGGAATGTTCGCGCCCACGCCCCCACTCCGCAAATAGGCTACCATTTGGTGAAAGGCTTCTTTCCCGCCGCGTGTGCTGGAACCGCGGATCGCCCGGTAACCCAGCATCCGAATGGTTCGCGCAATCATTTCTCCGTCCCAATGTTGACTCACAATCACGGCAATGTCTTGATTTCGCAAAGCGTAAACGGGAAGGAAAATCCTTCCGTGCCACACGGCAATCAGAAAATTTTGGCCGGTTTGTTTGAGTCTACGGTAGTGTTTTTTGCCCAAAATTCGGAAACGCAGGGTACTCCCAATACCCAAGAAAAGTGCCCAACCCAAAAGAGAAGCCAGGTACACCTGAATGCGCTTCGAGAAGGAAACCGGCTTACGGGTCATTTTTTTCAACCAACTGAATCGCCAACTCCGCTACCCGACCGGAAGCACCGGGTTTTCCCAATTTCCCGGAAATGCTCCGCAGATTTTGACGAATGGCGTCATATTTTTCGGAATCTTTCAGTATTTCTGCAATTTTGGGGGCCATTTTTTCAGCCTTAAAATCTTTTTGCACAAATTCCGGAACAATTCGCTCGCCCGCTACAATATTGACCATTCCGATGTGTTCGATTGAAATCAAATGTTTTCCCAAAAAATAAGACAGGGGCGACAGACAGTACACCACGGCAAAGGGCGTTTGTGACAAAGCCGCCTCCAAAGTTGCCGTACCGGACGCCACCAGCATAAAAACGCTGCTGCGCATGAGCGCCCGGGTTCGGGCGGTTAATTTTAATTGGGAAGAAAGGTAAGGCGCGTAAAATCGTGGGTCAAGCTGGGGCGACTGGCTCACTACGCCCTGTAAATCAGGGAAGGTTTTTCTGAGCTGCTCAAAAGTGCGAATCATCTCCGGCAGGAGTTTGCGCACTTCTTGGGGGCGACTTCCGGGCAGGAGCCCGAAAATCCTCTTTTCGCGAGGAATGTCCAATTCGTCCCGCAAATCCGGCCGTTTTTTTCGTCCTTCGTTTTCTTCCAAAAGAGGGTGCCCCACAAACTCCACGTTCACGCCCGCGCGGCGGTAGATTTCTTCTTCAAAGGGAAAAATAACCGCCATTTTGGTAATCCATTTGGCCATTTTTTTCACGCGTCCCTTGCCCCACGCCCAAACCTGAGGACTAATGTAATACAAAATGGGAATATTTTGCCCGTGGACAAATTTGGCAAAACGCAGGTTGAAGCCCGGGTAATCGATCAAAATCACAAGATCCGGCGGGCGACGCCGAACCTCCGATTTTAGTTCGTTCAATACCCGGTGAATGAAGGGAAAATGACGCACCACTTCCGAGAAGCCTAAAATAGCCATTTCATCGGTGGAATGGAAACAAGTCATGCCAGCGGAAGCCATTTGCGGGCCGCCAATGCCGTAAATCTCCCAATCGGGGCGCTTTCGGCGCAAGGCACGCACCACCCCGGCTGCGTGCAGGTCACCCGAAGGCTCGCCGGCAATCATGAGAATTCTGGCCACGGCTGCCCCCTACGTAAAGAGCTTCCATCGCGCCCACAGCAGAACAGCAAAGCTCACAAAGCTTGTCAGCGTGCTTTTTTCCGACCGAAGGGCCGCCCGCCAATTGGCCCGTCGGGCGGCGGCATCCGGCCAGGCCCGCAAGCGTGGCAAAAAACGGGGAACGTGGTTTTTGTAGCGTTCGTATCGGGGCCCGAATTTTTTTTGCAGGTACTCTTCTTCAAGAGAAATAATCAGGCCGTACTGAATACCGAAAAGAACAAGAACCAGCAAAAACATCCAGGGCATCCAGGCCCACGCCGCAATGGTAAAGCCAAGAGAAATCAAAAAATTGCCGAGGTAAAGAGGATTGCGAACATAGGCAAAGGGACCCGACGTCACAAGCTCGTCGCCGCCTGCCCCACTGGTGGTGCGCGTGGCACTTCCTGCGTGACCGACCCCCCAAACGCGCAACAGTTCGCCCGCCAAAGCCACCACAAGTCCGGGCCAAAAACTCACCGGTGTGGGATGCGCCAAAATAAGCAGCGCCAAAATGAGCGGGATTGGGGTGTAACTTCGATTGTTAAAAACCACTTCGCGAATATCCACGGCTAAATCCTTCCCTCGTGTCCAATTCCTCAGGTTATTTTCATTGAAAATCACGCGTACATTTTTTGGTTTGCTTTCACCTGTTCCATAATTTGCAGAGCGACTTGCAAAGCTCTGCGACCGTCTTCCCCGGAAACAGGGGGCGTTTTGCCCTCCGACACCGCTTCAACAAAGGCTTTTAATTCTTCTTTGAGGGCGTTCGTGTTTTCTCGTGTTCGTTTTTCGTACAGTACTTGTTTGCGCACGCCGGCATTTTCAATGGTTCCGAAAGCCAGTGCCGTGTCCGGCATGTCTTCCCCTGCCTCTTGCAGGCGGTAAATCTCCGCCTGTTTTTCCAGAAAATCCAGCGTTAAATAGACATTTTTCTGAAAGATTCGCATTTTCCGCATTTTTTTTAAAGAAATGCGGCTGGCCGTTAAATTGGCCACACACCCGTTTGCAAAACGAAGACGGGCGTTGGCAATGTCCGCTTCGTGGGAAACCACAGCTACTCCGGTGGCATCGATCCTTTCGACGGGACTGTTGATTAGAGACAAAATCAAATCGATGTCGTGAATCATTAAATCCAACACCACCGCCACGTCCGTTCCGCGGGGGTCAAACGAAGAAAGACGGTGACTTTCAATAAAGAGGGGCCGCAGTTCTTCACCGCGAAGCGAAAGAAAAGCGGGATTGAATCGTTCAATGTGCCCCACTTGAAAAGTAACCGCCTTTTGCTGCGCCAAGGTTACGAGGCGGTCTGCCTCGTCCAATGTGGCCGTCACCGGTTTTTCCACGAAAATGTGACGCCCAGCCTCCAAAAACGGAACGGCCACCCTGGCGTGGTCTTGCGTGGGCACAGCAATAACGACCGCCTCAACCCGAGGCACCAATTCCTCAATGGAGGGAAAAGAACGGACGTCCCATTCTCGGGCAACTTCAGACAGGCGTACCGGATTTCGGTCGAAAATGCCCGTCAATTCCACAAACGGCATTTCTCTGAGAACCGAAACGTGTAGTGCACCCAATTTACCAACCCCCACAACCCCCACGCGCAGTTTTTTTTGCATCGCTTCCCTTTTCGTTGGTTTTGGTACACAAGCCGTGAGTTTTAAAATCCTCCGGCTCGTTCGTTTTTCGAGACTTGAGGGGCCGATCAGGCCGCAGGGCCGGTTTTCACATTGGTTTTCAAACGACGAATCTCGTCTCTCAGCTCCGCGGCGCGTTCAAATTCCAAATTGGCGGCTGCTTCTTTCATTTGTTTTTCGAGGAGCTCCAGCATTTCCTCGCGGTCCATTTTTTCGGACGGCAACAGCCGCTTTCGGGAAGGCTTTTCCCAACGCGCCGACCTGGAATCCGCCACGCGGGTGGCCCCCCGGATTTCGTCTGCCGATTTGTAAATGGTTTGGGGGGTAATTCCGTGCTCTTCATTGTATTTTTGTTGAATGGCTCGCCGCCGATTCGTCTCGTTAATGACTTTTTGCATGGAATCCGTCACCGTGTCCGCGTACAGAATGACCTTCCCTGCGGCATTCCGGGCAGCCCGCCCCGCAATCTGCATGAGCGAGCGTTCCGAGCGCAAAAACCCCTCCTTGTCGGCGTCCAACACGGCTACCAGGGAAACCTCCGGCAAATCCAGCCCCTCGCGGAGCAAATTAATGCCCACGAGCACGTCAAAATCGTGCAGCCGCAAATCCCGCAAAATTTCCACCCGTTCAATGGCGTCGATCTCCGAGTGCAGGTAACGCACACGAATTCCCACGCCGCGCAGGTAGTCCGTCAGGTCCTCCGCCATTCGTTTGGTCAGGGTGGTCACCAACACCCGTTCGTTTCGCGCGGTTCGTTCCCGAATTTCGGCAATTAAATCGTCGATTTGATTGCGAACCGGACGAACATCCACCTCGGGGTCCATTAATCCGGTGGGACGAATAATTTGTTCCACCACAACACCGCCCGATTTTTCCAGCTCGTAATCCGCCGGTGTGGCCGAGACGAAAATCACCTGATTGACGAGTTGCTCGAATTCTTCAAAGCGAAGCGGCCGGTTGTCCAAAGCGGAGGGAAGCCGGAATCCGTGTTCCACCAGCACCTCTTTTCGGGAACGGTCACCGTGGTACATGGCGCGAATCTGCGGAACCGTCACGTGTGATTCGTCAATAATCGTTAAAAAATTCTCCGGGAAATAATCCAGGAGCGTGTAGGGACGCTGCCCCGGTTTTCGTCCGGTGAGGTGACGGGAGTAATTCTCAATGCCCGAACAATACCCGATTTCCAGCATCATTTCAATGTCGTAGTTGGTGCGCATTTCCAGACGTTGCGCTTCTAACAATTTTCCCTGCGCTCGAAATTCCTGCAACCGTTCGGCCAACTCCTCCCGAATACTCAGAATGGCGCGTTTTAGGGTTTCGGGTGTTGTGACAAAGTGCTTCGCCGGGTAAATGGCCACTTCCGGCAATTCCTCCAAAACCTCCCCTGTGATTCCGTTTATTTTGGAGATTTGGTCAATTTCATCCCCGAAAAGTTCCACGCGAAGGGGGTCTTCTTCGTAGGCCGGAAAAATTTCCACCACGTCCCCGCGAACGCGAAAGGTTCCCCGCGAAAAATCGATGTCGTTCCGCGTGTAGTAAATATCCACAAGACGCGCCAAAATGTCATCCCGGTCGATGTGTTGTCCCACCTTCAAAGGCAAGTACAGGCCCTGGAATTCCGCCGGCGAGCCCAATCCGTAAATGCAGGAAACCGACGCCACCACGATGACGTCCTCCCGTTGGAGCAGCGCCGAAGTCGCCTTGAGTCGAAGGCGGTCGATCTCGTCGTTAATAGATGTGTCCTTTTCGATGTACGTGTCCGTTTGGGGAATGTACGCCTCGGGTTGGTAATAATCGTAATAACTAATAAAATACTCCACGGCGTTGTGGGGAAAAAGAGACTTAAATTCTCCGTACAATTGAGCGGCAAGCGTTTTATTGGGAGAAATAACCAGGGTGGGTCTGCCCACATTGGCAATCACGTGGGCCATGGTAAAGGTTTTCCCCGAACCGGTCACGCCGAGTAGGGTTTGAAACCGGTCGCCGCGCCGAATGCCTCGCGTCAACTCCTCAATGGCACGGGGCTGGTCCCCCGAGGGCTTGTAGGAACTTTTCAGGTCAAACTTCGTCAAAAAATTAAACCTCCTCATTCTCATTTTAATATAGGGAGCGGGAGGCATTATTTCAACCGAATTTTAAAAAAACGGAAGGGTTGGTTTTTGCAAAAATTACTTGCTTTTTCTGAATTTACATATTAAATTTTGATTTGTTTCTTGCGCAAAACCGGACTTCCGATTTCTAAATCGCGAACACTTAAAAACTAAAAATAAAGCAGTTGAAAGGAGTATTTGTATGGTAATGAAACGGATGCGGGAACACACCAAGGCATTTCTGGTGTTTCTCGTTTTGGCCTTTGTGGGCACCATTATTTTTAGTTGGGGAATGGACGTCACCGGCATTCGGCACCGTTCGGATGTTTTGGGCAAAGTGAACGGACACGTGATCAAAATACAGGATTATTACCGCACGCTTCAAAATCAGATTGACGCCTACCGGCAAAAAAGCAATAAAGACTTAACCGATGCCGAAATGAAACAATTGCAAAACCAGGTGTGGAACACCATGGTGCAGCAAATTCTTCTCGGCGAAGAACTGAAAAAACGGGGCATTACGGTAACCGACCAGGAAATCTGGTACCACCTTAAAAACAATCCACCTGCGGAATTGAGGCAAAACCAGAGTTTCCAGACCAACGGCAAATTTGACCAAAATAAGTATTTTCAGGCCATGCAAAATCCGCAAAACGACCGCTTTTGGATGAGCGTGGAAGATTACTTGCGTGGTTACCTGCCGTACCAAAAATTACAAGATATTATTTCGTCGTCGGTTGTCGTGTCCGACGAAGAGGTGCGGTGGGAATTCATTAAGAAAAACACACAGGCAAAAGTAAAGTACATCTATTTCAGCCCAACCAAATTTATCGGGGACAGCCTCTCTGTCACAGACGCGGAAATCGAATCCTATTACGCGAAGCACAAAGAGACGTTTAAACTTCCCGAAATGCGCAAAATTAAGTACGCCATTTTTCCCATCCGGCCCACAGCCAGCGACACGGCTGCCATTTACGCCGAAGCCAATCGGCTCATTAAAAAATTGAAAAACGGCGCCGATTTTGCCGATCTCGCGTCCACATTTTCGGACGATCCGGGGTCTGCCCAAAAAGGCGGCGATCTGGGCTTTTTCGGTAAGGGGGTCATGGTCAAAGAATTCGAAAAAGCGGCTTTCAACGCTAAACCGGGCGACATTGTCGGGCCCGTTAAAAGCAGTTTCGGCCTGCACATTATTCAGGTTTTAGGGCGGAAAAAAGAAAAGGGACAGGTAAAGGTTCACGCCCGGCACATCTTACTCAAATTCGCCCCCAGCGACGAAACCAAGGATGCCGTCAACGCGAAGGCTGCTTATTTTGCCTCGATGGTGAAAGAAATCGGAATGGACGCCGCCGCTAAACAGGACACGACGGTCAAAATCAAAGAATCGCCGTTTTTCCGACGAGGCGGGTTTATTCCGGGAATTGGTTTCAATCAGGACATTGCCAAGTTTGTTTTCACCCACAAGCCCAAGAGTGTGAGCGAAAAGCCCTTTGCCACGCCTCAGGGTGAGGTGGTCGTTGAGGTTTCGGCGGTAAAAGAAGCGCACATTCAACCTCTAAGTGAGGTTAAAAATCGCATTCAGAACCAGATTTTGCGCGAAAAACGAAAAGCGAAGGCCGGGCAATGGGCGGCTTCCGAACGAGCCAAAATGAAAACCGCCGAGGATTTTGAGCGCGTGGCTCAGGAGGATTCGCTTCAAATCAAGGAGGCCGGGCCTTTTAGTCTGGAGGGCTACGTTCCAGGGGTAGGCAACGACCCCAATTTCAAAGGGGCGGTCCTGGAACTGTCGGTCAACCAAATTTCCAATCCGGTGGAAACCATTAAGGGTTATTATCTGATTAAATTATTGCAGAAAACGCCGTTCGACGCCAAACAATTTGCCCTGCAAAAGGACAGCATTCGGCAGCAGCTTTTGATGAAAAAACGGCAGCAAGCCTTCACCGAATGGTACGCACAGCTCAAGAAAGCGGCGGAAATTAAAGATTACCGGGACGTGTTGTTGTAGAAAAAAATACAACGGCAGGTAGATTTTGAAACGGCAGGCTGCAACGCCTGCCGTTTTTGTTAGAGGGGCGCCTCTTCATCCAAAGAATCTTCCGGCAGAAAAACGGAAACAGTGGTTCCCTCGTTGATTTTGCTGTCGATTTTTACATACCCGTTGTGGGCGTCCACAATGCCTTTGATGATCGAAAGGCCGATTCCGGTGCTCCCGCCCAAAAATCCCCTTTTGGATGTGCTGTGGTAGTCGCTATTCTGAACTTCGTAAAACTTCTCAAAAATGTGTCCAAGGTCTTTGTCGGGGATTCCCACGCCCGTGTCCACAACTTGAAGCAAAAAATAGGGGTCGCTTTTGTCGGTCACAATGCGGATCGACCCGCCGTCAGGGGTAAAACGAATGGCATTGGACACCAATTCTTGAATAATACGCCGCACGTAAAACCGGTCAGCCACGATTGGGGGAAGCTCTTCTTTGGGTTCGAATTGAATGTCCAGCGAACGCCCTTGCAAATCCACCCGCAATTCGCTCAGTACTTCTTGGGCAGTTTGATTCAAATCGAAAATTTCTTTTTTTAGGGTCAATTGCCGCGATTCAATACGGGACATATTGAACATATCCAACACAATGCGTTCCATATCGCTTAGCGCGTTGGCAATAATTTTCATAAATCCGCGTTTTTCTTCTTCCGAAAACATATCTTCTTCCAAGAATCGGAAGTAGCTTTTGGCGTGGGTCACCGGCGTGCGCAATTCGTGACTGGTAATGGCGATGAATTTATCTTTAATCCGCTGCAACTCCTCCAATTTCTCTTTAACCTTGCGCAATTCCGACACTTCGCGGCTCATGGCGATCTTTTCGGCACATTTTGCAACGACAAGGCGCATTTGCTCGATTTTCAACGGCTTGAGAAGAAAATCGTACGCACCCAATTTCATCGATTCGATGGCATTTTCCACGCTCGCGTAGCCGGTCATCATAATGACCTCCACGTGCGGATAGTCACGCTTAATGTTCCGCAGCAATTCGAGTCCATCCATGACGTCCATTTTTAAATCGGAAACCACAATGTCCACCGGTTCCTTTTCAATGATTTTGAGAGCATCCGCCCCATTGGAAGCTGTTGCCACGTCATACCCAGCTCGCGTCAATCCGCGCTTCGAAAGATTCAAAATAACTTCCTCGTCGTCGACGACCAAAATGTGCGTGGGAGTATTTTTTTCTTCAAGCGACATACCTACCTCAAATTTCAATCTTTTGTTGACTGTTCCCAGTCGATGATTTGCGTTTCACCGACGTATTCTTTCGTCCGTATTTTGACCACGTTACTGAATTTTTTAATAAGATCATTGATTCGATCCGCCTGCTTTTCGATTTCTCTCAAATCCTCTTGCAGAGGACTGCCGGGGTCCGTCTCTTCCCGCAACAGCGAAAGGTACCCCATGATGCCTGTTAGGGGCTGATTAATTTCGTGGGCAATGGAACCCGCCATTTCCATGGCCAGTTTTAGCCGTTCGCCGCGGATTTTTTCGTGCTCCAAATTTTTGAGTTGTGAAATATCATTGACCACATAAAGAATAAAACGGCTGAAATCAAAATCCACAAACTGAGAAACACTAATCAGGAAAATGTGTTCTCCCTCTTGAAATTGAACGCGCACAGAATTGAGTTTTCCCTCTTTGAATTCCCGAAATTCAGGCGTTCGGCGGACGACTTCGCAAAAGGGAAATTCGTGGCTGTTTTCACCCTGGTCAATTGTTTCGGGAAAATACCGCCGAAAGGTCGGATTGGCAAAAAGGACTCTTCCATTGACGTCGGCCATGGCAATACCCTGGTCGATTTCACTCAATATTTGATCGAGTTTGTTCTTTTCGTATTTCAGGCGGGAAAATAAATTGGCCTTGTACACCGCCTGAGACATTTGGTTGGCAATGGTTTGAATAATGTGAAGATCAATATCCGAAAAGCTGTTTTTGTCCAGACTTTCCACGTTCAAAACGCCCAAGACATCCTCATTAAAACGCAGGGGAGCACACACTTCCGAACCAGTGGGTTTTTCGCCTACGGGAATAAATTGCCTGTCTTTGGAAACATCGTTGGAATAGACCAATAGCCCCGTTTCAAACGCCCTGCCCAAAAGTCCTTCCCCCCCGTGCACGCGAAAGCCTAACGGCCGTCGTGAACGGCTCCCGCCGCTGTGCGCCGTTTTTACGAGGGTATCTTTGTGGTCCTCCGCCCTCAAATACACCGACACGTAAAAATACCCCATTTGAGAGCGTAGGCTGTCTACAACCGATTGAATAAACTCCTTCGAATCCAGACTCGAATTTAAAATAGAACCCAATTTGGCCACCAATTCCATGTGGTAGGCGTACTGTTTTTCTTTTTCCACCCGGGCAGCAAATTGGTAATACACCGCCAATTGGTCGGCAAACGTTTCGAGGGTGGCAATGTCAATTTCGTCAAATTCAAATGGCTTTAGTCCTTCAATATTGACCACCCCTAAAATTGTATTTTCCGTCTTAATCGGAACGGCCAATTCCGACTTCGATTGGTGATTTTGAAATCGATGATAATGGGGGTCTTTTTCGGTTTCGGGGGCATAGTAGGTTGTTTTTCTACGAATCGCCTGCCCTAAAATTCCCTTTTGTTCCGATTGTTTGTACCCTGCCGGCATCACATTCTCAAGTCCCCCTGCCAGGGCACTCAATGAGAGCTTTTTTTCCGCCGGTAAATACGAAAAAATAGCCACGTGCCAATAGCCCAATTTTTCGTGCAAATGGTCCACGCTTTTTTGGAGCACAGCCTGAAAATTTTGGGATTCCATCCAAATTTTAACCCCCTGACTCAGTAATTCCAACTGGTAGGCACGCTTTTTTTGCTGTTCAACCAAAATGGAATGCTGAATCAGTAACCCGATTTGTGACCCTACGGAGAGCAATAGCGATTGTAATTGCGGCGACAAATCGGAAGTACCGGCTAAACCGAGCAAAATTAATCCGACTGCTCCGTTTTCGCTCAAAAGGGGAATCTCCAGATATCGGTTGATGTGGTATTTCTCGGTGATTTTTTTGGAAAACGTCTCTTCGGCGGCTGACTCGCCCTCTACAATTGGCACGGAAACAATGTCTCGGTTTCGAAGGGCCAGGCCCAATACGCCCTGCTTTTGTTCCAGATTTCGAACTAACCGGTCGGCATCAGGAACCGACCCCCAGACAAACCGGAGCTGCCTGGTTTTCGAGTGAACCAAATAAATGGCGCCGAGAGAGGCCTCCGAAAGTTCCATAAGATGATTCAAACTCTCACGGTACGCCTGGTTCAAATCCGGTTTCGACACGACAGAACGCGTAATACTATGTAGCAAATTTAACACGCGATTTTGCGTAACCAATTGTTCTTCAAAGAGTTTCTGCTGAGTTAAATTGTGCAATATTAATTGAAAATAACGGCTCCCTCTAAATTCAATTTTGGAAGAACTGATACGGAGAAAAATCTGGTGACCATCTTTCCGATGAAAAGGAACTTCCAACGCCGAAAGGGATTTGTTTTCCCCCACCGAGGTTAAATACTCTGTTAGCGGCACGGACACAAAGAGTTTTTTGACATTCTGCTGACGAAGCTCTGCGGGCGAAAGTCCCAGCACTTTTTCACACCTGGGATTGGCTTCTACGATCTCCCCGGTCTCTTTGCAAATCAGAATGGCGTCGCCTGCATTTTCGAGCAGCAGTCGGTAGCGCTGCTCAGACTGTTTGATTTCCTCTAAGGTTTCCTGGAGTCGGCTTGACATCCGGTTAATGGAATCCGAAATTTGTTCGAATTCCTTCAGCTTGCCCCCTTCCAGCTTAACGGAGAAATTCCCGTTTCCAATTTCACTCAAATGGCGAATGAACTGTGTTTTTTTATTCTTAAAAAATTGTAACAAAAGCCAACTGATCCCGATCGTCAGCAAAATGATCATAAAAAGAAAATAGATGTAAATCCCAAAATAGTGTTTTCGTACTCCCTTGTAGTGGTTCCATAGCGCTTCCATTGGGGCTTCCTGTGTGGTCGGATCAAAAAGGTACACCAACCGCCAACCGGGAACCGGCAATTTTTTCAGGAAAGCCACCGCATTGGGACGTAGTTTTTTTCGAACCAAAACGGAGGACGATTGAGACATGCGCACGATTTCTGAATCGATTTTCGGAGGGCGAATAAGCGGTTTCTGCATCCACACCACACGATTATTACGGCGAAAAAACCGGGCTAAGATTTCACCCTGCGGTGAGTAAATAAAAAAGTTGGAGGGGTTTAATTTGTTTTGCAGAAGGGCATTAAGCACGACCCCTTTGACATCTAAAAAGAGAACCCCTAAATACTCGTTTTCAGCGGCTCGAAATTTCAAAAATCCAAAAAACAGCCCCATGGAATGATTGGCATTCAGAGAGCCGGAACGCCAGCAGGTGGAATCTAACGGAAGTTTTTTAAAATCAATTGTTTCTTTCAGCCATTTCGAGCTCGGGGTAAATCGGGATTTTGGGTTGCTTTCCAGAAAAAGCCGATTAAAATGAGAGTCAAACACCACAAATCCCGCGGCGTAATTGGAAAAGGCTCGAATGCGAAAAATCAGGGTTGCCAGTTTAGTTGAATAAGGAACAGCCTTTGGGGTGCCCCCGGCCTGCGTGGACGAATGCACTTGCCGAAGGGCCATTTCTTCCCAATAGGGGTAAACGGCCGTCAGGGTTTGCAGAGCGCGAAGGGCTCCGTCAAAATTGCGCTCAATGGACAAACAGGCCGTTCGAAAAGATTCCCGAACCTGACTTTCCTTGGCGTCTTCGAAAACCCGGTTAATTCCCCGGGACACTTCCTCGTCGTATTTCCAAATGGTTTCTTTTTCAATAAGATGATTGAAAAGCAGGGGGAAAATGGCGACAAGGATAAAGGAAACCATGAAAACAAAAAAAATGGAAATGCCCTGCGGCTTGTTTTTTCTAAAAAAATCGAGCATACGGATCCAAAATCCTCACTCAAAACGTCGTCCATCCGTGGCAGAAGGCAAAAGAGCCAATCGCATTTAAACTACATTTATTTGTTGGCAAAAGCAAGATTTTTCTAAATTTTTGCAGTTTTTTAATTTTTTGGGCAAATCCGGCCAATTTTTGGGAAAGCTTTGCTTCCGACCTTCCCCTCTTCCTCACATTTCACCCGAGCCGGATGGTGTTATTTTCGGAGAGGAAGTTCCGTTTTTAAAACCCGAACGGTCGCTTTTCTTCCTTCCCGGTAAACTCAACCCTTTTTTTAGGAAATTCGTCTCCTTTTATTATCGGCAAAAGGTCTAAGGTACTTAATAAGAGTACAATTAGAAGTGAAAAACGGGGAGACAACGACCAGCGGGAGGCGCAAAAATTTCCTTTTTTTTCATTAAAAAAGGCTCAGGCAATTGCTTGCACTGAGCCTTTTTCTCAAAAACAAGGGGACTACAATCGCAATCCGGCAAATCCTAAAAAGGCAATGGCCATGAGAGCAGCAGTAATAAAAGCGATGGGGGTTCCCTTAAAAGATTCGGGTACGCGGGCGGTTTCCAATTTTTCCCGAATCCCTGCCATGAGAACCAGCGCAAGGGTAAATCCCACGCCGCTCATAAAACCCTGCGTAATGCTCTCAATTAAATTAAGGGAATCATTAATATTCAAAACGGTAACCCCCAAAATGGCACAATTGGTGGTAATCAAGGGCAAATAGATTCCCAGCGCCTTGTACAGACCAGGGGCTGTTTTTTGAATCACCATTTCCACAAATTGCACCAGGGAGGCAATCACCAAAATGAAGGCAATCGTCCGCAAAAAGCTCAAATCCGGCGGCGATTGAAGATGAAAAATGTGGAAGAACACGTTGGTCGACGCCGGTTCCAGAAAGTACACGTACACCAGCCAGGTCACAAACGAAGCCAGCGTCATGACAAAAATTACGGCAAATCCCATTCCCAGAGCGGGCCCCAATTCTTTAGACACGCCCATATAGGGACAAATCCCGAGAAAACGGTTAAGCACAAAGTTGTTAATAAAAATCGAGGCGATTGAAATAATTAAGAGCGTTCGTAATTCCATGGTTCCTCCTCAAAAGGTCTACATCACCGCTCGTTTTCGATCAAACCAATTAATTAACGCCATGTACAGCCCTAACACCAAAAAAGCGCCTGGAGGCAATACCATGATTAACATGGGTTTAAAAGACATTCCCAAAAGCGGGTATCCCCACAGGGTACCGTTTCCCAACAACTCCCGGGTGAACCCAAGAAGAGACAAGGAGAGCGTAAAGCCGAGCCCGATTCCCAAACCGTCCATAATGGAAGCGATGGGCCCATTTTTACCGGCAAAGGATTCCGCCCGAGCCAAAATAATACAGTTAACCACAATGAGGGGAATAAAAATTCCCAGAGCTTTGTGCAACGCCGGTGTGTAGGCCGCCATGGCCAAATCGACAATTGTGGTAAACGTGGCAATCACCGTAATATAAATCGGGATGCGAACTTTGGAAGGAATCCATTGGTGAATGAGGGACACCAGTAAATTGGAGCTGGTTAAGACGAAAATAACCGCCACCCCCATTCCCACGCTGTTCTGAAGGGTGTTGGAAACCGCCAATGTGGGACACATCCCCAAAACCATTCGGAATGTGGGATTTTCCTTGTAAATCCCTTTCGTAAATTCTTTTATTAAGGACATTGCTCAACTCCCTTAGTTCACAATCAGACTCAATTGGTTCTCTGGGCTCGTTTTTTTACCGAGGAGCTTTTCCAGTTTTAGAACGCCCTCGCGCACCGCTCGCGTGACGGCACGGGACGAAATGGTCGCCCCGGTCACACTTTTGATTTCCCCACCATCTTTATCCACCTGCAAATTGTCGCCCTTTTTTCCGATGAACTGGTGCTGGAACCAGGGCCATTTGTCCCCGTATTTGACCTCGGCAATTTTGGCTCCCAACCCGGGTGTTTCGGATTGGGAGAGAATTTTGATACCTTGAATCATTCCCGTCGTGTCTACACCTACCATCACTTCAATTGTGCTGGAATACCCGTGTGCAGAGGATAAAATAATATAGCCGACCAAATGGGTGGTGTCGGGCGAAGCGTACCCCTTGTAATAGAGAATTTGGTCTCCCTTTTTCACTGGAACAATCACACCCTTTGCTGCTTTGGGGAGGGATTGTTTGAGCGCCAATTGCTGAACCAATTTTTTCTCGGCTTCGATTTTGGGTTTGGTTGTATTAAAAACCCACGCCAGCGCGCCCGCCGCCACAACTGTTACAATCGTCAAAATAACCGGCAGTTTAATGAGTTCTTTCATTTTTTCCTCCTCTCACCCAGAATCCGGGGCCGCGTGTACCGATCCAAAAGCGGTACGACCAGGTTCATTAACAAGATGGAGTAGGAGGTTCCCTCCGGGTAGCCGCCCCACAATCGAATAATGACCGTTAAAATCCCCGCCCCAATGCCGAAATAAATCCGTCCGCTTGGGGTAAGTGGAGAGGTGACCATGTCCGTTGCCATAAAAAGGGCACCCAACATCACACCGCCGGCCAGAAGGTGAAAAATCCAGTCGCCTGAAAAAAGCCCCGAAGGCCCGCCAAAAACCCACGCCAGCACCGCCACTGTCACCAGGTAGCTGGTGGGAATACGCCAATCGATGACATGTTTGTACAAAAGAAACGCCGCGCCAATCAGGAGCAAAAAGGCTGAGGTCTCACCGATACAGCCTCCCACATTTCCCCAGAAAAGATGTCCGTAGGCGCCTTTTAGCTGAAGGATGGCCGTGTTGGCCTGACTCACCTGATCGACGGCGTAATTGGCCTGGTGCTTTAAAATGTCCAATGATTGCTTCATGACGTTCAAAGGAGTAGCGCTGGTAATGGCGTCGATTCCGGAAAGCGTTCCGCCGTGAGGTGCCACGCGAAAAACCGTCATGTCCACCGGCCACGAAGCCAATAAAAAGGCACGAGCAGCCAAAGCCGGATTGACGGGATTAAATCCCAATCCTCCGAAGGCCTGTTTGGCAATAGCGATGGCAAAAACGCCCCCCACAACGGGGAGATAAAACGGGACGTCGGCCGGCATATTAAATGCCAGCAAAATCCCGGTAACCACAGCGCTCCAATCCCAAATAGTCACGGGACGATTCATCATTTTTTGGACAATGGCCTCCGTGGCAACTGCAGAAACCACCGTCAAAACCGTGACCCACAGGGCGCGCCAACCAAAAAAATAAATTGAACCCAGCAAGGCCGGGAAAAGCGCCAAAATCACATACAACATAATTTTGGACACGCTCTCTTTGTCCAGCACATGCGGCGACGATGACACGCGAAATTTTTTCTCCATATCCCTTTCCTAAATTTTGCGCTTGCGAGTCGATTCCACTTCTCCCCTGTCCACAGTCAATCGGAATCGGCTCCAATCCAACTCATCTACCCGAAAACACCACTCTGTTTTTTAGCATTAGCTTGCTTTACGTTTTTCCAGATTGATTTCGTATTTTCCGAACCGAATGGATTGTAACAAATGCCGTTTGGCGGGACACACAAAGGTACAGGTACCGCACTCAATACAATCCATGATTCCCCATTTTTCCGCTTCCTCGTAGCGTTTGAAATCGGCAAACTCGGCCAATTTAGTCGGAACCAGGTGCATCGGACAGGTGTCCACGCATCGATTGCAACCAATACAGGGCATGGGGTCTACCGTCCGCGTGTCCTTTTCGGTCAACAGGAGAATGCCCGAGGTGCCTTTTATGACCGGCACTTCATCTGAAAATTGAGCCAACCCCATCATGGGGCCACCGCTAATAAGTTTGCTCACGTCGTCCGTGTAACCGCCGCAATAAGCGATGACATCCTGAAAAGTCGTTCCCAGACGAATAAGCAGGTTTTTCGGTTCTTTGATCCCGGGCCCCGTCACCGTTACCACGCGTTCGTACAGGGGTTTTCCCTTGGCCAGTGCCTCATAAATAGCACGGGTCGTTCCCACATTTTGAACCAGGCACCCCACATCCATGGGCAATCCCCCGGTGGGAACCTCGCGGTCTGTAATGGCCTTAATGAGTTGTTTTTCTGCACCCTGTGGATATTTTACTTTGAGCGGAACCACCTCAACGGTCGCATCGGATTTGGTTATTTCCTGCATGCGTTTAATGGCGTCCGGTTTGTTTTTTTCAATGGCGATGTAGGTGGCTTTCACACCCAAAATCTTTTGGAGAATTTTGACACCGGCAAGGATTTCATCGGCTTTTTCCAGCATCAACCGATGGTCTGCCGTCAAATACGGCTCGCATTCCACACCGTTAATAATGAGGGTATCGATCGGTTTTTCTTCCGGAGGAGACAATTTAACGTGGGTCGGGAAAGTGGCCCCGCCCATTCCGGCAATCCCCGCCATTTGAATTTTCTTTTTCATTTCGGCGGGTTCCATTGCCATGTAATTTTCATTGGGCTGCATGACATCCGAAACGGCGTCCTCGCCGTCGTTTTGAATAATGACCGACAGGACTTTTCGTCCCAACGGATGGGGCATGGGCGTAATTTTAAGCACTTTCCCTGAAACGGACGCATGTACCGGTACGGAAACAAAGCCCTTGGGCTCACTCAGGGGATCGCCGATTTTCACCACATCCCCGGGTTTTACAATTGGCTCGGAAGGGGCTCCGATGTGTTGCTGCAAAGGAATCACAACCTGCTCGGGAGCTGGCATTTTTTCAATGGGCTTTTTTTCCGTGTACTGCTTTCCCTCAGGGGGATGAACGCCTCCGTGAAATGTTCGTTTCTTGAATCCCAGCATTCAATCTTCTCCTCAAATCAGAATCTCAGCCGTTTTGTCAGAATTTTATGGGCGTGCGCTTTCCACCCAAATTTTCGCAATTATCCGGGCTGCCGGTTTTCGCCGCAGCAGAACGCTTCCCTGAAGGGACGTCGGTTCCTCCCCGTGGCGACACAAAAACCTTCCTTCAAAAAAACAAGCAAAAGGCACCTTATTGCAGTGCCCGAAAAGAAAAGAAACGATGGGGTGGCGATTCGATTTGCCTTTGGCGGAGGGGGAATTCCCAAATCCGAGAGAAAATTCAAGACGAGTCTTTCCCCGCGGCTAAGAAGCCTACTTGTGCTTCTTAATTAAATCCTGAAGCTCCTCCAAAAATTCTTCTGTATCCTGAAATTTACGATAAACCGAGGCAAATCTCACATAAGCCACTTCATCTAATTCGCGCAAATATTTACTCACAAACTCCCCGATTTGTTTGGAGGAAACCTCCTTTACTCGCATGTCTTGAATTTCACCCTGCACCTTCTCCACCACTTCCTCAATCTGTTCATGCGAAATAGGGCGTTTGTTACACGCAATATTGATCCCCCTTAAAAGTTTTTCTCTCGCAAACGGTTCCCGCTGCCCATCTGATTTCAAAACCATGACGGGCAAATCCAAAATATATTCTTTTGTGGTAAATTTCCTTCCACAAACCAAACATTGCCGACGACGGCGTACCACCCGACCGTCGTCACTGGTTCGGGAATCCAGCACCCGGTCGTCGTCCTGTCCGCAATAAGGACACCTCATTTACCGGGGCACCTCGTATAGTGGAAATTTTCGGCAAAGGGCCTGAACTTCTTCGAAAACGGTACGATAAACTGTTTCGTTGCCCACATTTTGTAAAACTTTGTCAATGAGTCCCACAATAAAGCGCATTTCGTCCTCTTTCATTCCCCGGGTAGTGAGGGCCGGCGTTCCCAGCCGAATGCCGCTGGTTACAAAGGGACTCTGTTTGTCAAAGGGAACCATATTTTTATTGACGGTAATGCCCGCTTTTTCCAGAGCTTTTTCAGCTTCTTTCCCCGTAATGCCGCGCGCGGACAAATCGACTAACATGAGATGGGTATCGGTTCCGCCCGAAACAATATCGTACCCACGGGTCAAAAATTCTTCCGCCATCGCCCGGGCATTCCGAATAATCTGTTTGGCGTATTCCTTGAAGGAAGGTTGTAAATCCTCCTTAAAAGCCACTGCCTTGGCGGCAATGACGTGCATGAGGGGGCCGCCCTGACTTCCCGGGAAGACGTTACTGTCAATGACTTCCGACCACAGTTTGACACGCCCTTTTGGTGTGGTAATGCCCAAATCGTTTTCGCCGTCTGACCCCAGCAGAATCATGCCGCCGCGAGGCCCGCGCAGCGTTTTGTGCGTGGTGGTGGTCACAACGTGAGTGTAGGGAATGGGGCTTTGAATCAGCCCCGCTGCCACCAAGCCGGCAGGGTGCGCAATGTCAGCCACCAATTTAGCTCCGACTCGATCGGCAATCTCCCGAAAGGCTTTAAAATCAATTTCGCGCGAATAGGCACTGGCGCCGGTCATAATCATTTTGGGCTTTTCGCGCCGAGCCACTTCTTCCACTTTATTCATATCGATGTAGCCGGTTTTGTCCACCCCGTACGCCACCACCCGGTAATAACGTCCCGAAAAATTAACGGGGCTCCCGTGAGAAAGATGACCGCCGTGGGCAAGGTTCATTCCCATGAGGGTGTCGCCCGGTTTGAGAAGCGAGAAGTAAACCGCCATATTGGCCTGAGTCCCGGAGTGGGGTTGAACATTGGCATGAACCGCACCGAACAACTGCTTCGCTCGTTCTCGGGCCAAATTCTCCGCCACGTCCACAAACTCACAACCGCCGTAATAGCGTTTCCCGGGATAGCCTTCGGCATACTTATTGGTCATGACACTGCCCATTGCCTCCAGTACGGCTTGACTGACAAAGTTCTCCGAGGCAATCAGCTCCAATTTATCATTTTGGCGATGGATTTCTTGAACAATCGCCTCAAAAATCTCCGGATCGGTGTTCCTTAAAATATCCACGAATGGGCCTCAACTATTGACGGATTTATTTCACAAAACAAGCAGAGCGATTTTTAGCGTCGCTCGTTAGTAAATCCATTTGTAACATTTGCTGGTCGGTTCTTTTTTTCCTTTGTTGAAAAAGCGATCCTCTTTTGTGGGCAGCATCGACGTGATTGCATCCATTCGGTTCCGGGCCTTGTCGGCAAATTCCGGATCCTTCATGGCCTTTTTGTATTCATAATACGCTTTTTCGTACACCAATTTATCGTCGAAATCAACCTTGCCGTTCTTTTTGTTAATGCATTGTTCAGCGGAAGATTCGTAAATTTGCCCCATGGTAATATGAGCCAAACCATAATTGGGATTAATCGAAATGGCCCGTCGCACGTAACGACGCGCTGTTCGGAATTCGCCCTTCATCCGGTAGGCCGAGGCAATATTGCACAAAACTTCGGTATTTTTGGGCTCCAATTTCATCAGTTTCTTGTAAATACGAATGGCATTGGTGTAATCTTCCAAATTCATGTACACATATCCCAATAAAGACAGGGCAATTTTATTGTCGGGTTCCAGCTTTAGCACCCGCAAATACATATCCCGCGCCTTCTGGTAATTCCCCTGTTCGCTGTAGGCCTTACCCAACTGGAGCAGAAGTGTAATGTCATTCGGACTTTGTTCCAATAACTTTTCTTTTTGGGCAATTGCCTGGTCTTCCCTGCCGGTTTCTTTGTACAAAACCGACAGCACTTCCATGGTTTTCCGATCACCGGGTTTCAGCGTCAAGTACTTTTCAAAAGCCCGAATGGCATTCTCATCGTCCTGCAACTTGACGTAAATCTCACCCAAAATCCGCCAATCTTCCGCGTTTTTGGGGTTTAATTTGACGGCAATTTCGTATTGCTTGGCCGCATCTTCCAACTGCCCCTTGCTGCGCAAAATGTACCCCAATGCCTCATGCAAATAGGCATCATTGGGGAAATGCTTTAACCCCATCGTGTAGGCCAATTGGGCGCTGTCCGGTTTGTTTTCGTGAACATAACAATTGGCCAAACGAGCATAAATATCTTTGTAATGGAAGGTGTCGGCGTAGGCCATTGCCGTATCTAACTTAATGACTTTCCAGAAGTACTTTTTGGCGTCTGCGTAGGATTTGTTTTTGTAATATTCGTACCCGGAGCTCCAATCCTTCAAAATTTCAAACTGTTGGACTTTCCGAAGAGAATCTTCAATGGCTTTTTTTCGGGCAGCCGACATGCCCTTTTGAGCCGTTTGCTGCGGTGCACACCCCCAAAAGACCCCGACATAAAAAAGCACTGCCAAAGCGATCCCCGTAATAATGCTCCAGGGTGCCCGTTTCGTTTTATTCTCCGTACCCACTTTTGACCCTCCTCAGTTTTGTCAAAAAAGCATGGCAATTTTCAAAACAAGTGCAAATTTTTTCAAGAAGCTCTCAAAAATATCAAGTGAAATTTTAATAAAAAAAAACTCAAAAGTCAAGAGCTTTTTGGAGATTTGGCGGGCTTAAGCCAATTATTTTCAATAAAATTACGACACGGGTTATCCGCTTTTAGCCAAGTGCCCTCAAAGCACTTTTGGGTAGGATAATCAAGGGAGAGTACGCATTTTCTGCAGAAAATGCTTCTGTTTGGCTACTTTTTGTGACGTATGAACCAGCGCTCGCCGCCGCTCACCGAAAAATTAAATCGCAAGAGAGATTCCTTGAAGACATTGTCCGTCAAATTGCCGCGCACGCCCCATTCCAACGCCATGTCAATGGAACCGCGTCCTTGTCCAAAGGGGATTCCCACTCCGACGGTACCCACCCTTTCCAGAACCGGTTCCCCTCGAAAACCCAAAACATTAAGACGATGCCGGTAAAATCCCGCCCGGAGAGCCAATTGGCGCACAATCGGAGCAAACGGATCCAACGTGCCGGCATGTTCGATACCAAAACCCACACGATTTTCGTTCGTCATGCCGGGAAGGCTGGATTCTTCAATGGCCAACTGCGACCAATTCTGAGCGCGGTAGTCCATCCCAACCAACCACCGTTTGAAAACAATCGACAGGCCTAGTCCGTATTTTTGGGGGAGTGTCCAATTTTTGGAGACGGACCGGGTCACTTGGGGAGCAAAATAGGTCTCTTCGTCGCGCAGGCGCATTTTCCGCGCAGGCGAATAGACGGCCGCTACCGAGAGCCATTTGAGCGGCTGCACCAAAACGCCCGCCGTTGCATTCAGTCCCCAGGTTTTGTAGCTGAATTCGGTACGCCCGTCCACAAAGGTCTGGCTTTCAAAATCAAGCGTCCATTTTTCCAGGATTTTCCCAAAGATGAAATCCGAGCGAAGTCCAACGTAAACATGGGGAAAAATTTTGGCACCAATTCCCAAATAAAAATTATTCAATCCGCCGGAGCGATCCATTGCTTTGGTGTACGCCTGTCCGTTTAGCGAGCGGGTTTCTTCGAGCCGCACATTGGAATACGTACAGGGCAAAATCCCGAATTGCACGCCGATGCCTCGCTTTACGGGAAGCCCCATGGCCATCGAATGGAAATTGGCATAATAGGTCGTGAATTTCTGGGAATTGGAGGAAACGCCCAATCGTTGGGAAATAAAACTGGCCATGGTTCGAACGTCCAAAATACCGCCGAACCGTGCAGGATTGTCCGCATTTAAATAGCGCAAATCCAGAATAGCCAACGAAACATTGCCCATTCCTGAGGCCTCGGGCCCGGGAGCCATTTGCGACAAACCGAATCCTTTTAAAGAATAAACGGAACCGTAATTTGTTGCCAAAGCCGATCCGGCTACTCCCAAAACAAACACCACTCCAAGAAAAAATTTTTTTATGTCGAACACGCCAATCCTCCTACTTCGCTGGTGGTATGGAATAATAAAGGGTAATCGTCGGGTTGAGCAGAGAATCCGGTTGTTGTTGGTAAAAAGCAATCCGGAATAAATCGGCGCCGGGGTAACGCGGTGCCAGGCGAAGTCCCTTGTTGGGGATTTTGCCCGAAACCCATTTTTGCACTATGTCCGTAATAAGCGTGGTCACATGGTCTTTGTGGACGTCGTAACTGGCGGAGTCGATGGTGGTGCTGTCAGCTTTCAGCACGCCCCCTTCCTCAAGAAGAGGCATTTTAGCCAACGCATAAACCCGGTCGATCCCCAAAAGAGACGCCGTTGTGTCAACCGAGAGGTGCAACACCGCTTTGTGAATGGTAGCGTTTGTCGGAAGTACCGGCAATGAAAAATGAAAATCCGACAGCAGATTCACCCCTTCGCCCACGTAGGCGTACCCCGGTTGCTGCTGCCACGTACTTTTTACCAGAAAAAGGTCTTTGGAAGCATTCACGCGGACGCTGTCGCGCGTGTTCCCCACGTTAAAAAACACCAATAAATCGGGGGGATTTTCATTAATGTACGCGTTGTAGGATTTAATAAAAGCCTCGTTTTCCGCCTCAATGAGCAAACCGTTGTTTTCAATCGTGGAATCCTTCCACCCCTTGATGACGCCGGGGGGAAGAAGAAGGGAATCGTACGCAGCGGTGCGGGCGGAAACCGTGTCTGATGAAATGAGGTTGCCGCGGTAGTTGTCAAGCGACACATCGGAGGTTAATTCCGTTTGCACCCAATTCGATTTGACCGAAAAAATTTTCAGGGGCAATGTGGCAAGATGCTGCGGATTAATCACGCTGCGTGCGTAAAGCCGAAGAATGGCTTTGTCGATTTGCGCCGTGTCCGAGATCAAATGTAAATCTTTAAATTGAATCAGAATAAAAGCGGAATACCCGCCGGCTTTTCCTGCAAAAATTTCCGAGCTGTACGCTGTTTGTCCCTCAAAAGTACCGATTTTAATGTCGTCCGTTTTGCGGATTGTGACAACCTTTTCTTGCCCCAAATCCTTTTTCCCCAACAATTCAAGGGACAATGGGTTTTTTTTATTTTGACATCCGACCAGACTCAAAATGAAAAATCCGGCCAGGATTACTGGGGTCCGCCACTTCATTGAAATCCTCTCGTTTATTTTTTCACTCCTTCCGCTACTTCACCTTTTTGACCGCCGGTCAATCAGGATTTTCCCCTTTTTAATCACCATTTCCACAAGATTTACCCCAAAATAGTACGGAACGAGACGGTAGTCCTCGGCATCCACCACCAGAACGTCCGCCTGGTACCCTTCTGCCAAATTCCCGATCCTTTTTTCACGGCGCAGAGCCCTGGCACCTTGAATAGTAGCGGCAACCAAAACTTCGTCGGGCGTCATTTTCATGAAAAGAGCTGCCAATGTCATCATTAGCGGCAGCGATTGTGTCATGCTGCTGCCGGGGTTGAAATCGGTTGCCAGCGCCACGGGGACGCCCGAACCCATCAGCTTTCGCGCTGGCGGGTAGTGGTTTAAGCCGAGAAAAAACACCGACCCGGGCAAAAGAGTCGCCACACAGCCAAAGGCTCGCAGTTTTTCTACGCCCGCATCCGTCACTTGTTCCAGATGGTCGACGGAAACGGCGTGCATTTCTGCCGCCAATTCGGTGCATCCGATGGCGTGAAACTGGTCGGCGTGAATTTTCAGTCCCAGCCCCGCCAGATGGGCGGCACTGGCAATCTTCAATGTTTCCGCCGGCGTGTACACCCCCTGTTCGCAATACACATCCACGAATTCTGCCAGGTGATTTTCAGCAATCTCCGGAATCATGACGTCCGTCAGCACCCGAATGTAGTCATCCCGATTGTTGCGGTACTCGTCGGGCATCTCGTGTGCCCCCAGAAACGTAGGAACGACGTCAATAGGATGCGATTTGCGCAGCGTGTTCAGCACGCGAAGCGACTTCATTTCGGCTTCGTACGAAAGTCCGTAACCGGTTTTGGCTTCCACGGTTGTGGTGCCCAATTCCAAAAAGCGATCCAATCGGCGGGAAACCCGGCGCAGCAACTCCTCTTCGGAAGCCTGACGCACCCCCTCAATACTGGAGCGAATTCCGCCCCCTGCAGCAGCGATTTCCTCGTAACTTTTCCCCTGAACACGCTGCTCGAATTCTTTTTCGCGGGTGTTGAAAAAAACCGGGTGCGTGTGTGAATCCACCAATCCCGGCAAAAGGGTTTTCCCCCGGACGTCTACAACCTGCGTGCGCCCGCGCCTCAGCCATTTCGCCCGTACCACCTCTTGACCTCCGACCGCCGTGATTTTCCCATCGGAAATGGCCAGCGCCCCGTTGGCGAGCGTTAGAACTTGCCACCCCATTGCGGCGGGCTTTTCTTCTCCTACCCACCGGAAGGTAACAATTTGGCTGGCATTTTCGAGAAGCAAATCGGCAGCAGGCACGGGGAAAATTCTCTCGCTTAATTCCTTTCAAACCGCAAAATCGTTCGATCTTGTTGGTGAATATATCGAAAATCTACCTCACTTGCAAGAAAAAAGATGGAAAACAAAACCGGCGGGGGTCTTCTGCGAATTTGGACAGGAGGAAATTGAGGGGAATCGAAACAGGGCAAAATCCGCTTAATGGAGAAACCAAACCGATTTGCTCACTTTCCAATTTAATTTGCCGAGAAGATCGTTTGTAACCGCCCTTTCGGTGCAAAAAGTGTCCCAATTTGAACAGTTACGCCAATCCGGAGGTCAGTGCTTTCCTACGGCAGTAGCTCGCTGATTTTGACAAATCGGTACCCCTCATTCCGCAACGAGTCAATAAGGGCGGGCAGGCGTTTGTGGGGGAAATCGGTTCGGCGGTTGCTCCCCAGATGCATTAAAATAATGGCGCCGTTTGCCCCCACTTTTCCGTGACGGGCAAATGCCAAAATTTTCTTTTCAATTTCCTCGCCGGTGAGGTACCCCGGGGCGTCCGGTTGGGCAATCCAATCGCGGGTGTCCATGTTTTCCTGCCGATCGTGCCCAATGGTCCAATCGACTTCTTGAAATCCCGTTTCGGCTGCCCATTGTCGAATTTGGGCATTGCTTTCACCGTAGGGAGGTCGCCAAAGGGGAGCCATGGACTTTCCGGTTATTCGGTGAAAAAGCTCTGCTGTCTTTTTCAATTCTTCCTGCACAAAGGCTCGCGTAACGCCGGGCCGCGTCACATGACGGTGGTTCTCCGCGTAAGTGGTGAGGTGCGGGTGGTCAAAGGTGTGGTTCCCCACTTCGTGACCGTCGTGCACAATTTGCCGGACGGTTTCGGGATAATGCTTTAAAAATTGGCCGGTTAAAAACATTGTGCAGTGAACATTCCGAGATCGCAAAATGTCCAAAATTTCACCGGTCACATTGTTGCTGGCGCCGCCATCAAATGTAAGGGCTACTTTTTTTTCGGCAAGGCTCCCCCGGCGAATGGGTGTAGCCAGATAACGTAAATTTGGCGGAGCAAAGCGGACGGTCAGCTCCTCCAAAGCCAGCATCTTGCCGTCCGGGGCAAATGCTTTTACCCGCAGTCTTTTGGTTTTGCGCGAAAGCGACACGACCGGAAATTCAAATTGTCCGTTTCGCGGCAGCGTAACGGCCAGCGGACCTGTCGTATCTTCAAGCACCAGAATCCAGCCGTCTTTTGCCTCCCCCGTCACCCGAATGTCATTGCGGAAAATCATCGCACCAGGCACGGGCTTGCGAATGCGAACAGAAGCGGCGGGAAGTGGCTGGGCTGGTCGCTTTGGATTACCACCGGCAGAAAAAGGAAATTGAGGCGCGGAAAGGGATCGAACGGCTCGGTTTAAACGAAAATTTTGCACCAGCAAAATAGAAAAAAGAATCCAAATCGTGAGCCAAAGGAAAAGCAGTTGGTGACGGGTAAGGCGGGCAAAAACAGGGCTCAATTTTTTGAGGAAAAGCCTTGGTTTTTCACGGAACAAAAAGCGGAACCAGCACAAACGGCTGCAAAAAATATGATGGGAATAGATCTTTTGACAGTCCGAGCAAATGGGTTTGTGACAATAAAAACAGTGGCGACTGGTGTACCGATCCGGATGGTTCACGCACACGTTGATTTTTTTGCTCATGGCACCTCTAACCCAAAACTTAGAGCGAGAGATTTTTTAATCTCATTCGGAGGCGATTTGCTGTTTCCTGTCGAAAAAACTTCTATTTTCAAACAAACAAAAATTACGGAGCGCGCTTTTCGTTTGGGAAATCGGCCATGCCACTAAATCCGATCGGGAAAATCTGGATTTTCTGCGAGAAATGCTCAAGCGTACACGGCGCCCCGGCAAAACCGAAACAGGGGAGCCGTCCAGGCTCAAAGCGTGAACGCACGGAGCAGGATTCCCACTAAAATAGCCAAAAAATCACCGAAAACAACCACCGGCCAATCCCATTTTTGAGCCAACAGACGCACCCCCAAAATGGCCGCAATCCCCAACCAAAACCAGCCGCCTAACAGTGCCAACAACGTCAGGAAAAACCGTTCCACGTAGCCGGGCACGCGTTGCCTTAATCCGGGGAAAATCAGGGTTTCCCGTTCCTGTTTGGGCTTGCGATCATTTATGAACACCCGCACATTGAACACCAGCGGAGTTAGTGCAAAAGTAGCCAACACAAATCCCGAAATTTGAATAATGAGCCGCGTGTTGGAATAAAAGGGCCAGTTAAATCGGTAAACCGCATCCGGGTACAGGGCCAAAAATCCAAATGTCAAGATCCAAATAGTGAACAAATGGAGAAATTGATCAAACAAAAAAAGGTACACATTATCCTTAATGACATTTTGGGTGATCCAGATTTTGCCCGAATCGTACAGAATGTGAGAGAGAAAAAGGAGAATCAAAACAATCCAAAAAACGGGGTACCGCAAGTAGGGCAACGTAAAGAGGATGTTCATGGCACTCACAATGCCGACGTGAAGGAGCACACCCCATTTGTACGTCGTTTTGTAATAAAAGACTGTGTCCGTTTGCAGGGGGAAATCCCCCACCAGGTGAGCCAGTGTTAATAGCCAGAAAAGATTCATATAAATCTCAAGGGAAAAGGAAGAGCCGCCCGCCTGCGCCTTTGGGGCGGCTTCAGCAATCGATTCAAATGCTCCTCTACTTTTTCACCACCCAAACCTTGACCTTTGCCTCTACTTCGGGATGTAATTTAATGGGAATGGAATAAATACCCAGCGCCTTAATGGGTTCGTCAAGCAGGATTTTTCGCTTGTCCAGTGCAAAACCCTTTTCTTCCAGAGCATTGGCAATATCCTGAGATGTTACGGAACCGAACAACTTGTCTTCTTCACCAACCGAGACTGAAATAGTAATGGACGTGTCGTTCAATTTCTCCGCTTCTTTTTCAGCGGCTTTTTTCTCACGGTTTTTCTGGAGTTCCAAACTCTTTTTTTCCTGCTCAAATCGTTTAACATTGCCCTTGGAGGCTTCAAGAGCCAACCCCTTAGGAATCAAATAATTACGGGCATAACCGTTCTTGACTTCAACAATTTCACCCGCTTTTCCAATTGTTTCCACATCTTTTCTAAGAATGACTTTCATTTCTATTGAACTCCCTCTTGACTTTTTGGTTTACGTGTGTCAACTGACATGATCGGCAACAAATGGCAGAAGAGCCAGGTGACGCGCCCGTTTAATTGCCTTTACCAACTGTCTCTGATGCTGAGCGCAGGTACCGGAAATTCGCCGAGGGATAATTTTGCCCTGTTCTGTGGTGAACCGTTGCAACAGTTTTTCATCCTTGTAATCGATGTACTCGATTTTATTTTCGCAAAAGCGACAAATCCGTTTCTTTTTCGTTCGGATCAACGTAAGACCTCCTTTAATTTTTCGACCATCGAAATTTCTTTTTCAACGTTGTCTGCTATTTTCCCGTAGCCGCGGTGCTTTCAATTGACGCCGGGCCGTCCTCATTGCTCGGAAACCGATTCCTCCGCCGAAGTCTCTTTTGTTTCCGCGGCCTTTGTCTCAGCCGGAGCAGCTTGAGGCGTCGTGGTTGCGGGTTTTGAGGCGGAAGAAGAACGCGAATAAGAACGTGAGCGCCTGTCGGGCGTTCGGCCAAATTTCTTAAATTCCATGGTTCGGCCCGATTCCATTTGCCGAATGGCTTTTTTGTCCAATTTCACCGTGAGGTAGCGCAAAACGCTCTCGTCCAGGCGAAAACCGTGTTCCATCGGCGCTACAATTTTACCGTCCGATTCGTACAAGAAATAAACGTAGTACCCGTATTGACGTTTTTTGATTTCATAGGCCATGCGTTTTTTACCCCAGTGGTCTACTTTTCGAATGCTGCCACCGGCATCCGTAATGGTTTTCTGCACCCGATTCACAAATTCTTCAATTTTGGTTTGATCTAATTGCGGATCCAGAATCACAGTTGTTTCGTACAGACGTTGCTCCATTTAAACCTCCATTTTATGCTCGATAAAATTCTGTTTCGAAAATTCGCACCTGTCGATTTTTTCCCTAAAACCCACCCCATTCCACAAGCCAAAAATCAGAACCCTTTTCACAGGAAAGAAGGGCACTATTTTTAAAAAGCTCAGTCAATTAAGCGACGATTGAACCGGTTCATGGCGCGTTCGATTCCCTCTTTGGCGGCCGTTTCAACTGCATCGGCAGCCGTTGGAATAATTTCCTGCAAAACTTCCCACTCCGACCGACTGAATTCCGACAGCACAAAAGACACCCAATTTTCAATGGGGTGCTCGGGGCCGATGCCGATTCGCAAGCGGGGAAACTGCTGCGTCCCCAAATGCGAAATGATGGAAGCCAGTCCGTTGTGCCCCCCGTCGCTGCCGGATTTCCGCAACCGCAGCACGCCAAGCGGAAGCTGAAAATCGTCCACAACCACCAAAATTTGAGAAAGATCCTGCCGAAAAAACTCGACGGCCTGCCGTACCGCCAGCCCGCTGTTGTTCATAAATGTCAGCGGTTTGATCAAAAAAAGCCGTCGTCCGTTTACATGGCCGTCCGCCTGAACGAAATCACCGCGGCCCTGTTTAAACGTCCAGCCGTGGCGCTGAGCCAGGGCATCGGCCACCAAAAAACCCGCATTGTGACGGGTGCGCTCATATTTTTTGCCGGGATTTCCAAGTCCGAACACGACAAACCGGTCTGACCCGCTTTCCACCCGTTGTGTTCCCATGAGCGCCTTTGCAGGGGCTATTCGCCCTCTTCCTTTTCACCACCGTGAATAGCTTCCGGCTGAGCCTCTCCTTCTTCTACGACTTCTTCTGCAACCTCTTCTTCCTCAGCACGTTTCGGATGCGCCACAGACACAATTGTCTGTTCCGGCTCAGCAAGAATTTCAATGTGCTCCAGGGTCAAATCGGCTACCGAAATGCTCTCCCCTACATTCAGGTTGGAGATGTCAATCTCAATGCGTTCGGGGATGTCTTTCGGCAAACAGGAAATCTCCATTTCACGCAAATGGTGTTCCAAAATACCGCCGAAGTCTTTGACACCAATGGACTCGCCCACCAGTTCCACCGGCACTTTCATGGTCACCTTTTCGGAAGCCTTAATTCCCAGCAAGTCCACGTGTAAAATTTCGTCCGTCACAGGGTCTATTTGAATTTCGCGAATAATACAGGGCTTTTTCCGACCTTTGCCGACGTCCAGGTCGAAAATATTGGTTCGGGAAAAAACCAGATGCCGGAACTCCTTGGCATCTAACGCAAGCAACAGATTTTTGTCCCGGGAACTGTAAAAAACAGCGGGAACTTTCCCCTGCTGGCGCAGCCGCTTTAGTTCACCCTTTGTCCCCTTTTCGCGCAATTCCGCTTTGATTACTGCTTCAGCCATGCAACTTCTCCCTTCTTACTTTTCAATATCGAATAAAATACTAATCGATTCTTCTTTGTGAATCCGTTCAATGGCCTGAGCAAAAATAGAAGCCACTGACAGAATTTTCATTTTTTTCAACATTTTTTCCTTCGGCACGGGAATGGTGTCCGTAACCACCATTTCGTCGATTGGTGCCCTTTCAATGCGCTGGACCGCTTCCCCGCTTAAAATAGGATGGGTACAGGCCGCAATAATGCGTTTGGCGCCCTTCTTTTTCATGGCTTGAGCCGCCCCCACAAGGGTTCCGGCGGTGTCCACCATATCGTCTACGATCAGCACATTGCGGTCTTTAACCGCCCCGATAATGTGCATTACCTCGGCAACGTTGTGTTTGGGACGTCGTTTGTCCACCAGCGCCAATTCCGCCCCAAGCCGTTTTGAATAGGCGCGTGCCAGTTTAATACTACCGATATCGGGCGAAACCACGGTTAAATCGGGGATATTCTTTTTCCGAAAATACTCCACAAATACGAACGACGAGTAGAGATGATCCAGCGGAATGTCGAAAAATCCCTGAATTTGTGCTGCGTGCAAATCCATTGTCAGCACGCGATCGGCCCCGGCCGTGGTAATTAAATTGGCAATTAATTTGGACGTAATGGCCACGCGAGGCTGATCTTTCCTGTCCTGACGTGCGTAGCCGTAGTACGGCATCACGGCCGTTACCCGCCTGGCCGAAGCCCGTCTTGCGGCGTCAATCATGATCAGAAGCTCCATGATATTTTCCGCCGGAGAACAAGTGGGTTGAATCAGGAAAACATCCGCGCCGCGAATATTTTCCACAAACTTCACCCAGATCTCGCCGTCACTGAACCGACGAATCGAAATCGGTTCCAAAGGCCGGTTCAAACTCTCCGCAATACGTTCCGCCAGCACCGGATTGGCCGTCCCCGAAAATAGCTTCAAATCATTGTTTGTTGTCATGCGAGCCCCACCAAAATTCTAAGACCACGGACACCACCAACCAACTGACAACGAAACAGCAGCCACCCCACTTCACTTCCCTTCGGTTTGTCTTTATTCCCGGACTGCGGCGTCTTCTTGCACCGTCGGATGTTCTTGCTTCTCCTCGGCAAGGATTTTCTGGTAAGCATCTAAAACCACACGCTGGATTTTGAGACGGAAGGCATTGGTGATGGGATGGGCAATATCCCGATAAGAGCCATCTGGTAGCCTTCGTGCGGGCATGGAAACAAACATGCCGTGGTTCCCTTTAATGACGCGCAGACCGTGCACCACAAATTGATCGTCAAACGTGATGTTCACAAAGGCCTTTAAACGCGTCTCATCCAACGGTGTGATGCTTACTTCGGTGATTTCCATCTTTCTCTCCCATTTTCATTTTGAACAAAAGGTTCCGTTTCGGGAACCTGAATTCTATTGGAAAAGCCGAAGAACGCTGCTTCACACCTCGTGAAAAGGACGCACAATAAACTTCTTGTAAGGATGACTGTCAAATAACGGCAGGGCTTTTTTGACCTGTTCGTCTTCTTCGAAAAGGCCAAACAGAGCCGACCCGCTGCCCGAAAGGCTCACAAAGCTGGCTCCTGCCCTGAATAATCGATTTTGAATATCCCGTAGGGCGGGATAATGCCCCAAAAGAAGGGGTTCGAAATCATTCTTAAAGAATAACGGCCATTCTTTCAAAAAAAGCCGCTTTACTTTAGAACGGTCTAATTTAATATATTTTTTAGCATTTGTCAAGTCTAATTTGAGGTTTTGGTAGGCCCATTTTGTGGAAATCGGAATTTTCGGGTACAAAACAAGCCCCACAAAATCCCAGGGCGTTGGGAACCAATCCAATTTTTCTCCGATGCCGTAGGCAATTGCCGTACCCGGGTGCAGGAAAAAGGGCACGTCCGCCCCGAGACGCAATGCCAGTTTCAATAGCTGGGTATCCGAAAGTTGAGTTTTCCACAAAGTGTTTAGCGCACGCAGTGTTGCGGCGGCGTCCGAACTCCCGCCGCCAAGTCCCGCACCCGTCGGGATTTTTTTTTGGATGTGAATCGTACAGCCCTTGTGCGCACCGCTTGCTTCTAACAACAATTGAGCTGCCCGGTAACAAATATTTTCGGGGCCCTCCGGAACGGCAGGATCCGTGGTAGAAACACGAATTCCCTGTACCGAAGGGGTCACGCGAATTTCGTCGCACAAATCCACCGATTGGAAAATCGTTTCCAACTCATGGTAACCGTCAGGGCGTTTGCCCAAAATGCGAAGGCCAATATTGATCTTGGCACAAGCTTTTAGAACGTAAACTGTCATTTTTTCAGGATCTACAGCATTTCAACCTGTGTACCAAACCCTCCGTGTCCAAAGGACACGGACTGCCTCCAGCCCGTCCGTTCACTGAGGGCGAAAAAAATTTCTCTCTTTTCGCCCAAATCCAAGGGGAAACAAAGCTCCCTTCTACAAATTTGTCCCTCTATTTTTAGCCCGCAACCCAAACCCTGCCTGAAAAGCAAAAGAATCACCGGTGAAATTGGCCGTTGCGCCAGGCATTTCTTTCAGGCTTACCGTTTTCGAATCGGCAATTTGTAGTGCTCATTTCTGGGATGCCGGGCAATCAAATCGTTCAAATACGAAATGGCTTTCAAAAGCTGCGGGTCGCGCCCGAGAATCTCATCCTCGGGCGTGTTTTCTACGGAAATGTCGGGAATCGCACCCCGTCCTTCCAATTGATTGCCGTTGACGTCCCACAAGCCGACGAAGGTTTTGCGAATGATCCCGCCGTCAATCAGCGGGTAAGGGGACACGGCAATGACAAACCCAAGGGTCTGTTTGCCAATGAGGGTCCCCAATTTTCGCACGTGAAATCCGTTGGGAAAGACCTCGGCATCGGAGAAGGAATATTCGTTGCACAACACAACGACCTTGCCGTAAAATCCGTTGTTCGGGCGCTCAACGGGTTCGGAATCTCGAGTTTTGGTGATTTGGTAGGGTCTGCGTTCCAACATGTCGATAAGTTGGGGGTCAATTCCGCCGCCGCCATTGTAGCGGACATCCAAAATAATGGCCTCTTTGTAGCGGAAAGCCTGAAAATATTTTTTAAAGGTGTCCAGGTCATGTCCGCCCATGTTTTCCAGATGCATGTAACCGATTTTCCCGTGACTCAAACTGTCCACCAGAGCGGCATTGTGATCCGTCCACGCCTTCAGGCGCAGGGGATATTCGCTCACAATCGGTTTGATTTTCGTCTCAACGGCCTTTTGTGTGCTGGGAACCGAATTGGTCAACAGCGTAATTTTGGTGTTGTTTTTATCCACCAAATATTTAAGGTAATTTTCCGTGGCTTTCACAGGGTGTCCGTCAATGGCCAACAGATAATCACCGGGTTTAATCTTAATATAGTCGGCGTCCAGAGGCGATCGGTAGCGAGCAATCGCTTTGTCCCCACGGTAAATTTTGGTAAAACGGTAGTACCCGGCTTTGTAGTCAGGCTGAAGCTGTGCTCCCAAAAGCCCCACAGCGTAAGTTTTGACGCGGTGCACGTCCCCGCCGCGGACACCCTGGTGAGAAGCATTCAATTCGCCTACCATTTCTTCCATGAGTGTGCTTAGCTCCCGCCGGGTGTGTACGTAAGGCAGAAGGTGGCCGTAGTGCCGTTTAACCTTTTGCCAATCGATGCCGTGCAGATGGGGGTCGTAAAAATAATCGCGCACCATTCGCCACCCTTCGTCAAAAATCTCCTGCCATTCCAGAGGGCGATTGACCTTGAGTTTCACCTGCTTTAAACTGACGGCTTTGGCGTTTTTGGACACCGCTTTGCCCACGTCTACAATTTTGAATTGGCGACCTGTCCAGATCAGGACTTTTTTGAGATTGGCTGAAATTCTGTAGGCAGAAACGCCCGTGGCAATCTTCCGGGATTTGATTTTTTTCAGATCAAAAACGTACAAATTCCGGCCGCCTTTGCCGCCGGTGGCGTTGGCCGTGTAGTAATAATAATTCGGTGCGGCGGCCAACTGAGAAAAATAGCTGCCGGTGGCCGGTAGTTTTCGAATGCGCTCCGCCACGTTTTTGAAATCAACCTGAACCGTAATCTTTTTGGCTCCCTTTTTCTTTTTCTGGGCTGATTTTGCCCGGGTTGAATCTTTCTTCGAGGTGGCCGGAATTTCCTCGTCGTCCGCCTTTTCAAAGGGCTTCTTTTCTTCCGGGACAAGGTGAGCCGTGTGAATTTCCCTTTTGCCCGGGTAGGGAACCGAAATCCAAATAAGGTCTTTGCCGTTGGCGGAAAAAACGGGGTCAAAATCGTCGTTCGCCCGAACCACAAACGGAAAGGCTTTTCGCTTTTGCAAGGAATAAAGGTACAGATCGGACATGTCGTTTTTCTTTTCCAACGAATAGGCAATCCATTTGCTGTCCGGTGCCCAGTGGTAGTCGGAAATTTCCGAAAAAGGGTTGTAGGCAATTTGCGTGATTTTCTTGGACGCCACGTTCAGAAGGTAAAGGTAATGATTATTGGTGTGAAAAAGAAGATTTTTGCTGTCCGGCGACCAAGACAGACCGAACTTGAATTTTTTCGTGTGGGTTAACTGCACGGGTTTGGATTTGCCCATTTGGTCGATTAGGTAAATTTCCTGCTCGCCGCTCACATCGGACACGTACGCCACAAACCGCCCGTCGGGTGACCAGGCCGGATGCTGCTCGCGGCCGTTCGGGGTTTGACTCAAATTGCGAACCAGACCGTGTTGAGCGGGAACGGAAAAAACCTCCCCCCGAGCGGTAAAAACCACCCGTTTACCCGAGGGGGAAATGTCGAACCCTTGAATGTATTTGGTCGGATTTTCGAAAGTGACCAAATCGTAATGAAAATCAATAGGCGCGTAGACCACCACCTCTTTTGTTTTTCCACTGTGCGTGTCCAGTAAAAAGAGACGAGCGTCATTTTCGTACACAATCCAATGCCCGTCGGCACTCATTGAGGGCCATTGGACGCCGTCGTCGGTGTGTCGGGTAATTTGCACGATTTTGCCGGTTTTGGGATCCAGAGAAAAAATATTGGAGATTCCCTTTCGCTCCGAAGCAAAGTAGATTTTGCCGTCTTTCCCCCACATGGGCCAGGAATCATTTCCAATCCAGGAGGTTAGTTGTTGAAAACTTTTCTTTTTAAAATCGTACACCCACACATCGTGGTTAAACGTCCCCTTGTACCGTTTCCACCACCAAAACATCATTGGGTGGCGGTTGAACGTCATTTTTTGCCCGTCTGGGGAAAACGAGATCGTGCTGCCTCGGTCAACCGGTAATTTTTCGGGGAAACGACCGTCAATAGACACCTGCCACAGTTCGTCATAAAAACGGGAATAGGCCGTACGGTTGGCGGAAAAAATCACCTTTTTGGAATCGGGGCTCCAGCCTAAAACCGTTTCTGTGCCGGGGTAATAGGTGAGTTGCTTCGGGGTTCCCCCGTCAAAGGGAATAACAAACACATTTGTCCCGCCGTTGTAATTGCCGGTAAAGGCAATCCACTTACCGTCGGGCGAAATTTTGGGGTGGGTTTCCACCCCTTCGTGTACCGTGAGCCGCAGAGCCCGGCCTCCGGTCACGGGCACCCGCCAAATGTCCCCCTGGTAACTGAACACCACCACGCCGTGTCCTACATCCGGGTAGCGCATGAGACGCAACGGTTTTTCTTTTCCAAAAACCGAAACGGCAAAACCGAAAAGCAATAGCCAAAAAGCAACCTTTTTCATATTCCCTCCGATTTTTTTACTTAAGAAAATTTTTGTCGTTCGCCGGAAATTTTTGCTCTTTCCCCACTGCCGGGAGGTCTTGAAATCCTGTAAGTATGTTTTTCGCATCTACATTTCTCAAGCTCTCCGCAGAGGCGAGCAGGCTCAAAAACCACAAATCAATGAAACCCATTTTGCCCGCAAATTTAAAAAACCACAAAAAGAAAAGGTTTTTTCAAAGATTTTTTGGAAATGGTTGAATGGGCCGCTTTTTTTCGGGCGGGAAAAAACAACCGCGCCAAAAATGGAAAGTTTTTTTCGTGGACTGCCCCTCCACCGTGTGTGAATAAATTACAAAAATATTTGAGAAAATCAAGTTTTATTTGGCTGAGCTTTAAGAACAAAAAAAGCCTCATTTTTTTGAAAAATCATCTTTTTTTTCCAAAACGCCTTGCTTTTTTCTCCAAAATCAAATAAGTTAATGAGACTTTTGGGGCAATCCCAAAACCGGCGGAAAGCCGTCTTTGTCTTAGAGGGAACTGGCGAAAAGTCCGAAAGCTGCCAATTTTACGGCAACGCCGTGGAGCGGAAACAGGTCTGAGTTACAAATCGAGAAATGCGTTCAGGGCGAACCCAATGGTTGATTTTCTCTTGAAAGAATGGCTCCTGTTAGCCTCCGGCGTCGGTTTGTTACTCACATCCGTCTATTCCAAGCATCTTCCCACCTATTCTGCCCGCGAATTCGAGATTTTATTCATTCTGTTTGTTCTCTTTGTGGTGGTTAAGGGGTTGCAATTCAGCGGTCTGCTGGCCCGTTTGTCGTTTCGCATTCAGAAGGGGAAAGCCGTGTCCCTCAAATTGGTGGCCGTGACTTTCTTCTTGTCTATGCTGATTACCAATGACGCCACGCTTTTGGTCGTGGTGCCTTTAACGCTGACCCTTCAGGTAGACCGCCGCGATATTCTGGTCATTTTGGAAGCGTTAGCGGCCAATGCCGGTTCGGCTTTAACACCCTTCGGGAATCCCCAAAATCTATTTATTTATTGGTACTATAACGTACCCGCCCCGTCTTTCGTTGAAACCATTGCCCCCTTTTCCGTGATGTTTTTGATCCTCCTCTTGACGGTCTCTTTCGTCGTCACAAACAAAAGCGCTGCACCCACTTCCGTTGCAAAACCACCCGTTGAAAAATCTGCTCCCGTGTACGGGGCGCTGCTTTTGCTCGTTTTTCTGATTGTACTCCGCCTGTTGCCCATTTGGGTGGGATTGATTGTTGTGGCGCTGGCTGTTTTTCTGGATCGCCAAACGCTTTTTGTGGATTACGCGCTTCTGTTCACCTTTTTCTTCTTTTTCGGATTTGCCGAAAATATGAAATTCCTGCTCGCGTCGAGAATTTCCCATTCCGCCCATATTTTTCTGTTTTCGGCTTTGGTCAGCCAGGTCATGAGCAATGTTCCGGCAACCCTGCTGTTTGCAAAATTTACATCCAGTTGGAAGGCATTGCTTTGGGGAAGCAACGCGGGCGGTTTCGGCAGCCTTTTTGGTTCCCTTGCCAATCTCATTGCGTACAAAATGTACGTCTCGCAAAAGAAAACCAATGACTTGGGCGTTTTTACCGTTAAATTTTTGGTTTTGGGGTACGCCGCTTTTTTCCTGTCCATTGGATTGTTTTTCTTTTTGCGTCATTTATGAAGAATACAACAAACAAGAGTTCCTTTGCACAGAAACGTTGGAAGGTTGGGAATCTAAAAAAGACGGGCCATTTAAGAGAGAATAAATTTACCAACATTTAGAGGAGGCAACACCATGTCCTCGGATCGAAAATATGGCAATCCCAGTGCAAAATTACTCCAACCGGAAATCACCGAACTGATTCAAAAGAGAAATTGGAGCCTGCTGAAGGACGTCATTTCCGAATGGCATGCTTCGGACATTGCCGATTTGTTCCGAGAAATCGACAGCAAAGAATGCGCAATCATTTTGCGCCTGCTTCCGAAGCAAAAACAGTCCGAAGTTTTTGCAGAATTGGACAGCAATTTGCAGGAACAGTTGTTGGAAAATCTTACCAACGAGTACGTGCGATCGATTATTTTGGGATTGGATCCGGACGATCGGACGGAATTGTTCGAAGAAATGGCTCCCGAACTGACCCAGCGCTTGCTCAACCTGTTATCCCCTGAAGAGCGAAAAGAAGCCCTGCAACTGTTAGGCTATCCGGAGGATAGCGTCGGACGCTTGTTGACGCCTGATTACGTAGCCATCAAACCGGGGTGGAGCATTGAACGGGCCATGGAGCACATTCGAAAATACGGGAAGGACGCGGAAACCATTGACATGGTGTACGTCGTTGATCAGGAATGGCATCTGTTGGATGACATTCCCATCCGGCGGCTCATTTTGGCCCAGCCGAAACAGACGGTCGAATCCATCATGGACCACCACTTCGTTTCCATTGAAGCCCATGCCGATCAGGAAGAGGCCATTCGGCTCTTTGAAAAATACAATCTCATTGCGCTACCGGTAACGGATTCGGAAGGGCATCTCATCGGCATTGTGACCGTGGACGATATTTTAGACACCGTTCGGGAAGAACAAACGGAAGATTTTACCAAATTTTCCGCCATTGAGGCGGAGCCCGTGGGTCTGGATTTCATTACGAGAATTAAGGAAATTCCGTTACGGAAGATCTTTCGGGCGCGGATTACCTGGCTCTTTTTGCTTCTTATTATGGATTTGATTACCGGAGGCATTATTCAGGGGTTCGAAGCAACCATTGCAAAATACGTGGTACTGGTTACTTTTCTGCCGGTGCTCGTAGACACGGCGGGCAATGCCGGTTCTCAATCGGCTACTTTGGTGATTCGAGCTCTGGCGCTCGGCACAGTAAAAATGAAAGATTGGACGTCCCTTTTAGGCAGAGAGTTGATTTTGGCCGGTGCGCTGGGCATCACCATGGGGCTGGGAATTTCCGTCATGGGGATCATTCGGGGGAAAAGCTTGCGTATTGCCCAGGTAATTGTTTTGTCAATGGTTGTAAACGTAATTGTAGGAAGCCTGATCGGCGTGTTATTACCTTTCCTATTCACAAAGTTCAAAAAGGATCCCGCCACCGCCAGCACGCCTCTCATTACCACCCTGGCCGATATCATCGGAACAGCGATTTATTTAAGCATTGCCACACTGTTGCTCACCTAAATTTTCCGCAAGTTCGAAAGAACTGCCGGGGCCGTCCCCTATTGGGTTCAACCGTTCGGCGCTTGAATCCTTCGAGGGGTTCTTGGGGAAAAGTACTGAAAAATTTTGCCAAAACAGTCCGTTTTCGTCGGGAATTTTCCGTTCCGAAAAAAAGTTTTTTTGCTTGAGTTTAGACTTGATTTAGAATAAGAATTATTTTAATTTAATTGCACAAAGTCCCGGCCTTTTGTTTTTCTGCAGGTTTAAAATGAAGCCCAAACTACCCGATTCGGCTCGAAATTGGATCTCCCTTGCTGGAGCGACCATTGCTCTCATTGCGCTGTTTCTGATTCTTTTTCTGTTTGTGATTTCTCTGCTGCTCGGTAAGGGGGGGCTGTATTTGGGATTGGTCACGTACATTTTGCTTCCCGCTGTGCTCATTTTTGGATTGCTGCTCATCCCTCTCGGAATGCTTCTTCGCTGGAGTCAAACGCGGGGAAAAGAAAAAGCGGCATCTCCCTGGCCGGTCATTCATTTGGAAGACCCTAAACACCGCAATGCCTTTTTTATCTTTACGGTCGGAACAGGTATTTTTTTGTTCCTGTCAGCCATCGGAAACTACGAAGCTTTTCACTACACGGAAACCGTACAATTTTGCGGAACCCTTTGCCACAAAATCATGGAGCCCGAATACACGGCCTACCAACATTCGCCCCACGCCAAATTGTTGTGTGTGTCCTGTCACGTGGGTCCGGGAGCCAGTTGGTACGTGCGGTCGAAGCTGTCGGGACTTCATCAGGTGTACGCCACACTGACTCATTCGTACCCAAAACCGATTGAAACACCCATTCGAAATTTGCGTCCGGCCCGCGTGGTGTGCGAACAATGTCACTGGCCGCAAAAATTTTATTCCAGAACGCTCCGCTCGGAAACCCATTATTTGCCCGACGAAAACAACACCCGCTGGGATATTCGCCTCATTATGAAAATCGGGCCCCAGCACGAAGCCCACGGGTTAAAAGAGGGCATCCACTGGCATATTAATCCGGACGTCAAAATCCAATACGTCGCTTCCGATCAAAAGAGAACCGACATTCCGTGGGTACGGTACATTAACCTGAAAACCGGTGACATTCTGGTGTACAAATCGATGCAGGAATCGGTTCGTCAGAAACAATTCACACCAACTTTCATCCGAACCATGGATTGCATTGACTGCCACACACGGCCGTCTCACAATTATCGTTCGCCCTCTCATTTTTTGAATCTTGCCTTGACCCGTGGGCAAATTTCCCCGCAACTTCCCGAAATTAAATTGGCCGCACTGAGCATTTTTGAAACAGATTTTGACTCGGCCGATTCGTTGCGGGAGGCAATTCGTACAGGACTGCTCAATTTCTACCGAGTAAATCACCCTGAGGTTTTGAAAAGCCAACAGGCACAATTGGATTCGGCCATTCGGGCCATTCAAGAAATCAGTGCACGCAATATTTTTCCCGAGATGAAAGTCCGGTGGGACACTCACGTTAACAATATCGGGCATCTGGAATTTAGGGGATGTTTTCGTTGCCACGACAACCAGCACATCAACCAAAGAGGAGAGGTCATTTCCCGAAAATGCGACCTGTGCCATCTCATTAATTCCCAGGGAAGGCCGGGCAAAATGGAAATCGCTCCGATTTTTCAATCCCTTCCGTTCAAACACCCCGTCGATATCGACAAGGCCTGGCAGAATACCGCGTGCAATGAGTGCCACACGGGACTCAATCCTTGACGCTGCGCTGTTGGGTTCCGGCTGCCATTTTTAGAGTCGATTTTGTATTCTCAGGGTTTTCCAAGATTAAAAAAGGTTCCCCCCGAAAATCGGGAGGAACCTCTGGCAGGTTAACAATGGGCGCCTACCGTGAGGCGTCGATGGACTGTTTCGTTCGGTTATTTAAAAGAAACCCCAAAAGAAATCCGATTGACCGAGCCGAAGAAATCGCCGAAAGCGCCGTAGGCATAACTGAAGCGAATCCCGTAGCTGCCGAACTCTTTGTTAATGCCCACGCCTGCGGTCAATCCTTCCTCGTCGTAATTGAATTTGTATCCGGCGCGCAGGTAAAGCATGTTCATAAAAACGTATTCCATTCCGAAATGGAAACGTTCTTCGTAGTCACGCGGGTGACGCCAATCGACGGCCACGTTGAGCTTTTGAGACGAATTGTCGCTCCAAATGGACATGACATTCATCGCCAGCCCCATACTCATGGTCAGCGGAAGTTCGAATCGCTGATCCACATAGCGGCCCTGTCCGGAAAAATTCCGAATGGACATTCCGAAGCGCAAATCTTTCCAGCCGGTGTAGTACAGCGTTCCGAAATCAAACGCCATTAAATTTTGAATATTTTCGGTTTTGACTTTTTTGCCCGAACTCACATCCAACGTTTCGCTGGAACCCAGATGCTGGTGCACGTATTTCACGGTTCCACCGATACTAAAGCTGTTGCTGATTTGGCGTGAATAGGAAGTCCCGAGGGCGTATTCGCCAACCGTGAATGTTCCCAAATTAATGTACCCGATGTTTTTCAGGGTGGGGTCCGCGCCCGAATACGGGACGGTTCGAATCAAATTCCCGTAGTCCATGTACACGGCGCTAATGCCGAAGGTACCCAGATTTTGGAATCCGTAGGAAGCCGCAAATGCGTAATGTTTAATATCGGCGATCCAGTTGGTTTCCGTCATGGCAAGGTCAAACCCGTGGCAAAGGCCAAGAGCCGCGGGATTGGAAAACATGGCCATGGAATGGCTGGTCATTGCAGTGACCGCACTGCCCATGGCGGCCGAACGGCCATCGGGATCAATTTTCAAAAAAGTCATGCCCGCTTGGGCGTATTTGATGACGCCCGCTTGCAGCGAAGACGAGAGAAAAATCGTCATCAAAATCGCCACGAGCAAAATTAAGTTTCTATTCTTCATTTTAATCCTCCTTAATTCATGCTTTCTGTGGGCAAGTTATTTGACCACCACGAATTTACCCATGGCTACTTTGCCCGTCGGATTGCCGTTCGGGCCATCCAGTTCTTGGACGACAAAGATGTACACACCGCTGACAATTTCCATGGTAGAATAGGTGTCCTGTCGATCCCAAGAAGCATCTCCCGTACCGGTGTTGTGGCGAAGGGTTTGTACCTTGTCACCGGTCATGGTGTAAATGTAGATATTGGCGTATGGAGGCAAATTTAAGAATTTCAGTTGCTCGCCGGAATATTTTTCAAAAGCTCGGACGTGGTACGGATTGGGAACCACCACGACGTCATTTTTCCATTTTGTGTCGGCCGGGCGCGTCGGGGAAGCCGCTTCCTTTAATTTGTCCGCGCCGCCCTTTCCGAAACCTGTTTGGTTTTGGAAGGCACTGCTTTCCACACCGTCGTTTGTAACGGCCGTCACATAGTAATAGTAACTTTCGCCACGAATAATCGGCTGACCGGGCGTGTTCTTCCCGCTGTCATAGTATTCATGAACACTGGGTCCCACCTCGTCCACCAAAATAAAGGTGGTGTCGGTCGGATTGGTCAGTTCTGGAGGACGCCAATAGCTGCGGTAAATACGGTAGCCGCGCAAATTGGGGTAGCCGTCCGCCTCGTTGCCCCATTGCAATTTGATTTTGCCCGGCATGGACGTCACCGTAAGTGAGGGTGAAGGGGGCGCCATTTCGATGCCAAAGGAGCCGTGACCGGCCTTTACGTTGCCCTGATTCCACATTCTTTGAACCATGCCAACCACTTTAAACAGGGAATCTTTTCCGGTGTTAATGATGGCGTCTTTTGTGGCCTGGTCCACCATTTTACCTTTGATTTTGAAATTCCCGTAGTCGTAAGGCATCGGTTTCAGATTGGGTTTCAATTGCGTGTACCCTGAGTCGTACGCGCGCCCCAGATCAATACAAAGCCGGTTGTTAATGGCGCCGCCCGCGTACACCGTGACAATCCGAACGTCCTCACCATTTTTCATTTGGTAGGGCCCAAAAGAAAGGGTCGCTGCTTTGGACTGTTCGACCACCGGGTCGTTGACATGTTCGTTAAAATGATCCCAATCGAGGAAGCGGTAAAATCCGGTGGGATCGGTGTGCAGATTCGGGTTGGCCGGATCCCAGGGGGATTTCAGAAAATTGTAAATGCGATCCGGGCCGTCTTCACTTAGATTGGGAAGCTGTTCCCGCTGGGACCAACCGGCTTTTATCGGAAAAGCGGGATTGTCGGTTTCGTCGTCAGCGGCCGCATCCGCGTGAAGAACGCCCAACCCGATAAATTGCGGTTTGGTGAACTTGCCCCAAATTTTGTCGGGGTTGGCTTTGTCGTCTTCGGGTGTGCTCAAATTGTCGGCGTTCCACATGTAGTACAACCGCAGAGAATCGTCCCCGGTTTTAAAATGAACGCCGTAATAATCGCTCCACAAATCACCGGGGTAGTGGGATGTGGTCAGAAATTGCCCTTGAATGGAAAAATACACGTCGTTACGGGGTTCACCCGACACGTTGGTAAAAATCCATTCCACAATGACAAAGTCGTCGTGGGCGCGGTCAGCAAAAGAATAGGTGTAGCGTTCCACGTCGATTTTGCTCCAGGTGTGCCATTTGGCGTAGCCCACCACATCGGCAGCAATTTTGTTGTCAACGGGGTCTTCCAAATCCAATGACGAGGTCCACAGGTGTCCGTCCACAATCTTTTCCGGCGGTTTGTACCGGAAAATCCGCTTAAAAGCGCCCGGCACCGGGACGGTCACTTCTTTAATATCCGTAAACTTCCCTGAAACGCACTGCGTAACGCGTACGTTCCAGGTGATTTGACTGGCGTCCGTCCAGGTCTCTTTGTGACCAAAGGTAAAGCCATTGGGCCCGCCGGACATGCCCTTGTCTATTGCTGTCCAGCCGATGGGCCAGGTCAAACTCAGAAAATCGGCCTCTTCGCCGATGGTGTGTTGCATTTCGCCAATGGCTACAACGCGCTCTGCCTGGCCAAACGCCAACGAAGCCATCAGGATCAGCAAGATGAGTGCTAATCCGCTATTTTTCAAGATATTTTTCATAAAATATTTCCTCCTGTCTTATTTGCCACCAAAATTCCGGTTTCCGTCGAGTTTATTCGAAGTTAATCCGAATCCCGAAGAAAACCTGGCGTTTTTCAAGAAAAGTCCAAGGAGTAAATCCAGGCATCTTGATGTACGGTTTATCTTTGGTCCGGTAATCTCCCGGGCGGTCACCTTTATCCAATTTCAAGGAATACATGTAATTGATGAATTCGTTCTGCCACCATTTGTGGCCATCCCAGGCCCAGGTATTCCGAACACCCGTCAACACTTTCGTGAAATTTTCGGTGGTGTAGTAGTAGGCACCCGGGTGACTCATGTTCTTGTTGTTGAACAGATTAAAAACATCAATGTAAAATTCCGGTTCAATATTCCATTTTTTGAACAGGCGTTTTCTGAACCGCAGGTCGGTTCGCTGGTAAGGCCGCCACCGAACATTGTCCTCCAGATACGGAATTGCTTGAGGATTCCACGTGAAGGTCTCACCCGCACGCCAGTAGTACAGCAACCCCAGATCCAGTCCGCCAAAAACGGGAATTCCGGCTATGTGGTAGCCCCATTCCGACGGGGTGTGGAAATCCAAATTGACCTTAAAAACAGGCCGTGCTTTGGGTTGCGTGACGCCGGTGCTCACCCGATGATTCTCTTTGGTCGGATCTTGGTAAAAACGATCAAATCCGTAATATCCCATGGAACTGATCATGTGATCGTAGCTTATGTATCCATTGAGGAAACGGGTGTAGCGCGCGTCGGCGCGCAATTCGATACCGCGAATATCCCGGTAAATGCCGTTTATATACCAGCGCACATCCCGTCCTTCTTTGGGGTAGAAACGCGCCTGAAAGGTTTCATCCGAGATGTCTTTATAGTAACCCGTCGCCGTTAAGCGCACGATGTTGAACAGGTTTTGCGCGTAGCCGATTTCATATTGAATGGTGCGCGGCGGTTTCAGATTGACATTACCCATTTGTTCCATTCGGTTGCCCTGAGTGGTCTTAAACCGCATGAAATACAAATCGTAGTCCGAGGGCCATCGGTAAAAGTGCCCGTAGTTGAAGAAGATTTTAGCATTTTCGGAAATGGGGTGAGAAATCCCAATGCGCGGACTGAACATCGAGACAAATTTCCGCTTCCAATTTAGGCTGTCCAGATGATCCATACAGCCCGCCTGAAGGTAAGGCGTGAAGGGCCCCGTTTTCGGATCATCGGGAGGTCCGTTCTGTGAAATCCCTTTGTCACGGGCCTGAAAATCCCAGCGAATACCCAGATTAGCAATCATGCCGGAAAATTCCAGTTTGTCCTGAACGAATACCCCGCCGGTGATTGGACGCACAATTCCGTGCAGTCCGCCGGAGTAAACCCGTCCTCCGTTTACGGCCGGATCGACCCGCACCCATTTCATCCGAATGCTGTCAAATTTCAAATTAAAGCCGGCCTTGACCTGATTGTACCGATTGATTTGGCTTGTAATATTGGATTTTAACGTGTGATAATGGTAAACCGAGGTGTTTTCCTGCAAATTACAGGAGGCCATTCGGTAATAACCCGTCAGATCCCGCCATTGGGTTGGGCCGTACCCCCAGGGACCTTCGTCGTACCAGTAGTCCCCGATTTTGATTTTGGCGTAATTTCTCCAGTTTTCCCAATCGTAGTCGCCGTTGGCAATGTGTTGTTGAATTTCCTCTTCCGTTCCCAGGCGACCATACAAGAGGTTGGTGGCGTGCCAGGGATTATTTTTAATCTTAATGGTATTCCGCATCCGCCGATCCAATTGCTCGATGGTCTGCATGGAGTTCAAAATCACCTCGTAATAGGTGCTGGGAGAAAGCTGGTGCGTAAAACGAAATCCGAAGCTGTACCGCCATTGTTCGCCGGGGGTATTACAATGGGGGTACCAGATTTTGTTCGCCGAAGTCATTTCATCCTGAACATCCCCAAAAAAGCCGCGGTTGTGATCCGTGTAGGGATTGTTGGTAATGGCGTCGCCAATGCCGGGGCCCTGCCCGCCGTTGGTTCCCTTTTGCCAGGCGGCCAGACCGTCAAACGTTAATTTCATCGACGGCGTAATATTGGTGGTTAGTTTCAGAGTGGTCAGCCGATCGTTGTACGCATCCACGGGCGTGGTGACGGCGTAGGCAGTCTGTTCCTGACGATGTGAAAGGAAAAATTTTACTTTTTTATGGGTAAAGGGAATGGGCCCCCCAAATGTTGCTTCTCCCACCCAATCAGGCGTGTGGCCGTAATTGAAAACGGCGTCGTCATCCGTTACCTTGCTAAGGTCTGCCTTGACTTTTCCTTCCTTCACCAATTGGCGCAGGATGTTTAAATTGTCCAGCGAGCGGTGGCGCCACAAATACAACGCCAGCGCTTCGTAGGGTTTGCCGTAATGGGGGTCACCAGGCTTCAAATAATCACCGGAATTGGCATATTTTTCCCACCCGGGAAACATGTAATTGGGTGAACCGTCGGCCTGCACTCCGCTAAAGGCACCGTATTTTTCACTGACAAACGGAAGCACAATGGGGGAGTTTTTGCCGTAAATCTGGGGGCCAAAATGTTTGAGATGCCCTTTGGAATATTTGAAATCCAGACTTCCGGTGTAATGATTGGTGCCCTCTTTTGTAATCACATTAATCAAACCGGAGCGCACATTGCCGTATTCCGCATTGAATCCGCCGGTAACCACCTGCATTTCCTTGACGGCGCTAAGGTTGATTTTCATGTAGGGTTTGTTGGAAATGTCGTCCACAACGGCCATTCCGTCAATCTGAAATTGGGCATTTTCAAAAGAAGAGCCTCGAAGCAAGGGACGCGTGGCAAGAGCACCAAATCCCAAAATACCCGTTTGCGCAGCCAGAACGTCCGCAACGGTTTTATAATTGTTGTTCTGAATGGTAGCAGGGCTCACAATAGCCTCGGTGGCCGAAACGTCTTTTTGAATAACGGGACGCTCCGCCACAACGGTGACCGATTTTCCAGAAAGAACGGTCTGTTTCAGCTTGAAATTAATGGTTGTGGTACGATCCACAACAACCATAACGCCGGTTTTTCGAACACTTCCGTAGCCAATCATGCTGGCTTTTACCGTGTAGGAACCGGGACGCAAATTAATAATGAAGTAATAGCCGTCGTTGTCGGTGGCCGCTCCAAATTGTGTGCCTTCAATAATAACCTGAGCCCCCGGCAACGGTTCACCGGTTTTGGCGTCAACCACTCGCCCGGCAATTTTACCGGTGGTAGAGGCAAAACCGTAACTGGCCATGAATAAGCTCAACACAATTAAAATCAACTTTCTCAACATCGATTTTCCTCCTTTTCCAAGTTAAATGGTAGGAAATCTCTTACCTGAATGGGAAATCCCCTAAGCCAATCTCCTCCTCGCAGGGTTTTCAGGGGATTGCCGTGTTTCAGCGATTGCGGGCACCTTCCGCAATACCGAAAAGTTTAAGACTATCTCACCTCCTTTCCTAAATAGTCGCAAAACAAATTTTTAAAAGAATGGAAAATTGCCATCACCTCCTTTCGTCTAACTGAAAAACTTGGGTTTTTCTTTTTAAGGCGCAGAAACAAAATAGCTGCAAAAGCACAATCGTTTGCGCATTAATTACCTTTCCCATTTTAAATATTCGTCTCAGCAAAATCTCTTCAACCACAACCCAAAAAGGTTCCTTTGGATATAGTCAACCGTTTGCGTAATTGAAAAAATAATTTTTTCGCCTTTTCTGCAACAAATAGAGGGAATATTTTGTATTAGACACAATACTATTGAGGGCTTGAAGCAACAGGTGGGAGAAAAATCTTCCCGATTTTTCGGCATCTTGAAAACGAGCGCCAAACCTTTGCTTCACAAACGGAACGCACTGTTTGAAAATTTCACGGCAATTTTCAGAGGGAACGGAAATAATTTTTTCCTCCCAAGAGCAAGTTCACAGCAAAGCTAAATGCCTCGGAACCTTAGCCATTTGGGTGTCAATCCCGAAAGCAGAACAATATTGCGAATTTTTTGAATTGGTGTGGCAATAACTGTGAATTTTGGCTATTTTATCTAAAGGGTCCTTTTTTCTTTCGAGACAAATGCTTTGTCCAAAAAACAACCCAAACGATTTATACAACCAACATTAAAGTCAAAGGAAGGCGATCTTATTGTCCTAAACCGTTTTAAATGTACCTCAAATTACAAAAACTAATTTTCTTTGTCAAGTACTTTTTTTAATTTTTTGAATATTTTTATTTTTGGGGCCTGTTTCCTTTTGTAAGAAACATCTGTGGGAATTGAGAGAAAGCCTTAAATGGGCTTTTGCGAGGTGTGTTTCCTTTGATCTTCCCAAAATCAGCCGTTAGTTTTCGGGCTTTTTCTCTATCCCCAAAAACAGTTCGGTCGGGAATTTCATCCTTTTTTCTCAAAATCTCCTTGCGAATCCTTCTGTTTTTGAATATATTGTGAGCGGTTGGGACACATGATCTCATCTGCCGAAAGAAACACCCCCGAAGAAAAATCGCAAGTCTTTTTTCTTCTCTTTCAGCAATTACACGGAGCGCCTGCGGGGATACGGAACGCCAAACACTCCTATTGTCAAAACGCTTGATCTTTTTCGTCTCAAAGAATTGGTTTGTCAGCATGAATCTTCGTCGAGGGTTGCTATTTTTTCTTGTGTGGTTTGTCTTTTGGGCCGGCTGCTCTTCCAGAAATTCGTCTCCTCCTCCTTCCGCCATTTCCCGCGGGGGAATTGTCAAAATTTCCGCCTCCGCCGAAACAGAAACCCTCGATCCGCAAAAGATTCTTTTTCTGTCCGACATGCAGATTGCCCGTTTTATTTTTGAGGGACTCGTTGGTGTGGGGCCGGATTTTCAGCCCTTTCCCCTTTTGTGCGAAGGGTGGGAAAAATCGCCGGACGGCCGGGTCATTCATTTTCGTCTGCGGAAAAACATTCGGTTTCAAGACGACCCCTGTTTTCCGGGAGGCATTGGGCGCACCCTAACCGCAGAAGACGTCCGTTTTACCTTTCGGCGCATTGCCGACCCCAAAGTTCGCTGTCCCAATTGGTACCTTTTTGAAGGAAAAATTGTGGGAATCGATCGCTTTCACGCGGGAAAATCTGCGGTGATTTCGGGGATTCGAGTTTTGGCTCCCACTGAAATTGAATTCCACCTGACGAAGCCCTATTTTTCCTTTTTGAAATTGTTGGCGACGATTCCGGCGCAAATTGTACCCCACGAAGCCGTGGAAACCTACGGCGTTCATTTTGGACGCGACCCGGTGGGAACAGGTCCCTTCCGCCTGGCTCGGTGGAAACCCCTCAAGGAGATTTTTCTTGTCCGCAATGACCACTATTGGCAAAAGGCTCCGGAGGGCGGCTCTTTGCCGTACCTCGAGGGGGTGCACATTCAATTGCTGTCCAATCCCGTGCTTAAGACGTCCGAATTCTTGAAGGGAAATTTGGACGTGATTCATGGCAAGAAAAGTGATCTGACCAAACTCCGAAAACAGCCCGATTTTCAAAAAAGGTTTCGCGTGTCTCCCAATCTCCCCGATTTGGGCATTCGTTTTTTTGGGTTCTCTCTGGACACGCACTCGCCGCTCAGTCAAGACCCCAAAATCCGTCAGGCCATTGTCCGGGCATTTCAACGGGAAAAAATCACGGAAACCAACCCGAATGCCCCGCGCCCGGCCACCAGTTTGGTCCCATCTCTTTTTTGGAAAGGCACCCGCTTTTCCTGGTACCCGTACAGCCCGAAAACGGCCCGACATTTGCTTGCTGGCGTGAAGGTGCCGCTGCAAAACCGTCCGATCGTCATCAGTTCGAATATTCAAACCCCTGAGGTTGATGGTCTGTGCCAGGCCATTCGGGCGTTGGGTCTGCGGTGTTCGGTCGATCTCAGGCCCGTTAAATATTACGCCCACATTTTAAAAGACCGCCCGGACATTTTCCGGGTGAGTTTCATGCCCAGCTACCCGGACCCCGAGGAATACGACGCCCTTTTTTACTCAAAAAATAAAGGAGGCGTAAATTTAACCGGCTACCGAAATCCCCGCTTTGACAGGCTGTTAGAAAAGGCCTGGGTGGAACAAAATGAAGCTGTTCGTCAGGCGCTTTTGATTCAAATGGAAAAAATATTGGCTCGGGATATTCCCGCCATTTACTTGTTCCAAACGCCCACCGATTACCTAATAACCACTCGTCGCCTGCACGCTTTGCACCGACAACCGGCGGGCCTGGATTTTCGAGCGGCCTGGATTGAGAGGGAACATGGCCCGCTTCATTAGCCTCAAAATTCGAATCACTCTATTTTTAATGGCCACGGTGTTTTTTTTAATGATCAGCTTCCTCTCTTTTTTGTATTTTTCTGGCAGAAAATATCTGGTCAATTCCGGGCACCGGGATGCAGCCGACTACGCCGCCTTTTTCAAAGACGCCGTGAAGGCGGAAGTCCGCAACAGTTTCCTTGAACTCAACAGTTTACGAAATCAGCTTGAGCCCTTTCCCGTCAATCCAGGCCAGGAGGTTCGTTTGGCACATCCGTGGGGACAATTTTTGAAACAATTTCTGACGGGCTATTCGCAAAAATACCGATTTTTGACCCTTCAAAAAAGGGGCTGGCACCAAACTCTTTCCGTGGTTCCGGTGAAAATTTTTGGCGGGGAAACCCGCATCCGGTTCGATTGGCTTGAAAAATCTCCGGTACCGCAGAAATTCGGGAATGTGTCGGGCACGGCTCTTCAGGGCAAAAAGCAGTGGGAGAAGAATGTTCAGGCCCAAAACCGCCTGCTTTACGTACGGGCGTCTTCCGAAAATCGAGGTCTATCTCTGATTGCGGCCGTTTCGTCGGACGTACTGTTAGAGAAGATTTTTCAGAGCCTCCATTTTCCCCCTAATTTGTCCGCTTTTGTCACTGGCGCGGGCGGCCGGGTTCTGTACTCCCCCCAGGAATCGGACATGAATCAACTGCTTTTTCAGAGCAATCCGCGTTTGGCTACCCTGTTAAATCGAAAAATGCCTTCAGGGAAAGAGCGATTTGAACAGTTGGGAGCGCGTATTTACTGTGCGGAATCCCTGAAAATTCCGCCTTACAAAATTTTTGTGGCAAAGGATTTGTCCGACGGCTTTCGAGCGCTGAACCGCACGCTAATGAGAATGCTTCTTTTTTCGGGCGCTGTTTTGCTTTTCGTTCTGGGCGTGGTGTGGCTATTGACAGAACGGATGACGTACGCGCTGCGGGAAATTTCCACTGTGGCCGGGCGCGTCGCGCGGGGAGATTTTTCCCATAAAATTGCCATTCAACGTCAGGATGAATTGGGGAAACTCATCGACACGTTTAACAATATGATGGATCGGACACAGGCCAGTCACTTTTCTTTGCAGCAAGCCAATCGGGCGTTGTCGGAAAAAGTGGCCGAGCTGACGCGAACGCGAGCCGAGCTTTCGGAAAAACAGCGGCTGGCCATTATCGGTGAAACCGTTTCTAAAATTTCCCACGAAATCCAAAACAAAATCGGGGGAGTAAGCATTTGGCTGCAAAATCTGGAAATAGAGCTGCGAGAAAATGCCACAGCGCAGACTTACATTGCGGAAATGAAAACCGCCCTTCGCTCTTTTCTGGAAATGCTGGCGCATTTCAAGCGATTTTACCGCGAGCCGCAATTGACCCCCAAAACGGTGGCCGTTTCCTCCGTGTTGGACGCTGTTCTTGAGCAGCTTTCGGACAAAATTCGGGAAAAAGAGTTGAAGATCCGCCGCAGCGGGACCAAAAATCTGCCCGAAATTTCGGCAGACCCGCAGCAGTTGGAGGAGGCCATTTTTAACATTTTCATTAATGCGATTTACTATTCGCCCCCCCAGGGCACCCTTACCGTGTCCGCGGCAGTTTTTCCAGAAACTCTCCGAATTTCCATTGCTGACGAAGGACCCGGGGTTCCTGAAAAGCACGCACTCAACCTATTCCGGCCTTTTTTTACCACAAAGGACAGCGGAAGCGGGCTGGGACTTGCCATTGCCGATTCCATTGTCCGGGCGCACGGCGGAAGCATTTCTTTTGAAAATTTACCGCGACGCGGCGTGCAGTTTACGCTGGTGTTGCCGCGGTGAACCACAGGAAAAAAGCAGCGGCCCTGGGCCTAAGCGAAAAGCGACCCAAATTTCAGAAATTCGGGAAAGAAAAATCTTGACCTTCCCAGAAGTGAACTTTGAGAGGCATTCATGAACATTTTAATTGCGGAAGACGACGCAGCCACGCGCAGGGGCATTGAAATCTTTCTTAA
>CAZOHG010000012.1:0-51488 GCA_964579725.1 uncultured Deferribacteres bacterium
AAGCCCCGAGGTGTGCGTGAGCAAATGGTAAATTCGCGCGTCGGCCGCGTACTCGTCGTCCCGGTCCAAGTACCGAGAAAATCCGGGAATGTAGGTTTTCACTTTGTCCAACAATCTGAGTTTGCCCATTTCAACCAATTTCATCACGGAGGTGGCTGTTGCCATGGGTTTCGTAATGGAGGCCATGTCAAACATCATGTCTTTCTGCATTTTCTGTTTGGTGGGAACTACCTGCGCATTTCCGTAGGCCTTGAAATACACCACCCAATCCTTTCGCGCGACCAGCAGAACGGCACCCGGAATGGTCTTTTGCTGAATGGATTTTTCAATGATCCCGTCCACTCGAGCCAGACGCTGGGACACCATGCCCACCTGCTCGGGCGTTGCCATGGGCAAATCCTGCGCCCCAGCCATTTCTCCCCAAACCAGTACGAATATCAGAAAAAACAACCAGTGCTTCATGATTTTCTCCCGTTTTCTTAAACCGTTGTGTCAAGGATTTTCGTCATTTTTCCAGAAGAATCCGAATGACCTGTCCGTCGGCGCACAAGTCAGAAATCGGATTTAATTTCGCAAAAAAGCACGTGAAATTCAAGCTCTTTCTCAAAGAAATAGGAATCAGGGGCAAAAAAAGTGCTGGCGAATGGAGGCAAAAAGGGAAGAGGTCCCAAAGGCAAAGCCGCAGAAACACCGGGCTTTGCCTGAATGTAAACTGGTTCGATCGGCGCGGTAAAAATTGTCCGAACCCCGGGTTGAATTTAGGGAGTGGGATTTTTGTCCTTGCGTTTTAGAAATTTTTGGGAACGAAATACGCCACCCAGGCCAATTGCCAGCAAAATTAGGGACGAAATCAGGTTGGTGATTTTGCCGTGGGCCGTCGGTGTGAAAAAAATGGCCACAAAAACGGTAATGCCGAAAACAACCAAAAATCCGCCAATAACCAAAAAGGCATCGATTTCCTCACGCTTCCCCCGCTCCTGTGGCTCTTCATTTTCTTTTGGTTTATCCATGGGAAAACTCCTTAAAAATGCATGTAAACATAAAAATAAATGGCCACTTGTAATGTAGCCCACAGCTTCAAATTGCGGTACCATTTGCGATTGGATGACCCTTGAAAAATGTACCGGTTAGGTAGAAGCCAGACAAAAATCAGGATGCCAATAAAAAGGGCTAAAATAGCCAATCGTGCCCAAATGATGGGAACATTCATGAGGAAATTGAAATTTAACATGGGACACTCTCCGCTTTTGGCTTTGTTTATTCGTTTTCCAATCGACCTTGAATCGCCTGTTGAACCGAGTCGTCTTTGGTTACCAACCCGTACACCAGACCGTGAAGTTTTTCAATGGGTTCCGCCGGCGTGGCAATGCTGACCCCGTAGGTCACCAACAGAGCGGCGAGGAACGACCACCACGAAATGTACAGAAAGGGGTCTTCAATTGTAAACAGATGTCCCTTAAAAATGAACATCGCAATGGCAGAAAACACGCCTACCAACAGACCCCACAAGCCGCCCCAACGGGTGGTACGACTCCACAACATTCCCATGAGTAAAATCGCCAGGGTGGGCCCCTGGAAAAACGACAACATGGTTTGTACGTACACGTACATTCCTGGAAAGAGTTTGTTCAAAGGAGCGGTTACAACGCCAATAATCAGAAAAATCACCGTAAACCAACGCCCCATTCGGAGCAAATGGGCATCGTCGGCGTCTTTTTTGATAAATTTCTGGTACACGTCTTTTGTCCACAGCGTGGCAGCCGAGTTTAAATAGGAATCCACACTGGACATCAGGGCGGCGAAAAATGCGGCAAAAACCAGCCCGGTCAGCCCCGGCGGCAGCAGATGTTTAATAAGGGTGGGGAAAGCCTGGTCGCCGTCTTTGAGACCGGGAAACAGCGGCAGGGCAATCAGGCCGGGTAGAACAATCAGAATCGGAATAAACATTTTAAAAAAGGAGCCCCACAGGACGCCAGCTTTGGCATTCCATTCGTCGCGAGCGCCAAGCGTACGCTGCACAATGGCCTGATTCCCAATAAAATAAGCGGGTGCCAACACAAAGGTTAGCCCGAACAAAATTCCCGTCCACGGGTAGGGCGTTTGGGTGTTGGCCGGAAGAAAAAGGGTAAAATGCTCGCTGTACTGGGGCCCCAAAGCGTGAACTTTGGCCACGAGACTGGACCAGCCCCCCAATTTCCAGAGGCCCAGGATAATGACGGCAAATCCGCCTACAAACATAATAATCATTTGCACGACGTCCGTCATGACCACAGCCGAAAGTCCGCCCGAAACGGTGTAAAACCCAACCACTCCGGCCGTGACCACCAGCGACACGCCAATGGACCACCCCATCAATGTGTTGAGCAGAACAGCAGAAGCCCAGAAAATCACCCCTAGATCGAAGGCCATAAAAAGCACCCAGATGAAGGCCTCAATTGTACGGACGGAATCGTTAAAACGTTTGCCCAAATATTCGGGAATGGTGTACACCCCGGCCCGCCAGTAGTAGGGAATAAAAATAAAAGCGGCAAGCATCATGGCGGGCATGGAGCCGATCCAATCGAAATTGGCCACAACCAATCCGAACCGGTAGGCCTGGCCGGTGGCGCCAACGAAATCGATTGCGCCAATATCGGAAACCACAATCGACATCCCGATAGCCCAAAAGGGCAGCATTTTACCGCCCAAGAAGTAATCCTGAGACGTGTTCACGTACTTCTTGAAAAAAGCACCCAGAAAAAGCATTCCCCCTAAGTACAGCAGCACAATAAAAAAATCAATGCCCGAAAGATGCATGCCTGTCAATTCCTTCGCTTTTTGGAAGAATCCTCAATTTCTAAATTATCCGGTTTTACGCTGTTTTCTCGCACCGAATCGCTGTTTTCGGAAGAACCAAAGAGACGATTGCCGGCAAACTGAACCGACTTCCTTTTCAACGGCCTTAATTCAACGATCGTCGCGCCCCACCCACCCCGGCTGGGGGGCGCATCGTAATAATCCACAACGGCGGAATGGGAATCAAGCATTTTGGCCACAATCCACTTCAATTTGCTTTTTCCCTTGCCGTGAATAATTTTGACTTCCCGCAATTTTAGTTCCAGTGCATGTTCAATAAAGGAATCCACAATTTCTGGAACCTCTTCCGGGAAAAATCCGTGCAGGTCTAAAACGTCGGTCACTTCAATTTTGTCGGGAAGAATCCCATCGTCAACTTCCGTGTTTTTCCCCTTTTTTCGTTTCCAAAACAATCCCATTCAAACCCCTTGTTTTCGAAAAATACGTTGTGCGTGGCTGTTTCGGGTCGGAACCGCCCCTAAAAATTTGTGTTTTTTCAAACAGAAGCATTCCCTTTCGAGGGGAATCGTGTGGAAAATCCGGTGGAAACGTCTCCGGCCAAGCCACAAAGGTCTGTTAATTTACATTTTTTTTCTCAAAGAATCAAGCAAAAAGTACGGCTCACGGGCAGGATTTTTACACGGCCGCCGAACTGGCGCCATCCGTATTTTCAAAATATTCCGTCAAATCGGCTCGTGCCAATCCGGTTTCCACAGCCACGCGCGCCACTGCCCGCGCCACCGCCCGGTGCACTTTTTTGTCCAGGGGACTTGGTACCAACTCTCCCTCGGGAGCCAGCGCCGCAATGGTTTCGGCCGCCGCCAGGTACATGTCGCTGGTAATGCGCGGCACGTCGGCATCCACGGCACCGCGCAAAATGCCGGGGAATCCCAGTACATTGTTGACCACTTTGCCGTCGGCCGCAAATACCGCCCCCGCTGAGAGGGCGTCTTCCGGCTCAATTTCAGGATTGGGATTGGAGAGAGCCAAAATGATTTGGCCTTTACGCACCATCTCCTTCCGAATGAGGCCGGGCACGCCGGTGGTTGAAATCACAATATCGGCCTTTTGCATGATTTCCTCAAGAGTCGACCGCAGGCCGCCTGCTTTCTCCAATCGCTGCAGGGAATCTTGCGACAGGTCCGCGCCGAGTACCGGCTTGCCAGTGTAATTCATGAGCATTTTTGAGATCGAAAGCCCCGCGGCTCCCAACCCAATCTGCCCCACTTGCGCTTGCCGCAAATCGATTCCGGCCAGCTTGGAGGCATTAATGAGCGTTGCCGTGACCACGACGCCCGTTCCGTGTTGGTCGTCGTGCATGACCGGAATATCCAGACGCCGAATGAGCTCTTCCTCAATTTCAAAACAGCGCGGGGCGGAGATGTCTTCCAACTGAATGGCCCCAAAAGTGGGGGCAATATTGACAACGGTTTCAATAATCTCACGGGTGTCCTTGGTGTTTAACAAAATGGGCATGCCGGAAAGCCCCACGAAGGTTTCCATCAGACTGGCTTTTCCCTCCATGACGGGCATACCGGCCAGCGGGCCGATGTCCCCCAAACCGAGAATCGCCGTCCCGTCTGTTACAATGGCTACCAGATGCTTAATGGCCGTAAAACGCCGCGCCAATTGCCGGTCATCTCGAATTTTTAGACACACGTTGGCCACGCCCGGCGTGTACACCCGCCGCAAATCTCGAAGGGTCTCAATCTTGTAGCGGCTTTTGACCGCAATTTTCCCGCCCTGGTGCATTTCGAGCACCTCATCCCGCACCTCCAAAAGAATGACGTCCGGTACGCTGCGCGTGACCTCCAACAGCTTTTCCAGATGCGCCTCGTCTTCGGCGAAAAGCACAATGTCCCGGTCTACATGGTACGTAAGAAAATGCACCGTGGTGATCTCTCCCACAAAACCGCCGGCGTCCCCGATGGCTTTGAGCAAATGACCAATTACCCCCGGTTTTTGGGCGTTGCGAACGCGAATTGTTCGCATGACTTTGTTTTCCCACCACATGGTGACAGGCTCCTTGTTTTAAAATTCGGCTTTTGTTTAGACCAAAGGAAACGGGTAAACCCGTCGGCTGAAATTACGGTTGATTATATTGCGAATCTCCTTAAAAATCAAGGGAAAAAACCTTGATTCTTACCAAACTAATTTTTATTTTAGAATAGCCAAATGAAAACGGTCTTTTTTCAAAAATCGGAACAGGGATGCGGAATTCCAACGCCTGGCAGTATTTTATCGAATTGCTCGTGGTTATTGCGGGCATTTTAATTGCTTTCATGCTCAACAATTGGCATGAAACCGCCCAGAATTCCCGATTGGAAGCGGAATACCTGCAAAGTCTCCGAAACGACTTACAGCAGGACGCGGCTCAAATGGATTCCCTGATTCAATTTTCCCAAAATAAGATCGCCAACCTCAATCGACTCGTCCTTTTCCTGACGCCCCAAAAAATCGGTCAGGACTCGACTCTCATTCTTTTTTCCAGCATGTTGAAGTTGTACAAATTCGACGCACACCGGGCAACTTTTGAAGCCTTGAAAAGCAGCGGGGATTTTAATTTAATCTCGCCGTACACTTTGAAGAAAAGGATCGTGGACTATTACCAGACGCTCGGTTCCAAAAAACATTTTGACGCCATTTTGGACAATTATTTTAACACCTACGTTGTGCCGTTTGCTTTCAAAGAGATTAACTTTCGGGCCGGCCGTTTTCAGCACCGGGGAAATCTGCTTCAACCGTACGCCTTCAATATCATTTTCGGGTACAAAAGTTTGCTCGCTCAGAGCCTGTCTTTTTACAAAACGCTCCGAAAAAAATGCCAGACCCTTTTAAATACCTTAACCAACAAGTCCTAAAATGGGAGGTCAATGATGGATGTTTCGATTTTAAATTTCGAACCCAAATTGCTGTGGAAACATTTTGACCGAATCAGGCAAATTCCCCGCTGTTCCGGTCACGAAAAAGCGGCGGCCGCTTACGTGATTTCCGTCGCAAAGGCGCACGGCTACGAATACAAGCAGGATGCGGTGGGCAATGTGGTTATTCGCGTGCCCGCCACACCCGGATACGAAAAGGCACCCACTGTCATTTTGCAGGGGCATTTGGACATGGTGTGTGAAAAAAATTCGGACGTCGATTTCGATTTTTCCAAAGACCCGATTCAACTGCGTGTGGACGGGGATTGGCTCATGGCCCAGGGCACCACATTGGGCGCGGACAACGGCGTTGGGGTCGCCGCTGCGCTGGCCGTCCTCGAGGACAAATCTCTGACGCACGGCCCCCTTGAACTGCTTTTTACCATTGACGAGGAAACCGGCCTCACCGGTGCTTCTCAGATCGGTGAGGGCATGCTCACAGGAAAAACCCTCCTGAATCTGGACTCCGAAGACGACGGGGTCTTTTTTATGGGATGTGCCGGTGGCGAAAACACGTACGCCAAATTCGCGAAAAAAACCGCCCCCTCCGTTCCGAAGGGACAAACAATTCACCTCGCCGTAAAGGGTCTCAAGGGAGGTCATTCCGGATTAGACATCAATTTGCACCGCGGTAACGCCATTTTGTTCGTGGCGCGCATGCTCTGGACAGCCAGTCGGCAGATTTCGTTTGCGCTGGTGTCCTTTGAGGGCGGGGACAAACGCAACGCCATTCCGCGCGAGGCTTTTGCCGAAGTCATTGTTCCCGCCGATCAGACGGACGCCTTCAAACAAATTGTGGGAAAGGTTTTTGACGACCTTGCGAACGAATACAGGTTGGTCGAAGAAAACATGGAAATGGTCTCGGAGGACCTGCCCGCACCTTCCGGGGCAGCCCTGGACCCCGAGGTACAAAAACGGCTGCTCAATTTTCTGTTGGCCGTACCCCACGGCATTTTGGAAATCCACCCCAAAATTGCCGGGCTGGTTGAAACATCCAACAATCTGGCCACCATTCATTTTCTGGAAGATGAAATTGAGGTTTCTCTTAGCAGCCGCAGCTCGATCAATTCCGCCTTGCATTTTGTGAGTCAAAAACTGCGGGCGCTCTGTGAATTGGCCGGGGCTCGCGCCGAACAACCGCCCGGATACCCCGGCTGGACGCCCAATCTGGATTCGCCTGTCTTGAAACTGGCTCAGGAAACCTACACGGAATTGTTCGGACAAACGCCCAGGTTAGAAGCCATTCACGCCGGTTTGGAATGCGGCATTTTGAGTGAAAAATACCCGGGTCTGGACATGGTTTCTTTCGGGCCGGAAATCCAGCACCCCCATTCGCCTGAGGAGCGAGTCAATATCCCCACTGTTCAGAAATTTTACACATTACTTGGGGCGATTTTGGCAAAATTGGCTAACTAAAAATTTTGACCACGTGTTTTTTGGGTGGAAGTGGTGCCGCCTCGGCGAGGCAAGCGGGCGGGGCGGCTCCGTACCCACCCAGGTTTTTCCCGGGACAAAATCACGGGGAAAGGTCGGTTTGCACGTTCCTAAAAAACGGGTGCTCTCGAATCGCTCAAACTGCTTTTCCCACTCGCGTTTCAAAATGAGGGTTTTGAATACATTTTAAGGTGATTTCCAAAACAAGGCGAGAATTGTGAAAAATGTAAGCAATCAAGCAAACGTTTGATATGCATTTTTGAACCAAAGAGAAGAGGCCACTCATGCGAAAGGGATTCTTTTTTCTCCTCATTATTCTTCTTTCCGCTCCCCTTTGGGCGGCAAATACCCAAACAGAAATTCTTTACCTTTCCGGCCGCGGCAGTGACACCGCTGTCAATTGGGATTTCAAAGTCAGTGCCGGTCGCAAAGCCAACCGGTGGAGTACCCTTCCGGTTCCGTCCAATTGGGAACTGTTTGGTTTTGGCGGCTACAACTACGGTCATGCCAGGCACCCGGCAACAGAAACGGGGTTCTACCGCTACCGATTTACGCCGCCCTCCCGCTGGCAAGACAAGCGCATTTTCATCGTCTTTGAAGGGGCTATGACCGAAGCAGCCGTGAAAATCAATGGCTTTTCGGCCGGCCCGCCGCACCAAGGGGGATTTTACCGATTTCAATACGACATTACCAAAATCGTCAAACCCGGCCAATCCAATCTTCTTGAAGTCAGGGTAAGTAAAATTGCCAGCGATTCCACTGTTACTCTGGCCGAACGACGCGCCGATTACTGGGATTTTGGGGGCATTTACCGTCCTGTCTACCTGAAAGCCGTGCCCCAAGAGTACATTGATTGGACGGCCATTGACGCCCGTGCCAACGGGGTTTTTCGTGCAGCGGTGCACCTGGGACATCGGAACAGAGCGGACCGCGTCCGGGGCCAAATTTTCACCCTGAACGGCACTCCCCTCGGCGGCCCTTTTTCGGCTCAAATCCGGCCCAACCAGTCGGAGGTGCTCCTGAAAACCCAACTCACCGGACAGCACAATTGGACGGCTGAAACACCTTCTTTGTACGTTGCGGAAATCAGCCTCCTGCACGGGCGGCACGTCCTCCACACAATTCGGCAGCGCTTCGGGTTTCGCACTTTTAGCGTGGTTCCCGGGAAGGGCCTTTTCCTAAACGGGAAACGTATTTTCCTGAAGGGCTGCGATCGGCACAGCTTCTGGCCGACCACCGGACGAGCGCTTAATCGGAACCGCTGCCGCGATGACATCTTGACCATGAAAGCCATGAACATGAACGCCGTACGCATGTCCCATTACCCGCCGGACAGCTATTTTTTGGATTTGTGTGACGAATTGGGACTTTACGTTTTGGACGAATTAGGTGGTTGGCACCGCCCGCCTTACGACACGTTGGCAGGTGCAAAATTGGTGGCCGAAATGGTGAAACGCGATGTCAATCATCCCTCCATTCTCTTCTGGGACAACGGCAACGAAGGCGGTTGGAACCCCCAATTGGACGACGATTTCTCCCAGTACGATCTGCAAAACCGCACTGTTTTACACCCGGGGGCGGTTTTCGACAGTGTGGACGCGCGCCACTACCCCACCTACAAGCAGCTTGAAAATCGCTTGCGGCAGTCCACCGTTCTCCTGCCCACGGAAATTCTGCACGGACTCTACGACGGCGGTTCGGGCTCGGGAATGGACGACTACTGGCACCTTTTGTGGGGAAAACCCGGCTTCGGGGGGATGTTTTTCTGGGTGTTCGCCGACGAAGGCGTGGTTCGCACCGACAGCAACTGCGTTCTGGATACCGATGGCAACCACGCCCCGGATGGGATTCTCGGCCCCTTTCATCAAAAGGAGGCCAGTTTTTACACCATTCGTGAAATCTGGAGTCCCGTTTACATCGAGACCGATTCCACCTTACCGCCTAACTTTTCGGGTCGTATTCCCGTCGAAAACCGCTACGATTTCACCAATCTGAACCAATGTCGTTTTTCCTGGCACTTGGTGCATTTTCCCAATCCCGGGCTCTCCCAGATTGAGCCGCAAAGCCTTTGGAACGGTTCGTTTTTAGGGCCGAATCTTCCTCCCCACCAAAAGGGATTTGTCCAAATTCCCCTGCCCATCGGCTGGCAGACGGCGGACGCACTCTTTCTGACTGCCTTTGGCCCAAAAGGCAAGAAATTGGCGACCTGGCATTGGAAATGGGCGTCGCCTTCCGAATTGCGTCTGCGTGTTTTTTCACCGGGCAGCAACCCCCCGAAATTACGAAAAAACCGTTCGGAGATTCAAATTTCCGCCGGAGCATTTACCTACGTTTTCGGGCGGCACGACGGCCTCTTAAAACGCGTGTTAGTTGGGCAGCACGCCATTCCCTTTGGCGAAGGGCCGCTTTTCGTTTCGTCGGCAGACTCTCAGAAAACAAATGCCCCCAAACAGGGGAAAACCCACTTTAGAATTATCCGAACGCAAAATTCAGTGGAAATGAACGTCACCGGTTTGCCCTTCTTTCAAACACTCCGGTGGGAAATTTTCGGCAGCGGGTGGCTAAAATTGACCTACACCCTAACTTCGCGGGACACGGTGGATTATCTGGGAATTTCGTTTGATTTCCCGGAAACCCAACTGAATCGAATGACCTGGCTGGGAAAGGGCCCCTACCGCGTGTGGAAAGATCGCCTCAAAGGACAAACGGTTTCCATTTGGCAGAACGGGTACAAGCGGTTTCAAGCGGGAAAGGCGTGGAACTACCCCGAATTTGCCGGGTATTACGCCGATTTCAATTGGGTGCTTTTTCAAACGGACGCGGGGCCGTTCTTCGTAGCCACCGACAGCGATTCCCTCTTTTTGCGGGTCAGCCGCCAAAAAAACGGCGTGGGGGCCCGGCACACGGCCATGGTGTGGCCTAAAGGGACACTTTCATTTCTGCACGCCATTCCCGCAATGGGTTCCAAATTCCACACGGCGGCGCAGTTTGGCCCCCAGGGCCAACGCTTTGTGGGTCGCGGTGTTTACTCGGCAACGCTCTTTTTCTATTTCGGGCTGCCAAAATAGAAAAATTAAAAAATTTTCCCTGAAAGCACGCGCCTCGTAAATTTAGGTGTTTTTTTGGGGAGGAGAACAACAAGCTGACGCCGGTTTCGAACGTTGTGTTAGAACTGCGTTTTTTCCTGCACCGGCCGGAAAATTACGGTCGTAACCAGGCGTCCAAATGTTCCCGCACAAAGGCGTCGTCATTTAGATTGGGGTACGCTGCGTACACCCGGTCGATTTCCTCCAACTGACCGGGAGACAGGTCTTCCTCAGGATTCAAACACCAGCGTCCGGCTAAAAGACCCTGACGACGCAGCACTTCGTGAATTCCGGCAATACTGCCTGCGAACCCGTGTTGAGGATCGAAAAAAGCCGCGTTGGCGTCGGTGATTTGGGCGGCCAGCGTAAGCCAGTCCGGTGAAAATAGTTGATTTTTGGCCAGCAGGGTGTGAATTTCCTCCAACAACGACACGGCCTTTTGCGTCCACACGGCCCAGTGGCCCAACAGACCTCCAACCATTCGAAGAACGACGGGTCTGCCGTTCACCTGAAATTTGAACGGGGTGAGCAGGTCTCCGACAATGTGGTCGTCGTTTCCCGTGTAGAGAGCAATTTCGTTTGCGCGTCCCGATTCCGCCACCGCCCGCAAAACGTCCAGCGTGTAGTAGCGATTGAAAGGCGCCAATTTAATGGCCACCACCGGCTCAATTTTCAGAAATTCCCACCAAAACGTTAGAGGTAAGACGCGTCCCCCAACGGCAGGCTGCAAATAAAATCCCACCAACGGAATGGCTTCGGAAACGGCGCGGCAGTGTTCGACCAGCTTTTGGACGGGTTCGTCGTGCAAAGCGCCCAGACTGACCAATCCGGCGTGGTAGCCAGCCTCGGCGGCAAACTGCGCTTCTTTCACCGCTTGCGGCGTTTTGCCGGCAATTCCGGCAATCCGAATGACTTTTCGTCCCAATTTGCTTTCCATTTCCGCTGCGGTTTCAGCCGCCAGAGTCAGAACAGGGCGGTACAGGCCGAATTGGGGCTCGCGAATGGCAAATTGTGTGGTGTGCACGCCAACCGCAATGCCCCCGGCACCGGCACTCAGGTAGTACCGGGTGAGAGCGCGCTGGTGCCGTTCGTCCAATCGGCGATTTTCGGTTAACGCCAAAGGGTGTGCGGGAATGACCACGCCCTTTTTCAAAAGGTCGTCGATTTCAGGGGGAAGAAATGCCATTTCTTGTCTCTTCCGATTTAGGTAATTGCACCATTTTAAGGTTCAAAGAAGTGTGAACGGCTAAAATTTTCCTTCTCGTTCTTCAAAATGAGTGGGCCTGTCCAGAGTGATCCCGCCACGCAAAAGCCAGTCGGCCACCCAGTCCAAGATTTTTTTCAGGGGAACAACGGGGTAACCGAAGTTTTCAAAACAAAAGGCCGCATTATTGAGGAGCGCCGTTTCGGTTTCTTGATTGACAAAGCGCGGCTCCTTGTCTAAACGGCGAGCCAGTTCCCGGGCTGCCCACCGAATGGAGACGGTCTCGGGTCCTGTTAAATTCAGCACGGTAGGAGGAGAAGCGGCTATCTCAAAGCTGCGCAAAATGTACCGATTGGTATCGCCCTGCCAGATGAAATTGGCAGCACTGGCGGCAAGATCAATGGCCTGCCCCGCCAAAATCTTTTGCCCAATGTCCACCAAAACACCGTACGTGAGAGAATTGGAATAGTTTAATCGGATCAAAACGCCGGGCGTTCCGTAGCGGCGTGAGAAAAATTCAAACAGGCGTTCCCGCCCTAACACCGATTGCCCGTATTCCCCTACGGGATCGGGTTGAACGGATTCGTCGGCGCCACCGGACACAATGGGCACAAACGGGTACACATTGCCCGAGGAAAGGGCCACAATCCTGGACGCCCGAAACCGACGGGCAACCAACCCCGGCAAAAAGGTGTTCCACGCCCAGGTTTGAGATTCCGCCCCGCCGGTACCGAACTTTCGCCCAATGAGAAAAATTACATTTTCTGCGTCCGGGAGTTTTTCCAGTTCGTCGGAACGGAGCAAATCGGCAGCAATGGTTTCCGCCCCCCACGCTTCCAACTTTTTCCGCACGGTCGGGGCAGAAAAGCGCGAAACCCCGATGACCCGTTTGGAAACCCCGGCTTCTTGAATGGCACGCAGGGCCAAATGAGCCAGATCGGGCCCCAATTTGCCCCCGACACCCAAGATCAACAAATCACCCGAAAGGGCGGCCATCGATTCCACCAAATCAGGCGTAGGTCGGGACACAATTTCTTCCAGTTCTTTTTCCGTGCGAATGGTAGCGGGTAATGCAAAGGGCTGGCTCACGGTACCTCCGTTGTTTAGGTCGTCACGTCCCATCGAAAATCCTGACATAAAAAATACAAAAGAGAAGGGCGGTAATCAAGGCAATAATCGAAAACAAAAAATTTTGTGGGCCTGCTGCGCCAAACGTAGCAACCCGTTCTTTGAAAAAGCCCGGGAAGATCACTCTAAAAAACGGCTTGCTTTGCAGAAGGAAAACGCTTATTTTTGAAGAGTTGCGGCCGTGCAATCGGTTTTTGTTGGCTTGCGCGGAGGGGAGTTTGTACAATTTTCCTTTTAAACGGGGAAAAACAACGAATCAAAAAAGCGGGCCTCTTTAAGAGAGGAGAAAAGAAATCCTCTCTTTTTAACAAAAATGGGGTAAAAAATATGAAAAATCACTGGCTTTTGTTTCTCTTTGTTCTTTTTATTTCGGCTTTTGGGGGCTGTTTTCGGCAGACGGCTTCCGAGGATTTTCAGAAATTGCCGTACAATAATCCCGGACTGGTTGTGGATTTGGGCGTGGGGCTCTGGGCGTGGCCCATCCCAATGGACTACGACGGAGACGGTGACAACGATCTGTTGGTTTCCTGCCGGGACAAGCCCTCGCGGGGGCTCTATTTTTTTGAAAACACCGCCGGAAACGTCAAGTTCCCTGTTTTTAAGGCAGGTAAGCGCGTCGGCCCGGGGCTCAGGAATATTCAACCTTCTTACGTCAATGGTGCCGTGCGCTTACTCCAACCGGGCCAGGAGGTCGTCGATTTCAGGAAAAACCACTTCCAAAAAACGCGGCGCATTTACCCCAAAGAAAAGTTGCTTTCGGGCAGGGTACGGGCCAATCAGTGGAAATACGTCGATTTCGACGCGGACGGGGATTTAGACCTTTTGGTTGGAGAGGGAATTTGGGACGATTATGGCTGGGACAATGCCTTCGACCAAAACGGTCGTTGGCTTCGCGGCCCGCTTCACGGTTTTGTCTTCCTCATTCGGAATCTGGGGGATGACCGGCATCCCCGTTACGCGTCACCTGTTAAGCTCAGGGCAGGGGGCAAGCCCATTGACGTGTTCGGCATGCCTTCCCCCAATTTGGCCGATTTTGACGGGGACGGAGACTTGGACTTGATCTGTGGCAGTTTTCTGGACACGTTCACCTATTTTGAAAATGTCGGAAGCCGTTCCCACCCGATTTTCTCGGCAGGTCGCACGTTGCGCTACCGGGGAAAACCCATTACAATGGATCTGGAAATGATTGTGCCCGTCGCTTTCGACTGGGACAAGGACGGCGACCCGGATCTCGTGGTGGGCCAGGAAGATGGGCGAGTGGCTCTTGTTGAAAATACCGGAAACCTGGTTGACGGAATGCCTCAATTTTTGCCGCCTCACTTTTTTCAACAACAGGCAAAAGACGTTAAATTCGGTGTGCTGGCCACCCCGGCCGCCGTCGATTGGGACGGGGACGGTGACACCGACATTCTTTCTGGAAATTCGGCAGGTTACATCGGATTTATTGAAAATTTGGGGGGCGGCGCTTCTCCCAAATGGGCAGCTCCCCGGTATTTGAAAGCCAATGGGAAGGTCATTCGCTTCCAGGCCGGCCCCAACGGCTCCATTCAGGGCCCCTGCGAGGCCAAATGGGGGTACACGACCCTTAGCGCCGCGGACTGGAATATGGACGGGCTACCGGACCTTGTGGTCAATTCCATTTGGGGAAAGGTGGTCTGGTACCCAAATGTGGGAACCCGCCGCCACCCGAGGCTGGGAGCCGCGCGTCCTGTTCGTGTGGCCTGGCCGGGGAAACCGCCCAAACCGGCCTGGAACTGGTGGGAACCGGACAGTCAAACCCTGGTGACCCAGTGGCGCACCACCCCGTTTGTCATTGATTTAAATCATGACGGGTTGAACGACCTGGTCATGCTTGACACCGAGGGCTACCTTGCCTATTTCGAACGCATCCGACGGAACGGTCAACTGTTACTCTTGCCAGGCAAAAGAATCTTTAAGCAATTGGACTCTCAAAAGAACACAACGCATCTACTGCGTTTGAACGCAGGTAAAGCCGGGGGCAGCGGAAGACGCAAATTTTGTTTGGTCGATTGGGACGGAGACGGTCGGTTGGATTTGTTGGTCAATAGCAAAAACATTGATTTTCTCCGCAACGTTGCAACCCAACCCGGGGATTTTATTTTCCGGAACGAGGGCCCCCTGGGGAAGCGGATTTTGGCCGGACATTCCAGCAGTCCCACCACAATGGATTTCGACCGCAACGGGGTGCCGGATTTATTGGTGGGCGCCGAGGACGGCTATTTTTATCTTTTGAAAAACCCAAGATCGTCCGGAAAATCGGCAGGGCAGGGGGGCCAGTGAAAAACAGATTCGTTCGGACGGCCGCAAAGCCGGCCTTTTTGAAAAAAGGCCCTGCCCATAGACAATTAGGTTAAAGTCTTCTCCGCGCAGGGCGCGCCCTTGTTCGGCAGGTTACCCAAAGACCGTGCTTTTTGGCACAAGCCGAACAGCCAACCCTTTCGGACGGAAAATTCGGAAGTTTCCGCAGGGGCGGTTGCTTACGTTGACTTATTCAGATTCAAACTGAGCGCCACGCGCTGGCGCTCCAAATCGACTTTGAGAACGCGGACGTCAATGACGTCGCCCACAGCGAGCACATCCATCGGGTCTTTGACGTGTTTCCCCATTTCGCTTCGGTGCACCAGGCCGTCCTGCTTGACGCCAATGTCCACAAAAGCCCCGAAATCCACCACATTTCGGACGGTGCCTTTCAGAATCATTCCCTCTTTTAAGTCTTCCATCTTCAAGACATCGCTTCTGAAAATTGGGGGCGGAACCTCTGTGCGCGGGTCCCGGCCCGGCTTTTCAAGATTCTCCAAAATGTCCGTTAAGGTGTACTTCCCCACTCCCACTTTTTCGGCCAGCTCCTCGTACCGCAGATTTTTTTCCTCAATTTTCCGCCGTACCAGCGCCCCGTTCATTTGAACCAAATGTAAATCCAGCCCCAGCGATTGAACCAATTTTTTCGTGGCTTCGTAGGATTCAGGGTGAATGGCCGTGTTGTCCAGCCAATTCTCGCCACCGCGAATGCGCAGAAAACCGGCTGCCTGCTCGAAACTTTTGGCACCCATTCCCTTTACCTGGAGCAATTCAGCCCGATTTTTAAATTTTCCGTGTTCGTCCCGGTACCGAACAATCGCCTCGGCCAAACGCGTATTTAAGCCGGACACATATTTCAGCAACGCTGCAGAAGCTGTGTTCAAATCCACCCCCACGTAATTGACCACCGATTCCACGACCGTTTGCAGTGACTCGGCCAGCTTTTTCTGATTCACGTCGTGCTGGTAAAGTCCCACACCAATGGATTTTGGATCGATTTTAACCAACTCGGCCAGCGGGTCCAACAGGCGGCGAGCAATGGAAATGTTTCCTCGCATGCTCGCTTCAAGGTCGGGGAATTCTTTTCGTGCCAGCGGCGAAGCCGAATACACGGAGGCACCGGCTTCGCTTACAATGACGTACCGCACGTCGGGCACTTTTTCCCGAATAAGTTCCGCCACAAGCTGCTCGGTTTCACGCGAAGCCGTTCCGTTCCCAATGGCAATGACATCGACAAATTGCTTGTTAATGAAATCCAGCAAAACACCTTTGGCTTTTTCCCACTGTCCCTGAGGCGGATGTGGAAAGATAGTGGTACCTTCGAGGTATTTTCCGGTTTCGTCGATCACCGCCACTTTGCAGCCGGTCCGGTAGCCGGGGTCAATACCCATAATGATTTTCCCCGTCACAGGCGGTTGCATGAGCAAATTTCGAAGATTGGTGGCAAAAACCCGAATGGCGTGCTCTTCGGCTTTTTCCGTGATCTGACTGCGCACTTCACGTTCGATGGCCGGGAAAATGAGGCGGTAGTAGGCATCGATTAGAGCAGTACGCAGGTGTTCGGTGAAAATCGATTCCGGGCGACGAATAATGACCCGTTCCAATTTTCGCAAAATGGCGTCATCGTCCACTTCGATTTTGACTTTGAGGAAATTTTCCTTCTCTCCCCGGTTCATGGCCAACACACGGTGGGGGCGAATGCGTTTGACCATTTCTCGGTACTCGTAGTACATTTCGTAAGGAGAGCGTTCATCCGTTTTCCCTTCGCTCACCAACAAACCCGTCCCGTAAACAATTTTTCGAATGAGCTGCCGAAAATCGGCACTGTCCGAGATAATCTCAGCCACAATGTCCCGCGCGCCCTGCAAGGCCTCTTCAACCGAGGAAATGCCTTTTCCTGCATCTACAAATCGGCTGGCCGCTTCCTCGGGGGTTCCCTCTACCGTTTGTTGTTCCCAGATGAGTTTGGCCAACGGCTCCAGGCCGCGAGCCCTGGCCACAGTTGCCCGTGTCTTTCGTTTCGGTTTGTACGGAAGGTAAAGGTCTTCCACTTCCTGCAATTTTCGGGAGGCCACAATCCTCTGCTGAAGTTCAGGCGTCAGCTTTCCTTGCTCGTCAATGGTTTTGAGCACCGTCTGTTTTCGCTCTTCCAGAATGCGAAAATAATTCATTCGCACCTGCACGTCGCGGATTTGCTCTTCATCCAACTTACCCGTTACTTCCTTGCGATACCGTGCAATGAAGGGAACCGTGTTGCTGTCGTCCAAAAGTTCTACCGTATTTTTTACCTGAACAGGTAGCACGTGAATTTCTTCGGCAATCAATTCAAAAATTTGCTCTTCCGAAAGTTTGGGGTACACCGAAACGCTCCTTTTTTCTCACTCTTACTTTTGGAAATGCTTTTGGTGAAAGAGGACTCTCACCTATTCATTTAGTTGTTCGCACACCTTTTTTAACGGGTGCCGCCCAAAACATTTTTAGAAACGAAATCCGCCAGACGGCGGATTTGAAACGGACGGCAAAAAGCACCCTAAAAATAATACAAATTTTTTGGGAAAATAGCAAGACAGAAACGGCACCGGCAGCCGGGGAATCGGGGGGATTTTTGAGAGCAAGTATACTTTTCGGCAAGGCGTCAATCTTTAATCTGGACAACTTGAATGGTTCCCGCGCGATTCAAGCGGGATTTTTCAATGGTCAGGTTCAGCCTGTTAAGCAATCCGGGCAACCCGCCAGCTTTGTAAAAGGAGAGAAATCCCCTAAAATGCGAGGGGCCCGCCACAAATTCCACCGGGAACGTGAAATACCCGGATCGATTTTTGGGTTGGGGAATGGCATAATCCGCTACAATCACCCTGCGCGCTACCCGCTTCATTTCCAAAAGCACCTCAGGGCGAAGGCTTGCAGGCATTTCGTGCAAAACCATGGACGTAAAGGCGGCGTCGAATTCTTTGTCCCCAAATTGGGCCAGTCGGGTGGCGTCTCCTAAAAAACAATCCACGTTGTTCAGGCCCTTTTCTTCTTTTTCGCGCCGAGCGAATTCCACCATTTTGGGCGACAGTTCCACGCCCACCAGGCGGCGACATTTCGGAGTTAGGGAAAAAAGCAGGGCGCCCGTTCCGCACCCAATGTCAATGGCTGAACAAGCCTCGGGCAAAAGGGAAGCGATAATCTCCCTGATTTCCTGCAGGTTCGGGTCAATGAATTTTCGGTAAAACCACCCGTCGTAGTAGTGGTTTTTGGGAGTTGCTCTCGTGTGGCGTCGACCTCTCTTCACGTTCCTTCTCATAAACGAAAGAAGGGCAGAAAGTCTGCCCTTCTTTAATCCGAATGCCGGCTGCAAATCACCTCATTGCTGCCGCTTTCTCCAATAAAATTAAGCGATTCTGGGGACGGGCAAATTTGTCGAATGTCTTCTTAAAATCGGGGTAATCCGCCACGGACACCCGTTTTTTGTTCAAAATGTAGTCGTAGGTGTAGTGAATTTTTCTTTTCCCCTCGGCTTTGAAGGCAATCTTCCAAACCCCGTAAGGTGTTTTGGTTTGAAGATTTTGGGGAAGATACACCACCCTGTACCCGGCGGGAATATCCACATCTCCCTGAACGGTTACGTGCATCGTGGATTCCATTAAAAAGTCGTAGTGGCGTTTTTCCAAACCGGGGAAAAACGGGTTGTGGACAAATTCAAAGGGAATCCGGGGTACGCGAAAAATCATCATATTGCCCTCGGCGATTCCCAAATCGGGGGTTTTCACCTTTTGCCGAATGACGGCGGGTTCCAGCAGATTTTTAAGATTGCTCAAGCTGTGGGAAATTTCTGTCGAACCTTCTCCCAACCCATTGGCCATTTGCTGAAAATATTGCTCCAATTCCTTGGGGGTTTCATCTTTCAGGGCATTTCGCGCCCGCATGTCAAAATAGCCGTTCAGACGACTCACGATCGACGTTACCGCGGTTCCGGCGGCATCCAAGGTGCAGTCGAGGCGGTTGTCGGATCGATTGAAATTCGGCGAAAATGCCTTAACCTTTTCCAACACACCCCGACCGGGTTGCACCACCAACGCCTGGTTGCCCTGACCGCCAATGAAATACGGGTACCGCGTGTTGTCGGCCGCGGGGTCGAGCCAGAGGGTTTCCTTTTTCGAACGAGGCACGGCTACGTAAATTTGGTCAAATTGACGGGGCGTCGGAATGGCCTGCACCAACTGAACCGGATTTCCGTTTACCAGCGCCGGGTAGGCGTCCACGCCCGCGGCTTTTAGCAAAGCGACTAACAGGACCGATTTGTCGCGGGTGTCGCCGTAGCGATTTGCCAGCACCGAGTCCGCGTCGTGCGGTTCATAACCCGCCAGCCCCAGACGCAGGTGAACGGTTCGGATTTTTTGCGCCACAAAAAGGAAAATGTCCCGAATTTTTTCCTCCCTCGTCTTCGCCCCGCGAGTCAATTGCCTGGCTTTCGCCCGAAGCGCGGGTGTCGGTTTGGCATGTTTGTAAAATTTACCGGCCAGCCAACGACCGACACTGTCCCACTGCTTTTCCGAAGAAAACACCAGCAAAGGAATGAAATCTTCAAACGGCGGCATGTAGGGTTCCGAAATAATTTGGGGCGATTTTTGAATGCGCCAACTGTAGACGTAGCTATTCGGCAGTTCTGTTTCCTCGGGTTCCACCTTGCGGTGCAGAAAAACGTACCGGGCGTCCCGGTCCTTTGGCACCACCAGCACAAATTCCTTGGTCAAAATGGGGTCGTCCGTTTGGAAACCCACCATGCCCCAGTAGTGCCGGTCGGCGGAATCCTTGGGCGCTTTGGAAAATTGACGCAGTTTTAACTCCAGAACCGCACCGGGCGTCACGGCCGGGAACGAAATCACTTTTTCCTGAATATTGGCGTACACCGACGCGTCTGCCAGTTCCGGCGGCGTGATGTCATTCACGGCTTTCTTTTCCACGGCCACAATCTTTCCGCTCGGTTTGTGCGTCACGGCCAACAAGACCCGAATACTATCTGTGTTGGCGTCGTATTTCCGTTTTTGATCCCCGTATTTTTGTTTGCCTCGATGTTTTAAAATCTTAATTAGCAGGTGTTCGTCCAATGTAGAACTTCCGTCTTCCTGCACAGTCAATATTTTCTGTTCCAGCAAAATAACGGCGCTGGCCTGAGGGTAATCGGCCGCGCTGGGCGCATTTTCAATGATGTCCTGAACGTCAGCTTCCGAGTAGTGGTGTTGCGCTCTGACCGTAAATACAGCAAACAGCAAGAGAAACAAGACAGCGCCTATTTTAAAAATGGATTTCATGGTTGCCTCCTTCGAGTCCTGCCTTTTCTATTCAAACGGATTGTTGTCCAATTTTTCACTTTTTGAAGAAAATAATTTCGCCGCGTCCGGTTCTTTGTTTCGCTCGCAATGCTTTTTTGAGGATCAAATACTCCGACGGCGACAGCTCTTTTTTCTTGACCAACAGCTCCTTTTTGAAATGAACCACAGGGGCCGCATCTTGTGCCGCTGTTTTGTAGGCGACTGTGTAAAAAACGGGGCCTTTGTCCAATTTTTCAGGATTCGGCACCGCTTTGACCCGTACACCCGAAGGAAGTGTCATGTCCTCCTCTTCCGTCGAACCGAAAGTGGTTCCGATGCGCAGGGGGAATTTGCGCTTGGGAAGAGTAGCCGAGCGAAAAACCCCGCGTGAAATCAGTTCAAATCCTCCTGTTGCCACCGGCGATTTGACCAAAAAATAGGCACCGGCTTTCATGGCGTATTTGGGAATTTTGTAGGAGATTTTCATTTGAAACGGCTTGTACAAGTCCTCCACATCGGACATGGTAAAATGCACCAATTTGGCACCCGGGTAAATATTTTGAAGCACTCGTTGCCAGGTCATTTGGAGTTGAAGCGGCGGCATTCGCTTGCAAAATCCTCGAAAAGCCCAATCGTAAATCCCCTTTGTGTCAAAAACAATCTCGCCCGTCAGGTCTCCGTTTTCCCCCAGAGTCGATTTTCCGTGAATAATCCCCATGTTGGCTTCCGGTGGGGAATAGGGGGTGTAGGTGAGATCGGTTCCTTCTTTTGTGGCAATCAGCACGGCCTGATTGGCTTCGTAGGAGGGGAACAGTCCCGGGTAATCTTCCACGGTGGGGTCTGCGTAAACTGTGTCTCCCTTTGGATTGAAAAGTGCCACAATGGCGTGGTTGAAATTAATATTCGGAATTTTCGGGTCCATTTTCATGGAGGGATTCGTTAGCACAATGTCAGCCTTCAGGCCTGCTTCCCGACACATGGCAACCATGAGAGCGGCGACATCTTTGCACACGCCGTAGCGCATGGAATAGGTTTGGGTGACGGGGTGCGGTTGAAAACCGGCTTTTTTCCCAATGGACAGCCCCATGTACCGGACTTTTTGCGCCACAAAATGGTAAATCGCCAGAGCCTTCTGATTCCAATCCGTTTTGCCGGCAATCAGGTGCTTGACCTGCTCTCGAATGGAATCGTTAATCGCCATTCGCGGTTCACTCAACTTGTAGTACCAGCGTGAAATCGGCTTCCAGGAGGTGTCCGTGGAAACAACCAATTTCGTGGCCACGTCCGGAAATGCAGGCATTCCAGGCTCCGGAATCATTCGGGGCACGTCGGCTACCTTCCATGTGTAAGTGATTTTGCCCTTCTTTGCCACTCTTTTGAAATCGACCTTTCCCCGTTTGACAATAAAATGCAATGGTTTGTCCGAGGGCCCCGTAATTTGAAAAACCCGCTCCACAATAGGAGACATTCCCTGAAAAAGTTCAATGGCATCAAAATGATTTTCCATGGGTGCCTGGTGAGAAATATCCAACACCTGGTACTCTACGGCATCTCCGATTTCCAATCCCTGAAATGTAATCACTTTTTCCCGAATGTCCGGTTCGTAAATATTCATCTGAGCCGCCGAGGGCTCTGTAATATCCGTAATTTTGTCCGAGGGAACCGGAATTGTAGAACCGTCCGATTTAATGACCCGCGCTTTTTGAATGGTAATGGAATCGTATTTTCGATAGTAGGGGATACGAGCTTCGCTGTTCTGCTTTTTTCCCCGATCCGTTAAAACCTTTACCAATACGTGCGAATAGCTGGTGTACAGCCCGTTGGCCCGGTAGGTGTACAGGGTGGAATCGAACACGACAATATCGTTGGCGTCCGGAAACTTCTTTAAATCCCCTGCTGTTTTTAATTTTTGCACCAGCGCAGGCGGAGCCTTTTGAGCGGAAGCTCCAAAAGCTACCCCCAACCACAAAAAACAGAATCCGACTAAAAACCACGTTTTTCTTCGCATGAAAATTCCTCCGTTTTACTGGCATTCCATTAAAAAACCGGATTGGTGTCGAAAAAAACCGGTCGTAAATCGGGGGTAACGCCCTCCCGAAAATTCGAGCCGATCTTTACCCGACAGCCCTTTTTTGTACGAGACGCGCGCTTTTTTGTTTCTCGAAATCCGACGGGCTCAAACAGGTCGTTTGGAGCGACCAATTAGACGTCAGTCGCACGAGTCCCAAAATCGATTTTCTTCAGCCGATGAGCCACAAATCCATTTGGGGGTGACTCAAGAATTCCGCACCCTCTTCGCGCACGACGATCATTTCTTCCATGGTTACCACGCCGTGTCCTTCGACGGTAAGGCGAGGCTCAATTGTGTACACCTGACCCACTTCAATCGGTTGAAAGGGAAGATCGCCGTAGCGGTCCCACTGAGGAGCCAGGAGGCCACCCCCGTCGTGCGCCAGCCGCCCTACCTGATGTCCTAGCGCGTGGGGGTACTCTTTATAGCCGTTGGACACAATGTGGTCGCGCGCCACTTTGTCAATTTCCCAGCCGGCTTTGCCTGGCCGGATGGCCCTGGCGGCCAGTTGAATGGAATCGCGAAGGACGTCAAATCCCTTTTGTACCTGCGGCGGCGCGTTGGTTTCATTTTCGCGCAAAAAATACCAGGTGCGCTGCATATCGGAACAGTAGCTGTCCTTTCGAACCCCAAAATCCATGTTAATAATGTGACCGCGTTCCGTTTTGCGGTCGGTCGGGCCAAAGTGAGCACCGGCCGTTTCGGGGCCCGTAAAAACGGAAGGACACATAACGGGGTCCCAAGCCGGTTCCACGCCGTACTGCTCAAATTCCTGTTTAATAAACCGGGCAATCTCCGCCTCCGTTTGCCCCGGACGGAGAAAACCCGTCACTTTGTCATAAATTTCCTCGGTAATTCGAATGGATTCCCGAATCCTGCGAATTTCGGTGGGGGATTTTCGGCCCCGCAGAGCCGACACAATGGGCTCCGAAGAGACAAAGCGCTCTAAATAGGGCGTTCCTTTGAGATAATCCTGCAGAAGCAAAAACATACCGTGGGTCAGCCCGTCGGACATGTAATCGTTGGTGGAAAAATTGAGGGCAATGTGACGGGGATTCAGTCTTTTCAACACTTTTTGCAATTCGTCCCGAATGGAAGCCGTGTAGCCAATCACTTCGGCGTAGTGCCCGGATTGCTGAATATTCGGTACGTCCAGACTTCCTACAATCGCCAGTGTTTCGCCAGTGGCCGAAATGACAAAGGCCGATTGCCAGGTGCAGCCGGTACCCAAAATTAATTCCAGTGTGGGATCGGCCATTGCCGCCGTTTCCCTGACAAAAATGAGCCAAACGTCCACTCCTTTTTCTTTGAGAATTGCCGAAGCCTGCGCAATTTTTTCCGCAACAATCGGATCCGCCATGGTCACACTCCTTTCCGAAAAATGTTCTTCTATTTTTCTCGCCGTCGAAGAGTTGGTATCCCAAAGCCCCTTTTCGGGTAAAATTTAATGAATAAAAATAGACAATCCCAATCCGGCGCGTATTCCCAAGCCAACCCCCAATGCCAGCGAAAAGCTCATCAGCGTGCCCAAAAGCACATATTCTACAAAGCGGTCTCCTCTTCCGAAACGAAAGATACTCTTGGCCGCCAGCACAAAACCGATTCCCGAAACATTTCCCACCAAAACAAGGGTGAGAATGAAAAACCGTTCCACCCACCCTACGTAACGGCTGATTCCTTTCAAACGCCGCAAAGCGTTTTCCCGAAACATTTCATCGTGCTCTTTTTTCAGAAGGTGCTTGAAAATAGCCAAGATAAAGAAATCGATGCCCAGGATGGCAAGTAGGTAGCCGGTCAAAACAATTCCCATTTTCCAAAACATATTAGGGCGGTCCTTTTAAAAGAAGTAATAAGTATATTCACTTATTAATAATATATTAAAAGTATTATTACTTATTATTTTGCTATTTAAGTATTTTCACTTAAATCTTGCAAATACTTCAGAAAATCGGCTTCTGCCTGTAAATAATCAGCAGCGTGAATGGCCAATAGGGTTTGGTGTATATCGGATTGGGACACCCCGATTTCGCGGGCGGTTTTGGATTCATTCCGAAATTTCTTGTACAGCTTGAATTTTCGGAATTGTTTTTCCGTCCAATCCTCGCGCATGAGCTGAAGCAGTCGGACGAGGGCATTAAACAGAAGGTCCTCTTGGGGGTGGGCACTCACAAAATAGAGGCTCCGATTTCTTTTTTTGGCCTCCTCCAAGGCCCGACGAGAGCGGTGAAAAGCCTGACCGTCCATTTCAGCCGAGCGCGGGCGCCACTCTGTTTCAATTTTTCCCTGTCCCAGGCCAACGGACAGTCGAATCGGGTGCAATTCCTCCCAGAAAAACGTGGCAATTTGGTACCCGGAGGCCAGTGTTTCCACCACACCCTGCCATTCATCTCCCAGCGTCACGGAAAAGGGGACTTTGATTTCGGATTGAAATTCGCGATTGACGCGAAGAAGAAGGGATTCCAATTGATTTTGAAGTGCTCGGCGGTCGTTTTGCCGCCTGGACTGGTGAATATCTGCCGTGAGAACACAGTAATTCATGGGAACTTTCCGTTCATCAATGGAGCGCCTGCCAAATGACCATCGCCCGAATTTTTTAAAATATAGGAAATCGAACGGTGAGAATCAACCGGGATTGTCAGGCGCAGACCGCACACCATTTTGCCGGGCTGTGAACAAGCCGGAGAACCCAAAAAAAATCCCCCTCCATTTGGCCGGAGGGGGATGTGTGCGCAACGATTAACCCCACTTGCCTTTTTTGACGTGGGTTTCAATTTCGGCCAGAATCATTTGCCTCAATTCCGTGGCCTGTTTCTTCGCCTTCTTAAAAATGTCCAAACAGCCGGGGTCCAGGTTGTCCTCAATGCCTTCCTCGGCCACATCGAGGGCATTTCCCAAAATAGAATACAATTCCTGATGCAGGCTGTTGGTGTACCGGGCGCGTTCAACCAAATCGGCGCGAGATGCTTCCAACTTCTCAAATTTTTCCTTCGGCGCGCCGCACTTGGGGCAAACCTCAGGCGCTTCTTCGTCTGCAATGTAACCGCAAACCGAACACTGCCATAGTTCCATTTTTATCCTCCTGAATTTTTCTTAGTTCGGATTTTTTATTTGGCACAATCGTATTTTATTGACCACTTTGCTCCGCAGAAAATCGATGAACCCCATTTTCGCTCCCACACATCGAAACAAGATCTTTTAAGGGAACTTTTCGGGGTGCTTTCCAAAGACAATCCCGATTTTGACTGTTTAATTTTATGATTTCTGACCACCAATTGCCACTCTTTTTCAAAAGCTCATCGAAAAATCGATGTTTTCGTATTTCGAATGAGGGGCACCGTGGTATTTTTGCAGCATGTTCTTGTGCATGGTTCCCACCGGCTTTTTGGCGTGGCACACCTCACAATGACCGTTTGCACCGATCGGACCTGCAAAACCCTGGTATTTCATGGGCTGGTAATTGTCCGCGTCAAACGCCGTTTTACTCACGGGCGTAATAGTGCCCCACAAACTGTGCGTGCTATTGTGGCAGGCTTCGCAATACACATCGAAGGTTTTGGAATTACGGTACAGTTGGTTGAATCCCGCTACCCAGTGTCCGTAGGCCGAGGCTGTCGCCTTGGCTTTCTTAAATTGAACATGACAGGCCAGGCAATCGGGCTCCTGCAACCAGGGCAATTTGGCCACGGGCTTTTTCCCCTCCATCTTCGGCCGGAGGGCCGCCATGATTTTTTTCGAGGCCGGATTGTCGGGATGAACGGCCAGAAGCGAGCTGCCCAATTGGGGCAAGGTCCCGTGACAATGCTGGCAGCTCACACCATGTCCTGCCATTACGCCCCTGTAACAAGATGTTTTGTATGTCGGCGTAATTTCCGTCCACTTGTCAGGGTGCAAAGCGGTTTTAACGCGGAGCGCTCCGGTGGGATTGCTGACACTTTTACCAACCGCGGACGGGTGACAAATGCCGCATGTGTTCGGGGTGCCTTCATCTTGAATAAATTGGGCATGCCACCCCATAATGGCGGCGGAAAGACTCAACAGCCCCTTTTTCCCCTTAGCACCCACTGCCGGGTCTGCGTGACAGGAGGCACACGCAACCGGGCTTCCCGCCAGGGCTTCTTTTTTGAGATTGGTTTTGCTTAGTTTGTCGTGGGTAGCTAAAATATTCAGCCAGGTTTCATCCGTCAGAAATTTAGAACCATTTTTCGCCATGCCTCCGTGACACAACCCACAACCGGATTCATTGGACAACGGTGCTACGGCCTGGGTTTCTCCCAAAACGTTCCCCGTCTTTTTGTCGAGCACCTTAATATGCGCCACGGGGTAGGGATTGAAGGTGCCGTCGTCTTCAAAGGGGACCAGCGGAATTCCTTCGGCAACAAAAGCTTCTCCCTTCAATTCCATTTCGCCGGAAGTGCCCCTGCCCGTTAAGCCCTTTCCAGGTTCTACTGGTTTCCCCCAAATTTTTTCGGAATAGTTCCAAAAATCCGGCACCTGTTTTTCAGGATGTTCAAAATTCGGGAATGTGTAGGTGACGCGAATGCTGTCGGTCACAATTTCGGGGGGTTCGTCCCGCCGAATGACCTGCGCCCACATGGTATTAAAGGGCGGTAGAATTCCCCCGTACTTTGTGGTTAAAACGCAGTGTTCCCCCAAATCATTCCAGGCCAGAACGACGTACGGGTAGCGTTTGGGAGATTTTTTGCTGCAGCCGGTAACAGAAATGACCGTTCCCACAAAAACAGCCATGACAAAAGCGAAAACGCCGATTCGGGAAAAACGCTTACTCGTTTGCATGAACCCGTCTCCTTTTTTGGTTCTACACTTTTTTTACCCGAAAAACGCGGACGACAAAACAACCTCCTGATTTGACTCGAACCGATTTCCACAATGAGAATTACATATTCATTTTCGTGAGAAATTGGAGAAAACGAAATGATCTGTAAGAAAAATAAAAATTATTCTCAAAAAATCAAGTTAAAAAATAAAATTGCCCGTCCCGCCAAATGAACCGGCTGGCGCTTTGCGCTTGGGGAATTTGTTCCCGCCGCTTATTTCGAGGTTTTTCGAGTCCCGGAAGAAGCAGCCATTTCCTGTCGCCACTGTTCAAAGGCCACTTCGTGGGCTGCGATGGTGGCGGCCAATTCAATTTCAAACACCTCGCCACGGCCAAACTGGTCGTTCCCCTGCACTACGTATTCGGTTTGAATCAGGCGTTCCAAATCGTCAATAGAGAATCCCGGTTCCGTTTGGCGCCGTTTCTCAATCATTTTGAGTGCCGTTTCAAACGATTCTTTGTAAATTTTTTCCCGAATTTCGTCGATCATCGGTCTTTGGTTTGTTCTGAGGTTTCAAACGATGCGTTCGACCTTTTCGCTCTTTTTTCCGCACACCGCCCCGACCTGTTTTTTTGAACGCTCACAACCGACCTACAAATTCCTTCTCGCTGAAAATATCTGCGGAGAAGATCAGGATGTCCGTGTCGGGGTCTCGCCAGCAATCGGAAGGCAAACCGGCTTTGTGGCAGGTTTCCGATAAAAATCTTTCCCGCCCCCAGCCGTATTCGGTCGCCACCTGGGGGAGCAGCAAGCCCTGGTAGAATCCTTGCCGAATGAGAATTCCGTCTCGGCCGACCTGAATTTCGTCGAGAGAATCAATTGGCCGCAGGGGTGTCAGGACCGAAATTTCGATTTCCAGATCGGGCACTTCGTCCGCCGAGACGGGGGGGAATCTCGGATCTCTGAAAGCAGCCGATTCGGCCATGTCGGCAATGGTTAAGTAGAGGGGCTTTACCCCCTCGATGTACCCGATGCAACCTCGAAGCTGCCCATTTTTGTTCAGGGTTACAAAAGCGCCTCGATTTTCACGCAATTTTTCGGTGGGTGGTTCGGGAATTTCCGGTTCCAAACCCAGCACCTTTTTCGAAATCACTTCTCGGGCAAGCCGAAGCAAATAAATTTTCTCCTCGTCTGTCAACCCCAAATCGATTCCAGCTTTTCTGGACATGGAATCACCTCCCTTGTAAAAGGCAGTGTCAAATACCGTAAATCATTGAAAACCGAATGGTGTAGCCGCTTTTCCCGGGCGGCAGTATTCGGGGAGCCTGACTTATTGGTGTATTTTGGGTCAAATAGAAAATAGGGCCTCCGCCCGCCCGCAGGTGTAATTTTTTCGTCACCTGAAAAAGAGCCGTAGGGCCAACCATGAATTTGGCTCCGCCCTCGGCTTCGTCCGATTCCACCAGTCCCTCCAAATCTTCCCCAATGGCGTCAATTCCAATCCACATATTCGCTCGCAACTGGTACCCGGCGGCAAAAGTGGTAATAAAATCCAGCGGATCCCGGTACCGGGCTAAGGGCTTTTCGAAAATGGCGTTCCCCTGCACCCGAAAGCGGTTCAGTTGCCTGCTCACCGCTAAACGCCCCATCAAAACGTTGGTTCCCAAATATTCCCGCAAATAGCCCACGCTGGCCGAAAAATTAAGCCCCTGTTTTTCTTGCGTGAATATTTTTCCCATCAATTCAAATTGGCCGGAACCGAAACGAAGTCCTACGCTTTGGTCGGCAACCGCACTTGCCATTCCCAAAAAACTGAACCGTTTCGATAAACCGTACACAACGCCCGCTCGTTGTTCCACGCCCTCTTCGCCAAAAGGGTGCATGGCACGCAGGCTGTACCCGGATTCGTAATTTACATAAAATTTCCCTGCCTCAGCCTGAGTGGGCTCAATTGTGAAAAAAGACATTCCAAGCGATTGAGCCCGGGCCGAAGCGATAAAACTCAAAAACAAAAGGGAGAGGGCAACCCGCCGAAACATTTTTCTCCTTTCGATTTTTTACACATGGTACAACACAGCCGAAAGATAGCCGACGACAGCCGACGTATCGCCGGTCACATGCCCGGAGTGCCGGTACATGAGGACTTCGCTACGATTCGCATTCATTTTCTTGGCGGCGACCATGGCCGCGACAATCGGGCCGGCACCGCAGGCTTCCGCGCGTTTGAATTCAATGTCATTCCAAAGATTTTCATAATCGAAATTTTTAATGTGACGAATAATGCGGCTATCCAGCATTTCAGCCGTGTTGGACGGGTAGTAATGGGACAAGTCGGAGCTGGCCACCACGAGGGCCTTTTCGGCGCGTAACAGGCGCCCCAGGGTTTCACCCAGATCCACGGCGTCGTCGTAATTCTGGTCCCCCATGACCAGCGGCAAAAGCCTGAACTCGCCCAGCACGCGCTGCAAAAAGGGCAATTGAACCTCCAGAGCGTGTTCTTCCCGGTGGCCCGTCCACGAATCGAAAACGATGTCGCTTTGTTCCGTTAGACGCCGGCACATTTCGCCCGCCACAGGAATCACCCCAAATGGGGTCTCGTACCCGTCTCCGCAGAAGGCGGAAATTCCCTCAAAATACTCGCGGTGGCTGGGTGAAATCACGACGACCAAATCGTAGTCGCGGCCCAAAAGCTGTTTGTACCCGGCGGCAGCTACCTGCCCGGAGTACATGTAGCCGGCATGGGGAGAAATCAGGGCAAGAATCTCCCCTTCAATCTCGCGTTCCTCCAAATTTTCAAGGAAAAAATCAATCTGTTCTTTTAAAACAGCCGGATCGTCCGGGTAAAAGGTTCCCGCCACCGCTGGCTTTCGGATTTTATGAATACCGGTTCCAATGTTCATGTTGCCTCACTCCTTTCTTCAGCAAAAATCGGGAGAGTGTCTCCGGTAAAAAAATCTCCCGTGCCAAAGCAATTTTTTTACCTCGGAATGTGAATTTTCGTTTCCGGGTCCACCGTAAAATAATAATTGGCCCCCATGTACATGGCCGGACGCACTTTTTCAAACCGGAGCAGCCCCTCCGAGTCGTAAATACCTTCCTCGTAGTGGATGCCTAAAACGCGCCCTACAAACCAATCGTGGTCACCGTAAGCCTCCACCCGTTCCAACCGGCATTCCAGGGCGCAGTAGGCTTCCTGCACGTAGGGGGAATGAATAAGCTCCGATTTTCCGGGCGTCAGGCCGAATTCTGCAAATTTGTCCACATTTTGTCCCGAAACGCTCCCACATGCGGCGATTTTGCGAATCCACTGGTAATCGAGAAAATTAGCGGTAAACTCGCCCGCCTGCTCCACCAGCGTGTGAGTGTACCGTTTGGGTGAAATTGAAACCCCAAAAAGCGGCGGCTCAAAAGAGAGAGGAGAATTCCAAACGGCAGGCATGAGGTTGTTTTTGTCCCGGAATTTGACGCCCACTACCGTTACAGACATGGGAAAATACCGGTAAAATCGCCCCAGTTTTGTGGTAAATTTTTTCATTTCTTGGCCCTCTTGAAGGTTCGCTGCCTGGCCATTTCGTAACAAACAATTCCGGCTGCCACCGAGGCGTTCAGGGAGGGGGTTTTCCCCGAAAGCGGAATCCGGACCAAGGCATCACACTTTTCCCGAATCAACCGTCGCATGCCTCGTCCCTCGTTTCCAATAATGACCGCCAGGGGGCCCAACCAATCGTAGTGCCACACCTGCTCCGGGGCTCGTTCGTCCGTACCCACAACCCAAAGCCCGGCTTCTTTCAGCGTATCCAAGGCTTGTGCCAAATTGCCAACCCGCGCCACCGGCAAATATTCCAGCGCACCCGCCGAAGCCTTGACCGCCACCGCAGAAAGCGGTGCGCTGCGCCGAGCGGGCAAAATTAGTCCGTCAGCCCTAAACGCCTCGGCTGAACGGGCAATGGCGCCCAAATTGTGCGGGTCTTCCACTTCGTCCAAAATCAAAAGAAAGGGTGCCGTGTCCTTTTCTTTTAGTTTTTCTAACAATTCTTCGAGCCGCCACCAGCGTACTTCCGCTACAAGCGCCACAATTCCCTGCGGGGATTTGGCCCCCGTTTTTTTTCGGAGGATTTCAGGTGCCACAAACTGAATCTGAACGCCTGCTTTTCGGGCACGTGCGAGAAGAGCCTGCACCCGCCCCCCTTTGGATTCTTGAGAAATGAGAATTTTTTCCACTGCTTCACCCGATTCCAGCGCCGCACGCACCGGGTGAATGCCGTACAGAAGGCGGCTCATGCCCCCTCCATTTTTGGAATTCGCGCCAATTTTTCTACGCCCAGTCCGGCAAGGGCGGCAATTTTTCCGGATGGGGCGCCCGAGCGCGAATCAAGTAGGCCTCCAGCCACCCTCGATGTAGGTGTGGTTCATTTGCCGCAGCGACAACCTTTTCATGGTCCATTGCATTAATTCGGTCGTTGGCGGCGCGCAAAGCGTCCATGCTATTTTTCAATGCCTGTTCCACCGGCATGCGTTCGGGATTAATGTCGATGCCAAAATAACCCTCGTACCCGTACATCTTCAGAACGTAGAGAGCGGCTTCCGTCAGCTCGGGACTAATGACACCCACATTCAAATCCTGGTCGTAATTCCCCAGCGGCTGACTGTTCCAGTGGGTGTGCGCCAGACGGCCGTATTCCATGGTCAAACTGAACGCGTAGGGTAAATCTTCGTAGGCCATTAGAACATGGCCTACCTCAGGATTCAACCCAACCAGGGCGTGCCCCTCGTCCAACAAGCGTCGATTTTTCGAGTTGTGCAGGAGGCCCTCAACCTTCCGGGCAAAGAGAATCCCTTCGGCGGTGGTACCGTACAAAATATGGCCCCGAGGCTCGTAGGGCTTGGGCTCCAACGCCACCCGCACCCCGGGCACGGCGTCCAGAGCTTCCGCCAGACCTTCGGCAAACCGATCCCGCAGGGAGAAGTAATCGAGTCCGAAATCATTTTCGTACCCGTCAATGCCGGGCCAGACAACGGCAAAATCGGTTTCCATTTCTTGATTTAATTTCAGTGCTTCAATGGTACGTGCGATCGCTCTCTTCCGAATTTCCGGGTTCGGGGACGAAAGCGCTCCCCATTCGAATTCGGCGTCAAAAAACAGATTGGGAATCACCGTTACCAGGCGTACCCCGGCTTCGTCCTGCAATTTTTTGTAGAGATGCTTATTGTCGTGATTGATTTCATTGGGATAGTGCGCTTCAACGGCGGCCAGACCGTAGTCGGCCAAATGGGCGGCAATTTCCAGGCGGCCTTCAATGGGAATGTCCTTGCGGTAGCGATCGTGAAATCGCCCCCCGCCTGGCGAGAAAAACCAGACTCCTGCCGAAAATTTTAGGTTCAATTCAAACGACTTCAAATGCCGAATCAATTCTTCCCGTGTACACCGTTGTTTTTGGGGGCGTAAATCTTTGAATGACATGTTCCTGTTCTCCCAAGTTTTAGGTCTTTCATTCGCTATTCACTGCAGCCGTTCTTTCTCTCTTTCAGAGAAAAACCCGCCAACGAATCATTTTCTATTTCACCGCCTTTTTCGTTGGAATGGAATCGATTTAAAAAGAACCAAAAATTTTAAAAATCGCAAAATTTTCTCGATTCGCCTCTGTTTTCCGACCACTCCTTCCAAATTTAGAGAGAAGACTTCACATACCCTCCGTCCACTTGAAGCGTTACACCGGTCAGGTAACCGGCATTTTCCGAGGCCAAAAAAGCGAACACATCCGCAATTTCTTCGGGGGTACCCAGACGTCCCATGGGAATATTCTGGGTCAGTTTGTGCTGCACAGCCTCCACGGAAATTCCTTCTTTTTGCGCTTTTGCTTCAAAAAGGCGCTGCACCCGTTCGGTGAGCACGTAGCCGGGCGCCACGTTGTTCACGGTAATATTGTAGCGAGCGATTTGGTTGGAAAGCGTTTTGGCCAATCCCACCACACTTAGTCGAGCCGTGTTGGAAAGGATTAAGTTGTCCACCGGCTGTTTGACGGACACGGACGTCAAATTGAGAATTCGCCCCCAACGCCGCTCTTTCATTCCGGGAAGAACCTTTCGGATAAGTCGAATCACGCTCATGAGGCTTAGTTGCACGTACTCTTCCCACTGCCGGTCGGAAATTTCCGAAAAATAGAGGGGCGGAGGCCCGCCGGCGTTTGTGACCAAAATGTCAATTCGAGAAAAAGCGGACTGAACCGCTTCAACCAGCCGGTCAATGTCCTCCTTTTGCGCCAGATCGGCTGTAACCGCCAGTACCCGGCTTTTCGTCCGACGTTGAATTTCGTCGGCAGCTTGCAAAAGCGTGTCTTCGTGACGAGCGCAAATCGCCACCTGAGCACCTTCCTGTGCCAGACGAAGCGCAATGGCTTTTCCAAGCCCTTTGCTGGCTCCGCCTACCAGAGCGACTCTTTTTTCCAAACCCAACTGCATTGTTCACCCTGTTCTGTTTTTCTATTCTGCCGCCTGAACCGGATTTTCCAAAATGCCAATCCCTTTAATTTCCGCTTCCACCCGGTCGCCCGGATGCAATTCACTGATTCCTTCCGGAGTACCGGTCGAAATAATGTCTCCGGGCTCCAGGGTTATCCAGTGCGAAATGGTTTCAATCAGCGTGGGCACGTCAAAGATCATGTCACGGGTATTGGCGTGCTGACGAACCTCCCCGTTCACCCGCAACTCGAGCTCTAACTCGGGAGGAAAACCAAACTCGTCCGCCGTAACCACACAGGGGCCGATGGGCCCGAACGTGTCAAAGTTTTTGGAGCGGTACCACGGTTTTTTCGTTTCGATGTCTTGCTTCTGAAGGCTGCGCGCCGTCACATCATTAAAAATTGTGTACCCTGCCACGTAGGCCAACGCCTGCGCACGGGTAACGCTTTTGGCTTTCTTTCCAATGACGACTGCCAATTCGATTTCGTGGTCCACCCTGCCTGCATCTCGAGGAATCACAATGGCTTCTCCCGAAGCGATGAGCGTGGAGCGGGTTTTGACAAACAAGATAGGCTCTTTCGGCGGAGCGTTGCCCGTTTCCTGAGCGTGGGCGGCGTAATTTCGACCCAAACAAATGATTTTACCCGTTTGCCGGAAGGGGGCTCGCATCTGGACCTCCTCCGGAATTAAATAATTTTGCCACAGATCGTGTGATTCGAGAAAATCCAGCACGTGTAAAATTGTCTGACGCTCAAAGAGTTCTCGTTGAACGAGTTCAAATAGACTTTCAATCCGAAAACTCAGGCGGTTTTTCTTCACAAAATAATATGTGTGGAGGGCTTCCGTAAAATTAACCATGCCTTTTTCGATCCGGACACCGATAATGGGGCGTTTACGATATGTCAGATCACACAACCGCATCTTCTGCTCCGCTGCATTTTAGGGAAGGATTCTTTGCTTTGATTAAAATTAGCAAATTCAGCGCTTTATTTCAAGGGAAAAAGTGGTTGTTTGGGGAAGAGTTCGATAGGCAAAATAAAAAAGAGCGAAAAGATCGCGCTTTTTTTTCCCGCAAAGTGAAAGCTCCAAAATAAGCGATTTTTTGCCTCTTTTGGTGCTTTTGTTTGGGGGAAAAGAACACGTAAAAAAGGCCGCCCCGCTTTAATTCATGTCGCTCCGGTAAAAAACAAAGGGATTTTGCACGGTGACCACACCCTCAGGAATCGGCTTGAATTTAAAACGGCGCACCACAGAAAGGAGTTCGTTTTCAAAGGCACGGTTGCCCACAGTAGACGAAATAATCTTGGCGTTGGTCACGTCCCCCGAAGCGGCAATAGTGATTTCGATCAGCACTTTCCCGCGTAAATCCGGATTGGTTTTCAGATATTTGTTGTAGACGTAGGTTACCCGCCCCATGTACGACACAATGACATCCCGAATAGATTGTTGGCTGCGGTAACCCATGGCTTTGTCGCTTCCGGAAAGCTCGCTCATTTCCTCCAGATTGACGCCGCCTTTTTCTTTAAGATTGAAGTTTTCATTTACCTGATCATTGGTAATCAGATTGTCCACGGACGGCAGGCTGTCCCCGTTCAAAAGACCGGAGAGATCGCCCCCTTTGTCATTCAAAGACGGCAGTTGTACCTGCAAATCCGTACCACTTTGCAGGGCTTCGTCCAGCTCTTTCACCAGGCCCTTGTCAATAAGAGCATCTACAACCGTCCCGCTTTTCCCCGAGCTTCCTTTTCCGGCAATTAGCCCAAGGAGTCCTTTGCGAGCCACGGCTTTTTTCGCCGCTTCCAGAGCCGCTTTTTTCTTGGCTTCAGGGGTGTTGGCTTTCTTTTCGGAACTTTTTTTCTCGCTGGTTTTGCTTTCCTGCTTAGAAGCCACTCCGGGGCGACTGGCAGGAGAGGCAATCTTCGTCTTTTTCGGGCGAATAATAAATTTAGCCACGCGATTGGTTACTTTTTCAAGACTGAATTTTTTGGGAGGAACCGGCTTGGCATTGTACACCTTGACTGACCAGAGAACTCCAACACTTAGAAAAAGAAGGACCACCAATTTGTACAGAACATCCGTCGTCAAGGTTTTGACAATCTGGTGCGGGATGCTGTTGAACTTGGCTTCGTCCTTTAAAAGATCGGCCGGTGCGGCTTTCTCGAACTCAAATTCGAATCGGGTATCCCCTACCTGCACCCACCCCTTTTTGTCGGGGCGAATAGGAATTTGGTAAATCTTCCCCTTTTTGGACAAAAGGCCGTAGTCAAGCAGATCCTGAATATTCAGGGAGGAGGTTTCATTGCTGAGTTGCCCCTTCATGTGAGCGTCCACATTCAAAACGAATTTATTGTCTTCACCTTCGAACAGAATGTGGCGTTTCGGGACATGTTTTCCGTAAAGGGTCAGGTCGTTTGAGGTGTCGTGACCGATGCGGTATTTCTGCTTCGGCTTCAGATAAATCTCGCGCAGACCATCCTGATCTTGAATACGAACTTTCAGAGTTTTGGCTTTATGTTTCATTCCCTCTTGTGGCTTTCCGGATAGGCGATTATTCTTCTTGATTCACGGCGAGCTGCATGTTGTTGTACCCCACTTGCCCGCATGTGTACATGACCTTTTTTAACAGCTGGAACGGTAAATCCTTATCCCCTTGAATGGTAATTTCCCCCCTGAATTTTAATTTTTCGTCCAGGGTGGAAAGCCTTTCCGCAATGAGGCGTTTCGCTTTCAATTCCATGTACAGATTTTTAATCAACAAGGTCTTGGAATTGATGACGTCACTGACGCGGGCCATTTTTTTGCCATCCAACAAAACCCACTCGCGTGTCAAACCGATAACAGAGGCAGTTTCCGGTATTTTTTGTGCTGTTGAAGTGGGCAACCGCAAGTCATTCGTCATTACCGGCATTTGGCTTTCCGCACTGAAATTTTTCAACAGAAAAACCAGCAGAATCGTAAACATGTCGATCATGGACGTCAGCCGCAAGGTGAACACCGCATCGCGTTTTCGGCGCTTTCGCTTAAACATGCTTGTTGAAGATTGAGCCATGGCTAACCTGATATAGAAAAATTCGGGAAACCTGCTTCGCGGCAGGTGTCCATTACGTGAACAATCGTTTCGTACCGAATTGTTTCGCTTGGTGTAATAATGACGTCTTCCAATTTCGGATATTTTTTCTTGACCTCACCCAGCCGCTTGGCCAACGTTTTCAGGTCGTACTTTCCGTTTCTCTTCGGGACAAACGGCAGCTTCTTTTTGGAGGTTTTAACTTCCAACCCGGAATCCTTAATCGTAACCACCAAAACCGTCAATCCCTTCAAATCCGCCGGATTGACCGCCGCGTTTGCAGCCTGTTCCGTTGACGGCAGAGAAAAGTCAATAATGGCAATTTTCACAAAAGACGCACTGAGAAGCAAAAACGGGATCAGAATGACAAAAACATTCATGATCGGCGTAATATTGACGTCCGAGTCCTCAATTCGCCTTTCTTTGCCGATGGTTTGCCTTAAATTCATGAGAAAATCTTGCTCCGTTGGTGTGCCCGACGTGCCAAAGCCTGGTAAATCACCCCAACATTTTCGTTAATTTCGTCGATGACGCTGTTGGTTTTTTCCAGAAGAATGGCATAGAAAAACATAATCGGAATAGCCACAATCAAACCGAACGCTGTCGTATTCAATGCGATGGCAATGCCGCCCGTCAACAAAGCCGCTTTTTGCGAGGCATCCGCATGAGCCACGGCCTGGAACGATTGTATTAACCCCCAAATCGTTCCCAACAGTCCCAGCAAAGTGGCTACGTTGGCCGTCATTGAGAGAAAACCGGTGCGTTTTTCCAACTTGGGCAAAACGGTCAGCCCGCGCAATTCCAGAGCGTTCTGGATTCCCTCGGCGTCCAGATCGGCTTCTTCCAACCCGCCGCGTACAATTTTGGGCAGCGCCGCTTTGGACCGATCGCACAAGGCAATGGCTTTATCTATTTTATCGTCTCGGACATATTGCACAATTTGATTGGTAAACGCCTTACTATCAATGCGATTCACAAAATAAATCACAATAAAGCGCTCCACAATAATAGCAAATCCCCACAGTCCGACTGCGAGAATGACGTACATAAAAACGCCGCCATTTTTGAAGAAAGAAATGAAGAAATCCAAAGTCGTTTCCTCCTACTTAATCGTTTTCATTACCACGGAATCAATGTTTTTTGTTCGCGCGCGTATTTTTTTTCAAATTCGTCTTTGTCTATGGGCTTGGTAATTTCATCGATAAACGAGCGATCGATGACAATATCGTCCACTTTTGGGTCCACACCGGGAATGACGTACACCATCTGAGGTTTGGCCACCCACCCGCGAATTTCAATTTGATCCAGAAAGAGCTTTTTGGCTTTCTGACTCACCCCCTTGGCGGGTTGCTGTTTTTGCTGTTTCGGTTTTTTAGGGTGGGTTTGCGCCTGAACGGCGGGCACTCCAACCAACAAGTTCCCAAGCAGCACAAAGGCCCCGATCCAAGAAATCCGTTTATTCAATTTTCACTCCCTTGTTGGTCAAATTGGCAAAATGGGTCTGGCTCTTTTCAATCCACTGATTCTGGAGCTTTAATTTTTTGGCCTGATTTAAATTGGCCTGAAAATATTTGGCCGCATTTTTCAACAAAGGCGTTGCGACTTCGTTCAATTTCATCTGATAAGCAGCTACTTCTTCCGTTGTCAAATTCGGCGGCAAGGGGGAATTCATGATGTCGTTGGCCAATACCTCCCAGGCCCTTCCGATTTTGTAGTAGGAAGCCGTTACCCACTCCGCTACACGAAAATCGATGGTACGTTTGTAATCTCGCAAACAAATGGTGAGCGCTTTTTTCTTCGCGGTCAGGCTTTGGGCAAAATTTTCGGTAATTTTGATGTTTTGAAATCGGTCGAAATGAATTTCGCCAATCAAAAAGGAAGCCTGTGCCGGGAAGTAGGGGCTGATGTTTTCCTTGGGATTTTGCTTGTACACCCGCAAGGCTTTTTGTAAAAAGGTGAGTGCCAAATCGGGATTGGATTTTTGGTAATACCCCTCACCTAATCGGCACAGGGCTTCTTCGTACCGATTGTAATTGTCGAAAATAGTCGTGTATTTGGCGTAGAGATCAAGGGCCTTATCCAAGTTTTGCGCGCGGTAGTAATCTTTGGCAGCAAAAAAAAGTGCTCTCGCTTTTAGGGGTGAATTAATGGCCACCAGTTTCAAATAATCCGCCGCCGCCTTGGGCCATTGCTTCATTTTTTCACGATACGTTGCCGCCGCTACGGCCACCTGATCGACCATTTTGGAGTCGGGATATTTGGCCAGAAAACTTTCGTAAATTTGCGCTGCGCTGGTGGTGTCTCCAATGGCCTCAAATTGTTTGGCGGCCTGAACCAATGCCATTTGTGCAATTTGAGAATTGGGGTACCGAATCGCCGCGTGGGCATACTCCTTGGCAGCTTCCATTTCCTTCCCTTCGGACACCAATTTTTCGGCCAATTTGTAGTGCGAAGAGGCCATCATGGCTTTTGCCTTTTCCACCAATCCCGTCGAATCAGGGATTGACGAAACAACGGTTTTGTACCACTTTTCGGCATTGGCGTAGTCTTCTTCCTTAAAATACGATTGTGCCACCAACATCATGGCCCGCCCGGCGTAGGGGCTTTCCGGATATTCATTAATCACGGTCAAGTAAGCCGCGCGCGCCAGATCGAAGCGTTGAATTTTGCTCAGCTCATCGGCCAATTTGAGCAAAACTTCCACGCTGCGTTTGCTGTTTTTGACCAATTGCGGAAATTCAAGCGATGAGAGAACAAAATTTTCCAGATCGGCATTGGCCACTTCAATACGAACGGTGTCTTTTATGGACAGGAAACGGGGGACCTCAAAAACCACCGGCTTCGTGCCTTTTGCATTTTCCGAAGCCTTTAAATAGCTCAAAATCACATTATACGCAGCGTCTTCAAGATAATCTGTGGAAGAGGTGTCGTAGGCCACTTTTTTGTAATATTCCGCAGCTGCTTCGTAATCTCCAACCTGATAATGACATTCGGCCAAAAAATATCGGACTTTGTAGGCGGCAGGGTCCTCAGGAAAATCTTCCAAGAATTTTCGATGCCACTTAATGGCTGCGCGATATTCGTCCAAATCGTGTCCCAATTCACGGGCATGAAGTTGGTGGTAAACCCCAATATTGTACAGGGCGTCCCGCACAATTTTTTTGACGTGGGTCCGGAGCGAATCATCGGCAATTCCTCTGTACCAATTGCTCTCAAGGCCATAATTGGTCACCAATTGTTCCCGCGCTTCGTTGGCCTTTGTGAGATTCCACAACTGTTTGTAGCAGGACACAATGTCCATTTGTACATCCGGCGCGTAAGAAACACGCGGATCGACTTTGAGGAGAATTTTGTACGTTTCAATGGCCAATTCCAGGCGATCTTGCTTTCGGTAAATATTTCCCAACCGCCGCAGAATTTCATCGTCATATTTGTTCTTACCCAAAGCGAGCAAGAAATCTCGTGCTTTCTCAGGCCCGCCAAACTCGCTAAAACTAATGGCAATGTACTGCAAGGCTTCGTCCCGCAAATCGGTCGAAGAACGATCCAAATACTGGGTTTTCAAGCGCTGCTGAACATCGATATCTTTTAGTAAAAACATGAAGGTACTAATGGCATCGGGATATTTGTTCAACTTGTAATAAGACCAGGCCAATTTGTACAGGGACATATCGTAAAAACTGTTGGCCCACATTTTTTTAGTGACTAAATGGGAATAAAATTGGATTGCTTTTTCGTAGTTGCCCTGATCGAAAGCCTGTTCGCCCAACCGGAAAAAAGATTCCGCTACTAATGGACTTTGGGGGAATTGTTCCACCAATTTGGCAAAATATTCGCGGCTTTTTACCTGATTGTTTTCTTCCTGGTAACAAAGAGCCATCCGGTACAGGACTTTGTCAATAAAACTAATGTAGGGGTAATCTTTTTCCAGATCCTGCAAATAGTCCAAGGCCTGTCCGAAATCAATCCGCGGCATTTGAGGCTCTGTGGCCAGCAGCCCTTTGTCATATTTTTTCAATGCCTGATCATAAAAAGCCATTCGGCGGCCATATTCCAATCGGGCTTTTTTAATGTACAATTCGGAAAGTTGAAACAGAATATTGGGGGTAAATTGACTGTTCGGGTACTTGGCTAACAACGCCTCATTTTTCTGAATAGCGCGGTTGAGCTCCGCCTCACTTAAGTTCCCAACAGCCAAGTGCATGCGATTGATCGTGCGGTCCAGAGACGTGAGCTTGCTTTTTTCCTGAGCCTGTGCATGTGTGAAAAGAAAGACAACCAAAAGTCCCGCAACAAACCGGATAATAGGCTTCCGTACCATACGCTTACTCCTGCTCTTTCAGGTACAACGCACGTGAAATTCCATACTCGGCGTAACTTCGCCAGTCGCGGTTTCGCTTTTCGTAAACCAACCGGAGCTGTTGAATTTGATTCAACAAATCATCATATTGATTGCGTTCCTTGAGAATCTCTTGAAGCAAAAGTTTTCGTCTTTTTTCCAATTGATTTTTCTGCTGAAACATAAATTTGGGGATATATTTTTTATTCGAAACGATACTAATCGAATTTAGCAGCCGTGTTTCCATGAGAAGCAAATTGACTTGAATTTGTTTAATCAGCTTTTCCTCGGAGTCAATATTTTTGACAATGCTTTGAATCACCAACTCCCGCCTTTCATCCTTTGGAAACATTTCCAAAAGCCGGTTGAAATAACCGATGGACTTGTCGTACAAATGGAGCTTGAGATGCGCCTGGCCTAATAACAAATATACCTCCGGCATATATTCGCTGTGTGGAAACCGATTGACAAAGACCTCCAGCGGGGGAACAGCCTTTTGGTATTCTTCCATTTTCATGAAATCCCAAGCCAACCCCAACAGGGCCTTGGAATACACGGCACTGTTGCTCGACACATTTTTCAAATATTCAACGGAACGCGGGTAATCTTTAAGCTCAAAATAAATAAGTCCTAAAACAAGTCGGGCGCGTTCGCGAAGGGCATTCCACTCACTATATATTTTCGGCAAATCCAGTATTTTTTGGAACGAGGAGATGGCGTTATCGACGCTTTTTTTTTTCAAATAATCCAGCCCCATTGTGTACCAGGCGTACCCGCTAAATGAACTTTTGGGGTGAATTTTTCCCAAAAGAATCAGCGATTCCGTGTAATCTTTGGTGTAAAAAAAACTCTGCCCGGCGTAATAGAGTGCGCCATCCATCTCATTCATCTGTGGAAATCGGTCTTGAATCACCTGAAAATAGGTCAGTGCCTTGTTATATCGTTTATCGGCGTAGTAAACCCGCTCCAGTCCGTAAAGAGCATTGGAGACGTAGGGTGAATCGAGATAGTTTTTAATCAAATACACAAAAATTCTTTCTGCCGCCGTGTACAAATCCATTTTAAACATACAGGTGCCCAATTGGTACAGAACGGCATCCATGTTTTGGTACGTCCCGTAATAATCGGTAATAATGATTAAATTTTGAGCCGCTTTCCAGTAATCCCCGGCAGCCATTTGATCCAGTGCTGCTTTGTAAACCTTAGTCGCAGCACGTTCCAATTCTTCGCGCGTCCGGGCGCCGGGTTGGGAGGACTCCGCTCCCGCAATGGTACTCAGCGAGAAAAGCAAAACGAGGAAAATCCAAAGCCGTCTCATATAAAACCAATCTTCATTTTTGAGGTTGATCCGGATTGTTCTTTTTCAACAATTCCTTCATGCGCTGGATTTCTTCGTTTGCCTTGCTTCGTTCCCTTTTCAACTCTTCCTGACGCTTCAGCAAACTTTTCCTTTCGGCGCGTGTTCGATGTCGATCAGCCATTTCGGTGGCATATTTTTTCAGTGGGATAAATTTGGTAATACCCAACCAAAGTTTCCACCTGGCATATTCTTTCGGATAAAAAAGCGTATTGGGATCGTCGTGGGTCAATCTCCAATCTAAGGTGACATTCATGATGAAATTTTTCGGACCCACAAACACAAGTCCCTGTGTAGAGTACGCCCAATTTTCCAAAAGGGCCATTTCACTTAAGCGGTGAACGAATTGTCGGGCATTTAGTTCCCAATAAAAAATGGCATTCTTCACAGGAAACTTCAGCCCAAAGCCTTCGTAGGTCTCGTCAATTTTATTGGCAAACATGCCGTCCAACAGCTTGTGGTCCATATACCCGCCGTTTAAATAAACCTTCATCGGGAATTGAATGACATCCGTTAAATTGAGCGTCAGGTAGACTTCAGGCGTCCAGCCCACTCCGTCGGCTGAGAAAGGCTCGTAGGGAACATCGTGATTGGGAGCGGTGGGCAAGACAATTTTGCTGCCGACGCCCAGAGCAATCACCCTGCTTTCAATGGGAATTTGCAATTTCAGGCCGAGTTGGGTATCTCCAATGGGGCCCCAGATGTGCTTTTGGTCGTCCTGATAAAAAACAAATTGTCCGTCCAATTCAATTCTGGGAAAAAGGCCGTACGTTACGGTAAGATTTCCGTGATAATCTTTGGCAAGAGAACCGGACGAGCTTTTTTTTAGGTACAAATTTCCGAAGGCACTGACGTACAGATTCCCGTGATTGACCACCTCTGCCGATGTAACACGAAAAAGGCCGCGCCCCCCGTTTACAGAAATTTGTGCCTGGGAGGAACTTCCCAAAATACCCAACCAAAGTAAAATCAAGCCAAAACGACAGGCAGAACGCTTACCAATTCCTGACATACCGCTCCTTCCTCCCACTACTGAATAAATTTTTTAAAATATATGCCATTTAGCCCCTCAAATCAATATCTTTTTATCCTAATTGTGAAATTCAGCTTAATTTTGTAGTAGCTGTCTCCGATAGTGTTCAATAATAGTCGCCAGGAGATCATCTCGCCAGTCCGTATCCTCGAAAAGGTCCCTGTGGTCCGTTTCGACAACCAACACCGGAAACTGTCCTTCCATTTTTCGCACCCAATACTCGTAGCGCAAATTGAGCTGAAACAGATATTCCTTATCCACGTTCCGTTCAATTTCACGCCATCGCTTACGAATACGGCTCAAAAGCGTCCAGGGAGAAGCCTTCAAATACACAATTAAATCCGGCAAGCGAATCGCTTCGAGCATTGTTTCGTACAAATCCCGGTAGGTACGGTAATCCTCCGGATTCATGAAACCCTGCTGATAAAGATTTTCTGCAAATACCTCGGCATCCTCAAAAATACTGCGATCCTGTACCACAGGCCGATTCATTTTTTGAATGGCAAGTTGATCCTTAAACCGTTGGGTCAGGAAAAAAATCTGTGAATGGAAACTCCATTTTTCCATCTCCCGATAAAACTTGGGCAGGTAAGGATTTTCCACGAATTTTTCGTAGAAGGGAATCCAACCCAATTTTTCTTCGATGATTTTGGCCAGCGTGGTTTTGCCGACCCCCATGTTGCCGGCCAAAACGAGGTAAAATGTTTGATCGTCCATAGCACCTTACGAAAAGGCTGCCCCCCCAGAGGGCAGCCTGTCGTTTACATTCAATAATCCAATTTTTCGGAGACGGACTTGGCCTGTAGAAAAAGCAGGAGGTAGTCACGGCCGCCCGCCTTGGAATCGGTTCCGGACATGTTAAACCCGCCGAAGGGGTGCCCGCCGACCAGGGCGCCTGTGCATTTCCGATTGATGTACAGATTGCCCACATGAAATTCCTGCTTGGCTTTCAAGATTCGATCTCGATTCCGGCTCCACACCGCGCCCGTCAATCCGTATTCCGTGCCATTGGCAATGGCAATAGCATCGTCAAAATCCTTTGCCTTCATGACGGCCAACACGGGACCAAACACTTCTTCCTGAGCCAAACGGGCATTTGGGGGCACGTCTTTAATGATGGTCGGTTGAACGTAAAATCCATTGCCTTCCATCTTTTTCCCGCCGAAAACAAGTTTTCCCTCCTTTTTGCCCAATTCAATGTAATACAAAACCTTTTCCAAGGCTGCCTGATTAATCACGGGCCCCATGTAATGGTTGGGGTCTTTTACCGGCCCCACCTTAATCTGCTTAGTTTTTGCCACCAGTAAATCAACAAATTGGTCGTAAACGGCCTGGTGCACAATAACCCGTGAAGCGGCGGAACATTTCTGCCCCTGAAAGCCGTAAGCCGACGCCACAACAGCCGCAGCAGCTTTGTCCAAATCCGTGTCTTCATCTATAACAATGGCGTCTTTTCCCCCCATTTCGGCAACGACTCGTTTGATCCAAATTTGTCCTTCCTGGTGCTTTGCTGCCAATTCATTAATTCGCAGCCCCACGTCTTTGGAACCGGTAAAGGAAATGAATCGAATCTTGGGATGCTTGACGATGTAATCGCCAATGGAAGCGCCGCCGCCCGTGACAAAATTCAACACACCGGCGGGCAACCCGGCTTCAATCATGATTTCGGTAAAGAGGTGTCCCATTTTAGGGGCGTCGCTGGCCGGTTTCAGAAGAACCGTATTTCCCGTCACAATGGCGGCACTTGTCATTCCGGTTAGAATAGCCATGGGGAAATTCCAAGGAGGGATCACTGCTCCCACGCCCAGAGGGAGGTAAACCAATTCGGGGAATTCTCCCGGCACAGGCGTCACCGGTTGGGGTTGGGCGTAGCGAAGCATCTCACGGGCGTAAAATTCTAAAAAGTCAATGGCTTCCGCTACGTCGGCGTCCGCTTCCAACCAATTTTTTCCTTCTTCTAAAACCATCCAGGCATCAATTTCCAGACGCCTGCGCTGCATGATCTGTGACGCCCGCAGGAGAACCGCTGCTCGCTCTTTGGCCGGTACCCGCTTCCACCACTCAAAGGCTTCTAACCCGGCTGCAATGGCCTGGTCCACCTCTTTGGGAGACGCCTTCTGAAAAACACCAATGATTTCGTCCTTATTGCTGGGGTTGCGCGATTCAAAGGTTTCTTCGGCTTTTATCCATTTCCCGCCGATATACAAATCGTATTCCCGGCCGAAGTTGGCCTCTGCGCGCGCCAATTCCTTTTCCATCGCCGCCTTGGTCTCGGGAACCGAAAAATCCGTGTAGGCTTGATTTTTAAATTCCGGTAGCATGATCCCTCCTCTATTTTTGTGTCCTGCAGTCCTCTGAAAATCTTATTGAAGGCGAAACTTCCCTCCGGGAAACTTGCCCCTAAAATCAACTTTTAAGTTACTGAATTTTACAGGGAAATTCCAGATAAAAAAAGCCCCTCTTTACAAAGGGGCTTTTTGGGATACAAACCAATTTTAAGCGAAATCCATTTCTCAATTCCAGATTTTTGACCGTGCTTTCTGGCCTGTCATTCACTCTTTTTTTCACGCAGCAATGCCGCCCGCGTGTCTTTGAGAATCTTTTTCTCCGGAGCGCCCAACACGTCCGGTTTGCCGTCGCCATTTAAATCGACCGGTTTCACATAGCGAATTTCCGGATCGACTAAAATCAACCCTTCTTTTACGCCTTGATTAAATCCCTGAATGGAATTGGGAGTGAAGGAGACAATCCGGTTTTCAATTTTGCCGTTTTCGCCGTGGCAAACCGTGCAGGTGCCGTTGGCTCCCAGCGCCTGGTCAGCGGGAAGCACGCCGTGGCTGACCTTAAAATAGTGAGCTGCCAGATAAAGTTGGGGATTCGGATTGGCCTCGCCCTCTTTTTTCAGAACAGTAATCAGGGCGCGCCGCATTTTCCGAATATCGCTCAGCGTGCTGATTTCGGGCTTCATATCGGGATGTCCCATAAAACCCGTTTTGTCGTAGATTTTTTCACCTGTAATAAGCTGGGCGTACCGGCCGTGTCCATCCTTGAAAATGCCCTTCACGGCGGCGTTCATTTCGCGCGGGTAGAGAATTTTGCCCATGGTTTTGTCACGCCAGGTCATAACGGTGATCGGATTTCCGATCATAATTTGCTTGCCGTGAGAGCCCGTAAAATAATAGAGGACAGGTTGCCAATCGAAGCCCTTTTTGCCCGTCATCTTTTGGTACATTTTTCCATAAGGATCGTCGGGCTTGTCGGGCAACATGTACGCCACCGGCGCCAGTTGATCGGTAACATACTTGCCGTAGGACATGCTGCCGACGAGCCAACTGATGTTACCCATTCCATAGAAAGGAATCGGACCGTAGTAAGCCGGCAACATGACATTCATTATGCCCTTGCCGTCGGGCCTGGGAAAATGCCGATTGTCGTAGTCGAATTGAAAACCCAGAGAATAATCAAAGGTTCGGAATGTCCAATAGCGCACGTGCGACACATGGCAAACTTCACAGGCAATTTTATTCATGTGAACCCAGGTGGAGCTGCCGAACAGCTTTTTGTGCGCCTCGGTGGGATTGGGCCCTTCGCCTTCCTGCATGTGACAATACGTACAATTTTTTGGCGGAGGATTGTTGGCTAAGTCGCTTCGCACCGTATTGCCCGAATCGTGTCCCTTTTTGAAATTGTGATTTGCGTCAATGACGTAATCGTCCCAGCTCTTTCCCGCAGGCTTGCCACGGGCATGGCAACTGGTACATTCCAACCCGGCCGCCGCGTGAACATCGTACCCCGGGTCTTTTTCCGTTTTCGGATTCAGGTTCCAAATTTCTGCGCGCTTCACAATGTCGGCTTTCATGCCCATCCCCCAGGTACGGACTTGAAAACTCCCGTTAATAGGATCTTTCACGCCGGCATGGCATTGCGCGCAAACGCGCGTCCATTTAAAATCACCGTTTTCGGAGTCTTTTGAACTCAGCATCGGAACGGCAATCTCATTGTCAGCGTCAAATTCGCTGGCCTCGTAATACACTTCCGCCACAAATTTTTTCTTTTTCTGCACTAATTTAATGTAGGTAATAGGGTAGCCGTCCTGGTTGTTATCCCAGCCCATTAAGCCGGCCGAAGGCGCCCAGCGGAAAAAATGCCCCAAAAATTCCCGTTTGGCCCGCAGCCCTACGTAATTAAATCCCTGGCCTTCCACGTAAGGCGCCCGTAGATAATTGCGGGAATCGGCCATCGGGTTGTCCAAATCAGAGTAAAATTTTCCAGCTTCGAACTTCATTTTAGAACGGCTCAACGGATCCGAGTAATTAAAGGCAGAATCCCAACCCGGCCCCGGGTAAATGCCCAGAGAAACAGCCTGTACCTTGCCCAGTTTCCTTTTCGCAAAAATACGTAGGCGAGGATTGTACGCCACCGGTTTCACGCCCGTGGCATCTGTGATGCGTTTGGCATCCGGATCCAGGTGACACGTCATACAATCCACTTCAAGGGAACCGGTCTTGCGCCAATCAAATTTGTGAGGTTTGCCCCAGGTTCCTTGAGAGGTTTCTTTTGTGGTGTAAAAATAATAATCACCGTCCAAATAGGGAACTGTACCCGGATCAACCGAATCCAGGCGGCGGTGATCTCGATCATATTCGTAGGGGCCGCCACCCGGGTGACAGGACGCACAGGTGAACACTTCTTCGGGGGTTCCGATATCGAAAGTCAATTGAGATTTATTGTGCTTGAGCGCCAACTGGCGGTAGGAAGGCGGTCACCAAAAGCCGAATTGGCCGGGGGAGGTCAGATATTTATCGTGGTATTGGGGGTGATTTTTGCCCCAATCGTCACTTACTTCCGTTGCCCCCAATTGAAAATGGTACGCTTTTGTCATGGCTTCCACGTCGTGACAGGCTCCACAGGTTTTTTCGGAGCTGTACGGGGCTCCTTTGTAATAGGTCACGCCGTTAATCACCAATTTCTGGCCGTTATGTTTGGCCATTTCGATGACATTATTTCCCTGTTCGTCCAAAAGGGGAATTTTGGGGTGCTCTGATGCCAGAGCCGTTACGGCAAAAGCCAAAACGGCAATCGCCGTCAAGCTCCATCGTTTAAACCTTTTCATGGGTCCCTCCGTAATTTATTTTGAAAGCGGAAGATGAGTTCATTATCTTAATTAAAATACACATTCAAAATTTAAGTGTCAATAAGAAAAACACGCAGTCGGCAAAACAAGCTATTTTTTCTCTTCCCTTTTCGTCAGTGAGATTCGGCTTCAAAACAAATTCCTGTTGACCGATTACAGTTTTGCCGGCAAAAAGAAAAAGGCAATGCTCAAGACCAGATAAACAGCCAAAAGCATTGCTCCCTCCAGCCAATTGGATTTTCCATCCATTGCCACAAATGCCCCAATAACCGAAGCTGATGTCAGGGCAATGAGCTCAAATTGGTTAAATTCAAGCGCAAAAGGGTGACCTAAAAAAGATGAAAGCAACACAATGAGTGGTCCCACAAAAAGAGCAATCTGTAAACTGGAACCCAACGCAATACTTAAAGTCAACTCCAGGCGATTTTTAAGCGCCATTTCGACCGCTACCACGTGCTCTGCCACATTTCCAATAATCGGGATAATAATAATTCCCACAAAAAACGTGCTGAATCCCAATTGTTTGGTTACCGGCTCCACGGTACTCACCAAAAATTCACTCAGCACGGCCAGAGTCCCAACCGAGAGCGTCAAGACGAGTAACGAAGTCTTCGGCCCCCAATGCCTTGGTGCTGCTTCCGCCTCGCGAAAATTTTCCTGCCGGTCGGATTTTTCCCCGTTCCAGACCAACAAACTGTAGCCCGTGGCCAAAACGTAAATAACCAGCATGACCACGGAAGTGGCCATGCTTAGATCCTCCACCCGTGCGGTGTCCGGTTCAATGGCGGCGTTAAAAAGGGACGGAACGGCAATGGCAATGGCAGCCAAAAACAACAGTGAAGCATCGATTCCGGCCTGTTCCTGGTTAAAACGCTGTGTACCGAAACGAAGGCCTCCGAATAGAATGGCCATTCCTAAAACCAGCAAAATATTTCCCAAAATGGAGCCAATGAGAGACGCCGCGACCAGAGTCAGCTCCCCGGCTCGGACGGCAATGAAGGCAATAATCAATTCGGCGGCGTTTCCGAATGTGGCATTAAGTAAACCGCCTATTCGCGGGCCGGCGCTAACCGCCAAAGATTCGGTGGCCTCACCCAGTAAACCGGCCAAAGGAATAATTGCCAGAGCCGATGTACAAAATAGAAAGATGGCCGAAAAATGCCACACAGCCGCCACACCGGCCACAGGAACAAAAATCAAAAGTCCGTTTAGGATTTTTTTCACGAACAAGGCATTCCCCTTTATTAATACGATTTGCGCTCCCCGGTTTTTGGGGTTGGCAAAATTTTTACCAAAACGGGGACGAAAATGAAATTCAAGACCACCCCCGGGAGGCCTTGCAGAACAACGTAACCAGACGCCAGACGGGGAGGCAGGTGAAAAACAGGCGAAAGAAACAAGACCAACACCGCCAACAACATTCGGTCAAAAATCAGTGTTCCCCCTAAAACAAGCCAAAAATTCCACTTGAGCTTTTGAAAAAAAACGGAAGGTATCCCTCCCAGAAAAAATCCTTCACTCATCATGAGCGGCAAAATGAGGAACGGCGGCATTTGCGTCAACAGGAAAGACACCAGAGGCGTCACAACGCCCACCAGAACGGCGAAGACGGGGGGCAAAACAAACCCGGCGGTTAGAATGGGAAGAAACATGGGCAAGAAAACGGGCCCCAATCCGAAAAGGTGAAATAAAATCGGGAAAAGGACACCTAAGGCAATAAAAAGGGCGCTCCAGGTGACTATGCGAACCGTGGAAACAGGCGCCGGGTTGAAATCGAGAAAATCCCGTACCTTCACGCGTTTGTTTCCGTTTCGGCCTTTTGAATGATGCGCATCACTTCCTCCTGCGAAGAAGCTTTCAATAGGTTTGTGCGTACCGATTCCTTCCGCACAACGCGCGAAATGCGTGCCAAGGTCATTAGATACGATTTCAATCCTTTCACCGGCACAGCGAGTAGAAAAAGAAGCCGCACGGGACGTTTATCCTCCGCTGCAAAGTCAATAGGTTCGCGAGTACGGGCAAACACTAAAATCAGTTCTTTTACCGCGTCGGTGCGTGCGTGAGGAATGGCGACGCCTTCACCGATTCCTGTACTGCCCAATTTTTCACGTTCCAGTACTTCCTGGTAGAACAGTTCGGGGTTTTCAATTCGGTCACTTTTTCGGGAAAGTTCTTCCACAATATTTTTCAGAATTTCCTCGCGCGTCTTGCCGGGGACGTCCAGAAAAATCAACTCGGGATTTAACAATTCAAAAAGTTGCATGCTCTACTCCGAAGATTCTATTTCGTCCAAAACCGAAACCAGTTTTGCTCCTACCCAAATCGGGGGTTCTTTTTTCGAAAACCATTTGTAACCGAATTGAAAGCGATTCCGGAGCGCGCGGCGAATCACGGGAAGGGCGCGCTTGGCCACAACCTCACCGCGGTCAACCAATTCTTCCAATCGAGAAAAATTCGCCCAATGGGTTCGACCCACGTCGGGTCTTAAAATAATATCCGCCTTTTCTAATTGTTGAAGGCTGTGCCGGTGGGAGGTAATGGAACTGGCCCGAAAAAGGACGTCAATGACGTTTTCCAGGTCCGGGTTGGGTTCCAGGTCCGCGCTCACGTTAACCGCTAATACAAACTGTGCTCCCAAATCCCGAGCCGGAAGAACGGGCACAGCGTGCAAAACTGCTCCGTCTACCAGTGCCAATGAATTTTGGTGTAGTGGGGGTAAAAAACCGGGCAGCGAAGAGCTGGCTTCAATGGCTTTCCGAAGAGAGCCCTTTGAGTAAATCACCTCGCGCCCCGTATTTAAATCCACCGCCACGGCGGCAAACGGGATGCGGAGTTCCTCAATATCCAGCGGCTCAACCAAAAATTCAATCGCCTCTTCCAACCGTTTGCGTTCAAAAAGGCCCTGACGACTGTAGGCCAAATTAATGACAATTCGTTCACCCAGGCGGGTAGCCACCTGCCCGAAAAAATTTTCACCGTCCTTCTTGGTTAAAAAGCGGGGCATGCCGGTTCGATTGTAAATTTTGCTG
>CAZOHG010000012.1:51588-73244 GCA_964579725.1 uncultured Deferribacteres bacterium
ACCGTCCTTCTTGGTTAAAAAGCGGGGCATGCCGGTTCGATTGTAAATTTTGCTGCCCAAAAAATCCCGAAACCGCTCTTCCACGGCGTCTGCGTCCTTTAAATAGGCGTACATTCCCCCTACCAGAGCCCCGGCACTGGTTCCCACAATCAGATCAAAGGGGATTTTCTCCCGTTCCAAAACTTTCAATACCCCAATGTGCGCCAACCCCCGGGCACCACCGCCTCCCAAAACCAGGGCTGTTCTGTAGTTTGTCACCATGATGCTTTCGTCAACTCCTATTTGGCCAAAAAAACAAACCGTTTTACAGCCCGTAGGGACCCAGCGGTTACCACGCAAAAGTAAATCCCGGACGGCAGTTTTTCCCCTCCGGCGGAAACGCCCTCCCAGGTAAAGAGATGATTGGAACCGGCCAGTCGCTCGCCCACATTAATTTGATCGACACGCTGCCCCAACACATTGTAAATCCGCACAACAACAGGGAGATTTTTCGGAAGTCCGTAGCGAAACGAGACGAGCCCGCGTGCGGGGTTGGGGTAGACGTCGGACAATTCCAGATTCCTGGGAATCCGCGTACCGTTGAAGCCCGTGGCCACTTCTTTGCCGTACAAATACGCCTCGTAGGCATTGATTATGCCCCAACCCCAGTAATTGTCGGGCTCTTGAGCCTTGCTGGCGGTTCGGCGCAGCGCTTCTCGAAGTTGCATGGGCTTGAGGCTCGGGTAGGCCTGAAGTAACAGGGCAGCCACGCCGGACGTCAATGGGCAGGAAAAAGAAGTACCGCTGGAACGGGTAAAGCCGTCCGGTGTGTAGGGCGCGGCAACGGTTACGGAAACCCCGGGTGCACAAACATCCGGCTTAATGCGACCGTCTGAGGTGGGTCCGTCCGAGCTAAAAGGGGCCAGTTCTCCCGTCAGGTTAACGGCACCCACCGCAATCACACTGTCGCCGTCTGCCGGTGTAATGAGGGTTGTGGGACGCGAATGGTATTCATTCCCGACTGAATTAACAACCACAATGCCCTTTTTCACGGCCAATTCCGCGGCAATGGTGGTCACCGCGGTTTTTCCGTTCAAATCCGTTTTCGGATTGTAGGTAAAGCCATCGTCAAAATCCAGGTAACCCAGCGAGCTGGAAACAATATCGGCTCCCAGACTGTCTTCCCACTCAATGCCCGCCACCCAGTTGTCCTCTTCAATACGTGTTTCGGTGGGAACATATTCCGTTTTCGCCAAAATAAAGGTGGCTCCGTAGGCAGGTCCGATCAAATGATTGGGTGCAAAACCGGCAATCGTCGACAGTGTTTCCGTCCCGTGGCTGTCCTGGCCGGGTTTGTCGGGAAAAAACAGGCTGTCTTTGGCTTGATTAGCCGTAATGGAATCGTGGTGAATAAAATCGTATTCGGCCAAAACCTTCAGATGGGCAAACGCCTTGTGCGTCCGCCAGCGAAACCCGGTGTCTAACATCCCCACAATGATTCCTTGCCCCGAGTAGCCCATATCGTGAAGTTCGGGCACGTGGATTAACGCTTCCTGGTCGTAGGATTCACCGTAATGGAACGTGTGCGCTTCTGCCCCCTTTTCCAGAAGTTCCGGAGCACGTTTTTGCGGCGATGTGGTGAGCCTCGGACGAATGAGCACCCGCACCGGCCGCACCTTCTTCACAAAAGGAAAAGCCTTCAATAGGGACGTATCCGAGGGAAAAGCAAACACACTGACGGCATTGAGCCAGCGTGAACGGTTCCAAACCCGAAATCGGGCTTTTTCCAGTACCTGAACGTAGGCTTCGTTTACGGGCAGATCCGTCGCGTCAAAAAGCGGGTGTCCGCTCCCCCTCAAAAGGCGTCGCCGGACGGAACGCGGAGTCAAGTGCGCGCGGGCAACGGCCGTCAGATTCGCCTTTTTTGCCAAAGCACCCTTGTCTTTGAAAAAGACCCAAAATTTCTTCTGCCCTTTTTGAATGGGGGGTTCAGCCCGGACCGAGAGAAAAAAACTTCCGGCAAATAAAAAAATAGCGGCCAACCCAATAACATGTCGCACACGCACCCGACAATTGTAACGCACTCGCTTTCTCCTATTTTAGCTCGCTTTTCTTAATCACACGAACGCGAGTCATGACGATTTTCTTGAGCGGGTGCTGGGCTTTGACGGGCACCTGCGCAATTTTGTCCACCACATCCATGCCTTGAATCACTTGACCGAAAACCGTGTACTGGTAGTCCAGATTGGGGCAATCGGCCAAACAAATAAAAAATTGGCTGCCTGCCGAATGGATGTCACCCGGTTTTCGGGCCATGGACACGGTGCCGCGCACGTGGTGCTTGTCACTGAATTCTGCCGGAAGGGTGTAGCCGGGGCCGCCGGTACCGTCATTGGAAGGGTCGGCGTCGCGGGTTAAAATATCCCCGCCCTGAATCACAAATCCGGGGACGACCCGGTGAAACAGGACGCCGTCAAAATACCCGTGATTGGCCAATTTTTTAAAACTGGCGCAGGTGTGCGGCGCCACATCCGGGTACAATTCAATCACAATTTTACCAAAATTGGTCTCAATTACCCCCACCTCATCTTTTGAAACCGGCTCTTCCGGCAAATTTTTCATTTCCTGTTGTATTTTAGCAATTTGTTCCTGCGTAAGCACGGGGAAATTTTTCGCCTTTTCCTTTTTCGCACAGGAAGTGAGAAAGATTCCCACGACCCCCGCCAACACAAACAGACTCCATTTGATTCGCATACCGTACCCTCATTCCTTTGTCACATTTCCTTCGGTTTTTTTCTTACCATGCGTCGAAACCGGACGCTCCGGCTCCGACCAGGTTTTTTTTAAAAGACCAACTTAGCTTGGGATTTTCTTCCGGCTTCCCGGGCGCGAAATGGGCACACCTTTTCGGCACAGAGGACACTCCTCCGGTTTGTACGTCACGACCGGCATTTCCAAAATGGCGTACTTGGGATAGCCGAATTTTACCTTTCCGCCGCTTCGGTCTACAATAAAACCGGTTCCCACAATGTGAGCGTTTTCCCTTTCCAGTAATTTGATTAACTCCCGAACCGAGCGGCCCGTGGTCAGCACGTCCTCTACAATGAGTGCCCGTTCATTTTCTTCAATGTCAAAACCGCGACGAAGCGTCATGGCATCGGTGTCCGGGGCGCGTTCGGTAAAAATAAAGCGGGTTTTTAACGCTCGCGCCACTTCGTGGCCGATAATAATCCCTCCCATTGCGGGCGCAATGACAAAATCAATATCGTAGTCATTGTAAAATTGGGCAATGTCCGCGCCCAATTCCTCCGCATATTGCGGGTATTGAAGCACTCGGGCACACTGAAAATATTGGGAACTGTGAAGTCCCGACGAAAGCAGGAAATGCCCTTCCAGAAGAGCACCCGTATCTTCAAAAATCTCAATAATTTCGTCCTTTTCCATTTTCCTCACGCCTCAATTTAACAACGGTTTCATGCCAAAGGATTGAAATGCGTTCCTAATTCATTCTCTTCAGAAACTACAATCGATCGGTTTTACCGACCCTTTTTAATCGTGTTAATGGCATCGCGCAGAGCCAGTGCTTTTTTCCGGGCGGCTTGTGCGAATTCGTAATTATCGGCATCGTACAAAATACCACGACTGGAATTTACCAAAAATCCGCTACCCGAAGGGTCTTTCGCTTCCAAAACAGCAGCCTGCAAATCGCCGCCCTGTGCTCCCACTCCGGGGAGGAGAATGGGTAAATCGGGGGCAATCGCCCGGACCTGCTTTAAATAGTCCGATTGGGTTGCCCCCACAACCAGGCCAACATTGTGGTTTGTGTTCCATTCCACGGCCTTTTCGGCGATTTTTTCAAACAAGGTTCGGCTCCCGTCTGAAAAAAATTGAAAATCTTTTGCGCCTTCGTTGGACGTCAGGCACAGAAGAAAAACCCCGCGGGTTTCGTCCTCTAAAAAAGGTGCAATCGAATCGTACCCCAACAGCGGATTGAGCGTTACGGCGTCAAAAGGCAATTCCTTAAAAAATGCGTCGCGGTACTTTTCAGCGGAATGGGCCACATCGCCGCGCTTGGCGTCAGCAATTTTAATGACTCCGTCCGGAATGAGGTCCAATGTTTTTTTCAGGGAACGCCAACCTTGCACGCTGTACGCTTCGTAAAACGCCGTGTTTAGTTTGAACGCCGCTGCCACATCGGCCGTGGCGTGAATAATCGATTTATTGAATTCTAAAATCGGCGCTTCGAAATCCAGCAAAAAACCGGGAATCCGATCCATGTCCACATCCAGTCCAACGGAAAGGTGGCTGTTTTTTTTCTGACAAATCGCACGCAAACGATCGTTGAATGTCATGGGGAATCCCTTCAGTTAAATAGCCCAACGGCTTGGCCGCAGTTTTTCAAGGCGATGCAAACAGGCCGAAAAACCGCCGTACATAGCCCTGCGGTTCGAAAAAACGGTCACCAGTTCGCCCAGGGAGCTCCGGATTAGAGCGAAAACGGAATCTGTCAATCGGCACATTCGGCCCTTTTGATTGTGTGCAGGTAACGGGAGAACCATGTACGACAGATTTTGTGCGAAAAAGCCTTTTGGGAAATTGTCCTCAATTTGTTTGCTAAAAGTTAAAATAATTTACAGAGAGAATCAATAAAAAATCTTTTTTCTCTTTGATTATTTCCCATTTTTTATTATAATTAACACACATTTGGGCAAATGGTCAAAATCCACCAAATCGAATGGTGAAAACAGGACGTCGGACTTTATGAAACAGCTATCCGTTAACGCTCGGGGATTGATTTTGTCATTGGCTTTTGGAATAGCCATTTATTTCCTTTTTTTGGTCGATGGCTCTTCTCTAAACGGAACGGAATTTGTGGTTCTGCAACTGCTCCGAAACACCTTGCTTTTCATTTTCCTCTATTTTATTTTTGAAAAGATTGTCCCGATGGAATTGTACACCAAAATTCTGTTGGGGCTTGTTTTGGGCACACTGGCCGGGCTTGTTTTTCACCAGACGATTGTGGAATTTAAACCCGTGGGGACAGCTTTCATTCGTCTGATTCAGATGGTGGTTATGCCGTTGGTTTTGGCCTCCCTTTTTATCGGAACCGCCAGTTTGGGGGATGTGCGCAAAATGGGGCGGGTAGGCGGGAAAACCGTCCTTTTTTATCTGGTGTACACGGCCTTTTCGGTGGCTCTGGGGCTTGTGTTAGCCAATCTTTTCAAGCCGGGAAGCGGACTTCCTGAGTCCATTAAACAGGCGCTGATGAAAAACTACGGGGCTCAAGTAGGTGCCAAAGTGGCCGTTGCCGGGCACCCCAGTATGGTCAACACTTTTCTGAACATTATTCCCACCAACCCCTTTTCTGCTTTGAGCCAGGGTGTGCTGCTTCAAATCATTTTCTTTGCGATTTTCGGAGGGGCTGTGGTCACCATGATCCCCAAAGACAAGGGCCAATTGCTCATTGACATCATGGACGCCCTGAATGATCTCATGATTCAATTGGTGCATGTTGTCATTAAGGTAGCCCCGTACGGGGTTTTTGCCCTCATTGCCAGTGTCATTGGCAGTTTCGGAATGGACATTCTCATCTCTTTGCTCCAATATTCCCTGCTCACGATTTTGGGGCTTCTCTTTTTGAATTTTACTTACCCCTTTGTCGTCCATTTTATGGGACACATTCCGGCGAAAAAATTTCTCAAGGGAATCCTTCCCGCCCAATTGGTGGCGTTTAGCACCAGCTCCAGTTCGGCCACGCTGCCGGTAACCATTGAAGTGTGCGAGGAAAATCTGGGGGTCTCCAATGACATTGCCAGCTTTGTACTCCCTCTGGGAGCCACCATTAATATGAACGGAACGGCCCTTTACCAGGGAATTTCGGCATTGTTTATTGCTCAGGTGTACGGCATGCACCTGACGATTGCCGATCAGCTCGTCATCGTTCTGACAGCCACACTGGCCTCGGTGGGTACAGCAGGGGCTCCTGGCGTAGGCATGCTTATGTTGGTCATTGTGCTCAAGCAGATCGGCATTCCGTTAGAAGGCATTGCCCTTATTCTTGGTGTCGAACGGATTTTGGACATGTTTCGGACCACCATTAACATTACAGGGGATGCGGCGGCTGCCGTGGTTGTGTCGGCATCTGAAGGTGAATTGACAAGAACCTAAATTTTGAGGAACGACCTTGACCCGCAAACATCTAAAATGGCTGCTTGCTCTGCTCTTTTTGGCGGGATTCTGGTGGGTACGGTACTACACCGATCTGATTCACCCCGCGGCTTCCGGCAAGGATTTTGGGTGGTGGGCTTTGCTGCCCGCGTTGGTCACCATTCTCCTGTGTTTTTTGACTCGAGAGGTCATTTCTTCGCTCTTTTTGGGCATTCTTTTTGGCGGAATTATTAGCGGCAAATTGAATATCGTGCAGGCCTTTCTGATTCCTTCCATTGGAAGTCCAAAATACGGTGAGATTCTTCTGGTCTACCTGTGGAGTTTGGGCGGTTTGATTGGCATCTGGACACGCACCGGAGGGGCTCAATATTTCGCCGAGCTGGCGGGGAAAAAGATTGTTCGGGGCCGGAAATCGGCAAAATTCTTTGCCTTTTTATTGGGTCTTTTATTTCACCAGGGGGGAACCATTAGTACAATTCTGGCGGGTTCAACTGCCAAACCGATTACCGATGCTCAGGGCGTGAGCCACGAAGAGGTCTCTTACATTATCGATTCTACCGCGTCTCCAGTTGCCACTATTTTACCTTTTAATGTCTGGCCGATTTACATCGGAGGCCTAATTGTTGGAACCAGCCCACTTTTCGCCAGTCTGGACGTCAGCAAGACCTTTTTGTTCAAGGCCATCCCCTTCAATTTTTACGCCATTTTTGCTATTCTCTTCACCTTTCTTTTTTCCATTGAAAAACTTCCGTGGTACGGAAAGCGGATGAAAGCTGCGATGAACCGTGTCCGAACCACCGGCCAATTGGACCGCGAAGGGGCACAGCCTCTCATTTCCAGGGAATTAACTCATCTCGAAATTCCCGCTGACTATTCACCCAGTGTTTGGGATTTTGTGCTGCCCATTGGGGTTTTGCTTGCGGTGGCCATTGGGCCGTACGTTCTTTACGGCAAGCTTCATGTGTCCGAAGCGTTTGTCCTGGCTGTCCTGACATCGATTCTTTTAGCCCTGTACAAGGGGATGTCCCTCCAAACCATCATGGAAGGATTCATTGACGGCTGCAAAGGCGTGACGATCGGTGCCATTATTCTGGGATTGGCGGTGACGCTGGGCGCGGTTTCCAAAGAAGTGGGAACGGCTAATTTTCTCATTCGAACCACCAGTGCCCACATCAATCCGGTTTTTCTACCGGCTATTTTACTATTTGCCACCATGGCTATTGCATTTTCAACGGGGACTTCCTGGGGCACGTACGCCGTGGTTTTTCCCATTGCCATGCCCCTGGCCTATGCCATCCATCCGGACCCATTTTACAATTTACTCTGTTTTGCTGCCGTTACCGGTGGCTCCGTCTATGGAGACCAATGCTCTCCGATTTCGGACACCACCATTTTGTCCTCATTGGCAACCGGCACGGATTTAATGGATCACGTCACCACCCAACTCCCGCTGGCAACGGTGGCGGCGGGATTGGCGGCCGTCCTCTACACGGTTCTTGCACTTTTTGCTGTGTAATTTTGGGAGGATTGAAAATTGCTCAAAAAAATTCTATTTCTTCTGATGGCTCTTGCGCTTTTTGAGGCGACGGCGTTCGCCCAAAGGCTTCAAACAGTTGCCGAAAAAAGTGGCTACACGGCCACTTCCCGCTTTGCCGACGTGGTCCATTTTCTTCACGCACTTCAGAAAAAGAGCCCCGAAATCCGCCTCACCTCCATTGCCACCAGTGCGGAAGGACGCCCGGTTCTTTTGGCCGTTTTGGGAACCCCTCCGCCGGAAAATCCCGTACAGGCCAGGGCCTGGAACAAACCGATCGTGTACGCCGAAGCCAATATTCACGCCGGTGAAGTGGAAGGAAAGGAGGCCATGCTTGCCCTCATGCGGGATATCCTCCTGGGCGATCAGCACAAACTTATTGAAAACCAAATTTTGCTGTTGGTACCCAATTTTAATCCCGACGGCAACGAAAAAATCAGCAAAACCCACCGCACCAACCAGGTGGGGCCGGCCGAGGGTGTGGGCATTCGCTTCAACGGTCAGGGGTTTGATTTGAATCGCGATTTCGTCAAATTGGAAACCCCCGAAGTGACCGGGTTGGTGGAAAATGTTTTCGACCGTTGGGACCCCATGCTGTTCGTGGACATGCACACCACAAACGGTTCCGATCACCATGAGCCGCTCACCTGGGCAGGTCCCCACAATCCCAATATGAATCCCAAAATTTACCGCTACGTGCGGGAAACCATGCTTCCCGCCATTCAAAAAGTCCTGAAGACAAAGCAAAAGATCGATTCCATTCCCTACGGCTATTTCAAAGACCGTACTCATCCGAGTGCCGGTTGGGTCACTTTTGACCACCGTGCCCGCTACGGTACCAACTACGCCGGGCTGCGCAACCGCTTTACAATTTTGGATGAAAATTACGCCTACGCCGATTACAAAACCCGCGTGCACGTGGCGTACGAATTTCTGCGGGAAATTCTGACGTACACCCACACGCACGCTCGAGAAATGCAAGCGTTGATTCGTCAAGTGGACCGTGAAACCGTTCAGGCGGGCGCCCGGGCGGACACCTCTCGTTTTCGGTTCGGGACGAAAATCGATGCCCGACCATTTGACCGTCCCCTTACGATTCAGGGTTTTCCGTTTCAAGTAACGCAAGACTCGGTCGGGCACAAGGGCTACAAAAAGCTTCCCGGCACGCGTTTGTACCACCCGAAATTTTTCGGAAAGTTCACGATTACCCAGAGCGTGCCCCTGCCGCGCGGGTATTTAATCCCCGCTACATTACCCGAAATTGTTCGCAAACTCCGGCAACACGGCATTGTGGTGGAAACCTTGTGCCAATCGGCCGTGCTTCATGTGCAGCGTGCTCATTTTGAGACGCTCACCCCTTCCAAATGGCCTTTTCAGGGGCACTGGCTCACCCACGCCACGGTTCGCACGACGTTCGAAACGGACACCGTAGCGGCAGGAAGCTATTTTGTGGGCATGGACCAGCCGCTGGCTCCGTTAATTGCCACCCTATTGGAACCGCAAAGCGACGATGGCCTTCTGGTGTGGAATTTCTTTGACCGCTACTTGACGGCGGAGTGGAGTCACCGATTGGGAGAGTACCCGATTGCGAAGGTTTTCGGCCAAGCCCCACCCGTTCGAAAAATAGCGTCGGTTCGGTAAGATTTGGGCAAAGGGAATGGAAGACAATCCGGTTGAAATAGGAAACTTTTAGAATGGTTTATTTCTGGACGGTCATGGTTTACCTGACCTTTTTAATTGGGTTAGGGCTTTACAAAAGTCGGTCGGTTAAAAATCAAACTGATTTCATGGTGGCGGGCCGCAAGGTACCCACCCTCCTTTTGGTTGGAACGCTGCTGTCCACCTGGATTGGTTCGGGAAGCATTATTGCGGGGGCAGGCCTGGCTTACGACCGGGGCATTTCGGAGCTCTGGAGCAGCGCAGGCGCCTGGACAGCCATTGTCGTCGTCTATTTTCTGGCCGGACGGGTGCGGCGGATCGCCCAATTTACACTTCCCGATCTTTTGGAAACCCGCTACAACAAATGGGCGCGCATCCTCGGAACTGTGACCATTATTATTGCCTACACGACCATCGTGGGCTACCAATTTAAGGGCGGTGGGATGGTTTTGGAACTCATTGCCGGTATTCCCATGAAATACGGCATTTTATTGACGGCGGTCTTTATTACAGCCTACACCTCGATGGCCGGCATGATCTCCATCGTCACACTGGACATTCTAAATGGCACCGTTATTCTTGTCGGAATTTTGATTGCCGTGCCCTTTTTGCTCCACGGCGTCGGCGGCATGCAGCACGTCCTCACTACCTTACCCCCCGACCATTTCAAGGTTTTCGGGCGGGAAAATCCCGTTTGGGCCATGGGGGTGTTTTTCCCGGTTTTCTTTCTCCTGCTCGGAGAATCCAGTATGTACCAGAAGTTTTTTTCGGCCAAAAATGAAAAGGCCGCCCGTTCCGCCGTGATCGGCTGGATTTCCGGCACCATTGTGATTGAATCCATGATCTGTTTCTTGGCCATGATTGCCAGCAGCTATTTTTTGCACCTTAAGGACCGCGAAACGGTCATTTTGTACACCGCCCGTCACGGAGCGGAAGTGGGCCTGCCTCTGTTTGCCGGGGTGATGTTATTGGCGGCGGCTGTGGCCATTATTATTTCCACCGGCAACTCTTTTTTGCTGACGCCCAGCACCAATGTGACACGCGACATTTACCAGCGCTTTATTAATCCAAAAGCCAGCGGTAAAACGCTGGTCTGGTTTCAGCGCGCGTGGATTCTCATCCTCGGTGTGACGGCCTATTTGCTACTCACCCAATTTACAACAGTGCTGGAAATGGCGTACACCGCCTACACAATGATTGGCGCAGGGCTCACACCGGCCATTTTGGCGGCTTTCTTGTGGAAGCGGGTCACCGAAGCGGGTGGAGTGGCCTCCATTTTGGGTGGGATGTTGGGCACGCTGGTGGCGAAATTCGGCTTCGGGGTCGGGTGGGACTACCTGATTTTTCCGGCGATTGCCCTTTCGCTAATTCTTCTGGTGGTGATCAGTCTGCTCACACCCCCGTCGGCTGAGGAGAAATGGAAACCTTTTATGCAGCGGTAAAAAACGAAGCGCCGAGCGTTGGGGTACGCGCTTTAAAAAAAGGTTGAAAAATAAATCTTCTTGAAAAAAAGACCTCCGGAAAACAACCCAAAATCCGGGGAAAATCCGGTCGGCAGACACCGGTAAAATCGGTGCGGCCGTGAACACCTAAATTAATATTGAGGGTCCAATGAAAAAGTACGTATTGATTGCGCTGTTTTTTTGCCTGTCCGCCTCCAGCGTTTGGGGACAAAATTTTCTGAATCAACCCAGTCGCTATGACATTTACCATCAAATCGAGGCGCGAAAACAACAGTTCCTGCAATTCTACGCGGCGAAGGCTACCCACCCCGGTTTTTTCGGCGCCATGGCCAAATTGGGGACGCGAACAGACATGGCCACAGCCTTCGCTTTCATCGATTCCATGCTTGTTAATCCCCACGGGGACATGTTTTTTGTCTACCCCCTCATGGCTACCTACCTTTATTTTCAGGATATTCTGCCCCCTTATCTAAAGAATAAAATGAAAAATATTTTCCATGTGTACACGCCCTATCGTGGTGACACCGAAAACCACTGGCTGATGTACTACACCACCCTTTTGTTGGCTTCCCAAACCTGGCCTGACGAAGGCCCCGATTTCTGGTTTAACGGGAAATCTTCCCAAGAAAACTACCAGGAAGCCAAAAGCTACATCGAAGATTGGATTCGCATTACAACAACCATCGGGCAGGGCGAATTTGACTCCCCTGACTACGGCGAGGTGTACCTGTCGCCTCTATTTCTGTTGTACCAATTTTCCAAAGAACCCGCATTTCGGCAGGAAGCGAAAATGATTTTGGATTGGTTCTGGGCCGATTACGCCCCGGAATATTTGAAGGGCATGTTCTGCGGGGCACACAGTCGGATTTACGAACCCCAGGTGTACGACCTCAAATATTCGGAAATGAGTCACTACGGATTTATTTACTTTGGCCAAACCCCTTTGAACCCAAAAGGGCGGATGGCGCACGTGGTGGTCGGCGCCCTGAGCCATTACAAAATCCCCTACGAAATTGCTTTGGCGGCACGCGACCGCTCCGTGCCGTACGTCCACACCGAAACCAAACGGGTGCGCAACATTATTCGGCACGGCACAAAACGAAATCCCCCTGTGTACAAATACGATTACATGACTAAAGATTATTGCCTGGGCTCCATTCAAGGCGGCATTTTACAGCCGATTCAACAACACACCTGGGACGTGAGCTGGGTTTCGGACAAACCCTATTCCACAATTTTCTTTCTTCACCCGTACTACTCCTCGCGGGAACTGACCACTTTCTTCCCGGAAGAAACAAAAATTTTGACCAACGACGTAATTAAATCCAAAGGCACGTACAACAAACCTTACAAATGGACCGGAGGCTCGCCGTACGAATACACGTTTCAGTACAAAAACGCCATTATTGTGCTGTACAACATTCCCCAGAATATTCCCTACGGCCATATTGACGGCTTTTTCCCCAAAAATTTGGACACCCGTCAAAAAGACGCCTCGGGCTGGATTTTTTGCTCCGGCGGCAATGTGTATATTGCTGTTTTGCCCTTCAAACCGTACAAATGGGTGGAAGAAAAAATTAACATTCGCCTCCGAAGCCCGTTTCGCAAAAATGGCGTGATTTTGGAGGTCGCTTCCTGCAACGATTATTCCAATTTTGACGCTTTTAAACGAGATATCCGAAACCGAACGCCTGATTTGTCCCATTTTGACCGGAATTTGACCGTTGTCTTCCGTACGTCCGACAAACACCTCATGAAATTTACGTACCCGGACAAGCGTTTTTTGGATGGGAAACCCTGGAATTTCAAAAAATACAAACTATTCCACGGCCCCTTTACCGATTCGGAGGTCGGAAGTCAAAACTTGCTGATTCATTACCGAAATCAAAACTACGACATTAATTTTAAAAAACGCGCCATTCGGCATTGGGTAGAATAAAATAGTATGCCGTCGGTGCCATTTGGATACAAAGGGAAAAAGTGAAAAATGACACCCCTTCCCACACGAAAGGACGTCATTCGACGTTTTAAAAAGGCTGGAGGACAAGTTGCGGCCGTCCTTCCTTTTCGCTACCCGAGGGAATTGCTGCGTGCTTTCCGCGTGCTTCCCGTGGAGGTGTGGGGCCCGCCCACTGCCGACGTTTCGCTGGGAGGCAGCCATTTGCAATCCTACACCTGCGCTATTGTTCGAAACGCAACGTCCTTTCTTTTAAGCGGGGGATTGGATGAAACGGATGTGATTTTGGTTCCCCATACGTGCGATTCTCTTCAAGGAATGGGGTCGGTTCTGTTGGATTTTGTCAAGCCCCTGCAAAAAGTGTTGACTCTTTACCTCCCGCGCGGCACACGTCCGGCCGATCTGGATTTTTTGATTGCTGAATTAAAACGCCTCTACGCCGAACTGGCTCGTTGGAGCAGCCGTCAGCCCTCTGAGCACGATCTACTTCAGGCCGTTCGACGGGAGGAAGAAGCGGACGCGGCTTTGGCCAATCTCTACGCCGATCGATGGAAATTGCCGCTTTCGGATCTGGACTTTTACCAAATCGTCCGTTCCCGGGAATTTTTACCTGCAGAAGAATTTTGCCGCCTGGCGGAAAATCTCCCCCGAAGAAATGAGGAGAAACCCCACGGAATTCCCATTCTAATTTCCGGAATTGTCCCGGAGCCGATGTCACTTTTCACCGAAATTCAGGAAATGGGTGCCTACATCGCGGCCGACGATTTGGCTTGCGGCACCCGACGCCTCTACCAAAAGGGTACTTCCGAGGAACCTTTTACTCGAATGGCCCAACGCCTTTTTTCGGCGGCACCCGATCCCACCCGCGGCTCGCCAATTGACACACGGATTGCTTACTTAAAAGATCTTTTGGCCCGGTCCGGCGCACGAGGCATTTTGATTTACGATCCCAAATTTTGTGAACCCGAATTATTCGACAGTCCAACTATTCGAAAAAAAATGGACGCCGAAGGGATTCCGGTTACCTACGTGGAATTTGAGATGGGAGAACCCCTTTCTCAGCAAACGCTCACGCGCATCGAAGCTTTTGTCGAAATGCTTGGGTAAAACCCACTCATTTTTCTGTCACATTCTCTCTGCACCCAAAAATATTTGCGCACCCACATTTTTGTTCTATTGATTGAACAGCCGGCACACGCCGAAAATTCGTTTGAAAATTGAACAATCCAGTTCCTTTTCGGAAGGAAAAACAATTAGCTCACAACACTTCCCCCGTGTCCGAAGGACAGGGGGCGGAATGCTCCACCCACCCGAGTGAATAGCGCGCCTCCCGTTTACCAATAGACGAACAGGCTCGTAGTCAAGGTCCCCACAGGACGCGGGGTTGAAAAGATTGGTGGTTAAAACCAAAAACCTGAGCCCAAACGGGGCAAAATACAATAGCCCAGGGCAACACCCTGGGGAAAAAGGGAATTCTTAGCCTAAAAATCAATCCTGGAGAGAAAGATGAAAAATTTGAGGATTGTGTTGGCGTTGTTTTAAAATTCAATCGAGCAAACCAAGAAAAACATCCTCTGTGGTCGCCCTGCAAAGGGGGACAGTTGGATTTTCCCGCTCTGCCTCCCGTATTCTTCGGATGTGGACTGGACGTGAATCCATTAGTTCACTGCCAGACAGGCACAATTTTAAAGCAATCCTTTCGCAAACAAAGCTCACTCCTACAAATTGGCGGACAAAAATTTGGTGGATTATTTTTATGGGAGGCGCCTGAACGCACCAACAAATATTCCCCCGGCATGTTAAAGATTATTGAGCAGTTTCAATCGACCTGCGAGACGCTTAAATCCCAAAAAGGGAAATCAACGTCCCACCTCATTTTTTGAATTTTCCCTTGATTTTCTGTCTTTTCCGCTGTACATTATTGACTAAGATATTTCAGAGTGGAATTGTCCGAAATTAACTTTTAGGCTTTAATTGAGGAGACCCAAAGATGGCGCTGGAGGTTCGGGAGCTAAGTAGTCGCGTGGTAGAAGGCAAAAAGGAAATCCTTGAAAATATTTCCTTTACGCTTCATTCAGGAGAACTTTTAGTGGTTATGGGCCCCAACGGAAGCGGCAAAACCTCTCTGGCACTTACCCTCATCGGGTCGGAACGCTATCAAATTACGAACGGCACCATTCAATTAGACGGAGCAAATCTTGAGGATGTTCCAACGGAAGAGCGCGCTCGAAAAGGCCTGTTTTTGGCCTTTCAAGCACCTCCCGAAATTCGTTCCGTCACCTTTCAAAATCTCCTGAACGACGCCCTTAAAATCCGCGGAATTGACGAGCCTCGCCGCGTTATCGGCCCTGTTTTTGAGCGCGTGGGACTCTCCCAAGATTTCCTGAAGCGGGAGGTGTATGTGGGCTTTTCGGGCGGCGAGCGTAAGCGCGGCGAAATGGCACAGCTTTTGTTATTCAATCCTCGGTACGCCATTTTGGACGAACCCGACACGGGCGTAGACGTGGATTCCATGAAACTCATTGCCAGCGCAATTCGTGAGGCGCTGGAAAAAGGCGTTGGGATTCTGCTCATTACCCATTACGCGCGCATTTTGAATCTTCTGCCCGCCAATTATTCTGTCAAAATCCTGAAAAATGGAGCTTTTGTAGCTTCCGGCGGACCGGAGCTGGCCGCCCAAATTGAGTCCGACGGCTTTCAGATTGTGAAGGAATCGGAACGATGAGTTTGGCCGCTAAAATTTCGCGGGAGAACGGCGAACCGATGTGGGTAACGGACATTCGCTTGCGAGCAGAATCGCTGATTGAAAAGGCGCCCTACCCTTCAAAAGCCTTTTTTGTGGATCTAAAGGAATTTTTACCCCACAGTGAGCCCAAAATTGCCATTCCGAAAATTAAGGACCTGGCTGATCTTCCAGGCAATATTCGCGACATGTTAAAAACACTCGGTATTCCGGAGCGCGAATGGAAACGTGTCCTGGGCATGGTTCAGGTGGACGAACAGAGCACGGGCACGGATTACCTGGACGTCTTTCGCAAACAGGGCGCAATCGTTATGAAAATGAGCGAGGCTTTGCAACAATTTGACTGGCTTCGCGAGTACGCTTTTCAACTCATGCCGGTGGAAACCAACCAGATCGCCGCTTTCCACACTGCCTATTGGAACGGCGGAGCCTTCATTCACGTTCGAGAAGGTGCGAAGGTGGTCACCCCGATCCATACCTATTTTCTAATTACGGAGAACCAAATTGCTCAGGCTGATCACACCGTTCTAATTGCCGAGCCGGGTTCGGAAACCACATTTGTGGAAGGATGCACGGCTCCACCTCTTCTCCAGTTTGCCGGCCATTTTGGGGGAACGGAAATTTATGTGAAAAAGGGAGCAAAAGTAACGGACGTGGTTTTGCAAAATTGGCCGGGATACGTACACACGCGTCCCATTACACGAGCCGTTTTGGAGGAAGGGGCAGAAATCCATCTTCTCACGGTGCTGTTGGGAACCGGTGCGTCCACTGGAAGGGATGAAGAAATTGTCATTCGTGGCAAAGGCGGGAAGGCCGTGGTGGAAAGCATTGGGTTTGTGAAAAACCGGGAACGCATTACCGACGATATTCGCATTCTTTTGGACGCACCGGAAACGTCAGGACTCATTAACACAAAAAGCGTTGCCCGAGACAACGCCCTCAGTGTGTCGTACACGGACATTCGCGCCACGGAGAGGGCGCACCACTCGCGCGGGCACATTGAATGTGCCGGGTTGTTGCTCACGCCGGGTGGGATTCACGAGACCTGGCCAACCCTGGCCACAGAGGTGGACGACGTCCATCTGGACCACGAAGCCTTTGTCGGGCGGATTTCCGAGGAGATTTTACTCTACCTGAAGTCACGCGGCTTAAGCGAGGAAGACGCAGTCAGCATGATTGTACGTGGCTACATTCAACCTATTTTGAAACACGTGCCTCTTGAATATGCTCTGGAAATTCGGAAGATTGCGGACCTTGTGGCGAAAGGAGAAAGTTAATGGAAACCGGATTGGAAAAGGCGCGCTCGCTGTTGGGAAGTCGGCATTTGCAGCGCCCACAAGTCATTCCGCCTTTGGAACATCCTTTGGAATTCCCGTTTCCGATTCCTGAAGAGGTCCAAAACATCCGCCGCGTTGCCGATCTACCCGAAAATCTGAAAAAACTTCTGACCGAATTGAATGTGGCGCCTCAAGTTTGGGGATTTGCGACGGGCCTGGCCAAAAAGGGGCCATTGCCGCCGTTCGAAAGCAGCCGCAGGAGCTATTTTCAAAAATTGGGTCTGGAAATCTACCCGATGAAAGAAGCGCTGGTACGTCAAGAAAGAGCCAGCGCGTTGGCTTTTTCGCTTTGGCCGGACAATCCGTTGGCAAATTTCCAGCGAAACCATTGGGAAAGCGGGGCCTTTGTCCGATTTTCCGGCGGTGTGAAATTACCCGACCAATCGGTTTGCACCTATTGTCTGATTGAAAAGGCCATTACGCCGGTCACGCATTCGGTTGTGATTTTTGAAAAGGATTCGGAAGGAACTGTGGTGCTGGGCAGCACTTCGCCCAAAGTGGTTCGAGCACCGTATTACTTGCCGGGGGTAGAGATTTTTTTAAGAGAAAATGCCCGCGGAACCGTCGTCTTGTTGCACAGCTTTCCGCCCTACCTGGAATCGAGACCGATCGTCAGGGCACGGGTAGCGGCCAACGCCCATCTGGAGTTGTTGGTGGTGACACTTTTCCCCGGAAAAACCCTCGGCCGGGACATCGAAGTTGTGGTGGACGGACGGGAAGGAAAAGCTGTTGTGGAAATGAGCAGTTGCTCCAAAGATCAGAATTTTTCAGCCAATGACGTTCGGATTGTTTTGGACGCCCCGAAAACTCGAGCTGAAATCAAAACCCGGGGACTCTCAACGGAGCAAGGCCGACAAGTTTCCGTGGTCAGTATTGAAACCACCGAACAGGCTGTCAAAAGTGAGGGGCATCTGGAAGCCATGGGACTGCTGCAATCGAGGGAGGCCTCTTACGAAGTCATTCCAGGACTGATTTCCCGTGTGGACGATGTGTTTTTGGACCACGAAGCTTTTATCGGCAAAATTTTGGAAGAAGTGGTTTTTTACCTGAAAACGCGCGGTTTCTCCGAGCAGGAAGCCATGTTCCTGTTAATCCGCAGCCATCTGGAACCGATTGTCCGCTATTTGCCCGAACCGCTTCGGTGGGAAGTGCTCAAAATCGCCGAGATGGTGGTGAATGGCCGTGGCCGGGAATGGTAAAAAAACCTAAAAAATTGGGAACCTCAAAATCCGGTTCCTCTTTGGTGCGCAAGAGAAATGAAGCGACTTTTTGACCGGTGCGATTTCGTGGTGCCGGAGAAATTCCCACAACCTGACCGGCGAATCCCAAACAAGAAACCCTTTTTGCACAACCGATGTTTCTCTGCCCCTTTGCGTTTTTACCGCCGTTTTTTCCAAAAGAGCCCGGCGGCCAAAAGATGAAAGGCCAACCCCGCTCCTTTAAAGAAATTTCAAACGCCTTATTTCAGCAGCAAAAGCTTTTTCGTAGCCCTAAATTTGCCGGCCTGAATGTGGTAGAAATAGACTCCGCTGGCCAAACCGGAAGCGTTCCACCGAACCGTGTGGCGCCCGGCAGGCAGTTCCTTCTCGAAAACCTGCGCAATTTCTTCGCCCCGAATATTGAAAACGGCGATGGACACCCGAGATTTCCGGGGAATTTCAAACACAAAGGTGGTGGCCGGATTAAACGGATTGGGGTAATTGGCCCAAAGTTTGAACCGAGCGGGTCGCTGGGGCTGTGGTTCGGATACTGCTGTGTAAAGCACTCCCGGCAATTCGCGCCCGGGAGGAAAGGCCTTTCCGTCGGCGTCGGTCAAAAAAACGTGAGCCCAATCGGGCCGTGCCGGTAAAATACCCTGCTCCACCGAATCCGCCCATTCCTGATCGGTGAAGCGCTTGAAACGGCGCGTAATGGTCTGGTAGAAAGAAAAAACCGGCCCCACAAAGGCTGTGGGGTTGCGGTTCGGATTGGCCGCAGGCGTTAGAAAAATACCGAGATTTACCTTGCCGACGCCCACGTGTAGAACACGCCCCACGGGAGAACCGTTTGCATCGGAGGGTTGCGTGTGAACATCGGCAATCACAAAATTCTTCAATGCCGCATCTTCCGGATTGAAAAACAAATCGGCGTACCAACCGGAGTAGGGTGGCGCCCCGCTTACCATTGATTCGAATAGCATTTTCTTAAGGAAAATCGTTTCGGCCTTTGTAAAGATTTTTCCTTGCAATTCCTTTTGGGACAAAATGGCCAGCGTGTCTGCGATTTCCCCGAGACGTTGGAAATAGGCAACAAAACGGCTGGCTTCCTCAAAAGCCTCGTTCTCAAATCCGGCAAAAAAGGTGTGTCCCTTTTGAGCAAAAAGGGCAATTTGACGGTAAAAGGCCGGGTAGGGCTCAACAAAGCTCCGGGGGAAAGAACAGCCCGTATACGACGTGTAGGATTGCTTGGCGTAGAGAAGATTGTCGTGGCGCAGTTCTGCCCAGGAGGCCAACTGTGTGTTCAGTTTTTCCTGGTGCCAGGCCGTTGTTTTCATAAAAAATGGGCCATTGTCCGAGTTCGAAAGACTCGCCGGGTTGAGCTGCCGCAGGCATTCCAGCCAGGTGCTGTAAAGCGATTGTTGCCAGAAAGTCGCGTCCCAACTTTCAATCAAATAGCGCAGTGCGGCGGCCTGAGCCGCGTAGTGGTAGGTCTGGAGATCATTTTTGAGAAGAGGAAGAGCGTCGTCGTTCCCGAGGACAAAAAGGACATCCAAAGGGTCCGGCATGGGACGCCAGATTTTTTCGCCGTGGTACACAATCCGATCGTAGACCAAATTGCCCAGGATGTAGGAATCCACCACAAAGCGTTGCCCTAAAAGTCGGAAAGAGACGGGAAGCGAATCCGGCTGTGCAGCGTAGGGATTGGCCATCAAAATATTCCCCAAAATTTTTTGTTGAGCAAAGCCGGCAATGCGCAGCGTTTTTTGGAGCGAATCGTAGACGGCCGCGTTTAAGAGGTCGGTTGCTTCGGTAATGCCGACGGCGGAAAGGAGATGATCCCATTCGTCGGGCGTCAAATTGTCGGATTCCCCCACAAGAAAGCGTAGAAGGTGATCCATTGTCGTTAGATTTTTTTGTTGTCCGCTTTGTTTGAGCAATTCATTGAGCAGAAAGGCATCCAAATTCATTCGGCGGATTTCCGATGGGGTCCAGTCCGGTTCCCACGGATTAGAGGCGGGAGGGGTCAGTAAGAATCCGATTCTGCCCATCCACATCATCGCTTTGAAATAGTTTTTCAAAGAAATGAAATTTCCCATGTAAAAAAAGCGAGAAGCGTAGTGGCCGCGGACTTTGAATTGGCTAAAATCGAAATTTTGCAGGCGGTCGGAAAACAACCTAAGCGCCGTGTACTGCTCCTTTTGAATAGCCGTCCACACCTCTTTGACTTTAGCAGGAAGTGCCAAATGGGGCGTTGCCGGACTGCCCTGAACGAGCGATTGGAGAATGGTCACGTACAGATCGACATCAGCCAGCGCCGTGTCCAGTGTGGCTTTGCCTTGGTAGCGAGCGGCAAGTTGGGGGAAAACTGCAAAAAGGCTGTCGGCCAAGACCTGGAGTTTGGGCCGGAGAAAAGCGATCTCAAGTTCGATAAGAATGGCGTCGTACGAGCGGTGGACCGCCTGAAGAATGGCATCGGTGCTGACGAACACGGGCAAGTCGTTTGCGTACACAGCGTGGAAAGCCTGCCCGAAAGACTCGTAGGAAAGACGCTCGGTGACCACAAAATGGTGGCGCCGCAAAAGGGCCTTTTCGTCAGAAGACAGCCCAAACTTTTTTTGGACTGAATCGAGGTAAGCAAATCGGGAAAGATTGGTGTCGACAGTTGTGGCGGAAAAATAAGGGGCCTTTGGTGAATGTGCCGCCAAAAGTTGATCGTATTCCAGATTTTGATTTTGTTGCAAAAATTGACGGTACTGCTGAAGGCTAAACGTGGATTGTGCCCGAACCGGAAACGAAAGAAAAAACAAGAGCAGAAAATAGATTAGAGATTTCATGGCTGTCTCCTTATTTTTAAGGATACGTCGCCCTAAAAATTCCCCCACCAACGAGTGCGTGAGCTATTTTGTCAAGTGGCCTCTCGGGAACACGCGATGTTTGGGAAAAAATAGCTTGCGATTAACCAATCGCGAGTAGAACTCGCTTTTGCAAAGGCTGCGAATTTTGTGCTAAAAAAATTACTCCTGAAAAAGACCGTAAAAAATGGCCATTTAAATTGGATTTGGAATCCGCGATTAAATCTTTCGCCCCAACGGGGCGAAATAGAGCTGCCCATGGTAACGCCCTGGGAAATGACTCAATTTTCTAAACCAAAAGCAAACCCAGAGAAACATCTCCCGTGCCCCCTTCAAAGGGGGATTAGTTGATCATTCAATTGGATTTTAAATTCTCGTTTTTTCTAAGAGCAAATCAAAACGCCGTTTCAGCAACCCTCAAAAGCCCCCCAGGCGGGATTGGGGGGATGTCTGGATAGGTGCATCTTCTAACCTGCGTCCCAAGGACCCGGGCTGAATGCGAGTCCGCCCGTTCACCGCTGGACAAAAACACTTTCAAAGGAATCTTTTCGCGGGCTTCTTTTCCGCAAATTGGAAAGGCAATCAAATTTTTCACCTCGAGAGCGCAAAACAAATAGACCTGCGGCAGCCCCTTTGCAAAAAAGGCAATCACCCCCAACTTGCCGGAAGATTCAAGAACACTCTCAATGGAATAGTTCAAATGCGAAATCGGAGAAAAGCCGAAAGTTCAGACCTTCAATCTTAAAGGATAGAAGGCCGTTTCCC
>CAZOHG010000013.1:0-71819 GCA_964579725.1 uncultured Deferribacteres bacterium
ACTCGAACCCCCAACCTAGTGGTTAACAGCCACCCGCTCTGCCGATTGAGCTACCCCGGAATACGTCCAAAATTTGTGAGAATTAATATACGAAATTTCGCCTCGTTTGTCAAGCCCCAAAATGAGAAATTAACAAATTTTCACATTTTAGTTCCAATATTGTCTGTTGCGAATATGAAGTCACATTGACTTTTCTGGAGCGTGTTTCACAGCTCGAGAAGACCTGGCAGGATGGAATTCCTAAAAAAATAGGAAGCCGTGTAGGGTAGGTAAATGAAGATGGGGCAAAAAATTTGAAATGGACCTGTAGTACCAATCGAAAGTACTATTGGGGAGCTAATTTGAATCCATTAGTATTCGTCATATTGAATTGAGAAGCTATTTAAAAAAACAATAGAAACTTGGTAAAAGGGTTTTCTGGATTGACCGTTTAGCCAGAAAAATGGGTAGGTTGATGCTGTGCAGAAATGAGTTTTTCCTCGAGTTGGGCTGCCAACCAAGAAGAATATAGCTGGCCAAGCAACTGGGTGATTCAGTTTTCCTCGGCGATGGATATTTTTAGTGCCAAATAAAAAAAGAAGTAGCGTGCCCGGCGCGCTGCTTTAAAGTTTTTTCTGTTTATTCAGGTTACATCGAGGTGACAGATTGGAATAGAATCCAAAATAATACATAAAAAGGGAATGCCTTGATTACCAAGGCATTCCCTTTGTCAGGCAAGATCTTTCTGATAAGCAATGAAAGCAATGGAAAATATTTTCAATAGGAACTAACTACAATGAAATTAATTCGTTTTAGTTAGTTCCGGGATCGAGTCTAATAAATTCCCAAGCTTCTTAATGTTTCGGTTGTTAACCCACCGCGCGCCAATCCTTTTGCTATTTGATATTTGCGAACAGCGGCTTGTGTTTGTCTTCCGTAAACTCCATCAATGGGTCCCGGGTCAAATCCGGCTCGTTTCAAAGCGCGTTGAATACGGGCAATCGTCGCGGGTGTCATGTTTGTTTCGCAAAGCACCCTGCGCCATACCAATTTCCCATCGGACACCTTTACTTTTTTGGTAATGGTTTTATATTCAGCCGGAATTTTTATTTTAACCGTTTTGGCAGGTTCAACCAGTTTTTTGATCCGAATGGTTTTGTATTGTGCAGGGATTTCAATCTTTTGGGTGGAAGGTGGGCGAACCAATACGCGTTTTCGAATGGTTTTATATTGTGCAGGCACTTTTACCAGACACATAATTTCACCGGTGCCGTTGTCTAATTTTTCTATTGGGCCCCGACCTTTTTTCCAAACTGTAGTGGCCGGCTTAACCAGCACTTTTTCTTCACGCCATTCGTATTTTGCCGGGACCTTTTTTAAAATGTAAGAGGGCTCTTTTATCAATATCTTTTTTTCGCCCCACTCATATTTGGGCGGAATTGTCTCTATTTTTTCGGATGCCTCTTTGACCAGCACTTTTTCTGTCACGGTTTTGTATTTAGGTGGAATAAAAACGCGGGCGTAACATTCCCCGGGTTTTGCTCCTGGGGGCAACAAATATTTGCTGGAATCGACCGCGGTGGTCACAATCTTCGGTTTCTCGGCCTTTTGGGCAATGGCTGCTTTTGCTGCTTCGGCTTCCTTAGCTTTTTGCTCCGCTTCTTTTTTAAGACGTTCTGCCTCGGCTTTTTGTTTATTGAGGTCGCTTTTTAGTGCTGCGATGGCTTTGTCGCGCGTCTGAACATCTTTTTCCAATTGGGTGATTTGTTGGGTGTTGGAAGCGCAACCAAACACCCCAAAAATCAATGCAATTGTGGCAATTATGCCAATCCTTTTCATGTTAAAAATCATGCCTTCTTCCTCCTCTTTTAACCGGTACTCGGATTATGAAAATTGTATAAACACAGTATACAATTTTCGTTAATTAAAACCCTTAGATACTTCTACAAAATATGTACCAAATCAACACACCAATATACAAAGACAGTAACTAAATAAAGTTCAATAAGTTATACATACCTATGGTTTGTTTTAATCAATAGGTGCCTGTGTGATATCGCCCAAACTATGCAATATTGTGGGGGAAAATGCGCGTTTATTGAAAATAGAAGAAAACAGCTTATTGTATCAGAACTCGATAAAAAATAGTATTTCAATTTTGCCTGCAAATTAAGGTTTTTGAGTCACTTAAAGACTGTTTGCTCAATCTGCGTCATCGAAATATTTATTTATGGATAATTCTATATGGAATTTCGCGAAAGTTCGGTCCGCTATTCCGGCCTTTTTTGGTATGTATTTTTTGCGGATAAACCGGCTCAATAAGACAAATGAAACTTTCATGATGAAGCAAATTCTGCCCTTGAATACCATTAGCCCTGATCAAAGGATTTGTGGATGGCAAATCAGGATTTGGTTAGACTCATCGATGGTACTCTTTTCCTGCCGAAAGACAAGCGTTGTTCTTTGGAAATTTTGGGTTTTTTATCAGGCCTGCGCTTTTTATATTGTCAGCGGTTTTCGGAAAAGATGTTTTTTTACCCATCCTTGCTAAAGCAATAAGAGACCTAATATTTGCCACGCAAGAGCGTGTGAATACAACCCTGTTTTTCTCCTTGCCTATAAAAACAGGATATCCGAACAATATGGAATATTTCGGCGGAAAGGTTGAGCATTTCCGTCATGGAGTCACTTTCTTATAAAAATTGGCATCGGATAATTTATTCTTATTGTACTATTATGAATTGTGTTATTAAAAAAGCCCCGATTGGAAACCGGGGCTTACTCCTCCCAAGGGGCACGAAAACGCCCGAATGCGGAGTTTAGTCGTCACATTTGCTGTACGTGCAATCGGGATTAATACAGGTCTGACAGCCGTTTTCCACTTTGAGCGTTCGCTGGTTGCATTTGGGACAAATTTTGAGCATTTCCATGCCTTCCAGGCTTACCCCAACGGCCGGAGCGTCAAACTGGTGTTTGCCTTCAGACGCTTGCTGAGGAGCGTCCTTCAAACCAATGTCCACCAAAAAGCGCTCAATGACGTCGGCAATTTCACTGTAAAAAGACGGCACGTATTTGCCGTTTTTCAAATAGCCGCCGTTTGGGTCGTAAATGCTTTTCAATTCTTCCAAAATAAAACTGGGATCGGGCGACTTTCGAAAAATAGCCGAAATGAGCCGGGTTAGCACGGCGTACTCCGCCATTTTAGTCAGGTCTTTGCTGTTAATGAAGATTTCGATCGGACGTTTTCGGCCGTCTTCTTCCACATAACCCAGCGTCACGTACACAGCGTGGCTGACGAATCCGCTTTTCAGCTTGTACACCTTTGCGTCCACAATTTCAGGACGTTTGGCCACAGCGTGAATGGAATCGGTCAGGGGTTTTTCTTCCTTAATTTCTTCAAATTTTCCGTCAAGGCTGTTAAGTTCTAACATGTACATTCCTCCCTAAGCAACAAACTAATTGCTGGTTTCGTTCAATTGTAACGCGCCCGATTTATTTTTGAGCAGATGGTACACGGTGGAAAGGCGTCCGTTGGGAAGGCTGACCAAATCGTCCCCGCGAACGACCACGCGGTCGCCGTTTCGCTGGTAGAGAAATTCCTTTTCTTTCAGGCGCTGAAATTCCGTACGCGCTTTTTCGTCTGCCGAAAGAATGGGATAGCGGCTTCCATCCCGGTAAATCGTGATCCCTTTGAGTCCGTTTTCCCAGGCGTGCAAATAGATGTTGGAAATCACCTCCGGTTCAATTTCCTCCGGCAGATTAACGGTTGAGGAAATGCTATGATCAATGTATTTTTGGCAGACGCTTTGAATCTGCACCCGCTTGAAGGGATCGATCTCGTGAGCCGTGCGGAAAAAATAATCCGGTAGGATTTTTCGCAACTCCTCGGTGGAATGAATGTTTTGCGCTTTTTCCGTCAGACCCTTTTGGTCGAGGTAAGCTTGAACGGTTGAGTGAAAAACACGGAAAAATTGGTTGCCGAAGGACTCCGCCCGCCGCGTGTAGTAGAGGGCAAAAATGGGTTCCACGCCGCTGGACACCCCCACGTAGTTTTTGTCACCAATTGTGTAACTGAGGGCGATGTTGGAAATGGTTCCTGTGGGGGCAATGGACAACAGGGCAATGTTGCGCAAACCGTTTTTCTTAATGAGAGATTTGGTTTTGGCACTGAGTACTTCGTTAAAAAAGGGATTTTTTGAGTAGCTCTTGTAATCAAAAACAGGGGAGGGGCCCTTTTCGGCGGCCAGTTCGGCGGAAGCCTGGTAGGCTTTTTCTGCAATGCGGGCCATGACCTTGCGCATTGTGTCCAGGCCGGCTTCGCTGTCGTAGGGGATGCCCATCTGGTTCAACATGTCGGCAATGCCCATGACGCCGATGCCCAGGCGGCGGGTTTCGGAAGCGGCTTTGCGTTGTTTTTCAAGGGGATTGAGCTCTTCATTCCACGTGACCACATTGTCCAAGAAACGAACGGCGTGAGCCACGGTAGCGTCCAGACGTTTCCAGTCCAGGCGAGCTTTGCCCGTAAAACCGTCCAGAACCAGCCGCGACAAATTAATAGACCCCAAATTACAGGCGCCGCCGTCTTCCAACGGTACTTCCGCACACGGGTTCGTGGCGCTGATCGGACGCCCCACGTAATTGGAGGGTGAATATTTGGCCATTTTTGACCAAAAGATCAACCCCGGTTCAGCGGTTTTGTAATTGCTTTCCACAAAGCGATCCCAGATCATGCGTGCCTTCACAAGACGACGAATTTCTCCGGTGGGTTTGGAGGCAAAATAGAGAAGAAAATCTCCCGAATAGCGCAGGGCCAAATCAAAGGGCTCGTCTTCAAGGGGCAAAACCAAGTCGCCAAAAACGTCGCGTTGATTCACATCGTTGAGAGAAGCTTCGGTTACGGAAATACCGAAAGTCGATTCCAAAAACTTGTGCGCCTGCTCGAATGTGTCAAAAGTTTCCAGCAGCTCGTAGTCGGAAATCTCTTTCGCGGGCATGGCGATCGAATAATGGGTCACATCCTCCAGGAAGGCTTCCTTGACCAGGGTTTTATTTTTCTTTTTGTACAGCAAAAGTTTATTTTTCCCGTAGGTGTTTTGCTCTGCCACCGCACGCATAAATTCGTCGGAAGCCTTAATGCTGATGTTGGCGAAACGAATTTGCGTGTTCTCAACCACCTGTTTTTCGATTTCCTGAAGCTGCTTTTTGTCGAATTTGTTGGACCAAGTAAGTTGCTCGATAATTTGTTGGCTGATCCAGTTGGGTTTTTTCTTCACCTGAATGAATTCCAAAATGTCGGGATGTTTAATGTCAATGGTCATCATAAGAGCACCCCGACGGCCGCTCTGTCCGATCAGCCCCGTGGTCAGCGAAAATAAATCCATAAAAGAAACGGCACCGGTTGAGCGATCCGATGCGTTGTGCACCACGGAATCTTTGGGGCGCAGAATGGAGATGTCCACACCAATTCCGCCGCCAAATGAATACGTACGGGCACATTCGTAGGCCGAGGCGTAAATCGATTCAATATTGTCCCCTTTAATGACGGTTGCAAAACAATTGGCCAAGGTTTTGAGCCGGTACAAATCGCCGGCGCCGGCAATGACACGCCCGCCGGGAATAAAAACACCGTCGTACAGGTCCCGATAAAAATAACTGGCCCATTCTTGCTGCTTTTCCTCCGTGGGTTCTACTGCCGCAATGGCAGCCGAAATTCTGACAAAACTGTCCTCTGGCCGCGTTTCGATGAAATTCCCGTCCAAATCTTTGAGAAAATACTTCTGCTTGTAAATGCTTTTGGCCAATTCATTTCCGCTCAAATAGTCGGTTGGGTGGACCGGAATTTCACGAACGGCTTGTTTTTTCTTTAAGAATTTGTACAGGTTTGCGTAGGTCTTCAACTGACTTTCCGGCACAAGGTGGGACAGCTTTCCCTTGTAAGCAAACATGGCATTAATCATGACACCTCCTGTGTTGAAACTGATGTTGTGTAGAAACCCCGGAGGATTGAGTTGCATTTGCAGATGGGCTTTTCCCCAAAAAAATCCTCTCAATCGCTCCAACACCCTTCCCGCGAAGGGGCCTGAGCATCGTGCCTGGCAGGTCTTCTGACTCGGGGCTCGTCCTCCGAAAAGCGCCTTCCCATACGCCTGGCGTACAGTGGCTCATGGCTTTTCTTCGTCCTCCCTTACAGCGGCGGGGCCGTTCCGGATTTGCACCGGATTCCCTTTTCATCGTGAAAGAACCAGACCGACATCTTGTAGGCGGATAAAAATATAACAACTAAATATAGTAAAGTCAAGATATTTTTCAAAAATAATTTTCGTCGTTTTTAGTTCTGAAGAGAAATAAGAATTTAGATTTGTCTGGTTTTTTTGACAGCCCTTTCGGGTGAAAAAAAAGATCACTTTCTGCCCGAAGAATGCCTCAAAAAACACCTGTTTGGGTAACGGAAGGACGGAAAAAGTGAATTTCCAAAACAGTGAAATTGGCAAAACTGCCCCTGTTGACACATGTTTATCTAATCTAAATTTTAGGAGTGCTGAATTTGCAAGGGCAATCGAGAAGAGGAAGAACTGCCGGGAAATAAGGTCAGCGCTTTTCCACTTGTTTTTTAAGGAGGTGGATTTCTTTTTCCAGCGTTTGAAGTCGGGTTAGAATTTGTCGTCGATTGCCGGAGCTTAAATTTTTGGAATTTGGCCCTTGCGGGGAAAAGGCACTGTCCTGACGAAGGGCTTTTTGAAGAACTGAAAATCGCGGACGTTGCGTTAATTGAACTCTTCGGTGGATTTTCCTCCCGTTACGTAGCACACAAAGAGAAATTTCCGAACGAGGTTTTTGCTGTTTAACCAACCGGAGAAGCTGATTTAGATTGCGAACCGGCGTTCCGTTACACTCCAACAAGAGATCGCCGGGCTTAATTCCAGCACGTTGGGCGGGACTGTGGGCAAAAACGTGGGTGACCAAAAGCGTGTCCGAAACAGGGCGCCCGTGTTTGTGGGTGACCGTTACCCCGAGCCACCCCCGATTTTGGCGGCTTTCGTCGATTAAGCGCTGTACACGAGCCCGAATTTGTGCGACGGGCAACGCCAACGCTTTTCGATAGTAAAAATCGGCGTACCCGGGAAAAGCCGAGTCGGCATTTAATAGAACGCGCGCAAAAAGAATGCCCACAATTTGTCCCTGAAAATTGAAGATCGGTGCCCCGATAATTCCGGGGGACACCTGAATTCCCACGTGCAAAAATCCGTCTTGCGTCATTCCCTGCACCATCCCGAAAGAAACGGCTGTCGACAATCCCACCGATTTGCCAAGCGTCAACACCCAGCTTCCCACGTGGAGGGCTTCTGGAGGCGCAAACACGGGAGCAGGCAGGTTGTGTTTTTGGACGTGCAGAACAGCCAAATCAAGCAGCGGGTCGATGCCCACAAGTTCCGCGCGAAGCGAATCCCCGTTGAACAGAAGAACGCTGATTTTGTCCGCACCTTCCACAACACTTTGTTTGGTCAAAATGTACCCGCTGGGATCGAAAATAAAACCGGAGCCGATTGTTTTGCTAATAATTTTGTGAGAAGAGGAGGATGGGGTTGCGTCAGATTGGGTTCTTTGAACCACTTCGGTTTGGGCAACAATTCCCACGCTGACCCGTTGCGCTTGCATGACCAAATCGGTCAATTCTTTTTCAAGAAGCGGGAGAATTTGGTTGCCGCCGGCCGTACTATTGGCAACCCAGAGGAGCGAAAAAGAAATCCCCCAAAATAGCCGGAGAACGTTTCGATTTGTCTTTTTCACGTGCCCGTCACTAAAAGGTTACCGAAACCGTGCGTCCCAATCGCAGGGCCGGAATCGCGGCCGAGGCTGCAGAATCAGCCGAACTCAATTTGGACGAACCGGTTGCCATCCGGTGAGCGTTGAGACTGGCGGAATTTAAACCTGTCCGTGTTGCAGACGTTTCCGAAAGAGCCACTTCGTCCAAAATGTAACGAACCCGTTCCTCGACGGGGGGTGTTTGAACCGCGGATTTGGACTGCTGCGGCGACGGCAGGCTCACCAAGACGCTTTTGGAAGTCACCGGTCTCAAAGCCTGAGTGGCAGAGTGCGTTTGGAAAAACAGGTTAAACGCTAAAATAGAAACAGCCGCAAGGGAGACCAATGCCAGGCCGTAGGCGGGTGCCCGATTTCCGGAAAGCTTCAGCAGAAGGCGCTCAAAGAAATTTTCGCGTTCCAACTCCCTCCGAATCCGGCTACGGAGCACAACCTCAAAGGTAGAAGAGGTGTGAATGTGGGGCAATTCCTGCAAATGCCGTCGAACGAGCTTGACTCGCTGGAAAGTGGTTTTGCAGGTGTGACAACCCAGCAGATGTTCTTCAAATTGCTTTTTGCGTTCCCCGCTTAAAAATCCGTCCAAATAATCGGTAATGAGGGATGTAAACTGGTCGCAAGAGATCATCCAACTCCTCCTCTGATTGTTCCAAAATGTCTATTGGTTTTATTCGTAAAAAGTAATTTTGCGGCGAATTCAAAGCAATTTGCTCCACATTATTTTTTCAAACATCGGTTCCCAGAGTAAATTTGTTGAGCCCCCTCGCCTGATTCACATTCATTTAACCCCACAAGGGGCTGAATAAGTTCCCCAAAATCTTACTCGGTGACAAAGAATAGTAAAAAAATCTCTCTTGTTGTATTAAATGCACAAAAGAACGGAAAATCTAACAATTCAACAAGCACGCTGCCAAAGAATGAAACGAAATAGTGGTCATTTGCATCACCACATGTAATTGTTGCAATGACCCATTCAAGCGCTAACGATTTTTCTTGGGGTTTTTCTTCTCCATTAAAAACCCCAGTTTTTCCTGCAACCGCAACCTGGCCCGATTGACTCGCGATTTGACCGTTCCGATGGGAATTTTGACTATTTTACTGATTTCTTCGTAGGAAAGTTCCTGCACGTCCCGAAGAATAATAACCTCCCGAAATTTCGGCGAAAGATTCTGAATTTCCTTTTGAATGATTTCGTCGTACATCGTACTGTTGACTTCTTTTTCAGGGCTCAGGGTTTCGTCTGCAATTTCGTAATCTTTGTCTTCGTAGCCGATGTCGCTAATGGAAAACAGGTTGCGTTTCTTGCGTTTGCGCAATTCCGTTTTGGCCAGATTCCCCGCAATCGTGTAAATCCACGTGGAAAATTTAGCTACTTTTCGGTAGGCGTGTTTATTTTTAAACACGCGCAAAAAGGTCTCCTGTACAATATCTTCGGATTCTGTTCGATTGCCCAAAAATCGGTACACAAAATTTAGGAGGGGGTCTTTGTACCGCCGCACAATTTCATCGAACGCCCGCAAATCACCGTTCTGGAAGCGCTCAATCAGCACTTCGTCTTCGAGCGAACGGTAATCGACCGGATGTGAAAAATCGGTCTCTTTATTTTGGGGAAAAGAGGGATCGGTCATCTTTGTTGTGTGCGAATTGTCCTTTCGTGCGTCAAATGGTACAACAGGAAATCCATGATTAGGCGTTGGTTTTGGTAGTGCGATTTTAGGTTTTGATCGGCTGCTAAAAGATAGCGAAAATTGGCCACTATTTTTGCTTCGGAATAATTTTTTGCCTGCCGAAAATATTTTTCGATGAAATAGGGCGGTGTGTGCGTCTTGGCTGCAATCTCCTTTGCCGGGAGACCTTTCGCTTGAAGCATTTTAATCCGCAACAGCTTGGTAAAATAAGACGTTAACATGGTCACAATGTAGATGGGAGATTCCCCCAATTCTAACATTTGCCGCACAATGGCTACGGTGCGCATGAATTTCTTCTCACCAATGGAGTCCCAGACCTCAAAAATATTAAACGCTTTTGAAACACCCACCAAGCCCTCCACGGCTGTTTCGTCGATTTCGCTTTTTTCTTTGGTAAATTGGAGCAGCTTGTCGATTTCGTTGGAAATTTCCTGCAGTGAACGGCCCGAACGGGCTAACAGCAATTGGGTGGCTCTGGGGGTAATGCGTTTGCCTCGGTTCTGGACTTCTTCCTGAATCCACTGGAAAAGCCGTCGCTCGGTTAAAGATTTGAACTGAACGCCAACCGCGTGCTTTAGTAAATCCTTGTGAAATTTCTTCAAATCGCTGTGGTTGGACACTAAAATAAGCGTTGTCTGCGAGGCCGGGCGTGCTGCGTACTTGAGCAAAAGGGTTTTTCCCTCGGCAGAAAGGCGATCAATGTTTTTTACAATGACCAGGCGTTTTTGGGCCATCATGGGGATGGCCGTGGCAATTTGAATAATCCGGTCGCCGGAAACGTCTTCGCCGTACAGCAAATCCAGATTAAAATCGCGAACATTTTCAGGAATGATTTTTTCGATTGCGTGATTAAGGGCTCGTTCAATCAGGAAATACTCGTCTCCGTAAAAAAAATAAACCCTTTTTAGTTTTCCGGATTTGAGTTCCTTTTCAAATGATTGCGGAGTTAACGCCGTCATTCCAATTCATTCCCATGATTTGTAAAAAACGCTGATTTTGCTCTAAATGCTTTGAAAATATACGCAAAAATTGACTAAGATTCAAGTGAACTTCCCCAAGCAAAACGGCGCTGAGGGCCAAACAATTAAAGCCGACTTTTCGTTGCAGGGGTTTTCTTTTTCTTTTCCTTCCGAAGGGCCCAGTACAGCGAAAAAGCAAATCCGCCCCAGACGCCGCCCAAAATCAAAATCATGAAAACAAGGGCCCCGGTTGTCATGAAGGTTCCCTTTCCAAAATCCACTTGACAAACCATTTGTTTAAACCGATGAAAATTAGAATCACCACGCCCCATTGGAAGAAACAGGTGCCCAGACTGTATGTGTGAAAGGGATTCCACCAACCTCGTGTGTCGTAGGCAGAAACAGATTGGTAGAACCACCAGATGAGCATGCCGAAAAATTCAAGGGGAATCAAATACTTGACAACCCTGTCGAACCAGCGGCCTACACGAATGTCCGATTGGGCTGTGTTTAGCAATTCGGTTCGGAAACGACGCACCCCAAAATGAATGGCGGCGATGGAAAAGAAAAATCCGCTGAGCAGCAGTCCGATTCCCCAGGCCCAATCCTGATTGTTGAAAAATCGCAGCGAAAGGGCTGAAGGAGCTCCGAGTAAAACAGTAACCACCCAAACGATCCGAATGGCAGCCCGGCGGGAAAGCCCCATGTCCATGAAATTCCGGGTTGCCATTTCAACCATGGAAATTAACGAAGAGAGGGTGGCAAAGGTAAGCGCCAGAAAAAAGAGCGCGGCAAAAAAGGCTCCGCCCGGCATTTTGTCAAAGAGACGAGGAATCCAAATAAAGGTGAGCCCGGTATTATCGGCGTGCATGGCTTCCAATGCCGAGCTGAGGGGAAGCAGGGCAAAAACGGTGGGAATAATGGCCAAGGCCGCAAACAATGAAGCCGAATTGTTGCCCAGGCCGGTGACAAAGGAGTTCAAAACAATGTCTTCGTTTTTCTTCAGGTACACCCCGTAGGTTAGAATCAGTCCCCACCCGGCTCCCGTGGACCAGGCCGATTGTGTAAGCGCTTGCAGCCAAACACGGTAGTCCAATAATTTGTGAAGATTGGGATTAAATAGGTAATTGAGGCCGTTTACGGCACCAGGCAAGGTTACGGCACGCACGGAAGCGATCAAAATCAGGACGAAAAGGGAGGGAATAAGCATTTTGTTCCATCGTTCGATGCCGCGTGTCACGCCCTGTTGAATAATCCAGGCTGCGGCGCTAATAGCCAGTAGGTGAAACAGCAGCGGCCAAAAAGAGTGGGTAAAATGGCTCCAGTAGGCCGCGGGATCCGGCGCAATGGCGGTGTGAAAAAGCGAACGAAAAAAATAGTGCAGGCTCCAGCCGGTGACCACGGAATAATAGAATAGAATGCCCATGGTGCAAAAACCGACAAAAGCCCCCATCCAGGCGTACTTTTTCCCGAGGAAATGACCAAATGCGCCGATCGTCCCCAAGTGAGTTTTTTGGCCCATGGCAAATTCCACCATAATAAGGGGAATGGACCAGAGGAAGAGAAAAATGATCCAAGGAATGAGAAAGGCACTACCGCCGTTTTGAGCCACCATTCGCGGAAAGCGCCAAATATTCCCGGCTCCGACAGCCATCCCCATGGCGGCCAAAATAAGTCCGAGGCGCGAAGAAAATTCCTCTCGTTTTGTAGTATCGGTTGGCATTGGGTTCCAGATTGGTTTTGGCGATCGTTGTGTTTCGTAATAATTGTAAAAAATAATCTTTTTCGGGAGAAAATCAAGTCATTTTCCGGGCAATGCCCAACAAATTTGTTGGAACTCTTCTCCAGAAAGGACAGAAAGATCGGAGAAAAAGTCCCGAAAAAAAGGGGAACGAAAAAAAACGACGCAAAAATGAGAAATCTCTTGACTTTTGGCTCGAATTTAAATAAATTTATTTCGCTTGTGAAAAATTGCCGAAGTGGCGGAACTGGTAGACGCGCTACGTTCAGGGCGTAGTGTCCGCACGGGCGTGGGGGTTCGAATCCCCCCTTCGGCACTTTTTTCCTCTTCCGACTTTCTGGCCGAAAATTTTCCACCAAAAGGAATAAATGACCCCAAACTGGGAAAAATTTGCCCAGTTTCTGCCTCCCCGTGTGGTATTTTGCCCCGCCCCGCCGCTACCACTAACTGTAATCACTTGTTTTTCCGAAAAATGAGCGAAAAAAAATACCCTCTTTGTTCCGAAAATGATTTTGGCACAAGACTTGCAATTGGGAGTTGTGTCTACCTGAAATTCGGAGCAAAAATGAACAATATTTTGATTATTGACGATGAAGAAGACATCTTGGAGGTGCTCTCGGATGTCATTAAAGGCTGGGGCCATTTACCCATTGTGGCTCGGGACGGAAAGGACGGTCTGGAAAAATTTCAGAAAGTTCCGGTGGATTTGATCCTCAGCGACATTAAAATGCCCAATTTAGACGGGATCAGCCTGCTGGAACGCGTGCGCCGAAGCGACCGCAATATTCCGGTCATTTTGCTCACGGGCTACCCCTCGGTGGATTCGGCCGTCAGTGCCATGAAGGAAGGTGCCTTCGATTACATTACCAAACCCGTGAATCTGGACGAACTGAAGATCAAAATCGAACGGGGGCTGGAGCGAGCCCGGTTGAAACAATCCATGAATTTTCTCAAAGGAGTCAACTGGTCTCTGCTAATTTCGATTCCCATTTGGTTGATTTTGGGCATTATTTTAGCCAAATTGCTGCACTAATTTTAGGGTCTCCCGCAGATTGTAAAGATTTGCCACTTGCCTCCTCCTCAGGGTCTGCGGGAGACTTTACTTTTCGTTACGTTGCCACGTTCCACCAATTCCGAATCGTTTGTTCCACGCAAAAGCCGATTTGAAATCTTCTACGGAGTGCCTTCCTACGGAATTTCCAGCACCCCTGCTCCGTTGATTTTACTTTCTTTGACCAAACGCAACGCCGTGTTGGCCTCTGAAAGCGGGAAGACCTGAATTTCGGTGTGAAGAGGAATTTCGGCCGCCAGACGAAGGAGTTCCTCCGCGTCCTGGCGTGTGGCGTTGGCCACACTACGAACGGTTCGTTCGTGGTAGAGAAGAGTGTTGTAATCGATTTGTGGAATGGGGGTCATGTAGATTCCTGCCAGAGCCAGAGTCCCGCCTTTGTCCAAAACACGAAGGGCCTCCGGAACCAATTCGCCTGCCGGCGCAAAAATAATGGAACTGTCCATTTTGACAGGCGGGGTGTCTTCGGCGCGGCCTGCCCACCTGGCGCCTAATTGACGAGCCAATGCCTGGTGTTGTTTGCTGCGGGTGAACACGTACACGTTGCAGCCCCAATGAATGGCAATTTGAATAATGACGTGAGCCGTTGCACCGAATCCGTACATGCCAAAGTTTTGCCCCGGTTTCAGTTCGCTGAGCTTGAGGGCACGGTAGCCCACCACCCCTGCGCAGAGAAGCGGAGCTGCTTGAAAATCCGGAAATCCTTCGGGTAAAAAGTAGGCAAAATCTTCGTGAATGATGTGGTACTGTGCGTAGCCGCCGTCCACGTGGTAGCCGGTAAATTGGGCGTTTTCACACAGATTTTCTTTGCCTTCTTTGCAATATTTACATTTGCCGCAGGTAGAATACAGCCAGGGGACCCCAACCCTGTCTCCGAGCTTGAAGCGGGTTGCGCCAGGTCCGCGCTTGTCAACCTGACCCACAATTTGGTGTCCGGGAATCAGCGGCAATTTGGGCAATGGAAGCTCGCCTTCCACCTCGTGCAGATCGGTGTGGCAAACACCGCACGCCTTGACGCGAATTCGGATTTCTCCCGGCCCCGGCTCGGGGTCAGGCAAATCAACATATTTTAGGGGATTGGTTTCAATGGGAGCCGGTGCTGAAAATTGCATTGCCTTCATGGTCACCCTCCATTATTTTCAGGAAAATAATTTTTGCGGGTCTTTTTGACTTCGGTAAAATTTACCCCGTCAAAATCAAATTTTCAACCGCAAGTGCAGCTTTGGCTTGAAACGGCAAAAAATTTGGCCCCGCGGCTCCCTGAAAATCGAGTAAAATCCCCTCAAAAAGCCCTGAGAAAAAGATTTCAGGCTGTTTTGGGTTCAATACAACAAATGTTGTTTCCGAAGCTTTAGGAATTCCAAAAGCCGTGGTTCGTCTGCTTTTAAAATTTTGTCGGCTGTCCAGCCTGCGAGAATTTCCTTTCGAATCTTGTCCGTTCCCATGGCCCGATCAAAACTGTCCGTCCGCTTCGTGTCAAAAATTCCGGCGTGGGGGTAAAGTTTGTACAGAGTCGTTAAAATGGTCAATTGCGTCAACATAGGAAGAAAACGCCGGTAGTTTAGAATATGGATTTGGACACCGCTACAGGTTTGTCCCTTAAAATGGGCGTAATATTGGTGAAAGGTAAGTGGGCGGAAAAAGACACCGGGCAAGTTGGCCGCATTGAGAGCCTGAGCCAACGTGTCGGCGGAAATCCAGGGAGCGCCGGTAAGCTCAAACGGATTGGGTGTTCCCACCCCCTCGCTGAGTGTCCCTAATTCACCAAATCCGCCTGTGGTAGCCACGAAAAAGGGGGTGTCCCAGCGGGGAACGTGGGGTGAGGTGGGAACCCACAAAAGACCGGTGTCGGCGAAAAGCATGGTGCGTTTCCAGCCGTCCATTTTGACAACCGTTAGATCGGCACCAATGCCGAACTCCGTGTTGAAAAGTTTCGCCAGCTCGCCAATGGTCATTCCGTGCACGTAGGGAATCGGGAAAATGCCAATGAACGATTTGAATTTTTTCTCCAATACAGGCCCTTCCACCAGAAGTCCCCCCATTGGATTGGGGCGGTCTAATACCAGAAACGGAATGCCTTTTTGAGCGGCTGCCTCCATGGAGAGCGCCAGAGTCGAAATGTAGGTGTAGGGGCGAATACCGATGTCCTGAATATCGAAAACGAGGACGTCCAGTGAGTCCAGCATTTGAGGCGTAGGTTTGCGATGTTTACCGTAAAGGCTGTACACGGGGAGCCCCGTTCGGGCGTCCGTGTAAGAGCCCACTTTGGCGCCTGCCGGCTGGGCCCCACGAACGCCATGTTCCGGGCCAAAAAGCGCTCGCAAATCCACTCCGGGAGCTCGGTAGAGAGCCTCAATGTCCGATTCCAAATCGGAGGTTAAAGCTGTGGCATTGGTAATGAGCCCCACGCGTTTTCCCTGGATCAGGTCGAGACGTTTTTCCAACAACACGTCAATGCCGGGTTTGACCACAGGGTGAAACGGCCCCGCAGCGGCTGAAATTAGAACGCTGAGTCCAATGAAGGACCCCAAGAGATAATCGAACATGAAAAACTCCTTTTGTGTCGCACGTTTTTTTTCAGATATTGGGTCAAAACCTAAGGTGCCAGTTTTTTCTCGTACTGCCAAAAAATGCGCGAAACGTGCGCATTGGCGTAGTGGAGGTAAAAAGCAATGGGGCCGATCCACGGAATGATCGAAACGGGTTGTCCTTGTGCTTTCATGTCAGCCAGACAGCGCCGGAGCAGCACGCCTCCTATGCCCTTGCCGCGGCAAATGGGGTCGGTGCCAATGGGGCCGAACCACCCGGTACCTTTGTTGTTAGCGTCGTAGGCGGAAAAAGCCACAATATCGCTGCCGTGAAAGGCCAGGTGAAGACTAATGGGGTCGTTTTTAAAGGTCGAAAGGATTTCCCCGACCCACGCCGGGAAACTTTTTTCCGCCCAGGCAACCACTGCAGCTTTGTCACTCGCCGTAGCGCGGCGCACGAAGAAATTCTCCGCACGCAGGGCTTCTTCTTTCTCCTGAGTTGGGAAATCCTGATGAAGCAAATCCACCTCCATATTTTCAGTTTCGTCAAAACGGGTGTAGCCTCGTTTTTCGGCCATGACGACCGCCTCGGTGTAACGCGGATCAATGCCCGGTTGAAAATAATTAACGTACGAACTTAAAAGCTGAATGCGCCCGACGCCGGCTTTCTTCATTTCCCCCTCCAGCCGATCAAATAGTTGCGTCGCAATACCTTGGCGCCGGTAATTCGGGTGGACGCCGTACAACTTGGCCCAACCAATTAATTCCCCGTCGTCTGTCCGCACGACGCCTTCCACAAAGCCGATGATTTTTCCCTGCTCTTCCACCACCCAGGTCATGTCAGGGCGAAAGGCATCGTCCCCGAAAGTTTTTTCTTGCAGTAGCTTCGGCGTCATGTGGTCGTACGTCAAAATTGAATCGAGAAATTCGGCGACCGAGTTGAGGTCCTTCGCTTCAAATGGGCGAATCGTCATGGTTCCTCCTGAATTTTTTTTGGAAAGATTGTCAATTCTACAAAAGTGTTTTTTTCCCTGACCCAAAATGGCCGCGGTTCGGAAATTTGTTCGTTTTTCAAGTCCGGGATTTCCGGTTCTCCCGGAAATCTCCCTCTTCTTTTAAAAGGACGTGAAACAGGGAAAATGAAATCCCGTCTTTTTGTCTCAATTGTCGACCCACCCTTTGGCGAGAATTTTCTCTCGCGGAAAAATTTTGGGGTTGGCGTAACAGTACAGGCAGCCGTAGGGACAAGCGTAGTACCAGCCGATGTCCCAACTGGCGGTGCACCCGCACAACGGACGTTGGCCCTCCGCCTTTTTGGTGGACGCGGGCTCGCCGGTCGGGTGTAAAAGGGTCAATTTTTGGCCGTCAATGCACCGCGCCTGCGGGAATCCTTTCGTGCAGCAATAGTGCACCCGAGCGCCGAAAGCGTGCGCCAAACTTTCCAACCGCCTGGCCTGCTCTTTTTTTTGGCTCAAGGGGATTTCCACAGCGGTGAACCCGTACATGGCCAGGTGCCGCGTCACCTTGGGGTAGAGAGAAAACCAGCTTACCGTAACATCTCGAATTCCCAGCGGCAGAATTTTTTCGGCAAGACGCGGGAAAAAGTCGATATTTGTGAGCAAGCGTCCCTCACTGTCCCGTACGTGGACGATGGGATCGAATCGCCAATTAACCCGAAGCGGATTGCCCACAAACTCAAGAATTTCGGGAAGTCGTTCCACCAGGGAACGCCAGCGAGGAACGTACGGTTCCAACGCGGAGCCGCCCATCCCCGTAATGGTGTAATGAATGTAAATCTGGTCGTAGCGAGCGAGGGTTTCCCGTACGCGCCGATTATTGAGCAGAACCGTCGCATTTTTTGTCCAGAGAACAAGGGTGTGCACTTTCTCCGGCGGAAGTCGCTTTTCCAAAAAATCGACTAATTTTTTCGGGAAACAGGCCAAAAGCTCCACTCGCCGGCTGGCCGAAATCACCTTTTTCACATTCTGCACCCATTATTTTGTCCCAAAATGTCATTTTCAACCCGTGCCCCCCGTGAACGGGCAGTCTGGATTTCAACCTGTACGGAAGACAAAGACTTTCAGAAACCAATCGTCCCTCCTTCGAGAGGGGCAAGGGGACGTTTTCCCTGGTTTGCCTTTTGTTTAAAAAATTGAATTTTGGAAAGAATCCCAAAATAATCCCCCGTGTTTTTATTTCACCCCTACAGGGTGTTTTTTTGTCTTAGGCCCCCTTTTTCCTGTGCGTTGCCCTGGGCTTGTGTATTTCGCCCCTTCGGGACGGAAATTTCTGTCGGTAAGTTTTTTTCGTTCTTGCTTTTAATTTTTCTTAAGACAATCCCATATTTGTAGCCACGAGCTCCGATCGCGATTTTAATTCTCTCAAAAAGATTCCGTACCAAACATCCCGCGTCCCGAAGAGACGCATGATTTTTATTTTACCGTACCCGAATAATCTTTTCTAAATTTAGGTGTTGGAGCAAACATTTGCAAGCCTGAAATGAAAGAAGTACGAAATATTTTGCTTCGATTACCCCCTGGCCACTAAATTCCAGGCTTGGAGATTTTTCCGTTGGATTGAATCGGTGGATTGGTCTCTGGCAAGTTCCTTTGCCTTTTTGCTTGCTTTTTCCCTTCATTTTTTGTAAACTTCAAAAAATACGGCTTTCCTTGTCCAAAAGGGTACACCTGAATCTTTGGCGGGGCAATAGGGAAAGCCCTTTGGGCAACGGCGGAAAACGGAGGCGGCATGGCTTTTTACCGAAAACGAATCGACAATCTTGTTACGCGGATTGAGAAGGCTTTGGCCAAATGGGAACGCATTTCCATTACGGAATACGAGGAGTACCGTCGCAATAAAAAAAGTGTGCTGTTTTTTAATTTTCTGCTCGGTGTCTTTCGCGGAGTGGGATTTGTCATTGGCGCTACGGTTGTGGGTGCCATTGTCCTGGCTATTTTGACCTGGGTCCTTTCCAAATCGATTAATATGCCCGTTGTGGGTGAATTTATTGCGAAAATTGTCGATTACGTGCATTTGTACTCACAGGGTGCACCTCCCTGATTTCCAGAGAAAAGCCCTCAAGCCCCTTTTTAAGTTAAAAATCTTCCTTAAACAACCGATTTTTTCTCGTCCATTTGCCGCATTTGTTGCTTGTATTTTTGGGAAAATGACCGCTGTTGAAGTGCCCTCAAAAAAATGCCCTAAAAAGTCCCAAACAACTACAAAATCAGTAAAGATTGAATTTTTTTTGTCGATACAAAATAAAGAGAGAGCTGAAAAACCCTTTTACCAAAGAAGAGCGGATTGCCGGTTACATTTTTCAAATGATAATCATTCACAAAATTAAGGAGGTATTCCCGTGAGAAAAATACGTTTTTTGGCCCTATTGTTGAGCCTTGTGGCGATGGTGTTTTCCGGTTGTTTGGAACAAAACGGGACGGGTAGCTCTACGCTGCCTCAATTCCCCACGGTTGTGACATTTTTGGGGCCGTCCTCACCAAACGCTCCTCAGGAACTCGGCACCTACGTCAGTCAATTCAATGCCAATACGGCCATGGCTTTTTCCTATTTGACCCTGGCCCGTCTGCAAAAGCCCCACACCGAGGGCAACACCACCACATGGACGATTACTTCCGGTCAATTGGTGGCTACCATTCAGGCTGTTAAAGGTGACGATTCTGCCGATTGGACATTTGAACTAAACGGCACCGACCAAAGCGGCAATACGTACGACCATTTTCAATTTATGACGGGAACGTCCACAATGGACGGCAAAACCGGCACGCTGCACATTTTTGACGCCTCCGGCACCGAAATCGGGTTGTTTGAATGGTCCGAGACGGACGGCGGTGTCAAAACGGCCGATTTGACCGTATACGGAAGCCCCAACACCAAATATTCCCTTCTGAATAATGCAGATCATTCCGGCTCGTTGGACGTTTTCAAGGGGACGGTAAAAACGTACCACGCCGAGTGGAACGCCAGTGGAGCCGGTACGTGGCAAAAATACGATGCCAACGGTTCGGTTTCCGATTCCGGTAGCTGGTCTTAAACAGTGACAAAATTCTGAAATTACTCAAAAGCCCCTGTCTTTTCAAGAAAGGGGCTTTTTAAAGAAGGGGAAGGAATCCCTGTTTTGAACGCAAAAAAAAATTTTTTCAAAAAAAGCATTTTTTTTAAAACAAAATGGCCGTTCGTTCGTATTAAATAATGAATTTTGGCTAAATCCCCTTATGACCCCAGATGATGAGACCCCCATCATCTCCTCCGCAAAAGGGCTGCCGCAAAACGGTCAGCCCTTTTGTTCTTTTAAGAAAAAAAACGAAAATTATTTGTGAACCGGACGAAATAATTGGTTCAAACGCGACGTCAGGGTAACGGCGTTTCTCTTTGTGGAAGCGCGCTTGGCACCACGACAAAGACGCAGAAATTCCTGCAAAAGACCGGGCGAATAATTTGGCTCCTGCCGCTTGAGTTCGTCCAAAATCTCCAAGAAAAACCATTTTTCTTCTACGCGTAGCGCAGCGGTGACATCCTGAAAAGAGCGGTACAGGCGATTTCGGAGCCGTTTTTCTTCGTGAAAATTTTCCGCCTGCATGAAATTGTCCGATTGCCGTAGGCGGGTGAGGAAAATGGCATTGACCTCCGTTTCCAGAGGGGCGCGATTTTTCTTTGAGGGAATCCGAATCCCCTGCAAACCGCCGAATTTTTCAAATTTAATGGCAAAATAAAAGGCGTGCGGGTCCCCTGTTCCTTCTTTGCGAACCAGTTTGCCTGCGTAGGTGACTTCCGGTTTGTGGGGAATGCGAATCTCAATTTGCGGGAAAACATCGCCCACGTGGAATTTCTCCTCAAAACGGGTGCAAAAACACAAAATGCCTGCGGGGCTGAAATTGACAACTTCTGCCTGACAGGACTGCCCGTCCAGAAAAAAGACCCGCGCCTCGATTTTTTCCGGCATAGTAGGCCGAAGTCGGTAGTATTTTCTTCTTTCTTTTTTGACGGTTTGTTCGGGTTTACGCATGGCCCTTCCGATTTTAAACCAGATCATTCGGCTTTTATTTTTATTTTCGGTAGATTCAGGCAAAATAGTTAGTTGGAAGGAGTCGAAAGGAACACTTCGGTCCCAGAGCGGTCGGGCCGCTATTTTTGGGAGGGTTAGCCGGTTTCTGTGGCAATCTTGGAGAAATTCAGTTTGAAGTTTGAAATAAACGGCTCAAAAGAGTAAGTCTTTCGAAAGATTTCTTTAAAACCAAAAGCCCTGCCGCTCAGGCAGGGCTTTTGAAAAAGTTCGATTACTGCGACCGGAATTTTAATAAAAATTGTAGGTCAGGCCAACCGCCAGGGCTTCTTGAATCTGCGTTTTGGGCGAGATGTCCTTGTCGTAGAACAGGTTGACAATCAGATTAACAGCAAGGTATTTGGACACCTTAGCCGACCAGGAATTGTCCCATTTGACGTCCACAGCGCTCATATTGGCAAAGCTGGAAAAAAGCCCCAATCGAGACACGTAAAGCAAATTGCTGGCCAGTTTTGTTTCCAATTCCGTGACCGATTGAAGTCCGGTCTCAAATTTGGTTTTTTCAATAACGTCGGGCGTCGACGCTTTGTCAGCGTATTTGTACATCCAGTACCGGTTGGTGACGGTTTCTTTCAAACCGAGGCCGAAACGCGTGGTGAATTTTGGCCGGATGGTCCAACCCACGCCGGCTCCGCCCGTAATGAAAGCCGGATCGAAAAAACCGGATTTGGGGATGGCCGGTGTTTGGGAATAATCGTACCCCGTGGCAAATTGCGTCAACAGACCGGCAGAGACGTAAGGATTGACAAAGTAGCCGATTTTGCGTGTGTAGAGAGCCCGCAGATCGATCCTGTCCACGGCATTTCGCAAGCCCTGGTCGCCGATTTTAGACTGTCCGAAAGCAAATTGACCGGTGATTTTCCACACAAATTGGGGTTGATTGTTAAGGAATTGCGAATTCAGAGTGAAAGTGTAGGCGTAGGCGTTTTCCCCGCCGGCAGCCCAATTGCTGTAGCTGTTCTGGGTAATGTTCAATCCGCCTACCACCGTTGGCTGGTAGCCGAATTTTTCTTTTTCGCCCGCTTTCAAAGAAACTGTGCTCGCCGTAAAACTTAGGGCGAATAAAAAAATAATCAACTTTTTCATCAGTGACCTCCCGAATAAATGAAATTGCTCCGATATTGCCCATTGAAAATCGGGAACTTTCTTGGCAGAAAGTTCCCGCCAAAACCGATTGCACGTCACGCTTCTACATCCGGAATGCGGATTTTCTGCCCCGGGTAAATCAAGTCCGGATTCTTAATGACTTCCCGATTGGCTTCGAAAATCTTGGTGTAGAGCGAAGCCTTCTTGTAAAAATGCAAAGCAATTTTGGAAAGGGAATCGCCGCTCTTCACCGTGTAAAATGTAACCTGCTGTTTGGGCTCGGGTGCGAGAAAATGATCATCGTTCACTTTGGCGACTCCCTCCACATTTCCTGCAATAAGAATGGCTTTCTCTTTTGTAGCCGCCGAATCACAAACGCCCGTCAGAAAAACCGTTTCGTCTTCGACTTGCACCTTTAATTGGCTAATGTGGTCGCCGAATTCCTTTTGAAGTATTTCTTCGATTTTTTCGGCTTTGTTTTCGTGGCCAAGAATTTTGGCCCCTGCGTTTTTAACAAAATCAAACCAACCCATTTTCATATCTCCTTCATTTCATTTGATTTCTTGTTGTGGAGAGCGCGAATAGACTTGCTCCTGCGTTTTCATTTGAGGAACAACCGAAAGAATGGCATCTACATTCAAAAAAAGCCATTGTCGGCTGACCCCCAAGGAAGCAAGCCATTCGGACAATCCGTTAGTCCCGTTTAAATCTTTGCTAAGCACCCAAAGGACAGCGGGAATCCAGTGCAAGGCCAGATTTTTGGCCGCTGCTCTTCGGATGCCAAATTTTTGTGTCAATTGAGAGAACAGAATACCTTCTTCAATACCGAAAATCGCACGCAACAAAGTGCTTTGTCGGGATGGTGAAAGTGACGGAATCTCATTGGCGTCTTGAACCTGTTTCATGAACAAAAGTATCTCCCGCAACTCCGTTCTGAATTGAAAGGGGTGCGTGAATCGCTCCCGAAGCTGGAAAAGCACGCACTCCGCAATGGTTGAGATGAGTTTCTCTTCCCCTTTCTGATCGGAAAGAGCAAGGTTTGTAAAGAGTCCAGCGCTTTTCCCCTTCAAAAAGACGGCAATCTTTTGTGCTTTTTCTGACAGATTTTTCATTTCTTCTTTTGGTTAAGAGTAAAAAGCCGGACAAATTTTGCCCGGCTTGTTTGGCAGTTATCAAATTCGGTTAATAGGTAACCTTGGGGTCCAAAGTTTTGGCGTGGTCAATCCAGGACTGAACCATCTTTAAATTGGGCAATTGTCGCACCAACTTTTTCTCTTCGTTTACTTCTTTCATCTTCGCCAAAAGATTTTCGGCGTTGCGATTTCGCAGTTCTTTTACCGTGTCTACACCGGCCACTTCCAGCAATTCGGCATATTCGCTGCCAATGCCCTGAATCCGGTACAAATCGGCCATGTTGACCCATTTCAAGATAAGTTGGTCGCTGATGCCCGTTTTTTCCACAATTTCCTGACGCCCCTTTTTGGTGGCACCTTTCTCCAACAAGGCGCTGACACTTTTAATACCGGCAGCTCGTAATTTTTCAGCGTAGGCAGGCCCAATTCCTTCGATGTGGTCAATTTTGTAATTTGCCATTTTTCCATCTCCTCTTCATTAATTCTCTTCAATAGTTCGTTTATTTAACACAATCGCACCTGAAATAGAATGCAGTATTAGGATTTTGATTTCAGTAGATCGCGAATTTCTTCCAAAAGGACTTCCTGTTTGGGTGGAGCAGGAGGGGCCTTGGGGGCCGCTTCTTCTTTTTTCTTGGCAGAGTTAATTCCTTTGACGACCAAGAAGATTGAAAAAGCTACGATCAGAAATTCGATAATCGTATTAATAAATTTCCCGTAGTTGATGGTCACAGCAGGCGTGTCCCCAACGGCGTGTTTAACGATGATGACCAGATTGGAAAAATCAATGCCTCCCAACAAAACTCCAATAGGCGGCATGATGACATCGGCCACCAGAGAGGTGACGATCTTTCCGAAAGCCACCCCAATGACGATGCCAACGGCCATGTCAATGACATTTCCCTTCAAGGCAAAGGCCTTGAATTCCTTCATTAGGCTCATTTTCTTTCCTCCTAAGGTTTTTGTGTGTTGCCAATTATCACAAAGCTCCCCCGTTTCCCGATTTTGAAAGCTTATTTTTGAATATGGTGTTCTGTATAAAGGTGCGGTGCCCTTTTGGCTTTCCAAAGTTATTAAAAGCAATTTTCAAAATCAAGTAGAATTTTTCAAAAGGTGTGCCAAAAAATTCCGTTCCTGCGGCAATTCTTTTTTACCTCGTAAATTCTGGAAAAACAATGTTGTATTTTTCATCTGATATTCCCGTTCATGTCCTGACCACTTTTCGCTCCCCATTTTCTGCGAAATCTAACCCACTTTGAAAATCAAAAGTGTGTCTTTTGCCCCAGAATAAAATCGGTTTGTGAAAAACAGGAGCCGAATAAATTAACAAAAAGCCCGCAGAGAAAAATTCCTCTGCGGGCCTGGTGTGTTGGTGCGACTGAGGCCGCATGAGGCTATTGAATGCGAACAAATTCAATGCGGCGATTCTTGGCACGTCCCTCCCGCGTTCTGTTGGAAGCGATAGGATGATCTGGGCCGTAGCCGACAGTACGGATTCGACCGGGATCAATGCCGCGACTCACCAGATATTGCTTAACCGATTCGGCACGGCGTTTGGAGAGTCTTAAATTGTAGCTGCGTTTGCCGACGTTGTCCGTGTAGCCGCGCACTTCAATTTTAATATCCGGGTAATCCCGCAATGTGCGGTAGACTTTGTCCAGAATGATTTTGGCATTTTCGGTTAATTCGGCACTTCCGGTTTTGAAAGTAACTCCTTCGAGAATAATAGGCGCCTTTTTCTTCAAAACAACTTCCGGCTTTTTGTCCGGGCAGCCGTCGTCATCTTTGTAGCCGTTTACAGTTTCGGCTTTGTTGGGACACTTGTCCTTGACGTCGGGGATCCCGTCGCCGTCGTTGTCCAGATCGGGGCACCCGTCTTTGTCCTGGTAGCCGTCAAAATCTTCGGCTTTATTGGGACACTTGTCCTTGACGTCGGGGATCCCGTCACCGTCGTTGTCCAGATCAGGACACCCGTCTTTGTCCTGATAGCCGTCCAAATCTTCGGCTTTGTTGGGACATTTGTCTTTGACGTCGGGGATCCCGTCGCCGTCGTTGTCCAAATCGGGGCACCCGTCTTCATCTTGAAAATGGTCAAAATCCTCCGCTGCTTTGGGACATTTGTCCAATTTGTCCTCAATCCCGTCTCCGTCGGTGTCTTTCCAGCCGCCGAAATAGAAATTCAATCCCACACGCGCTTCGATATTACCCGTGTTTACGTCGTTGTAGCCGGACATATCCAGGGTTTGGTCGAACAATTGTTGGTACCGCAGGCTTAAATCCAATCCAACGGCGTCGGAAAAAAACACCTCCGCACCAATTCCCACATCGGCCAGGGCGTTCATTTGCCAACCGCTCACCCGATCGCCGGAAGGCGGCCAGGGGAAAAGATTATTTTCCTGTGCCACGTTGCGCAAGTCCCAAAACAAAGCGCCACCTCCTGCGGTCAAATACGGATTAAAACGGGAGTCCGGCCGAAGATTAAGGCGCAAATTGGCCATGAGCGGATACAAAAATGTGCGAAACGGCGTGCCAGGCCGCAGCGTCACGTAGCTCATAATGCCGCTTTTCGCTGCGTCTCTCGGACGCGACCACCCGGCTGCCCCGCTCAGTTCCAGTCCCACCGTTTTACCAAAACTGTGCGTGAGGGCCAGACCGAACCACGGACTGATTAGGGCATCGTCGTGGTCGCCACCCACCAATTTGGTGGCGCTGCCAAACAGTCCGATGGCCGACTTCCCTGCGGATTGCTGTGCCAGCAGTGAAGGCGCCAACCAGCCCACAATCAGCCCAAGGGCCAAAAAATACTTGATTTGTCTCATCTTTCTTCCTCCTTGTTTCGGTTTATTTTTCCAACAGGTTTTTGACAACCTAATTGGTGCGTCGCATAGAGTGTTCAAAAAACATGAAAATCACTGCTTATTGAGACCCGATTCTTTCTTCTTACGCAAATCGAGCATTTCCTCCGAAAGGACTTCCATTTTTTGTCCCCCGTTCTTCTTTGACCAGTGGAACGTCTCACCGCAATGGGAACACACAACATATTTTCCCAGCACTTTGCTCGGGTCCAGTTCCACCTTTTTTCCGCAATAGGGACATTGAATTTTCATGGGAAATCCATTCGATTTTTCACTTAAGAAGAATTCAAAATGAATGCCAAAGTAAAGGGCATTTCTGTAACACATAAAATTACAAGAAGATAGCCCAAAAGAGGGGCCAGTATTCCAATTGGACCGAAGAAAGGCTGCGCGTTTTGGCGCAAACTTTGGGTGATTTACCCCTTTTGGAGTGAGGAAAAAATAGCGCCTGCCGGAAAAAGGCCCATTCCGGCAGGCTTATTTTTAGCGGGAAATAGCCAGTTGACCGCTTTTTTGAAAGGGCCACTCCACATTTTTGAGGACGGGGAGGGAACTGGACAGCTTTAATTTTCCGCTGAAATCGTAGGGAAGCTTTTTCCCGTTCATAATGGCGTTGTAAAAACTCATGCCGATGTCGGCAAAGTGGAGCGTGATCGGCAAAATAATGTCATTTTCCCCCTTGGCAGAAATGGTTTTTTGTGGTTCCGATTGTCCCGAAAGCCAATTCCGGCCTGCTACCTTGAAGGCATAAGCCAGATGGTTTAGATTAAGGGTGAACCCATTGGGGTTGGTTAATTTTACCACCAATTCCAGATCAGCTTTCGTGAAACTGAGATTTTTTAGCCGCAAGGTTTTAATCCCGATTTTGGGGATTTTGGCCAGCGGAAGGGTGCCGCTTTTGCTGGCTGGAATTTTAACCAATCCCAAAACGGGCAATTGGAAGGAGAAATCTCCTTTGACCTGGTAGCGGGTGGTGTCTTTGTCTTTTAAACTTTGGTAGGTTTTGTACACGTCCGCAAAACTCAAAGACACCGGAATATTGATTTTGTTGGTGCCGTTGGCAGGAATGTCCAGCACCTCGGATTTGTTTCCGGAAAGCAGGGAATGACCGTTCAAAATAAAATCGTAATGGAATCCCTTCAAATGAATGCCCACCGCGTTGGGATTTTTGACCGCTACATCAAAATTCAAATCCGCTTGGGTAAAACTGAGCTTTTGCAAACGAGCCCCCACTACCTGGACGTCGGGTTTCTGTACGGCTACCTGGGTGGCTATTTGTTGAAGGGCAGCGCAACCCACCCCCAAACTTGTCGCCAGAAGAAGAAACAAAATAAATTTTGTCTTTCGGTGGTGCAATGTGTTTGTGGTCATGATTATCCTCCTCGATTTTTGTGGTGTGTGGTTTTTTTCCAGGTCTTTACTCAGGACGTTAATTTTCCAGACCCTTTCCAGACGCTTGAGTTCCAATTTAGACAATTTCCCCCGCAAAATCCAGCCAAAAGCGAACGACAACACGGAAACCAGAGCAAGACAGAACGCAAGTTTACCGAGTAGATACAGCATGGGCAGGATTCTCCAATAATCTAAATTCCACGCGCCGATTCTGCGCGCGTCCTTTGGGTGTGATGTTGGAAGCACACGGAAATTGGCTTCCGAAACTCTTTGCAATTAGACGTTTTTCGGAAACCCCCTTTTTTTGAGAAACTGGCAGACAAATGCGGCCCATTTCCGTGCAAGGACGGTGTTTCGGGCCGCCGAACCGCTGGAATCCGAATAGCCGGCCACCAGCAGGAAAACAGTCGAGTGCATTTTCAGGGAGTCAGCCAATGCGTTCAGAATTTTTGCGTCCTTTTGAATCGGGTACCATTGGTCAACCGGAAAGTGAAGGGTTGCGTGCCTGAGCCATCTCCGAAAGACTTTCAGGGAATCGCGGGCTTGTGCAAAGGGGCGAACCGACAGGTGGTCCGTCACTTTTTGAACGCCGCGAAGGGAGGCAACTGTTTGAATGGCGCGCATTTTCTGGGCTCGGCTGGAGAGCGTACCGTTTAGGCAGACCGTTTGTCCCCGCACCAAAACCGAAATGGGTGGTAAACCGCTTTTTTGCAATGCCCGAACAGCCTGTCGATTCAGGTCTATTTCGATTCGGCCAGAGGTGTGAATCAGGCACACCGTCAGCACTGCCAACAGAATCCCGGCAAAAGTGAGTCGGGTAGCTTGAATGTTCATGGGCTAATCCAACTTTAGTAAAATTTCCAAAATCCGGTGCGGAGCCTTTCGCTTTGTCCCACTCAAAAGGGCCAGGCCAAGTGAGGGGAGCTGGAAAAATCAGCGTTGCGTGTGGTGCCACGCAACCAACAGAAGGCGGCGTGCAATTTCTTCAAAGTAATCCCCCATGTAGGGACCGTAAAAAGACATCAGCCGCGATTCGTACGCATTGTAGTGGTAGTATTTTCCGGGCACCACGTATCCCAGGTAGCTTCCGTTAAAACTGGTGGGAACCAATTGAAGGCCCTTTTCAAAAGCCAACGCTTTGAGAACCAGTCCGATTTCGCCGCTCAGCTCAGCCGGAATGCCGATAAAGATTTCTTTCCCCAACAAAACGGCGTTAAAAAAGGTGTCTCTTTCTTTTAAAATTTTGGCGGCTAAGAAAGGCGCCAGCCGCAAATTGTCAGAAATCCGAATGGTGTACGAAGGCAAGGCTACCGGCACACCCACGGGCAGCAGGGGGACATTGGCGTGAAAAGACGTGGTTTTGAGGTGAAAAAGAACGCTGTCCGCAAGAGCTTCACCGATCATTTTGGCGCGGTCAAAGTCCTTGCCTTTGCCCGCCGGGCGGTGGCTGCCCACGCCGCCCGCAAAAAAGACACAGTGTCCGGGGAGGGCCCGTTCCAATTTTCGCTCCAAATACCCGGGGTAATCGGCGGAAATGAGGAAATTGCTGGCGGGGAGTACTGTGGCGTGAGCGCCGAAAGAAACGAGGACAATTTGCTTGCCGGAATCAGTGCGAAAGGCCGTAAACACGGCCTGGTCGTCTGTCCAGCCCTTTTTGCCGATTAGCCGGTTTCGAATGAGGCCGGGAGCGTGAAAATTCCCCCAGCCAACCTCGGCTCTTTCAAAATGAGCGGTGGCTTGCTCAATAGCGGCCACAAATTGGCGAATTAAAAAGTGCAGAATTTTGGGGTCGTTTTTTCCTGCGAATTGTTCTTCTAACCAGGTGGTTCCCCAGGCGCCGACGGCCGAGTGCGAATGGGTGGCGCCAAAGAGAATCTGGCGGCGGTCAATGCCCAATTTGGGGTGAATCTCCGCCAGTACGCTGTCCGCTAATTGGCGGGGTACAATAAGAATGTCCCCCGCCACCAAAATGGCTTCCTGCCCGCCGGATTTCAGGGCAATGGCACGGACGAAGAGGGAGTCGTGCACGCCCACCGAGGGCTTTCCCTTGCGGTCTCCGTAACCGGCCAGCGGCGTGCCTACGGGTGGCGTAATGGAAGCTTTTCCGAATCCCACAAAAAGCGGAGCCGGTTTTGTGTGAGGAAGAGCCGCGTCAACCGCCCTTAAGTTGGTCATGGTTTTGGCGTAGTACCCGGTTTGAAAATAGGGGGTGTAGTCCACCGGACGAATGACCACAAAGGCAAGAACGACGCCCAAAATCAGAAGGGCGACCACCCCCCAGATAATTTTGCGAAAGATTTTCATGGCTTCGTTTTCCTCGATTTTTTTTACCGACGGGAACCGGCGATGGGTCACTGCTATTTTTGACTTGTTTTTTGTAGAACCGCACAGAATCGCGGCCCAAAACAGAAAAAACTAAACCAAACGTTCCACCTCCACAGGTTTTTTCTGCTTGGCCGATTGAATCAGAGCTTCCAAAACAAGCAGATTTTGGAGTCCCATTTCGCCGGTAACTTCGGGTTCTTTTCCTTCTAAAATACAGTGTGCGAATTCACAGATTTCATTTTTGTACGCCTGGTCGTCAGGTTCGGTAAACGTGGTTTTGAGAGATTCGTCACGGCCGCCGTGGAGGCGGGTAAGCGTGACACTCTTAAAATCCAAAAAGGCGTTGTACTCCGTGCCAAAGATATTCAGGTAAAAAGCGTGTCGGGCCACGTAGTGGCTGGAAAATGTGCCCAAAATATTCCCCTGGAATTTGAACAGCGAGACGCTGCTGTCTAAGGCGTCGCCGGGCATGAGCGTGTGCTGCTGGAAGGAAAAGCCTTCTACAATGGGTCCCAAAAGGTACTGAAGGGTGTCGATTCCGTGGATGCCCAATTGCATGAGCGGTACGACCGGGCAGGTGGTTTTATGGGTTTTCCAGGCGGGAACGGCAGCATCGAGACCGGAAGGGGAGGAAAAGTTCCCTTCAATGCCCACACCCTGTCCCAATTGGCCGGATTCAAGCAACCGGCGCGCGTGTCGAAAAGCCGCGTATTTGCGAACGTGGTGTCCCACTTCTAAAACAACACCGGCTTCTCGTGCGGCTTTTACAATGGCGCGGCCGTCTTCCACCGTGTTGGCAATCGGTTTTTCGAGGAAAATGTGTTTCCCGCTGGCGGCAGCTTTTTCCGCCTGCCTTCTGTGCAAATGGTTGGGGGACACAATCGCTACGGCGTCCAATTCGGGGCTGGTCAGAACCGCCTCGTCGGATTGAGACGGTGTACAACCAAGTTCCTCCACGGCCTCTTGCAGGGCCTCCGTGTTCGGGTCGAAACAGCGGACGATCTCAAAAGCGTCGCACGCCCTTACGGCGCGCCGAATGGTGTGCCCGTGGCCCCCCACGCCTACCAAACCGATTTTTATTTTGTCTGACATCTGGTCTCCTTTTCAGTTAGCGTTTTCCGGTAGCCGGATTCCAGGCTTCAATCACAAAATAGGGCCGTGCCTTCCACGTGTCCGGAAATTTGGTGCCGTTGTTGTGCACGTCGATTGCCTCCAGGTGGAAAAGTGCGCCGTGAAACGTCAGGGGTACGGTAGCACGGTAAAGATTTTTTCCCACTTTTTTCATGGGAAGCGCCTTCCAGGGAGCGTACGAGGGGAGTTCCTTGTAGTAAACTTTGGCGGATTTCACGCCGGAAGCGTCCCAAATAGTGGCTTCCACAGTAAAATGACTGGCAGGAATTTTCACACCGCGAAAAGTGTAGCGAATGGTGGGCGGTGTGTCATCTTGCGTAACGTCCACCACAAAGGGATGCTCGGGTGCGTTTTGCGGCCAGAAACACGTGTGGCCTCTGGCGACGGCCTTTAAGTAGTATTCCACGTGTGACGTATTTTGGGTCAGTTTTGCCGGCAGCGTGGCCAGAAATGTAATGTTAGGGTAAAACCGCCTTAATTCTATTTGTTGGTACGTCTTTTCTCCCTGGCGGCGGAAAAATACCCACACCCTGCCTCTCGGGGCGTGTTTCAGGCCGCCTTTCCAGAATTTCAGGCTGGCTGTAATGCGCAGCACCTCACCCGGTTTAGTCCGAAAAACGGGAAGGTGGCCAATTTTTAGCGGCCCCTTGTAGTTAGCGTTGGCCTGCGCCAACCAGTAAAGCTCGTCACGCAAAGTTTGAATATCCGATTTCAAAATGGGGAGCTGGGCAGCCCAGGTGTAATCATTGGTGCGCATGCGAAGTTCTTCCACAATCGGGTGGTAATGAATGGCCGTGATTTTGGCCAGGTCTTTCCAGTAGTCGTAGGCGCGTTGTGCGTGTCGGATGGCCGGTTTCAGCGTCCCCCAATCCCCGGTCTGTTTAAAATATTCCAACTGGACGGCGGCGAGGAATTTTTCGCTGTAGTAAAGAGCCAGGTCTGCCAGAGCCTCGGCGTCCATTCGCGTACATTCGTATTCCTTGTTGTTCAAATCGACCTCGGTGTTGGCTTTTCGAATGGTGGTAAAAATATGATTGGCCAACCTTTTCAACCGTCTGGAAACCTCCAGGGGTGAATGGCGTCCCGAAACCTTTCCGCTCAGTTGTTCCGTGACGAACTCTCGCACACCGGAATAGGCGGTGGAATCCAGTGCCGTGACCGGCAGGAATCCATCGATGCCCAGATCGACCCGGGTTTCGACCCAGCGGAAAGCACCGTTTCCCACCTCGTATTCAGGAGCGTCTGCGCGATGGTCCACGCCGAGGCAGTGGGCCTGGTACACCAAAGGGATGACCTTGCTGGAGGTTGCAACCAGGTCTTCTACGTCTTGTGCCCCCACTTTCCCGAAGCGGCGCTCGAAAGCCTTCATCCACACTCGCGCGTCCTCGTGGGGATTGTAGGACAGGCGGCCCCAGAGCAAATTCCAGAACCAATTGCGTTGGAAACCCCAATCGAAAAAGTGGTGGTCCACCCGTTCCGTGTTGTGGTAGAAATCTGTCCAAGGGAAATAGGCTTCCATCGGTTCAATGGTGAAGCCAACGCCGTTGCCGAAATGCAGGGTTTCGACGGTGCGGCGTACAAATTCCGGGTCCCCCCAACGAAAAATACGGTGTGTTCCGTTGAACCGCACCTGCCAAATGATCTGGTAGTTCTGGGGACGATCCGTGTAATTTTCGTAGGAATAGCTTAAATGCCACGGTCGGCGACCGGTGATGGCATGGTACGGGGCTCCCATGTGTTCCCCGTTGTATTTAATTTCGACGAAAAAACGGCCGGGGTAGCAACTGGCCAAACTGTCCACTGTTTTGCGTGTGGTCAGCCAGCTTCGGGTGTACAAATGCATGTCGGTTCGCCCGGCGTCTTTAATGCCCGCCACGTAGGTGTCCCGGAAAAAGCCCCCGCGCTTGCCGGATTCACCGATTCGGAATCCGAAAGTCCAGAGCCCGGGCACCGCTTTCAGAAATTTGGCCGTCACTTCCCGAATGTAAAGTTCCAGGTCTTTTCCCCTCAGTTTGGGGCGCAAAATGTGCGGGTCACCCCGAAAGCGACCCGGCCGGATTTGCCCCGGCCGCGAGTCCAGGCTGTAATTCATGATGCCCACGTGAATGCCGCGTTCTTCGGCCATGGCAATGATTTTGTTGAGCATCGCGACGTTCCGACGACATTCCTGAGGAGGGGAACCGATTTCCGGAAAGCGGTCCGATTTGACAAAATAGGTAAAAAGGTTGAAAAAATTGGTGTTGTACACGTCGTAAACCCCGTGAATGTCCAGAAGATTAAACCGATTAAAGGAAAGTTGGTCCAGGTACTTTGTCCAGAAATCCAAGCTGTAAAACCACGAAGCCTTGTTCCACAACGCCTGCGTGTGTAAAAAGGGATTCACGGCGCGAATTTTGACGAAAGGCGTTTCGGATTTCGGGTGAACGCGGTGCAGGAGTTTTTCGTTTGGAGCGCCCCAGCTCACCTGTTCCGCCACGTCGTAGGTTCCGTACATGGTTCCGACGGGGTCGGAGCCCAGCACAAAGATAGTCTTTTTCCGAATCCGAAGCGCAAAGGATTCTCCTTTTGAAAAGTGGAGATTCCAGCGGGAAGCCAGTTTTTTGCCCTCGGACGAACGGGTGTCGACCACGCGAATGGTAACCAGATTTTGCGAATGGCCGTTTTGGGTGACGTTGAACCCAGCCGCCTGAAGTTTTTGGGTCAAAACTTCCACGCCGTGTCGAATTTGCGGGGCGGCTTTTGGGGGGACGAGAAGATTCACCGTCTCACCGGCCAAGGCAATGGAAATAAAGGTGAAGAAAAGAATCCAACTGAACAAAATGCGCCGAAAAGAATGTGAATACGTCATTTTGCACTCCCTTTTTTGATTGTTTCTGGAGAAGACAATCGTTCGCTTTTAGAGCCAAGCGAAAAAATCAAAAAATATTTTTTTTACCCAATACCAGGCAGCTTCCATGTGAAACGCAGGCGTCGCATTCAAAGCGCAAGGTTCCGCCCCAGCGGAAGCCGCTGAAAGTGCGTCAAAATTGCCCAAAGGGTGTTTCTGGGTTTTCAAAGAATTTTGGAAAAATCTCCTGAACCGAAACGCCTAAAAGGTAAAAATTCCGCTTAAAAGAGTCAAGCCGTTTTTGCCCTTTCCTGAAATTGCAGAGAAAATTCGCAGATGCCGCCAGCGGCTTTTGCTCGATAAAATTAGCCGCGCTGAATCACGAAATCGGGAATCAGCGGATCCGTTGAAAAAGAAACGGTGATCGGTTGTCCGCTAATCTGGGCGCTAACGCTCCAACGCCGGTCCGCGCGTGTGAGCGAAAGCGGCGTCTGAGAGGCGTCTGCTTTTTGCGCTACACAGGCGGTGAGTAGGGTGACATCCTTTCCCTTCTGCCCGGCTGTGAGTTCCAGGTAGGGAAAAACACCGTATTTTTTGGGAACGGGAAATGTGCCGACTGCCAATTGGGCTTCCCCCGAGGCGGCCGTGAGTCCAACTAATTTTGCCTCAGGCCGATTGAAAACAAACCGTTCTTTTTGAAAGGAGATCTTCCCCTTGTTGTCTTCGTTTTCAATAAACCATCTGGCCTGAAACCGAGCAGGTTCGGTTTTCATTCGGAGACGGTCAACAACCAAAAAGAATCGCAGCTCGGGAATCACCAAAAAGGAGCGAAAAACGGCGGCCACGTCGGGCGTCACCAATTGGTAAGCCTGCGTAGCATCACTGGTAACGGCCGCGTGCCAGTCGGACACCTGCCGGTTTACCACCTTGGCATGTGCTTTGGAGGAGTTTGTACCCTCCAGACCCTTGTGGTACTGGTGTCCTTTGCCGTTAATGAGCACCGTGTTGTGTGCCGGAGAAGTCCGCAGCGGCCACCCCGGATCCAGATGATTGTAAGGCGGGTGCCAGTTGTCCACAAATAGATTTTCGTTGCAGCATTTTACAATGAGGCTGTTGCGGTCGGCGTGTTCGTGATTGGCCGGCGGGCCGCTTCGCAAAGCTAAAAGAAAATCTTTTGGGTCAAATCCTGTGGTAGCAATTACCCAACCGGTGTCAAAAGTCCGGAAAAACCACTTTCCCTTGGGCGGAATGGCTGGCATTTTGGGGTTGTACCAAAGCACCGAAAAGGGGGTGTGGTACTGACTTTTATTTTCAGCTGCCCACTGTGCCCGCGCGTTGCCGTAACGGTTAGCCACCCAGAAGCCGATTTCCGAGCTGAATCCGCCCCCGCCATCTCCGAAATTGACGTGGGCTTCAACCGGGTGAGTGGAAGAGGGCATGGTGGTCATGAGGAAGAAATCCATGACGCCGGGCCAATTGACTGCTTTGTACCAATCGTCGCCTCGGGTTCGCTGCAGTGCATTCAGAAAGAGGATGAGTTCCTGGCTGGCGTAACGGCAGTAACTGGTTCCCTCCGGGTAGCTGCCATCCGGCTGGTAGGTGGGGCTGAAATCGTCGTAGCTTTCTTGAACCACATTCAACCATTCCGGCGTGCGGGGGGAGAGCTTTCCCAAAAACAAAGCGCCGAGTCCGAGGGCGCTCAGAGGAACCGCTCGCAAATTGGTGTGACGCAGGATGTAAGGCCAATGGCTCATGTCCCGTACTTCATGGTAGCTGCTTTCCGGGTCGAAGCCCCACCCCAAAACACTTTTGGGGTGAAGCATTCCGTACAAACTGCGGTAACACGGTTCGCAACCCTTGACAGGAAGCTGTTGCATGATTTCCCGCCGCTCTTCGGCTGAGAGAAAGGTGTCGAGATACGAATAGGCCAGCACCGTTGCCTTTACGGTTAGCGGCGCCCGCTGGAGGCCAATAATGTATTTTCCGCCGTCAATAAAATAATCCCATTTCTTAAATTGAAGAATTTTCTGGAGGGCCAGGCGCGCTAAATTCCCACGGCGCTTGTTTTCCGTCATGGCGAAAACAAAGGATTCGCGCATGAGGATTTTGTCCGCTCGGAGCAGGTGATGAATTTGATTGTTCAATTGAATATCTTTTCGGAGAAATTTTTCGTCGTCCTTCAGGTCAGCCTTCAAAAACTTCTCCCAAAACGATTGAAAAAGGGGCAGTTTTAATTTTTCCCGAATTTCCGGGAGTTTGGCCGGATCAAAAAAGAGATTGCGGCGTGGGAAGGAGCCAGAGGAGCTTGCAAGGGCGGTTAGATTCAAGGGAGGCAAAAAAAGAGCGCCGGAAAGCAATCCGCTCAGTTTTAAAAAATCGCGTCGTGTTTTCATTGCTGAACTCCTTGTTTTTTAGGTCTTCTAATTAAAATCTCTTACCATTATTCGTTCATTTCAAATCATTTGAGATTTCGCTTTACGACATTTCGTTCTGACCTATTTTCCGCCCAAAATTCAATGAGCAAATTAGAAATTGAATAGTTCCAAGGGGGCCGCCACTTTGTGACGTTTTTGCAAAAACAACTGTTTGAGCGCTCCCTTTGGAAGAAATAGGCTAATCCACCGCTTTTCTGGACAGTAACATCAGAAATCCGGTGATTCCCAGAAATCCGGCGACGGCAAAATTAACCCCAATGTCACTGCGGGCAGCAGGGAAAACCAAAATCGCCAGGGCCAAGGCCGCTAATAGCAGCGAAATGGTTCCCACCATTGGGAAAATATTCACCTCTTTCACACCTCGGGAAAGCACCTCTTTTTCGACGTCAATGGGGGTGTCCATTTTAACAAAAAATTCGCGGACTTCTTCGGAGGGATTGGTTAAATCCCGGGCGTACAATTTTGAGAAAAAATAGGCGATTGTAAAAAATCCCAGAGCCGTCAGAATTGCCCAAAAAGACGAGGAAAGCAACCAATCCGGCGAGAGCGCCCGAAATTGCGACGTCAACGTCCCAAAGGAAAGGCTGGGATTGTGATTGAGAATGAGACTGTACCCCCAGAGCAGAAAGGCCAACACGGCACTGCCTCCCGCCGCCCACTGTTTGCCGCGTAGGTAGAGCTTCCCGAAAGGCAGGGAGATGTAGATGAAAAGGAGCGTCACGACAATGGTGGAAATGTACTGCTGCCCGAGCGAATAATGAAGCAAGAAGCGCGCGGTCGCCGCCATGAGCGTCCCTGCCAAAATGGACGAAAAAGCCGACCACCGGGAAATATTCCGAGACATGATTCCGAGAAAAAGGGGAATGGCCACCGGAACGCCTGTCAAACCGAAGAAAATGTTGCTGAAGGTGAAAACGCCGTAAGAACTGTGAATAATGACCAGCGCCAGTGTGATGGCAATGGCCGCCAGAAAAACCATGGTAATGCGCCCCACGCGCAGGACGGTTTTTTCACTGGCATCGGGGTTGAAAATGTTTTTGTAAATGTCCACCGAAATAATGGACGACACTGCGTTCCACACGCTGTCCATGGCGGACATGGAAGCCGCCATCATGGCCGAGAGGAAAATTCCCACCATTCCCGCCGGCATGTATTTGAGAACCACCGCAATGAAGATATTCTCGTCCGGCTTGGTCACGTTCGAAAATTCCTTGAGCAAGTGAATATTGGGCCAGAGCACTTTTCCAATCAAAGGCGGGATTCCGAAAAGAATCGGAGCCGTCAAAAACAGACCGAAAGCCAGCCAGCCCACTTTCATGGCGGCTTTTTCGTCTTTGACGCTGTAGTAGCGCTGGGCCTTGTCTCCCACAGCGGTGCCAAAAATATTGTAAAAGAGAATACCGAAAATGTACCACAGGGTGTACGTGGTTTTCCCGCGGATGACGTGGTGGAAGGTGAGCGGTGGAAGCTCTCGAAAAAAGTGAGCCACGGAGCCCAAATCTCCCGTCAGAAAGACGGTGGGAACCAGAACCAAACAGATCGCCATGAGAATGAGAAACTGTACGACGTCGGTGACGCACACCGCCCAGAGTCCGCCGGAAATGGTGTAAATCAAAATCACAATGCCCGTGACAACGATCATGATGTCAATAGCCAACATGGAATTTGGAAAGAGAGCCGGTGCACAGATTTTGCTCAGCGAGGCCAAATGGTGAGCGGGCCAGTACACCATGCTGAGCGCCAAAATGGTGGCCAAAAACAGGTGAGTGGTTTTGTTGAAGCGGGTTTGAATGTATTCCACGGGGGAGGTCATGCGCGTACGACGCCAGCGTTTGGCGGAAAGCTGAAACCCAATGATGAAAGAAATTGGCCAGGTGACAAAATACAACAGGCCGAACCAGCTGGTGTTGTAAATGAAACTGGCCGCTCCCGTAAACGTCCACGCGGAGAAAAGGGTCATGTAGAGGGAAACTCCCGACACCCACCAGGGAATTAAATTTCCGCCGACGAAGAAATCTTTGCCCTCTTTCATAAATCTGGAAAAATAGAAACCAATAGCAAGCATGAAAATCAGGTAAATTCCGATTACAATGTAATCGACCGCCGGAAGCCCAAAATGCATGTCAGGTCCTTCTACTTAGAGGTTAGGTCATCGCGAGATTCGAAGTTGAATCCCGCATCCAAAAAACAATCGACAAAATCTGCAGGCGGCTTTGTTCGATCGAAACTGAAATTCCGCCAATTTCCCCAATTCCAAATTAAGAGAAACGCCTTTCACAAAATACGCATTTATTTTTAAAACAGCAAGAGCGTAATTGGATTTTTAATTCTCGTGCTGCTTCTCTGCGGTTTGAAACCGGCCTGAGGCCGTTTAAAACCGACAGCGGTCGAGGATTTTACGCATGTTGCGTCCCAGAATGTTTCGTTTGTCGGTTTCGGAAATGTCAGCGTACGCAACCCACCCGAATTGTGGAATGGGGTCGCGCATGGAAGTGTCCGAGCCGTAGATTACTTTTTCCGAGCCGACTTCGCGCACCAGAAATTCAATCACGCCGTTGGTGACGGACGTGAAGGTGATTTCACAAAACACATTGGGAAATTTTTGAGCCAGCCGCGCGTGCCGCCGGGCGACCTCGTAGCTCCAGCCGGAGTGAGCCAAAAGAAACGAAATGTCTGGGTAGCGCGGAGCCAAATCCTCCATTTCCGTCACAAAATTGTCCGAAGGGTGCATGAGTGCAAAAAGACGGTGCCGATTTCCGTAGGCAAACCATTTTTCGTAGGCTCGGGCGTTGTAGGGGATTTTGTTGCGCGGGTAGTAGGGCTTCATGCCCCTCATGCCGAGTTCTTCGTAGCAATGTTTCAACTCGTTTTCCCAATCGGTTACGTAGAGCGGATCCAGGGTGGCGTACCCGACGATTTTTTCGGGGAAATCTCGAATGGCCTGCCCGACCGTCTCGTTTCCGATTGCGTAATCGGTCCACACGCCGGCCCAGCCGCTGGCGCAGGTTTTGTCCACGCCGATTCGAGCGTTTCGCTCCACCACACCCGCAGCGTCGGCTTTGGGCATGACCGCAATCACAATGTCGGAGTGTCCCTTTTCCGAAATGTGAGCGTGTCCGTCAATCACTTCCATGTCGTCGATGGGAGCTCCCTGCTTGGCGCGGGCGAGAATGGCGTCGTCCCCGGAAGTGGGGGCATACTCTGGGGGGATTTCCGGGAGTTTCAGGAGCCGAATAAGATTTTCTCCGGCAATTTTTCGGCGAGCGGAATCGTCAATTTCTGCGTAATCCACGAAGGCTTTGGCGGCACCCGGACTTTTTTGCATCATTTCCGTACCAAAAAGCAGTTGCTCGGGACCGATTTGTTCCACCAAAAATTCGATGATTCGGTTGGCCTGGTAATTGGAAAATTCCACGTGGAGGTTGGGGAACGCACGCAGAAGGGGCAGCAAAAAGCGTGTGGCTTCCCAACGCACACTGTGGAGCAAAACGGGCAATGTGGGATAGGTTTTGACCAGCCATTCCACCTCGTCCCAGCCGATCTGGTTGTAGGGCTCGTAATGCCCGGCGTCCACAAGCAACGGCATTTCGGCCGCTTCCAACGCTGCCAGCAAATCCCCGAGCGTGCGTTTGTTGACCAGAAAATGGTGCAGTTTCGGGAAGATTTTGACCGCCCGGACGCCCTTGGCACGCGCCAGCTCGACAAATTCCCGTCCCTGTGGTGCTTCGCCGCCCGTGTGGGGAAGTCCAACCCAACACGAGAACAGTCGAGGATGTTGGGCGCAGATGTCGGAAACCTGCTGATTTCCGACAGAGGGCTCCAGAGCACGGGCAAAGTTGGAAAAAATCAGTGCCCCGTGGATGCCGCAGCGTGCCATGTCAGCAAGCATTTCTTCCACCGTCCAGGGAGCGGCCGGGTCTTTTCCAGGCCATTTCCCCACGGAAGCGTAACAATCCAGATAGGTCATCGATTCCATGTCAGAACCTTTCTCATTTTGTGAAAATTAGGTTATCCCCGAAGAGACTTGGAGCCTTTTCAACCCGATTGTGCATGTCCTGCAGGTGGAAGTGGAATCGGCCGTCTTTTGTCCTTCGAGTAAAAGCAGCTTGGCCTGTTTAGTGCGCTTCCAGCCAATTTTTCCCCACGCCGATGTCCACGCGAATGGGAACCTCCAAATCGATTGCCCCTTCCATTTCTTCCCGAACCAGGCGTTTCATGGGTTCGATCTCCGGTTCGGGCACCTCAAAGACCAATTCGTCGTGAACCTGCATGATCATGATCGACCGTAAATTTTCTTTTTTCAGTCGGTTGTGGATGTGAATCATGGCGACTTTAATCAAATCGGCGGCAGTACCTTGAATCGGTGTGTTGACGGCCGTGCGCTCGGCAAATTCACGCACTCGCCGATTGGGCGAATTGATTTCCGGCAAATAACGCCGCCGGTTCAGCAGCGTGGTGACGTAGCCCGTTCGGCGCGCCTCTTCAATGGTGTTGCGAATAAAATCCTGCACCCCCGGGTATTTGGCAAAATAATTCAAAATGAACTGCTGTGCCTCTTCCACGGAAATGTCCAGGCGGGAAGCCAGGCCGTAGGCGCCCATTCCGTACATAATGCCGAAATTAATTTCCTTGGCCCGCCGGCGCAAATCGGGAGTCACGTCCTTGGGTTCTACCCCAAAAACCAGCGCCGCCGTCGCCGTGTGGACGTCCTCGTCGCGCTCAAAGGTTTGCCGCAGGGTGGCGTCGCCGGAAAGGTGGGCCATAATACGCAATTCAATCTGGGAGTAGTCCGCATCCAAAATGAGGTGATTTTTTCGGCCGGGGACAAAAGCCTTTCGGATTTCCCGCCCCAATTCGGTGCGAATGGGAATGTTCTGCAAATTGGGATCGCTGCTGGAAAGCCGCCCGGTTGCGGCGACGGTTTGGTTGTAAGACGTGTGCACGCGCCCCGTTTCGGGATGAATGAGTTTGGGCAGAGCGTCAATGTAGGTCGATTTCAGCTTGGCCAATTGCCGGTAAGCCAAAAGCTTCTGGGGCAGGGGGTGGATTTTGGCCAGTTCTTCCAAAACCGTCACGTCCGTGGAAAAGCCCGTTTTGGTGCGCCGAGCCGTCGGGAGCCCCAATTTTTCGAACAAAATCCCACTAAGTTGTTTGGAAGAGTTAATGTTAAACTTTTCTCCGGCAAGCTCGTAAATTTCTTCTTCCAAACGCGCCAACTGGCCGCCGACATGCTTCGAAAGACGCCGCAGGAGGACGGTGTCCAGCGCGACGCCGTTTTTTTCCATGGTCATTAAAACGGAGATTAGCGGAATTTCCACGTCCCGGAAAAGGTCGTACAGCGCTGCTTGCTTCAGGCGCGGCTTTAAAATATTGCGGAGGCGAAGGGTCATGTCGGCGTCTTCGCAGGCGTAAAAAGCCACCTTGTCGACGGGCACTTGGCGCATGGTCACCTGATTTTTGCCCTTTCCGATTAAATCGCTGGTGGGAACCTTTTTGTAATTCAAGTATTCAAGGCTCAAATTGTCCAGGTTGTGTTGGTGGCTGGAGGGATTGATTAAATAGGAAGCCACCATGGTGTCGAAAGTGATCCCGCGTACAGAAATGTCATAGCGCGTCAGCGCCAGCATGTCGTACTTCACGTTTTGGCCGCATTTTTTGTAGGTTTCATTTTCCAGAATGGGCTTGAGTGTTTGGAGGACCACGTCCAACGGCAGTTCCACCCTCCTGGGGTCAGGGTCCTTTTTGAGATTTTGAAACAAAGGCCCGAGGGTCGTGGCCTTTTCGGCCGTTCCCGCAGCCACGGGCACATAATACGCCTCCCCTTCCTGCCAGGCGAACGAAAAACCAACCACGTGGCAGCGCAGGGGGTCGATGTGGGTGGTCTCCAGATCGAAAACAAAATCGCCTGCCTTTTTCAAATCCTGTGCTAATTTTTTCAGATCTTCCGGTGTTTGAACCACTGTGTATTTTTGGGTGAATTTGCCGTTATTGGAAAAATGACGGTCAATCAGGCTTTTAAATTCCAGTTCGGTGAAAAGCCGAATGGCTTCTTCTTCATTCCACTCCCTGCGTTTGAGATCTTCGGGAGAAACATCGACCGGGACGTTTGTGTCAATCGTCACCAGTTTTTGGGAAAGACGGGCGTCGTCGGCGTGTTCGGCAAGAGCCTTCCGCCATTGCGCTTTGGGGAGCGTGTCGAGGGCGTTGAGAACATTTTCCAAATGACCGTATTTTTGAATCAATTCCCGGGCGCCTTTTTCTCCGATTCCCTTTACGCCGGGGATGTTGTCAATTTTGTCGCCCAGAATGGCCAGAAAATCGACCACCTGCTCGGGAGCGATTCCCCAATGTTCTTTCAGCCAGGCCTTGTCCACAATATCCACGGAATTTCCGGTGTGTTGGGGTCGGTAAACCTTAATGTGGTCGGTAATGAGTTGGAAAAAGTCCTTGTCTCCGGTTACCAGATACGAGTCGATTCCCTTTTCCTCGGCGCGTTTGGCCAGTGTTCCCATGACGTCGTCCGCTTCGTAGCCCGGCACCTCCACAATAGGAATGCCCAGAACTTCAATAATTTGACGAATTCTGGGAATCTGGTCGGACATTTCTTCGGGCATTTTCTCGCGCGTCGCTTTGTATTCCGGAAATTCCTTGTGCCGAAAAGTCGGCTCCGGAGTGTCGAAAACAACGGTAATGTAATCCGGGTTTTCTTCCGAAATAATTTTAAGGAGCGATTGGGCAAAAGCAAAAGGCGCTGAGGTATTCTCGCCCCTTGAATTGATCAGAGGTCTGCGAATAAAAGCAAAATACGAACGGTACGCCAGATGCGAGCCGTCGATTAAGAACAATTTTTTGTTTTCGCTCATGAAAGTTCCATTTGATTTGAATCGGTAGCATTTGCGACGGGACATGTCCCGGCTTTTTTCTGGTAACAAATTTACGACAAAACATCCTTAAAGTCAATCATTTCAATTGACAATAATGGAAAAATTTCGTATAATTAACCATAAAAAACCACAGGAGGCACCAATGGAAGGGCCACAACCGCAACAAATTAACGTGGAATTGGGTGAAAAAGAGGCCGAGGGGATTTATTCGAATTTGGCGCTCATTAGTCACTCACCGGCGGAATTTGTGCTGGATTTTACCCGCATGCTTCCGGGCGTACCGAAAGCAAAGGTGTACGCACGGATCATTATGACACCTCAACACGCCAAGTCCTTTTTACGAGCGTTGCAGGATAACATTGCCAAGTACGAGCAGCAATTCGGTGAAATCAAAATTCAGGGCCAAAGCCAACACCGAAACTTTGGGTTTCAATCCCCTTCGGAAAATTGACAGGAAGCCTCTCGTATTGGCAGGCAATCCTCGAAATTCCGGGGCAAAACGTTACAAATCAGGCAAATTTTCAGACCGTACAAATAGACGAGTAGCGAGATGAAAAAATACTTCTTTCTTCTTTTGGGCTTTTTGGGGGTAACGGGGGTTGTATTCGGCCAGCAATTCAATAAAACCTGGGGATTTGACGGGGGCGTTTTTGCCATTGAGCCAGACGGCGACTACATTTACGTGGCTGGACGTTTCGATTACTACGGCCCGATTATCGGACACGGGGCGCTAATTTCGAAAAATAATGTTTCTCCGGCAGAGAATTTCCCCGTGGTGAATGGAACCGTAACGGCCTGTGCCCCTGACGGAAACGGCGGTTGGTACATTGGCGGTAGCTTTACAAAGGTGGGGGATTTTGAAAGAAAAGGACTGGCTCAAATCAACGCAGACGGCTCCGTTTCCAACTGGGATCCTCAGCCCAACGGAGCGATTGAGAAAATCGTGCCAGACGGGAATGTTGTCTATGTTTGTGGGTATTTTACCTCACTCGGCGGTACCGAAAGGCATTATCTCGCCAAACTGAATCGCACGGACGGCTCTGTTGTGTCGGACTGGGACCCTTCTCCCGATTGGGTGGTACACGATATTGTTCCGGCCGGTAAGTTTATTTTCGTCGCCGGAGAATTTCAACGGATAGGGCAAAGCACCTACCAACACCGATTTCTGGCAAAAATCAGGGCTTCGGACGGCACGCTTGTGACGTCCTTTTTTCCCAAACCAAACCAGGTGGTGCGTGCAATCGCTTTGCGCAACGGCAGTCTTTACGTAGGCGGAGACTTTACTTCGTTTTGGGGGGTTGGGGCGTGGTACTACGCCGCTAAAATCGACACAGCCAAGGGCGATCCGGTGGCGCCTTTTTGGAAACCCAATCCAGACCATCGGGTAACGCATATTGCCATTGACGGCGACCGCGTGTTTTTGGCCGGCGAGTTTACGCAAATCGGAACGGATAGTGTGGTGCAAAGGCAATTCCTTGCCGAAGTCGGTGCAACCGAGGGAAAACCAAATTTTGCCTGGAAGCCCGATGCAAACAATTTCATTGAAAATATTAAAATAAATGACGGCATGCTTTACGTAGTCGGTCAATTTCGGGAAATTGGCGGGGAGAGAATAAACTACGTCGCACGGTTGGATGAATTCTGGGGTGCCCCCGACCATTCTTGGATTCCGAACGCCGACGGGACCGTTACCGACATTGCTTTCAGCGGGGATCAGATTTACCTTGGCGGAACATTCCAGAGCGTTGGGGGGATTTCGACCGGAGAGGTTGTGAGACTCAATAAAGACGATTTTTCTCTGGACAAAACCTGGCTTCCCCAAACAGATGATGTGGTGAATACAATTGCCGTGGATGATCAAAATGTGTTTATTGGCGGAGCCTTTAAAATTGTAAACCAGCACTATCTTCCCCAGTTAGCCAAGTTAAATAAAACCAACGGCGACCCTGACCCGGCCTGGACCCCATTACCTGACGGGGAAGTGAATTGTATGATTTCTCGGGGAGATACGATTATTCTTGCCGGAAACTTTACGAAGATCGGAGTTTCGCCGCGGGACAGAATTGCCATGGTGAACAAAACCAACGGCGAAGTTTTCAGCTGGGCACCCACCGTTTCGGGCGGACTGGAGTACGGAAGTATTGGCACCATAGACGAAAAAAACGGCTACGTGTATGCCGCCGGTAGATTTTACAATGCCGACCGATCGGTCATCCTTCGGTATTTCAGGAGAATTTCCGTTCAGGACGCCACGGAAGACCCTTCTTGGATGCCTGACCCGGATCTGATTGTGCGGTCCATCCACATTCACCGGAACGATTTGTTCGCGGCCGGAAATTTTTCGTACATCGGGGGGCTTCCGATTCGGCATCTGGCCAAATTGGACCTTTCCAGCGGAGCCGTCAACCCCAAATGGCAGCCCAATCCCGACGGAGATGTCCAATTTGTGACCGCTGACAACGATTACGTTTATGTGACCGGGAATTTTGATCATATCGGAACTACCCCCATCCAATATTTTGCCCGCTTGGATTACAACACCGCCGCCGTGGACCCCGCATGGGACCTGAAGTTCGGAAGTTCTCTCATTTGGGGAGTAGACGTCACCACCGTGGGCCTTTCGAAGGACAAGGTACTCATCGGAGGAATTTTTAACCACACGGAGGATCGTCTCGTGAATAATTTCACCGTGTTTACCGACGAGGCCTATTCATCGAGATTTCCTTCTCCACCGTCAAAAGTGGAGGTTGTTTCGGGCAGCCATTCGATTCTTTTGAAATGGCACGCGGTGTTGCAGTCCAATATTGAAAAATACAATATTTACATTTCCACCGACACCAGCAAAGGGTACCATTTTTACACGAGTGTTACGCCACCTGACACCGTGCTGCGTATTCCCAATTTAAACAACGGCTCTAAGTATTTCTTTCGAATAACGGCCGTGAATTTCAACGGAGACGAAGGCCCGGCTTCCAACGCCGTGGTTGGTGTCCCGAATCTTTTGTCCGAGGGTCTTGTCGCTTTTTACCCGTTTACGAACGGAAGCGGTGCCGATTCCAGCGGCCATGACAACAACGGGATTCTCCATGGAGTTGTGCCGACCGAAGACCGCTTTGGTCAAAAGGATGCCGCCTTTTATTTTAACGGCAAAGATGCCTACATCGATTGCGGCAATGATGGTTCCCTTCAGCCCGATACGGCCCTCACCGTCACAGGTTGGATGTTTTTGGACCTCAGCGTAGACAGGCAAATGGAAATTCTCTCCAATTTGGGGATATTCAGTGGATACGATGTTTCCCTGTGGCGCGATAAATTGGAAGTTGGGCTGAATCAGGTTGTAGTGGATTCAATTCCTTATCCTGTGGGAGAATGGGTTTTCTTTGCCACGACATTTCGCAAGGGAGAAGAGAAATTTTACCTGAACGGTACCTTGTCTTCGGGGCGTACCAAGGATTTTTTCAAGATAAAATACACCGGTCACAATTTGCAAATCGGTCACACGGATTTCGGGGGAAATGAAAGGAATTATTTCGAAGGCAAATTGGACGACATCAGAATTTACAATCGCGAGTTGTCTCAATGGGAGATAAAAGAATTATTAAAAGCCAACGGCTGGGAAAAGGTTGTCCCGCAGCCTCCTCAAAATGTTAGGTGCTCGGCGCGAATCGGCAACAACGTTACGCTAAGCTGGGCCAAAAGTGCCCAATCGACTGTGAACAGGTACGATATCTACATGACGAAGGTCATAACTTCTTGGTTTGAGTATGTGGGGTCGGTTCCTGCACAAGACACCAGTTGGACGGTGAATATTCAGGATAGAGCGAACAGGCTCACCTATTTTACCGTGGCAGCCGTGGATAATGCCGGGAGAGAAAGCTGTTTTTCAGACACGGTGCTCATCTCGCCCCAGATGACGCTTAAAACACCGACTCCCGTGTTCCCGTTGCAGAATAGCCCTCTAAAGGACACCCTGCGCACCATTCCATTCAAATGGAGCACTGTTGACTACGCCGATTTTTACCGTTTGCAACTTTCGGAAAATGCTGATTTTAGCTCCGTGATTCTGGACACCCTGTCCGCCAAATATGCCGGAGAAATGAACATTTCGCTGCCTGTTCCACTCCAACCCTTTTACTGGCGCGTACAGGCGATTGAATCGTGTAACCAGAGCTCCTGGAGCAACCCTGTACATGTTACGCCGATTGTAACATCCGTTGCCAGCGAGCAAAAAATTCCGAAGGACTATTTTCTTTCGCAAAATTATCCCAATCCCTTCGGAGCTGCTTCCAATGGGGCCAACAAAGCCACCATTATTAAATACGGCATTCCTGCTGTAGCTCATTCCGGCAATCCGCCGGTCGTTTTGGAGGTTTTCGATGTCCTTGGGCGGAAGGTGGCCACTTTGGTAAATCGGCATAAAGCTCCGGGAATGTACGCAGTGAAATTTAATGCGGCAGAACTGCCGTCAGGGATCTATTTTTACAAATTCAAATGCGGCACTTTTGTCCGAATCAAAAAAATGATTTTAATGCAATAAAAAGTTGTTTCTACCTCTCAATGGCCGGTTGATTTCGAGCGGTTTTTGGAGGGAATTGCGGGGGGCCAGCCCGAATTGTGGGGTTCGCTCCGAGCGCACGGGTATGAACATGGTTGAACAATGTAAGAAAGAGAAATTCTTCTAACATTTCTAATTTCAGAGGAAAAAACATGGCTGTAGAGAAAACGGGTTATTTCACATTTGTTTTACACTCCCATTTGCCGTACGTGCTGGCACACGGAAAATGGCCGCACGGAATGGATTGGTTAAATGAAGCGGCGGCAGAAACCTACATTCCCATTCTCAATGCGCTCAATGAGTTGCGTCGGGAAGGGGTGGCTTCCAAAATTAGCATCGGGGTTACGCCGGTGCTCAGTGAGCAGTTAGCGGACAAAAGTTTTCAATCGGAGTTTGAATCCTATCTTCGCGAGAAAATTGACGCCGCCATTCAAGACCAAATCACTTTTGAAAAACACGGCAACACCCACATGCACACCTTGGCACAAATGTGGGAAAAATTTTACAAAGGCATTTTGCACGATTTTGTGACCACGTACCATTACGACTTGGTAGGCGCTTTTCGAGAATTGTCCGAAGCGGGATTTGTAGACCTAATTACTTGCGGCGCCACCCACGGGTATTTTCCGCTTTTGGGGTTGGATACCAGCATTCAGGCGCAAGTCAAAACGGCGGTAAAAACCCACACCCGCCACTACGGAAAGCCGCCTCGGGGGATCTGGCTGCCCGAAGCCGCCTACCGTCCACGCTACAAATGGGTGCCGCCGGTGGATTCGGTTCTGGGCAAAAAACCCTACCTGCGCAAAGGTGTGGATGAATTCCTCAGCGAAAACGGAATCGAATATTTTTTTGTGGATTCGGCGCTTTTGCGAGGTGGAAAAGCAATTGGTGTGTACATGGACCGGTTCGAGGCGCTGAAAAAGCTCTGGAAGCAATTTGAAAAGGAAATGCCGGTTCGTGAAGAAGATACGGAAAAATCGCCTTACGAAATCTATTTGGTTAGTTCCAATCCCGAGCTGAAAAAACCGGTGGCTATTTTTACCCGTGACCCCAAAACGGGCCTGCAGGTCTGGTCCGGTGAGTGGGGCTACCCCGGAGACGGTTGGTACCTGGATTTTCACAAAAAGCACTTTCCCGGCGGACACCGCTACTGGCGAGTGACCAGCGCCAAGAGCGATCTGGCTGACAAAAAAGAGTACGTTCCCGAGCAGGCCAATTCCAGGGTACCCGAAAATGCCGACCATTTTGTCGGGCTGGTGAAAGATATTTTGCGGGAACACAGGGCGAAAACCGGCCGACCGGGAGCCCTGGTGGCCCCCTTCGACGCGGAGCTGTTTGGACACTGGTGGTTTGAAGGACCGCAATTTCTGAAGGCTGTTCTCCGGCGTTTAGCCAATGACGACGAAGTAATTTTGTCCAACGCCGCCGAAATTTTAGACAGCAAAAAGCCGGTGGAAGTCATTTCCATCCCCGAAGGCTCCTGGGGTGAGGGCGGCTACCATTACATCTGGCTTAATGAAGACACAAGCTGGACCTGGCCGCACATTTACGCGGCAGAAAAACGCTTGACCGAAACCCTGAACAAAATGGACTGGCAAACCAATCCCGAACTGGAAGACGTCCTCAAACAGGCGGCCCGGGAGCTCCTTTTGTTGGAGGCCTCGGACTGGCAATTTCTTATTAGCACCTGGTCAGCACGGGACTACGCCGAAATGCGCTTTGAAGAACACGTGCAAGCATTTAATCGCATCATGGACATGGCCGACAAATTGGGTCGGAAAGAGACGCTTTCCGAGGCTGACCGGCTCTATCTTGACGATTCCAAAAAGCGGGATTCTCTTTTCCCTGACCTGGAGTTGACCTGGTGGCAAAAATTGGACTACCCGGACTAAATTTTTGACCCAATGCGCGAGATGTCTTTTGGGTTTTCGGGCGGACTGACCCGTATTTTTGACAATCGGCATCGGGCAGGTGGAAAAATGTGGAGTGTGTGGGAGCATTGTTCAAATCCGAGGCAAATCGGTTGCAGTTCAAGAAGTCAACAAACGGTGTGCGGGGCGTCCTGAAAAAAGAAAAGGTGCGCTCTCCGGTGAAAACCGCTGCGTTTTGGTTTGCGTTCGGTCTGTTTTTCTTCTCATCTTCAAGGGTTCCAGATTTGCGAGCGCAATCTTTTGAGGCCTTTTTGCTGACGGGTCAGTGGCAACCGCAAACCCTCACTACTCAAAATACGGCCTCGCTTTTTGCAGGTAGTGCCAAATCGACTCCCTATTTTCAGGTCTGCCTGTGCGAACCCATTCGAAGCGGGCTCTTTTTCGGTCAGGCTTTGGGCTATTGGCATCAAAAAGAAGTGAATACGGTGGAGGTAAGAACGCTGTCACTGGTTCCGGTAAATCTTTTTCTCAAACACCGTCTGGTGGTGGATTCTCCCATTATGCCGTACGTGTCTTACGGAGGAGGGGCTGTGCTTGCCTTGCGCCATTCGCGAAATCCCAGCGTGGGCCTGCCGCCGCAGGTGGGGATGGACATTTTTGTGGAAACCGGCATTGACGCGCAACTGCGACGACCGTTTGGGGCCCATTTGAGTTTTGCCTACCACTACACCAAATTTCAGGCCGATGTGGGAGAAACCGACGATTTTACCGGTCCCCAGGGAATGTTCGGCATTTTTTGGCAGTTTTAGAGCAGAACCGGAATCCCTTCAATGAATGTAATCCTCCGCGCAATTGTCCCCGTTTTCAGTATTGTTGCTCTCGGGTACATATTGGGCTTTTTTAAAGAGTTAGACACCAAGACCCTTTCCGAACTGACGCTCTATTTACTCACGCCGGGGCTGGTTTTTACCAGTTTAATGGAAAGCCACATTTTGGCCCGACGGCTTTTGTCCACTGTTGCATTTGCATTTTTGATTTTTGCGGCCTTGGCGCTGGTCAGTTGGACCCTGACGCGCCTGCTTCGCTACACTGCAGCGGAAACAAGCGGTTTTGTGCTTTCGACCACTCTCATGAATTGTGGTAACCTGGGACTTCCGCTCATTTATTTTGCTTTCGGAACGGAGGGATTGGCAATTGCCGTGATTTTTCTGGTCTGTTTTGTCATTATTTTAAATACCTTTGGGATTTTCACGGCAGCCGGCGGACATCTTCCGGCGGCACGGGCCTTGCAGGAAATTTACCGGCTTCCGGCCCTGTACGCCATTGCCTTCGCCCTTCTCATTAAGGGCTTTCATCTGACAATTCCGCCTTTGCTCTGGAAACCCATTCAAATGATCGGGCACGCGGCCATCCCGATTATTTTGATTGTGCTGGGGATTCAATTGACGCATGCCAATCTGAAAGACCGGCTCGGGCGGATTGGTTTGGCCGTGGGTGTGCGGCTGCTTTTCACGCCCGTTTTGGCGGTGCTCATTTTTGCCTTGCTGCCTGCCGACGCCTTGACGCGCCGCGTTTTGATTATTCAATCCAGCGGACCCACAGCCGTGAATGCCGTCATTCTGGCTACAAAATACGACACGCACCCGGCATTTGTAAGCGGTGTGATTTTAGTTTCGACCGTGCTTAGTATTTTCACGCTGAGCGGACTTCTGGCTATTTGGGGGTGAAAAATCGTGAGGACGGCTTTTTTCTTCTCCCAAAAAGAAAATTTTTTAATTGACAATACAGGGATAAATTAGTACATTTATTAACAATTTAGGGACTTGCGTTCAAAAACGAGTAAAGAATGTGTCTGAGCTGGTAGAAATTACAGATATTCGTTCCCCCGTTGTGAGGGAACTGGACCGTTTCGAAAAGGAATTTCTGAGAACTCTGAAAACAGACGTGGATCTCATTAATTCCGTCATTGCCTACGTTGCTGCCCACAAGGGAAAACGACTGCGCCCGCTGCTGATTTTCCTCATTGCAAATTTACAGGGAGAAAGCACATGGGAATCGATTGAATCCGCTGTTATTGTGGAACTGATTCACACTGCCACGCTGATTCACGATGACATTGTGGACGAAGCGGATTTGCGCCGGGGTGCCGCCAGCGTCAATGCCGTCTGGAACAATCAGGTGTCCGTTTTGGTGGGAGATTTTCTGTTTTCTCAGGCCCTCCAAAAAATGGTGCTTTTGGACAACATGGCGATTAATCGCGTGATTTCTAAAGTGACCATCCAGATGAGCGAGGGGGAATTGCTTCAAATTGAGCGAGCTCAGGCGTATGATTTGGACGAAGACACGTACTTTCGAATGATTTCCGACAAAACGGCTTCCTTGATTTCCGCTTCCTGTCAGTTGGGTGCGTTGACGTCCAGTGAAAAGGAGGCCTATTCCCCCAAGGCTTTTTGGGAATTCGGGGAATATTTGGGGCGCGCTTTTCAGATTCAGGATGATTTGTTGGACTACCTGGGCGACGAATCGGTGGTGGGAAAACCGGTGGGCAACGATCTCAAAGAAAGCAAAATCACCCTGCCGCTGTTGTACGCCTTGACCAATTCGGAAAACGGCCGCGCCGACCGAATCCGAAAAATGTTGGACAGTGACACCGCCGTCGAGAATTTTGAGGAAATTCGCGATTTCGTAATTCAAAACGGGGGCGTGGACTACTGCCACCGGCGCGCCGGTGAGTACGTGAATTTGGCGTTACAAATTTTGGAGCCCTTTAAGCTGTCTCCCGCAAAAGAGGCGCTTATAAATCTGGTGGAGTTTGCAGCCAACCGTGAAAAATAGAATCCCGGTCTTTCTCATTCTGTTCCTTGTTTTTGTCGGATGTGTTCGGCACTCTCCCATTTCCACCCTGAAACAAACCCGTTTGCAAATGGGCACGTTTGTGACCATTTCCGTTTACCAGAAAAATCGAAGCAGAAAGGCCGAAAAAGCTGTTGCCGCCGCTTTTCAAAGAATAAAAGACATTGAAGAAAAAACGTCCTATTTTATTCGGAACGACGAAATCTGGCAGGTGAACGCCTTCGCCGGGAAACGGGGTGTGCCGGTGGATTCCGACTTGGTGCGTTTGGCCAAAGAAAGCGAAAAAATTTCCCTCTGGACGGCCGGGGCATTCGACGTCACGGTGGGGCCCCTGCGGCGGCTCTGGAATTTTGATTCCACACGAACAACCTTGCCCGATTCCGGTGCCATCGCCGCACTTCTTCCCCTGGTGGATTTTCACCACTTTGTGTTGCGGGGAAATTTTCTGTACTTAACTCGTCCCCAAATGCAGGTCGATTTCGGAGGCATTGCCAAGGGCTACGCGGTGGACGAAGCCATGAAAATTCTGAAGGCCAGGGGCGTGACAGACGCCTTGGTCGATGCCGGTGGAGATTTTAGCGCGGTGGCCGGCCCCCTTACGAAGGGGAAAAGAAAAGTGTGGATTCGGCATCCACGCAAACCGCAGGGATTTTTCGGTTGGTTCCCGATGGACAGCGGCTGCGTGGCGACTTCCGGCGATTACGAGCAGTATTTCGTCCTCAACGGGGTGCGCTACCACCACATTTTGGACCCTAAAACGGGCTGGCCCGCGCGAGGCTGCGTGAGCGTGACAATTCAAGCTCCCTCCACAATGGAAGCCGACGCTCTGGCGACCGGTATTTTCGTCTTAGGCCCCCAGAAAGGCCTGCGCGTGATTGAATCGCACCCTAACATTGAAGGAGTGATTCTGTTTCAAAGAAGTCCCACGGAACTGGGCTACCTGGTGTCGTCGGGTCTCAAGAAAAAGCTACAAGTCGTCGATACGACGATAGGGGAAACCATTCAAAAATAGGCTCAAAAAAAAGGAGTTTGACATGCCACGGACATTGGTAACCGGCGGAGCAGGATTTTTGGGTTCGCACCTTTGCGAATATTTGCTCAAACAAGGGCACGAAGTCATTGCCATGGACAACTTGGCCACGGGGAATATTGAGAATATTGAGCATTTACAGACGGAAAAATTCAAATTCATTAAGTACGACGTGACCGAGTACATTTACGTGGCCGGTGAAATCGACTACATTTTGCATTTTGCCTCTCCGGCCAGTCCCATTGACTATTTGAAAATGCCGATTCAGACCCTCAAAGTGGGATCGTTGGGAACTCACAAGGCGCTGGGTTTGGCCAAAGAGAAAAACGCCACCTTTTTGCTGGCGTCAACCTCTGAGGTGTACGGGGACCCGCTAATCCACCCTCAGAAAGAGAGTTATTGGGGTAATGTGAATCCGGTAGGGCCGCGCGGCGTGTACGACGAGGCCAAACGCTTCGCCGAAGCTCTGACCATGGCCTACCACCGCTACCACGGTGTGGACACCAAAATCGTACGCATTTTTAACACCTACGGCCCACGTATGCGGTTGGGCGACGGACGAGCCATTCCCACGTTTATTCCGCAGGCCTTGACTAACAAGCCGGTTTCGGTTTTTGGCGACGGTTCACAGACCCGCAGTTTTACGTACGTGGACGACACGGTGGCGGGCATTTACAAACTTCTCATTTCGGATTACCACGACCCCGTCAATATTGGAAATCCCCACGAAATGACCATTCGGCAAATTGCGGAAAAGATTATTCAAATGATCGGAAGCAGCAGCATCATTAAAGAAGAACCTTTACCCATTGACGACCCGAAAGTGCGCCAACCGGACATTACCCTGGCACGCGAAGTGTTGGGCTGGGAGCCAAAAGTGGAGGTGGAAGAAGGCCTGACCAAAACCATTGCCTGGTTCCGAAGCTTAAAAGATTGGTCGAAAGAAAGGTAGATTTCACTTACCGGAAGCGTTCGGTTTTGCTTCTCGTTGCAGGTGTTTTCTCAAAACTTCGGAAATGAAAAAATTGCCCCCTTTTTAGATGTCGGGCAATTTTTTCTTTTTGTGCTTCGTTCAGAGACAAACGGGAAATGGCAGGGGAAAGGAATAAAAATCGGTAAAACGGCAGGGAAACAGCGTGAAAATCCTCTTACTTCGATTTAGTGCAATCGGCGACGTGGTCCTGACGTCGGCTGCCATTCGAATGCTTCGGGAAAAATACCCCGACGCTCGAATCGACATGGTGGTACGTCAAGGACTTGAACCGCTAATGGTGCACAACCCCCGCCTCAACCGCATTTTTACCCTACCGCCTTCGGCTACCCCAAAAGATTTGCAGGCCTTGGCGGCCACACTCAATACAGTTCGTTACGACTGGATTTTCGACTGGCAGAAGCACACGAAGAGTTACCTGTTGTCCTGGTTGGTCAAGGGAAAGGTCCGCCGGTTTCCCAAATACGCGGGAAAGCGGTTTTTTCTTGTTTATTTCAAGAAAAATTATTATCGTAACATCGTACCTGTGCCGCTCCGGTACTTGAAAGCGCTCAGGCCCCTGGACGTAACCGATGACGGCAAGGGCCTGGAGCTTTTTATTCCGGAGGAGACCCAAAGAGCGGTTTCAAAAAAATGGCCGCTGGTAGCAGAATCTTTCTGGGCTTTTGCTCCTGGTGGCGGGCGCGCAACCAAGCGCTGGCCCACGCATTATTTTGTGGAATTAATCGCCCTTTACTTGCAGAAACCGGGGCGAAAAGTCGTTTTAGTGGGGGGAAAAGAGGATGAAGCCGTTTGTCGTTACATTGAGGAACGACTTTCCCACGAGGTGCTGAATCTCTGCGGAAAGACCACACTTTTGGAAACCGCAGCGGTTTTGCAAAAATCCGGGGGATTGGTTTCGAACGACACGGGCGTCCTTCACATGGCCGCGGCTTTTCAAAAACCGATTGTGGCGATTTTCGGACCAACGGTGAAAGAATTCGGATTTTTCCCGTTTCGCACGCCCAATGTGGTGCTGGAAAAAAGTCTCCCGTGTCGACCCTGTTCCTTTCACGGAACCGACAGGTGTCCGTTGGGGCATTTTTCGTGTATGGCGACGATTTTGCCTGAAGAGGCGCTTCAGGCGGTCAATTACTTTGACGAAAGATTGTTTTAAGAATCGAGGCGTCTGCTTCGCTCGGACGCTTCCAAAATGGACAGGTTAGTGTGACGGAAACTGTCTGGTTTGTGCTGTACAACGCAATCGGAGTGCCCTTGATGTGGGGCACATTTCATTTTTTGAGTCTTTTCAATCGGAAGGTGCGCCACGGGATTCGCGGGCGGAAAAGGCTCTGGCGAGATCTGGCCGAATTCCGCCGCAAAGATGAACCGGCTTCGAGCCCCAGGCTTGTTTTCCACAGCGCTTCTCTGGGGGAATACGAACAAATCCGCCCGATTTTACACCGATTGAAAGAAAATCACCCCGATTGGAAATTGGTGGTGACCTTTTTTTCCCCCTCCGGCTACGAAAATTTCAAAAACGGAGGCGATCTTGATTTGGCCGTTTACCTTCCTTTTGATTCGCTACGCAGCGTGCAGCGTTTTTTGAGTTGGGTCAAGCCGTCCGCACTGATTATTTCCAAACATGATGTGTGGCCAAATTTGATCTGGACGGCGGAGCGGCGCAGCATTCCCGTGCTTCTGATTAATGCCACCCTTCCACAGGATTCCAAAATAACCCGGTGGCCCGGGCGTTCTTTTTACCGCCGGGTGTACGCCAGAATGACGGCTATTTTCCCGGCTTCTCAAACCGACCTGGCCGAATTCCGAAAATTAACGGCCCCGGGGAGCCGTTTGCGGGTGTTGGGAGACACCCGATTTGACCAGGTATTGCGTCGCGCCGAAGAAAGTCGCTCCGGGCGTTTCTTCCCGGAGGAATGGCGCACCTGCCCTCTGATTTTTGTGGCCGGTAGCACCTGGCCCTCGGACGAGGAACACCTGTTACCCGCACTGTTTACGTTTTTTAAAAAAGCTCCTGAAAGCTGTTTTGTCATTGTGCCGCACGAACCGACCGAAAACCACGTGGCCGAACTGCTGGGCGCTTTTGCGTCTGAGAAAATTCCGGTGTTGTTGTACTCAAAATGGCGACAGGGGCAATCGGCCTCTTCCTACCATTTTTTACTGGTAGATGAAATCGGCGTGCTGGCCAATTTGTACGCTTACAGTCACGTGGCGTACGTGGGAGGCAGTTTCGACCCGGGTGTGCACAATGTCATGGAGCCTGCCGCTTCTGCCAACGCCGTACTGTTTGGCCCGAAAATCCTGAATTCCCCCGAGGCGCAGGAATTGGTGCGGCGTGGGGCTGGTTTTGTGGTCAATTCCGCTCGTGAAATAGTTGCCGTTTTGCGTACGCTGACTTCCAACCCGGAGAAACTAACGACAGCCCGCCAAACAGCCCGTCATTTCGTGTTAGAAAATGTCGGAGCCACCGAAGCCATTGTGCGTGAAATTGAATCCGCTGTTTCCGTTTAGGCCCGCCATGATTGTCGTCAAGAATCTTGCATTTTCCTATTCTCCCGAATCACCATTCGTCTTTAGCGAGCTCAATCTGACGCTAAAAGAGGGAGAATTTGTCAGTTTTATGGGTAGTAATGGCTCGGGCAAGACCACCCTGGCGCGATGTCTCAACGGCTTGAATCTGCCTTCTCAAGGAGAGGTTTGGGTGGACGGCCTGAACAGCTCGGATCCGGCCGAAAACATGAAAATACGCGCCCGCGTGGGCATGGTGTTCCAGAACCCGGACAACCAGATTGTGTCCACCACGGTAGAGCGGGAAGTTGCATTCGGTTTGGAAAATTTGGGGATTCCGCACACGGAAATGCAGCCAATTGTGGAAGAAAAACTTCGGCAATTCGATTTGGAAAAATATCGGTACCGGGCCCCCCACACACTTTCCGGCGGAGAGAAACAGCTGCTGGCCCTGGCGTCGGTTTTGGCCATGAAACCCCGGTATGTGATCTTTGACGAGCCGACCTCCCTTCTCGACCCCCTCTGGCGAGAACGCATTTTGGAAACGGTTGCGGAACTCCATAAATCCGGCCAAATTACCCCCATTTTGATTACCCAATTTCCGGAAGAGACCTTGCAATCCGATCGTTTAATTGTTTTGAACGAAGGGAAAATCTTTCTGGACGATTCACCGGGGAAAATTTTTGAAAAGCCCGAACCCCTGCGGGAAGCGGGTGTCGGAATTCCCCTAAAATTCCAGATTCGTTCGCTTTTACCGGACGGGTACCGGTGGGAGGGCGAGGCATGATTCGCTTCCAGGATGTTTCCTTTCGGTACAGTGAGGGATTGGAAGGTTTTCTTTCTTCGGAAGCCGTACTTCAAAATATTTCTTTTCGAATTGCGCCCGGAGAATTTGTGGGACTGGTGGGTCCCAGCGGATCGGGAAAAACCACGCTTATTCAACATTTCAACGGACTTTTAAAACCAACCACCGGCAAAATTTGGGTGGCCGGGGAAGAGATTACGGAGAAAAAAAAGAATTTAAAAGAGATTCGAAAGCGCGTGGGGATCATTTTTCAGTTTCCCGAGCTGCAATTTTTTGAGAACACGGTTTTTGAGGAAGTTTCCTACGGCCCGCAAAATCTGGGAATTCCGGCCGCAGAGATTGAAAAGCGCATTCAAAAGGCTTTTGAATGGTTGGACATGGATTTAAACCGATTTCGTCGGCGTTCTCCGTTTCGCTTGAGCGAGGGGGAAAAGCGCCGCGTGGCTATTGCCAGCGTTTTGGTCATGGAACCGGACGTCCTCATTTTCGACGAGCCGACCGCCGGACTGGACTACACCGGGGTGACGTTGCTACGCCGATTTATTCGCAATCTGCGCCGAACCAACAAGACCGTGGTGCTGGTTTCCCACGACATGGATTTTATTGCCGAACTGGTAGACCGTGTCCTCTGTTTGAAAGACGGACAGGTGCACTTCGATGGAACAAAGGCGGATTTTTTCGCCAATGATTCTCTTTTGCGGGAGGCCAAACTGAGGCCGCCGGAAATTGTCCGTTGGGTCCGCCGGCTCCGTCAACAGGGGCTTCCCCTCAGTGCCGATTTGTTCAGTTCGGAAGAACTCCTTCAGTTTTTAAGAAATCTCAAGAAAAATAATTAGTTAGAAAAGAAGAACGTCCCCTATTCGGACCTCTAACCAATTTTTCCCTCTTGGAATCAGACCGGTAGAAACCACAAAATTGTAATTCCTTCGCCTTTGCAACTTGATTTTTTCCAACTTCAGCCGATAAAATAAAGGGCCCTAAGGAAAGCGGATTTCAAAATTGCAAGTGTCTAAAACCGTTGGAATGGAATTTGCAAAATTGAAATGCGACGAAGGGCAACCGATTAAAAATAGAGGATTTGTTATGTCAGAAGCCGCAGCGGAGGTCGCCACGGCCAAAATCGATAAAGTACCTGAATTCGAGCGGTATTGGGGGAATTACGGCTTTGATCACAATTACCCGCTTGTCAGCCGAAGTCCCGAAATGAAGGACATTTTCGCCCTGATTAAAAAAATTGCCAAGAGCAATGCTACGGTTTTGATTCAGGGCGAAACCGGCACCGGGAAAGAACTTATTGCAGGGTTGATTCAGTTCATTAGTCCCCGTTCGGCCAGACCGTTTGTGAAGGTCAATTGTGCGGCGCTTCCGGAAAATTTACTGGAAAGCGAGCTTTTCGGACACGAAAAGGGTGCCTTTACAGGGGCTTACCAACGGCGAAAAGGGAAATTTGAGGAGGCCGACGGGGGCACGATTTTTTTGGATGAAATAGGTGACATGCACCTGACCACGCAATCCAAAATTCTGCGGGTTCTACAAGACCAGGAATTCACTCGTTTGGGTGGCAATCGGGTTATTAAGGTCGACGTACGGATCATTGCGGCCACAAATAAGGATCTCCTTCGGGAAATTGAGGCCGGTAATTTTCGTACCGATTTGTACTACCGGATTAACGTGGTTAATATTCAGCTTCCGCCTTTGCGGAATCGGCGCGAGGACATTCCGCTCATTGCCGAATTTTTCCGCCGAAAATTTAGCCGTGAGCTTCGCAAAGACGTCCCCGGTTTTCACCCCGAAACCATGGCCTTGCTCAAACAACACGCGTGGCCGGGGAATATTCGGGAACTGCGAAATATGATTGAACGCGCCGTTTTGGTGGGCGACGAGGGGAAACCCATTATGCCAAAGGATTTGGCCATGGCCGGGCGGGATTATTTTGCAGCCGGCGGCAAAGAGCGCCGGAAAGGAGACCGCGCCGTCCTGAGTTTAAATTCGCTAAAACTGGAAGACGTGGAACGGGAAGTGCTGGTCAAGGCATTGAAAATGGCCAATTGGGTGCAAAAAGATGCAGCCAACCTACTGGGGATTTCTCCCCGTGCGTTAAATTACAAGATCGCTCAGTTTAAAATTACGCACCCGGGTTGGAGAAGGCACAGTAAGTGAAAGCCAATTCATGAGCCGAAAATTCAGATTGATTTTTTATTTCAGCCTCTTTTTCTTTTTTCTTTCTGGATTTGGATTGGGTACCGGTTGGGCGCAGGAAGCAAGCCTTGTGGTGCAGTGGGACCCGAACACCGAATCGGACTTGGCCGGATACCGGGTTTATTGGGGAACGGTTTCTCGACAATATTCCAAACAAATTGACGTGGGCAACGTAAACCGCTACCGAATAACGCATTTGGAAGCGGGAAAAATCTATTTCATTGCCGTGACGGCCTACGACAACTGGAACAACGAAAGCGATTTTAGTCAAGAGGTAAACGGGAAGGCGGCCGTTCATTTTCAATCGGCTGTTTCGCCCAAAGTGTTTGTTTTGTTTCAAAATTACCCGAATCCTTTCAACCCTACCACGACTATTCGGTACAGCGTACCTTCTCCCGCTGCGGTTCGATTGTCCATTTTTGACCATCGCGGCCGTCTGGTGCAAACCCTTCACAACGGGCACGACGAAGCCGGTTTGCATTCTTTTCTGTGGAACGGGAGGAATTTGCGGGGTGAGGACGTAGCGTCAGGTACCTATTTTGTGCGTCTTCGAGCGGGAGGTTTTTCTCTCTCTCAAAAACTCTTGCTGATTCGGTGAACCAAAATCCCCCCATTTTTAGGGAAAAAGCGGCACTTTGCTCGGAGCCTCTGGGTCGTCCCGGACGTACGTCGGAACGGCCAACCCGCCCGTGTGCTCCCGCAAATAGCGAATGAGTTGTTTCCCTCTTTCTTCACTTACCTCAAAATGTCGGGTCCCTGCCACAGGGTCCAATTGGTGCAGGTAATACGGAATGACCCGAATGGCCACTAATTGTTCGACCAATTCCAAAAGCACCTCTTCCGAATCATTAACTCCCCGCAAGAGCACACTTTGGTTTAAAACCGGAAACCCGGCCTCCACAAAACGGATACAGGCCTGCCGACTTTCTGCGGTTACCTCGGCCGGATGATTAAATTGGGTCAAAATAAAAATGGGGTGAAAAGGCTTGAGGGCCGAAATCAATTCGGGTGTGACCCGTTGCGGCAGTGTCACCGGGGCTCGGGTACCGATTCGGATCACCCGAATGTGGTTGATTTCTCTCAACGAGGCAAGAAGGTGCACCAATTTTTTGTCGGAGAGCATGAGCGGGTCCCCGCCTGAAAGAATGACCTCGCGAATTCCGGGTTGATTTTGCAGGTACGCAAGACTGTCCTGAATTTGCTTTTGCGTGGGAAAGGGTTTGCGTCCAACCGTTCGGCGCCGGGTGCAGAAACGGCAGTAGACCGGGCAGGTGTTTGAAACGAGAAACAGCACGCGATCCGGGTAGCGGTGAATAATAAGCGGCGCTTTTCGGTGTGCCTCTTCTTGAAGGGGATCGGCCTTTTCACCGGGGGCCACAGACAACTCTCGATCGTCAGGAATGCTTTGAAGACCGATGGGATCCCGAGGTGAGTGAATGAGACGGACCCAGTAGGCATTCACACCGAAAGGCAAGTGCCCCGCATTTTCTGCCAACCATTTTTTCGAAACCCCAAAAACGTCAGCCGCCTGTCGGGTGACCTTCGGTGCCTCCCGCACAATTTCTTCCCAATCGTTCATTTTCCTCGCAAAGAACCTTCGATTGTTTCCTTTTCAGAACAATAAACAATACCAAAAAAAATCGGGAAAATCCAATTCAAAATTCGGGTGAGCTTTTCGAAAATAGAATTTCGAAACCGTCATTCAGGTTTGTAATCCAGACGAGAAGAAGAAAATGGGGGATAATTTATCTTTTAATAAAATCAATACGTTGTCGTCATTTTTGGGTTTGGCACAGACTTTGAAAGAGAAGATGACGAGAAACGGATGTTTGGAATTTGTTACGGAGAATTCATGCTGAAAATAGCGAGCGGCAGGTGGTTGGGAATCTGGGTGGTAGGATTTGTTCTTTTTTCATCTTCTTGGCTTTGGGCGGGAAGCGTGACGGTTTCGTGGAACCACAACACAGAAGCGGACTTGGCAGGTTATCGGGTGTACTACGGCACCCAATCGCAAAATTACCAGACCACTCTGGATGTCGGGTTGGACACGTTTAAAGTGGTTGACAATCTTCAGGAAGGCGTCCGGTACTATTTTGCCGTAACCGCTTACGACACCGCGAACAATGAAAGTGATTTTTCGGAAGAAGTCAGTATTGTTCTCAAGGCGAAACAGCCGCCTAAAGTGGTGCATTTCGCCGCTTTAAATCCGCAGGAACTAAGCCTCCGATTCGATCAAGCCATGGATGTTCAATCTTTGAAAGAGGCTTCCCATTACCAAATTTCTCCCTCCGTGGCCATTCGAACCATTACAACGAGTCTGGATTCCACGGAGGTGCAGCTTCACACCGCACCCCACCGTACGGAGATTCGGTACACATTAAAAGTTTCGGGGGTAAAAAATAGCGAAGGCATTGCACAGGCTTCAAGTTACAGCACGACGTACGAGTTTTCGGATATTCAGCCGCCAACGGTTGACTCGGTAAAGGCGATTTCGATTACGAAATTGGCGATTTATTTTAGCGAACCTGTGGATGCCTACACGGCCACCCAAACGTCCCATTATTCCATTTCACCAACCGTTTCTATTTTGCAGGCACAATTGGATTCCACTAAACGCATCGTCATCCTCATGACGGCTCCCCACGCCTACGAAACCGCCTACACGTTGACCATCCGGGATGTGGAAGATGTGCACCATAACGCAATGGAAAAGGCTTTTCGATTTTCCTACTCATTTCGGGATACTCGTCCGCCATTTTTGACAAACTTTTTGCTGGTGGATCGCAAAACCATTCAAATGGATTTCGATGAACCGCTAAAAGCAAGTGTTGTGCAACAAAGCGGCAATTACACCATTAAACCCACCGTTGCCATTGAGTCGATTGAATTGAAAAATAGCGGAAAGTCTGTCCTTCTCCACACGGCAGAGCACAGCGCCTCCACAACGTACCGGCTAACCATTCGCAATTTGGAAGATGTACAGGGGAATAAAATGAGCGCGCCTTACCAGATCGTGTACACATTTTCGGATTATTCGGCGCCCGGAGTGAGCCGCGTGCACGTCTTGGACGTGTACACCCTAACCGTTGAGTTCACGGAAAAAATGAATTACCAGTCTATTGCCGACAAATCTCACTACTCGATTGCTCCCCATCTCGATATTTTGGCCGTCGATGTGGACACCTCGCTCCAAAAAGTGACCCTGCATTCGGCCAAACACAGCTACGGTCAGAAGTACACATTAACCGTACACGATGTCAAAGATTTGAACCAAAATGTCATGGCAACCCCTTTTACGTACGAGTACAGTTTTAGTGATGCCTACCCGCCGTACGTTCTTAAAGTGAACCTTCTGGACCGTCAGCGCGTCGAGCTCATTTTCAGTGAACCCATGGATCCCAACAGCATTGGGGATGTGGCCAATTATGCTATTCAGCCTAATATACACGTTTATCGCGTGGATGTGGATTCCACTCAAACGAAAGCCGTCCTCTACACCAACAACCACAGCTACGGGGTGGTGTACGTTTTGTCCTTTTCGCATCTTGTGGATCAGGCCGGAAATCGGATGCCGCCCAATTACGAAATTTCCTACCAGTACGCCCCGCCGGTTCACGTAACGAACCTAAATCGTTCCAATTACAAAGTGGCCGTCCTGCACAGCGGGGATAAATTTTACGTGGATCGGGACTACCAATTGCAGACGATTCCACAGGAATTGGCTTCGGCGCTCTGGGTGGAAACGGCCAACAATGACAAATTCAGCACCGGAGATGATTTTTTGCATTTTACAATTGACCGAAAAGCAGAGCTGTACGTGGGCTACGACGAACGACTTCGGCAACTTCCGAATTGGTTGACGAAATGGGAAAAAACCGATCTGAAAATACGCAGCAAAAGGGGAGATTCCTACCGCGTGTACCACACATCGGCGGACAGCGGACAAGTTGTTCTTGGCGGAAACAACGGGACGGACAATTCCAATATGTACCTCGTGCTTCTGAAGGGAAGCGACGAAGGCATTGTGGCGTATCCCGATCCCCCTCAAAAACACGATTCGCAAAATACGAATACAAAATTGCCGGAAACCATTGTCTTGAACCAGAATTATCCCAACCCGTTTAACCCTTCAACGGTCATTAGTTTTTCCCTTTCCCAAGAAGATGCCGTGCAGATGGACATCTACAATCTTTCCGGTCAGCGCGTGCGCCACTACGATTTTGGCGTGGTTCATCCGGGTACCGTTCGAATTGTCTGGGACGCTACCAACGATTTGGGGCAGCCGGTGGCCAGCGGCATTTACATTTACCAGTTGCGCAGCCTGCATTCCGTCCAAACCCGAAAAATGGCGCTTATTCGATAAAAATTGGATGCAAGGGTACCGTCCGCACCGGATTCAGCCCCCCCTTTTTCATTCGGAAATTATCCTAAGGACTCTGCATCACTAAACGTTGGAAAATATTCATTGAATCCCGCCCAAAATTTTTTTACATTAAGTTGTTTCGATTTGGAACAAATCAACCGGTACCATTTTTACTGAAATTCCATGAAAATGAAGCCACTCTCCAAAATCATTTTGATTGTTTTGTCGGCTGCACAATTGGCCGGATTCCAATCTCCCGGCTTTTCGCAAACCACGCCCACAGGTCAGTTGGATTGGCTCAAAATGGCCTCCCATTCTTTTGAAGGAGCCATTTCCCCCACAGCCTACCTGTTGGGGCCGGGCGACGTGCTCGTGTACGCCCTTTGGGGGCAGAAAAATGTGACGTACACCTTGCCCGTTACGCCGCAGGGAAAACTCATGGTGCCGGATGTGGGCGGGTTTGACGTGGCGGGGAAAAGTCTTGCCAAAGTAAAAGGGCTGTTGGATGCGGCGGCTCAAAAGGTGTTTTCGCCGGATTCCACCAGTTTGAGCCTCAAATCAGTGCGCAGTTTTCGCGTGTTTGTCACCGGTGCGGTTGCTCACCCCGGAATGGTGATTTCGACCCCCTTAGACCGGGTGTCTCTGGCCATTCGAAATGCAGGGGGGCTCTTGAAAAATGCCTCGCGACGTTCCATTGAATTGAGGCGGGAACACGGGAAAACCCTTCCGGTAGATCTTTTGGCCTACCGGCGGTTGGGGAAACTGGAGGCAAATCCCTTTTTGCGTGACGGAGATGTCGTCTGGGTGCCGGTCGCCAGGAGCCGCGTTGCCGTTACGGGCGCGGTTTTGTGGAGCTCTGAATTTGAGATTCGTCCTCACGAGTCCGTGCGCGACGCCATTGCTCTCGCCGGGGGATTGGCACCCAATGCCCGCGCCGATTCGATTGTTCTGGCCCGATTTGCACCCGACAACCGGACGATTCGGCGGATTTGTGTGACGGCGGTGAACCCCAATGCCCCCAATTTTTGGGGGAAGGTTTTGGTGCAACCGGACGACCGTCTTTTGGTACACGCCAGAAATTTGTACCGTCAGAAGCGCCAGGTGGAAATTTGGGGAGAGGTCCGTTTCCCCGGTGTGTACGCGATTAATGAAAACGAGTGGCGTTTGACGGACCTGATCCGTCAGGCAGGCGGATTTACAGACGAGGCCTCCTTGGTGGAAGCGCGGCTTATTCGGCGAAGCGGTGAAGATAAAAAAGACCCGGAATTTGAGCGGCTCAAAAAGATGCAGCCGTCCGAAATGACGGAAATGGAGTACGAATATTTTAAATTGAAATCAAGAGAAATGCCCGGCCGGATGTCCGTTGATTTTGTCCGGCTGTTTGTTCAGGGTGATTCCAGCCAAAATGTTGTCCTGAAAAACGGCGATGTGGTGACGATTCCCAAAAAGAAAACCTTTGTTCAGGTTGCCGGGCAGGTCCTTTACCCCGGAAATGTGAAATTCCACCCTCACTGGAAGGTCAAGGACTACATTCGATTTGCTGGCGGATTTAACTGGAATGCCCGCAAAGGGAAAATGCGTATTATTCGCGCCAAAACCGGCGAATGGATGAAAGTTTCTCAGGTTCGTTTTCTGGAGCCCGGGGACGTGATCTGGGTTCCCGAAAAACCGGTGCGTGATTATTGGAAAATCTTTCGCGAATTCATGTTGGCCGCTTCACAAGCCGCAACCGTTTACCTGGTGGTGCGAAACGCTATGGGAAGATAATGCGAATAACCAAATGATTGAAAAAAAGACCGAAGAAATACATATCCTGGATTTTTTAGCGCTGTTTTTTAGGAAAAAATGGCATATTTTGGCGTGGAGCTTTCTTTTTGCTCTGTTGTTTTACGGTCTAAGTTTCTTTTTGCCCAGGTGGTACCAGGCACGCACCACTGTTATGCCGCCGGCCGGTGAAACCGGATCGGCCTTGATTCAATTTTACGCGCAGATGCCCTTTGCCACAGGTTTACCCGCTCCCGGGATGCAAAAAAGCAAACTCTTTTTGGACATGCTGCGAAGCCGCACAATCGGTGAGCGGTTGATTGAGAAGTTCGGGCTTCTGCAAAAATGGCAGGAAGGCAGTCTGGAAAAAACTCTTCGGCGGTTGCGCTCACAAACGGACCTGATGGCTACTCGGGATGGGCTGATTGTTTTGCAAGTAAAAGCGCGAAAGCCGAACCTGGCGGCCGAACTGGCGAATGCCTACATTCAAGAATTGGACGCACTCAATCGCGAAAAATTGGTTTCGCGGGCGCACAGCGCCCGTCTCTATATTGAGTCCCAGTTGGATTCAACCAGGCGGGAGCTATCTGCGGCTTCAGAAAAATTGGCGGCTTTTCAAAAAAGCCACAAGGCGATAAGTTTGCCCGATCAAATCAAAGAAGCCATTGACCAGGCCAGTCAGCTAAAGGCCAAAATTATGGCCCGAAATGTAGCTCTTACGGTCGCTGGAAAAACCATGAAGCCCAACAACCCGAAAATTCAGGCCTTGCGGACTGAAATAGCGGCTTTGCAAAAACAGTACGAAGAGATTCAATTTGGGGGGGACAAACCGCTGAAGGAACGGAAGGAATTTTTTGTGGCTTTTGCCGAAGCCCCGGAAGTCGGCTTGCAATTAGCCGCCCTGACGCGCCGGGTCAAAATTTTAGAGACCGTGTACCAGCTTTTGAATCAACAATATTACCGCACAAAAATTGAGGAAGCCAAGGACACCCCAACCGTTCAGGTGTTGGACGTGGCAAAACCGCCGGAACGGAAATGTTGTCCCAGTCGTGCCCTCATTGGTGCGACAGGCGGTTTTTTGGCATTTTGGGTGCTGATTTTTTGGATCGGCTTTCAGAAATATTTTGAGGAGCTACGGCTCCGGAATCCGGAGGAGTACGGACGCTGGGAAAAACTGAAACACGCACTGGTTGTCAGAAAGGAACCGAAATGAAACTAAAAATGGGGCAAATCGGGATTGGAAATTGGGGGAAAAATTTATTCCGGAATTTTTGTGCGCTGCCCGATGTGGAAATGGTGCGCGCATCCGATCTAAGTGAGACGGTATTGAAAAATGTGACAGCAAATTACCCCGGCGTTCAGGTGACCAAAGAGGCCCACGCCGTTCTGTCCGATCCGACCATTGAAGCCGTGGTCATTGCGACCGTGCCCGAAACGCATTTTGAGTTTGCGCGCCAGGCGTTGGAAAGCGGCAAACACGTATTTGTGGAAAAACCCATGACACTTCGAGCGGACGACGGCGCCCGTTTGGTGGAATTGGCGGAGAAAAAAAATCTTACCTTAATGGTTGGTCACATTTTGGAATACCACCCGGCCTATTTAAAAGTAAAAGAATATATGGATTCGGGTGAATTGGGAGAGGTGCGCTACCTCTATTCCACCCGCGTCAATTTGGGAGTGGTGAGAAAAAAGGAAAACGCCCTCTGGAGTTTGGCCCCTCACGATATTTCGATCGCCCTCATGCTTCTGGGGAAAAATCCTTCCCGCGTCGTGTGTACCGGCGAATCTTACCTTCAACCCGGGATCGAGGACGTGGCCTTTGCGACGATTCACTTCCCGAACAAAAAAATGGCGCAGCTTCATGTAAGTTGGCTGGACCCACACAAAATTAGAAAACTGACCGTGGTGGGGTCCAAAAAAATGGTGGTTTTGGATGATATGGAATCTACTGAAAAAATAAGGCTTTACGACAAAGGAGTCGAATTTAACAGTGACTACGCCGGTTACCAGGAAGCCCTGACGCTGCGTGTGGGCGATATTCACATTCCCAAGGTGACCATGCAGGAGCCCCTGCGCCTGGAATGCCGGCATTTTGTCGACGCCGTTTTGGGGGGCACAAAACCGCGAAGCGACGGGTACGACGGTTTACAGGTCGTCAAAATTTTGGAGGCAGCCGACAAATCGCTTAAAAATCACGGAGAGCCGGTGGAAATTCACTAAAAAAGGATGAGCGTAAAAATGAGTGTTTTTATTGATAAAACGGCAAAAATTGGAATAGGAACAACTTTTGGCGAAAATGTGGTGGTGGAAGAAAATGCAAAAATTGGGGCCAATTGCCAAATTGGTCACCACGTGGTGATTCACGCCGGCAGCGAAATTGGCGACGGTGTTCGAATCGACGATCAAACGGTTATTGGCAAACAACCCATGCGTTCTAAACGCAGTATTTTTAAAGATGAAAAGAAATTGCCGCCCGCGAAAATTGGGCCGGATTGCCTAATTGGGGCGGGTGTGGTGGTGTACGCAGGCTGCGAAATTGCCCGAAATGTTTTAATTGCCGACACGGCCGCGGTCCGGGAAAATGTGAAAATCGGTGAGTACACCATTATTGGTCGCGGGGCGACGGTTGAAAATTTCACCACAATCGGGAAAAAGTGCAAACTGGAAACCGGCTGCTACATTACCGCTTATTCGGTTGTGGAAGATTATTGTTTCATTGCGCCGAAAGTTACGACGACAAACGATAATTTTCTCGGTCGGACGGAGGAGCGGTTCAAACACTTTAAGGGGGTTACGGTTCGGAGAGGGGGGCGAATTGGCGGGGGAGCCGTGATTTTACCGGGGAAAGAGATTGGGGAAGATGCCGTGGTGGCTGCCGGATCGGTGGTCACCAAAAACATCCCGCCGCGGCAAATTTGGGCAGGGGTTCCGGCCCGCTATTTTGCCGAGACCCCCGAGGAACAGCTTTTGGAAAATCAGGGGTGGGATTGATTGTTTTAGGGGGAAAAGCTGTCGAAAAATACTTTTTGCCTGTAAAATTTAAAAATATATTGAAGGTGGGGTAATTCATTGAAAATCCTTTCCATTGTTGGGGCGAGACCTCAGTTTGTGAAAGCGGCACCCGTCTCTAAGGTCATTCGCGAAAAACACGTGGAAATCCTTCTCCACACGGGGCAACATTACGACGAAAATATGTCCCGTATTTTTTTTGACGATTTGGGAATTCCACGGCCCAACTACAATTTGGAAATCGGTTCCCAATCCCATGCCGTGCAAACGGCGCGCATGTTGGAAGGCATTGAACAGGTGCTTTTTCAGGAAAAGCCGGATGTGGTTTTGGTGTACGGCGACACCAATTCTACCCTTGCCGGCGCTTTGGCAGCCAGCAAATTGCACATCCAGGTGGCGCACGTGGAGGCGGGGCTGCGCAGCTTTAATTGGGACATGCCCGAGGAAATCAACCGCGTGTTAACCGATCGAATTTCAACTTATCTCTTTTGTCCGACTGAAACAGCCGTGGCTCACCTTAAAAAGGAAGGCATTGCGGAAGGCGTTTTTCTGACCGGTGACGTCATGTACGACGCACTGTTGCATTTCGCACGTCTGGCGGAGAAAAAACATTCACCCTTGGAAAAATTCGGGCTTGTTGAAAAATCTTATTCACTGGCCACGGTGCACCGGCCGGCAAACACCGATTCTCCTCAAAATCTTCGTGCCATTATGGAAGCCTTTTTGGAAAGCGGGGAGCCTATTCTTTTTCCTGTGCACCCGCGGACACGAAAATTTTTGTCCGATTACGGGTTGGACGACAAGATCCGGAGAGCACAAAATCTCATCCTGACGGAGCCGCTGAGCTATCTGGACGTGTTGGTTCTTGAAAAAAACGCGCGGAAAATTCTCACCGATTCGGGTGGCATGCAAAAAGAAGCCTACCTCTGGGGAGTGCCCTGCGTGACGCTGCGCGAGGAGACGGAATGGACGGAAACCGTGGAAGAGGGTTGGAATCGGCTGGTGGGGGCGAATAAGGAGAAAATCCTCGAGGCCATCGCTGATTTTCACCCCACTTCGCCGCGCCGATTTTCCTACGGGGACGGCAACGCCAGCACCAAGATCGTGCAAATTTTGGAGAGCCAAATTGAAGGGACTTAAATCGGCATTTCTTTTTCTCCTCTTGTTGATTCTCTTCGTTCCCTTGCGGGCTCAAAGTCCCGATTTTCCCCTCGACCATTGGGTGTACTCTTTTTTAGAGCGCTTGGAAGCTAAAGGCGTTCTTACCGAAGTTTTCGACGGCACCCGCCCGATTCCGAGGGACGAATTGGCTGCCTATTTGAACGCTTTGCTGAGCAATCCCCAAAAAATGGCGCGCCTTAATTCTGTGGAAAAGCAGGAAGTTAAAACGTTAATTGTGGAACTTCGGGAATACCTTCCCCGCAAAGGGGAAGGACGCGGACGTTTGGAATCACCCCGCTTAATGGCCTTGCGCCGCTGGCGTTTTTTGGGAAAAATTCTGCCCAACCACTTGTACGCAAACGGCCGAAATTTTTTTTCGTATTCGGAAGCTGATTTTCGCGCTTTTTTGGATCCCGTCCTGTACCGCCGCGGCATCTGGAGCCATTCCGATTCGGCCTCGCCTTGGCAGGCGAACTACCGGGATTCTCACGGCGTAACGGCCTGGGGGCTCTGGGGCAGGCGCCTTTCCTTTTTTTTCGATTTTCGCGATTCCAAAATTTGGGGGGATAAACGCTACCCCAAAACCGACCTCTACACGCTGCCCGGGGTTGGGTACGCCAACTCGCTGGGCTCGTACGTCTATTTTGACGAAACCAGGGCCGGATTTGTGTTCGGCGGCAAACACTGGCAAATCTTGGTGGGAAAAGAACGCAATGCCTGGGGCCCCGGTTTCTGGGGACAACTGGCTCTTTCCGCTCATCCGACCTCTTACGACGAAATTAAATTTCAGGTACGATTTTCGAAATTTAAGTTCACGTCGATTGCCGCCGTCTTGCGACCCTACCCCGAAATTACCGCCTATTCCTACTTTACCGGCCATTTTCAGCGGAACGTGTGGGCTCACAAGTACATGGCGGCGCACCGACTGGAGGCGTTTCCTTTTCCGCGCCTCAGAGTGGGTCTGCACGAGGTGCTGATTTACGGGGAGCGAAATCCGGAATTGGCGTATTTGAATCCCATTAATTTTTATTGGTCGGCGGAACACAATTTGGGGGATCAGGACAACAGCACCCTGGGCGCGGATATGGTCTGGTTTCCCGGCTGGGCGTTCAAAGTGTACGGTGAAATTTTTTTGGACGACCTGCGTACCGGTAGTTTGGGAACCGGTTGGTACGGAAATAAATGGGCGCTTTTGGGGGGTGTGTTTCGTCCCGACGTGCTGGGCATCCCAAATTTGGATTTTCGGGCGGAAATGGCCAAAATTCGGCCCTACGTGTACACGCATCGCTACCCGATTAATGTGTACGAGCATTTTTTAACACCGCTGGGGCATTGGGCAGGGCCCAATTCTCAAACGCTGAACGTGTCGCTCACGTGGCGTCCGTCGCGCTGGCTGGTGGGCGGATTGGCGTTTCAAAGCTGGAAACACGGGGCCAATCCGGCAGATAAAAATGTGGGGGGCGATATTAATTTGCCGCACCGGGCCATTGACAGCCAAACAGTGAAGTTTTTTGAAGGGGACGTCGAAAATAGACAGCAGACATCTGTGTGGATTGCGTACGAGTGGTTTCGAAATTTCGTGACTCGCCTGGAAATTCGCCGACGCGTGGGGAAAAATGTTCCCCTGAATACGGGCAGTCGGGGCACTGTGACTTCCGTTGACGGATTTTTCTCGGCAGGATTGAATTTTTAGGCCGGGAAAAACACGGACTGGTTTTCTGACCCGGTACATGAGGGGCGTTTGGTTCACAAAAGAAAGACGGTGTTCAAGGATGAAAAT
>CAZOHG010000014.1:0-33647 GCA_964579725.1 uncultured Deferribacteres bacterium
TTTTTTCCTCTAATTGGCCTTTTAGTAGGTTATTTTGCCGGGCATTCTTTGGGGCAATTGGGTGAAATAGTGGGTTCGCTGGTGGGGTTTGCCCTTTTTTTACTAATGGTCCGATTTTTAGACCCGCGGCTTACAAAAACAAAGCGATTTAAACCGATGATTATTCAGGTGTTAAGTGGGGTAATGCCGGTAAATGTGGAAATAAAGAGCGGGGTTAGTCGCCATTCTGTCGGAGAAACGAAAAAATCTGGTAAGTAAATGGATTTATTACACCAAATTTAGAACGACGAATGTTCGGAAAAGGAGGTAAAAATATGAAAATCCAAATAGAAAAACCGGCCGCGCGGAAACTGGAAGAATTGGGGGTCAAAAACTGGCCGATTTGGGAGCACGGTGTTGACACATTCCCCTGGCATTACGACATGACGGAAGTATGTTTTATTTTAGGGGGGAAGGTAAAGGTAAAAACAGATGAAGGTGTGGTTGAATTTGGTAAAGGGGATTTGGTTACGTTTCCAAAGGGACTTTCTTGCGAATGGCAGGTGGAGGAACCGGTTCGAAAGCATTACACCTTCCGGTAAAAAAAGAGGGATGTGACAAGGGTTGTCAGGTGTCTATTTCAGGGTGTTTTTCTTTAAGCTTTTGAAACGCACGGTAATAGACCCCCCATTTGTGGATTTCGTTTTGAAGATATTTTCCCCCTAATTTAAGGGTGTTCGATGCTTGTTTTTCCAGCATTTCAGCCGAAGTGAGGTGGTATTTGTTTTCCAATTTCTTTAGATTGTTTTCAAGATCGGCTAAAAACGCTCGAAGCAAAGGGATGTACGTTTTCTGGACTTTCATAAAAATTCCCAAACCAAAATTCTGAAAGGCGAATACACAAAAATACCAACTCGTCATTTAAAATTAGCAAGAAAATTTCAAAAAAACAAGGTTTTTGTGCAAATTGCGCGCTAAAAATAGTATGAGAATCTGGATTTACGCCACATTTATCTTGATTTTTTCAGGGATTCTCACTAATTTTGAAAAGAATTGACCGAAAAAGGCCACGTTTTCATTTGTTTTCAGACGACGGGCGAAAAGGCAAAAAGCTCCTTTTTGGGGCAGAATCCGAATCCACACAAATGAAAGTAGACGGTCATGTTCATGACCAGTTTCACGCACAACCAAAATCGACAAAAAACGATTTTTCTTCAACCTTTCTCGGGAAAGTCACGTTTATTCCAATTCCAACCCCATAGACCGATTGACGGAGGCATCACATGCTAATTCGAAAAGAAGATGCGTTAGAATATCACAGCAAGGGTCGAAAAGGCAAAATTGAGGTCATTAATACAAAACCTTGTATTACCCAGCGAGATTTGTCCATGGCCTACACGCCCGGTGTGGCCGAGCCCTGCAGAGAAATTGAAAAGAACCCGGATTTGGTGTACGAATACACAGCCAAGGGCAATTTAGTGGCGGTTGTAAGCAATGGTACGGCGGTTTTGGGTCTGGGGGACATTGGCCCGGAAGCCGGTAAGCCAGTCATGGAGGGCAAGGGTGTTCTTTTTAAGCGTTTTGCCGACGTAGACGTGTTTGACCTTGAACTCCGCACCAAAGACCCGGATGAAATTATTCGCCTGTGTGAAATTTTAGAGCCCACATTTGGGGGCATTAATTTGGAAGATATTAAAGCGCCGGAGTGCTTTTACATTGAGGAAACCCTAAAAAAGAAATTGACTATTCCGGTTTTTCACGACGATCAGCACGGAACGGCTATTATTTCAGGAGCGGCTCTTTTAAATGCTCTGGAACTAACGGGTAAAAAAATCGATCAAATAAAATTGGTGGTAAACGGCGCCGGAGCCGCAGGGATCGCCTGTGCCAAGTTTTACATTTCGCTTGGGGTGAAAAAGGAAAATGTGCTCATGTGCGATTCCAAGGGCGTGATCTACAAAGGACGTACCAAAGGCATGAATCCGTACAAAGAGCAATTTGCCGTTGAAACGGACAGGCGAACACTGGCAGACGCTCTGGTAGGGGCGGACGTTTTCATGGGTGTTTCCGTGGCGAATGTTGTGACCAAGGAAATGGTCAAATCTATGGCGGACAAACCGATTATTTTTGCAATGGCCAACCCGGATCCCGAAATTTCGTACGAAGAGGCCAAAGAAGCCCGCCCGGATGTGATTATGGCAACGGGACGGTCGGATTATCCCAATCAGGTAAATAATGTTCTTGGTTTTCCCTTCATTTTTCGAGGTGCGTTGGATGTTCGAGCCAAGGGCATTAACGAAGCCATGAAGATTGCTGCTGCACGCGCTTTGGCCGACCTGGCCAAGCAGGACGTCCCCGATTCGGTTATTAAGGCCTACGGCGGAAAGCCCATTACATTCGGGCCGGAATATATTATTCCCAAACCGTTGGATCCGCGGGTACTGCTCTGGGAAGCACCGGCCGTGGCCAAAGCCGCCATGGAAACCGGGATGGCCAGAATCCAAATTGATCTGGACGAATACCGCGAAAAATTAAAAGAACTGCAGGGGCGTTCCTTTCAGATCATGCGCATTATCCTGAATAAGGCCAAATTGGACCCCAAACGCATTGTTTTCCCCGAAGGAGAAGAGGAAAAGATCCTTCGAGCCGTTCAGATTATTGTGGACGAAGGACTGGCCAAACCGGTTTTGCTGGGACGAGAAGATGTCATTCACAAAAAGGCCAAAGAACTCCATCTGGAATTGCACGGAGTGGAAATCATTGATCCCTACACCTTTCCGAAACGCGACCAATATATTCAGGAATTGTACCGCCTCAGGCAGCGCAAGGGCGTTACACTTGTGGAAGCCCGTCAACTAATGACGAACAAAAACTATTTCGGTTCAATGATGGTGCGATTTGGAGACGTGGACGGTTTGATTTCGGGTCTCACCATGCACTATCCCGACACCATCCGGCCCGCTTTGCAGGTCATTGGTATGCGGGACGACGTGACACGCGTTTCGGGTTTGTACATCGTCATTGGGCAAAAGGATGTCTATTTCTTTGCCGACACCACCGTGAATATTGAACCGAACGAAGAGCAATTGGCCGAAATTGCCATTTGTTGTTCGGAGGTAGCCAAGCGTTTTAATGTGGAACCGCGGGTTGCCATGTTGTCATTTTCAAATTTCGGCAGCACCCGTCATCCCCAGTCGGAGAAAGTGGCGCGAGCGGTGCAAATTATTCGGTCCCGCAAGCCCGATTTGATCGTCGACGGTGAAATGCAAGCGGACACAGCCGTTGTGCGGGAAATTATTGAAAATACGTACCCATTCAGTAATTTGAAAAAACCGGCCAATGTGTTGATTTTTCCCGATTTAAATTCCGGAAATATTGCCTACAAACTCATGCAGCGTATTGGAAATGCCGAAGCCATTGGGCCTGTGCTCATGGGAATGCGGCGGCCTGTACACGTTTTACAGCGCGGTGACGAGGTGAAGGACATTGTGAATATGACGGCCATTGCCGTGGTGGACGCTCAGGAAATGCCGACCATGCATTGTAAGTAAAGGATGGAAAAGGGGGTGTTCCGAAACACCCCCACATTCAATTGAGGGAGGTGAATTTTATGAAGAAGATCCTCGTTGTGGAGGATGAAGAAAGTCTGCGTTTGTTGTACGAGGAAGAACTCAAAAATGAGGGCTACAATGTCGTAACAGTGGAGTCGGGTGAAGAGGCAATTGACCTCTTGGAGAAAAATGGCATCGATTTAGTTGTACTGGACATTCGGCTTACCGGGATTAACGGACTGGAAGCTTTGGAGGAAATGCTTCTTAAAAACCGAAATCTCAAAGTCATTATTAACACAGCCTACGCCAATTACAAAGACGATTTCAGCTCCTGGCTGGCCGACGCCTATTTAATTAAATCGTCCGACCTCACTGAGTTAAAAGCGACAATTAAGAATCTACTGGAAGAAAAATAGGCCGCAGATGAACATTGGCGTTTTGAAGGAAGATTTTCGCCGAGAGGGGCGTGTTGCCCTGATTCCCGCGACTGTCAAGGCTCTGGTTTCGCGCGGGCACGCCGTCTTTGTGGAAGATGGGGCAGGGGAAAAGAGCCGATTCGGCAATGAAGATTATCGAAAGCTGGGTGCCAATATTGTCTACACGGCGGATGAAATTTTCGGGCGTTCGGACATTGTGCTCAAAGTGGCTCCCCCGACGCGAGAAGAGTACCAAAAAATGAAGCCCGAACAAATTGTTTTCGCCGCTTTCGGTTTACCTATTGTGCGAAAGGAATTGGTGGAATCCCTTTTGACAAAAAAAATTGCGGCATTCGGCTACGAAGCGATTCAAGAAAATGACGGCAGCCACCCGATTTTGCTTCCCATGAGCGAAATTGCCGGCCAACTTAGTATTATTTCTGCCTCGCATTTTTTGCAAACCAACCAGGGAGGAAGGGGGATTTTGTTGGGTGGTGTGGCAGGCGTTCCCTCGGCCACTGTGGTCATTTTGGGAGCAGGGGTGGCCGGTACGTGTGCTGCTCGAACGGCAATTGGCCTTGGTGCTCAGGTTATTATGTTGGACAAAAACATCAATCGCCTTCGTAGAATCAACGATCTCTTTGAACGACGGGTGATTACGGTTGTTTCCAATCGCTATAATATTGAAAAGGCTGTGCGTTTTGCGGATGTGTTGATCGGGGCGATTTTGGTGCCGGGCGAGAGGAGTTCCCTTTTGGTGTCGCGAGAAATGGTACGACAAATGCGGCCCAAATCCATTATCATTGACATTTCCATTGACGAAGGCGGCTGCGTGGAAACGTCGCGCCCCATTACTATTTACGACCCACCCTATTTGGAAGAAAATGTCCTCCACTACCCGGTTCCAAACATGCCCGCAATGGTTTCTCGAACAGCCACCTACGCCCTGGCCAATGCTTTTCTCGCCTATTTAATTGAATTGGTTGAAAATGGGTTGGAGGAGGCGCTTCGGAAAAATGCGGCTCTGCGACGAGGGCTCTATTCCTACAAGGGCTATTTGGTAAAAGAAAATCTGGCAAAAGGATTTGACCTGCCTTTTCAGCCGCTGAAAACCTTGATTTCCTGAGAAAAAAATATGCGTTGGATTGACCAATATCGAGAAAAAGTGGTTTCGCCCGAAGAAGCGGTTTCCGTTGTTCGCAGCGGTGACCGTATTTACATGTCCGGCAATGCCGCCACTCCGTACATTCTCCTCAATGCTCTGGCTCGACGAAAAGATGAGCTGAAAAATATAGAAGTGACCCATGTTTTGCTGCTTGGCGACGACCCTTTGTCCGGTCCTGAAATGGAGGGACATTTTCGTCATCGATCGCTTTTTGTGGGCCCGGCCGACCGAAAGGCTGTCAATGAAGGCCGCGCCGACTACGTACCCATTTTTCTTTACGAAATCCCCGATCTCTTTTCCTCCGGAATTTTGCCCATTGATGTGGCCATTGTTCACACCTCGCCTCCGGACGAACACGGCTTTCTTTCGTTTGGGGTTGAGACGGTTGCCACAAAAGCCGCCGTGGAAAATGCCCGAATGGTGATTGCCCAGGTAAATGAAAAAATGCCAAGGGTTTTGGGGGATGCCTTTGTTCACATTTCGCGCGTGAAGAAAATTGTGGAAGTTTCGGAGGAATTACCCACCTTGCAATTGGGCGCATTTTCTGAAGTAGAAAAGAAAATTGGGCGCTCCATCGCCGATTTGGTAGAAGACGGATCCACCATTCAGCTCGGAATTGGGGGAATTCCCAATGCAGTGCTCTTTTTTCTCAAGGACAAACGCGATCTGGGCATTCATTCTGAAATGTGCTCGGACGGCATGATGGAGGCCATTGAATCGGGTGTGGTGACCGGAGCCAAAAAATCCCTGCATCCGGGGAAAGTGATTGCCACCTTTGTCATGGGGACAAAAAAATTATATGAATATGTGGACAACAACCCGATTTTCGAGCTGCACCCTGTAAATTACACCAACGATCCGTTTATTATTGCGCAAAATGAAAAAATGGTGGCCGTCAATTCCGCCCTGGAAGTGGATTTGACGGGACAAGTTTGCTCCGATTCCATTGGTTACCAGATCTATTCCGGTTTTGGGGGACAGGTCGATTTTATTCGGGGAGCAGCCCGCTCCAAAGGGGGAAAACCTATCATCGCCTTGCGCTCCACGGCCAAAAAGGACACAGTGTCCCGTATTGTTCCCCATTTGAAGGAAGGCGCCGGCGTGGTAACCTCCCGCGGGGATGTCCATTACGTGGTAACGGAATACGGGGTGGCTTTTTTACACGGTAAAAGTATTCGGGAGAGAGCCGAGGCGCTCATTAATATTGCCCATCCTAAATTCCGTGAAGACCTACTCAGATTTGCCAAAGCCAAGCATTACATTCCTTGAAGCTTTTCTCAAAATTTTATGTCACCCTTTCAGAACGGTTTTCAATTCATATTTGATTTTTCCTCAAGGCGTTGCCCATGGCCATTTTATTGTGTCCCTTTGGGGGGAAAGATTCCATTTTGGAGTCAAAATAATATTTCAATGGCCACATTTTCTCATTTAATTTTTTCCGTGCCTATTTCTCAATTCTAAAAGAAGCGGACGCTGCTCGTGAATTTATTGAAAAAGACCAATCCATGCGAAGCATCGCGCTTCTGGAAGAGCCGCTTGATCTCAAATCGACGAATTGATTGGTGAACGGGATTGGTTTCCGCTATTTTTTGAAATTAACAAAATGTTTCGAAATGACAATAAATCATTAAAAAACAATTCGAAAATAAAAATCATCCCAGAGGAAATCCGCAACAGAATGTTTCACTATTTTTAGTTGGGTGTTTTCTTTCTTGCTAAAGAGGCTAATTTTGATTATTTTATGTGCGGAAAGAAAAAGTGGAAAGTGTGCCCGATGAAAATCGCCGAAATCGAAAATTGGGGTGAAGAAACACGAAGAATTAAAAATCTTTTTGAAAGGTTAGGGTGCGATTTGGTTGGCGTGGCCCCTGCAAAGCACTTTCCGGAAATGGATTTTTTTGAAAATTGGCTGGATCGTGGTTTCGCGGGTGAGATGAATTACCTTCAGCGGCACCGTGAAAAATCGGTAAATCCGCGGAAAATTCTTCCTTCTGTACAAACGGTGCTGGTTTGCGGACAACTTTACGAAACGCCCCTGCCGCATGAAACAGCCGTCCACAATAGCCATAACGGGTGGATTTCCCGCTACGCCTGGGGGGAAGATTACCATGATCGGTTGCTAAAAATCTTGCGCACCGGGGTCGAATGGCTGAACCAAAAATTTGACGATTTGGAATACCGGTTTTATGTCGACACCGGTCCCACACGCGATCGAATTTGGGCGCGGTACGCAGGACTTGGTTGGTTCGGGAAAAATACTTGTTTCATTAATCAAAAAGTGGGCTCCTATTTTTTTCTGGGGGAAATCTTTTTAAATTTGCCCCTGCAAACGGACAAGCCGGCCGCCGAGCGCTGTGGTACGTGCACGCGCTGTTTGGAAAGCTGTCCCACAAAAGCTTTAGTGGAGCCCGGTGTTTTGGATGCCAGAAAATGTATTTCGTACCTGACAATTGAGCTGAAAACAGCAATCCCGGAAAATTTGCGCGACGCAATTGGTACGAACATTTTTGGCTGTGACATTTGTCAGGACGTGTGCCCGTGGAATCGCCGGGCGCCGCAAACCCGAGAAGACGCCTATTTACCCAGGGAAGGGTTTTACCACCCGGATTTGGGCGATTTCTACAAATGGGTGCGGGATGAATTTCCAGGTCGCTTTAAGAAGAGTCCATTAAAGCGAACCAAACAACGGGGTTTACTTCGCAACGTAGCTGTGGCAATGGGCAATTCGGGCCAAAAAGAATTCAAGTCGGCGCTGGCGGAAATGGCCGAAAGCGACGATCCCCTTGTTCGGGAACACGCCCAGTGGGGTCTTGAAAAACTGAAAAACCGACAATCGAAAAAGCAGAGGGTAAAACCGACTAAATCAGGGAAAACATCCAGTTGAGCGTTGGCGAAACGATTGGACGAAGTGAACAAGAAAAAATCTGAAAAATGAGGAACACAGATGTTGGACGCAAAAAAGATTGAAGCAGATTTGAAAAAGCGGGTTTCCGGAGACGTTCGATTTGACAACGTCTCACGAATTTTATTCAGCACGGCGGCTTGTATGTACGAAATAAAGCCGCTGGGGGTGGTGTCTCCCAAGGACAAAAATGACGTCATTGAAGTCGTAAAATACGCTCACGATCACAATATTCCGGTTACGCCGCGTGGAGCCGGCTCCAGTTTGGCCGGGCAGGCAGTCGGCGCCGGAATTATTCTGGATTTCGCCAAATACATGAATCGAATTTTGGACATAAACATCGAGGAAAGAACCGTTCGTGTGCAGCCGGGGGCCATTTTCGGCCGATTATTGGAAGCACTTAAACCGTACCAAATGTTTTTTCCGCCTGATCCGTCCAGTGGAAAGTTTTGTACCCTGGGAGGAATGGTGGCCAACAATTCCGGCGGTGCGCATTCGGTTAAATACGGCACAACCAAGGATTACATCGAAAGCCTGGAAGTAGTGCTTTCCAACGGTGAGCTCATTCAAACCGGAAATGTACCGGTGAACAAAGGAAATGCGGAACCCCTTTATCCTCAAAACAGTTTTGCCGACGATGTTTTTCAAAAAGTGTTCACGCTGGTTAGGCAGAATAAAAAGCAAATTGAGCGGCACACGCCGCACGTTTCGAAAAATGCCAGCGGGTACAATTTGAAAGAAACCTTCGACGGAAAAAACTACAATTTGGGAAAACTTTTTGTGGGTTCCGAAGGTACTTTGGGGGTTGTCACGGAAATGACGCTGAAAATAGTGCCGTTGCCGAAAGAACGAGCGGCTCTCTTGGCCTATTTTGACAGTCTCGACAAAGCGGGGGAGGCTTTGGTTCAGATTTTAAAACACAAGCCCAGCGCCCTGGAAATCATGGATCGTTACTTTTTCGATTTTGTTCGTGAAAACGACCCCAAATTCGATGAAATTTTACCCCGAAATTTGGAGGCTGCTCTTCTTATTGAGTTCGAAGACGACGATTTGGCTCGGGTGCGCGAGCAGATCGAAACACAGGAAAAAGAGCTGTTGCAGGGGTCCAAATTGGCGTTCGGTGCCGAAAAAGCATTTGATCCCGCTGAGCAGGCTCGTCTTTGGGCTGTTCGGAGTTCCGCCTGGTCGCTTATTAACAAAGTGAAGGGGCGCCGGCGCCCGCAAAATTTTATTGACGACGTGGCCGTTGACCCCGCTAAGATTCCTGAATATTTGAGGGGGTTGTACAAAATTTTCGACAAATACGGCGTCGTTGCCATTAATTACGGCCATGCCGGAAACGGAAACATTCACGTCAATCCGCTGCTGGATTTAAAAGACCCTGAGGATTTGAAGCGGCTGCGAGGTCTGGCCGAAGACGTGGCTCAACTGGGGATTTCTTTGGGAGGAACAATTTCGGGAGAGCACGGCGACGGGCTGGTTCGATCGCCTTTCCTAAAGGATTTGTGGGGACCAGTCTACGACCTGTTTGAAGAAGTCAAGGCCATTTGCGACCCCCAGAATATTTTGAATCCCGGGAAAATTGCGGGACCTTTGAAATTTCAAATGGACGAAAATCTTCGCTACGGAAAAGATTACCGGCGCGTGAAAACGAACACATTTTTCGATCGACCCGATTTACAGGAAGAAATTGAAAAATGCCACGGCTGCGGAACCTGTTGGTCTTATTGTCCAATGGCTTTGGAATTGAAGGAGGAAGCGGCCACGGCCCGTTCCAAAGCCAATGTGCTGCGACATGTCATTTCGGGAAAAATAGACCCCGCCTACTTGTTAGACGACGATGTAAAACGCGTGATGGACATGTGTTACAATTGCAAGCTTTGCCTCACCGAATGCCCCACCAACGTGGATATTCCCCGCATTGCCATTGAAGCCCGCACTTATTACGTGGAGCACAAAGGCCAATCCTTTCAAAATAGGGTTCTTGAAAATGCTTACTTGAATTCTAAAATAAACAGCCTGTTAGCGCCAATTTCCAATACGATTTTGAAAATACCGGTAACGCGGACACTCATGGATGCCACCGTTGGCATTCATCCCAAACGTGAATTTCCCGTTTTTGTCCGTCCCAGCTTTGATCGGTGGGCCAAAAAGCACCAATCGATTCAAGGCAAACGCAAGGTTGTTTATTTTGCCGGATGCTACGCTAATTTCAACGACGTAGATGGTGAGGCCATTGCAACGGTACAGGTTTTGGAGAAAAACAATGTGTCGGTGGTCATTCCCAAATTCAAGGGAAGCGGGGTGGCCAAAATTACGTTGGGCGATCGAGAATCGGTAAAAAAGGATGCCGAGTACAATATTCGCATTATGAAGTACTACATTGAACAAGGATACGACATTGTCGCCAGTTCAGCCAGTCCCGGGTTGGCCATCAAACGGGATTGGCCGGAAATTTTGCACACGTCGGACGCCGAACTTGTTTCCAAGCACACCTACGATATTCATGAATATTTGTGGAAATTGCATGAGGCGGGGGAACTAAATACCGATTTCCACCCTCTTCACAAACGGATTGTTTACCACAATCCGTGTCATTTGAAGGCGCAGAATATTTCGCGGGAACCCATTGAGTTGCTTCGGCTCATCCCGGGTGTGGAAGTTGTTGAAATTGAAGATACCTGCTGTGGAATGGCAGGAACGTTTGGGTTCAAAAAGCAGAATTTCGATCTTTCTTTGCGAATCGGAAATGCGCTGTTTCGAAATATCCGGTCGGCCGAACCTGATTGGATTACCACCGGTTGTGGAACCTGCAACGTGCAAATTAAACAGGGAACGGGGCAGGAAGTTTTTCATCCGATGAAAATTCTCCGCGAGGCGTACGGGCTGGCAAAAACGGACTCGTAATTTCGAGCGAAATAAAGAAGTGAGGCGTTTGAAAATGCCCCGAACAAAAATAGAAAAAGTCCAGCCTCCGGTGCCCATGTTCACTGTGGACACCAAAGGGGAAATCCTAACCTGGTCACCCCAAATGGAATCGCTTCTAAGACTGAAATCCTCGGAGGCGGTTGGCCAAAATTGCGACGAAATTTTGGATTGTCGGCGCCCAAAAGATTGTATTTTGGAGCGCGGCAAAGACCCCGTCAATATTTTGCACCTTTGTCCCGTCACTTTTCGACTGAATGGGGGTAAAGACAACGAGCTCATCTTAAACGAGCTGCCTATTTTTGACGAAAAAGGCCGGTTGTCCGGCGCAATTATTTACGTTGTTCGACTGCCGCGCGAAACCCGCTCACAAACTCATTGTATTAATGCCAAGGAAGAGTTTTCGGCCATTATTAACAGTATTGCGGACGGCGTGTTTACAATCGATCAATCTTGGAGGGTCACGTCGTTTAATCGAGCCGCCCAAGAAATTACTGGTTTTAAAGAAGAAGAGGTTGTCGGCAAATTCTGCAAAGATATTTTGCGTTCCAACAAGTGCAGCGAGGGTTGTCCGTTGGCGCTCACTTTGGAGAAAGACCACCAGATTTTTCGATACGAATTGGAGATCCTGGACAAAAACGGCAAGAAGCACACCATTAGTGCGAACACGTCCGTTTTGAAGGATTTGTACGATCACCCCATTGGCGGAATTGTTTCTTTTCACGATATTTCCACATTGAAACAATTGGTCAACCACATGAAAGGCAAGAGCCTGTTTGAAGGGATGGTGGGGCGATCCAAATCCATGCAAGAAATTTTTGATCTCGTTGAAGACATTGCTGACAGCCGCTCCACGGTGCTCATTACAGGCGAAAGTGGAACGGGCAAAGAAATGATTGCCAACGCTATTCAAAGGCGCAGCAATCGCCGGAATAAGCCGTTTATTAAAGTCAATTGCAGCGTTTTCTCAGAAGGCCTTTTGGAAAGCGAACTTTTTGGTCACGTAAAAGGAGCGTTTACAGATGCTCGCTACGACAAGCCGGGGCGTTTTGAATTGGCCGACGGGGGGACCCTCTTTTTGGATGAAATTGGGGATGCTTCTCCGAAAATCCAATTAAAATTGCTTCGAGTGTTGCAGGAACACGAATTTGAACGTGTAGGCGGCGTAAAAACCATTCACGTGGACGTCCGGGTCATTGCTGCAACCAATAGGAACCTTGAAGAAGCTATTGCAGACGGTCGATTTCGACAGGACCTATTTTACCGCTTAAACGTCATTCCCATTCACGTACCGCCGTTGCGAGAACGCAAAGACGACATTCCGTATTTAATTGAGCGCTTTTTGGAAAAATACCGCTTGTTGACGGGCAAAGAGATTCATGACATTTCCACCACTGCCATGGACATTCTCATGCTGTACGAGTACCCCGGCAATATCCGCGAGTTGGAAAATGCAATCGAATACGCATTCAATATGGCCAAAGGCTCGGTAATTGAAGAAGAGAATTTACCTTTTTCTATTCGCAGTTGCGAATGCCGGCGTAGCATCGCCGAAATCAATAAAAAACCTTCATATTCCGATGAAGTGTTGAAGGTTCTGGAGGAAGTGCGGTGGAATCGGCAGAAGGCGGCTGCGCGATTGGGAATCAGTCGGGTAACGCTCTGGCGCTATATGAAAAAATACGGGCTGGAAAAATAAAATCGCCTACAAAAAGGCTCCCGTTTTCGGATGACTCTTCGGAACCCCATTCCATTGAAACGGATTTTCCCAACAGTTCGCTCTTGTTCTTTTTGTGGCGAATGCAATGAAAGCGGGAAAATTTGGAATTTGCTGATTAAAGCCATTCAATCCGCGTGCAAAATCCCGCTCAAAAATTTCCCCCTTTGAATTTCTCTCAAAAAGAACTTGAATTTGACCAAATTAATTTTTATATTAATAGCGATTCTTAAGATTAATTGGTCTCTTAAACCCCAAACCAGCAAGGAGGAGTACAATGCCTGCACAAGTAGGAAAAGAGGCACCTGACTTCACGGCGAGCGCCTTTTACAAAGGCGAGATCAAAGAAGTCAAGTTGTCTGACTACCGCGGGAAATGGGTAGTCCTTTGTTTTTACCCGGGTGATTTTACCTTTGTCTGACCCACCGAATTGTCGGCAGTTGCCGCCAAGTACGATGAAATTTCCGCATTAGGAGCGGAAGTCCTTTCTGTCAGTGTGGACAGTGTTTTTTCCCACAAAGTCTGGCATGAAACCGAATTAAGCAAAATGGTGCCAGAAATTCCTTACCCCATGTTATCGGATCCCAACGGAAAAATAGGGCGCGAATACGGCGTGTACAGCGAGGATGGTGGCGTGGACATTCGGGGGCGATTTATTATTGATCCCGACGGGGTGATCCAAGCCATGGAAGTCCTCACACCGCCGGTTGGCCGAAATGTGAGCGAATTGATTCGTCAGTTGAAGGCTTACCAGCACGTTCGGAAAACCGGTGAAGTGACACCGTCCGGGTGGACGCCCGGTAAACCAACGCTGAAACCGGGTATTGCGATTGCAGGCAAAATCTGGGAACAGTGGAAACCGGAAAACGCCTTTTAAGAAAAATCTCTTACTCAATGTAAAATGGCAAACGGACGATTTCTGTTTGCCATTTTGCTTTCAAATGTTTCAAATCCAAAATCAAAAGGAGGTGACGCAATGATGAAACGCTGGCGAACCGTCCTTTGGGCAGTCGCCCTAACGCTTGTGCTGGTAGGAACGGGTACGGCGCAGGTGTTGGGCCCCTGCGGCGCGAGTCCGCAGAAAGCCAAAAAGGGCGTCAAAATGGAAATGAAAATGCCCCACATGTCAGGAATGCAAATGGCAAAACAGGGGCACCGCCTGTTGCTTCCAGGCGATTCGGCCATTAATTTCAGTTTGCCTGCCGTAGTCGGGCACGACATTAAAACCATTAAGTTGTCCGATTACGCCGGAAAATGGCGGGTTGTGTGCTTCTATCCCGGTGACTTTACCTTCGTCTGACCCACCGAACTTGCTGCAGTTGCAGCCAAATACAAAGAGTTAAAGGCCATGAATGTGGAGGTCATTGCCATTAGTACCGACACGCAATTTTCGCACTGGATGTGGAAAAAGACATCGCCTTCCATTAAAAAGGTGGACTATCCGATGGCAGCAGACCATTCCGGTGCGGTGGCACGTGCGTACGGTGTTTACAATGCCAAAACAGGCATGGCCTACCGAGCACGGTTTATTATTTCGCCGGACGGTGTGGTGAAGGCTGTGGAAGTGCTGACCCCGCCCCTGGGCCGGAATGTGAATGAATTAATTCGACAAATCAAGGCTCTTCAAACCATTGCCAAGCATCCCGGAAAAGCCGCTCCGGCGGGATGGGAACCGGGCAAGAAATTGATTGGAACCGGGAAAGATTACATCGGCGTGTATTGAGCTTTGTAACCAGTGAAAAGGGCGGTCTTTGAACCGCCCTTTCCATTTAAATGTGAAATGTACCGATTTTTTCTCACGATTTTAAACATAAACCCGGTTGTCTTTCAGTCAAGAAGAGTCCCAATAGAACCACCTGAAATTTTGGACTAATAGCTTTCCTGTGAAATCAAATGGTAGTCGCCCGTGTTGTTTTCATCCACAAAAACAAATCGCAAACGCAAATTGTAATATGTCCAAATAATGTACGGAGGTTGGTCGCTAAACATGTCGCCTTCGTTCCGGTAGATGTCGTCCGGAGGGCCGTAAATGATGTAAATGCGCCCCAAATCGGTTCTCCAGCCTTGTTCCAAATTATTGGAAAAATGCTCATTAGCGTATTCTACGCGACGGTAGAATTCTTTTAGCAAGGGATTGGTGTCGGAATTGGGCAGGGGATTGCGTTTGGCCCAAAATTGCTTAAAAAGTTGTTTTTGCTCTGCAGGTGGGGCTTTTTTAAGGCGATGCCACTCTTCGGTGCGCATGACATATTGCATGGGATCGATGATATCTATTAGCGTGGATTCCTTTGCCAATTTTGAAATTTTTCTCCGAATCCAGATTGGGCGAGAGGTTCGATTTGCCCTGGTTCCCACCAGCGAAAGTTTCACAAAATAATGACCCGCTGACAATTTTTTCAACGGCAAAATCTGATGAACAGAATGAATACCTCTGACAAGAGAAAGGGGACGTTTTTCCGAATAGACCACCTGATTGTTCAAAGATTTAATTTCAATTTTCAAAATGGCATGAGGACGATCCCTTTTGCAGACGATTCGTGTGAAAAATGAAACGGAATCCAGGTCCTGGGGCCTGAAAAAAGGCAGCAGATTAGCGGTACCGAGAGTCGTGTCTGTTGCGGATTTCAGAAAAAGAATGTCGCCAAATGCGGGTGCTTTGCCAATATAATCGGGCGATTTAAATTCTTCCGAACGCAAAGCAGGACTTTCGGAAATCCGGTCGAACAGCCGAATTTTGAGCCTATATTTGCCCGGTTTCAGGAGAATTTTCTCGAAATGCGAAAAGAATTTTTTCTGACTCAAGGTCATTTGAAAGGAATCCACACGGGCGGTGTCCACAATGTCCCGAGAAAAGACGGTTTGTTCGTCCTGATTTTCGACCGTAATCGTCCAGACCGCCGAAGCAAAAAAGGTGTGTGCTTGTTTTTCAAAGAGAAGCGTGGCGTAGGGAATTTCAAAAAAAGTCAGTAGCTCGTTTTGGCCGGGTACAGTGGAAGGCAGATTGTAGAATGTGTAAAAGAACTCCACCCGATTTTTCCTGTGGTAGAAATGTTGAGCAAAACTTGTTTGAGAAAAGACAAGGATCCAAAAAATAAGAAGATGTAACCGCCATGAGAATTTCATTTCAATTCTCCCAAATCATTTGGTTTTAAAAATTTGTGCCGATCGACCAGTAATAAATGGGCCCGCCGCGGTGCACAAAATTGGTGTTCCAGCCAATGTCAAATCGCATTAAAAAATAGGCGAGGTAAAAACGCATGCCCACACCGTAGCCCAGGGCAATGTCCCGCAATTGTGTTTTGCCAGCGGAATTTTTCGCAGTTCCGCGAAAACTTTTTATGTCGTACCAGGTGCCGCCAATATCGGTGAAGGCAACGCCCCGAATACCGGAGAAACCCCACGTTGCCGGAAATCCGAAAACAAGATAGTGAATAAACGGAAAACGGTATTCCAGATTGACCAGCGCAAATCCCGTTCCCACGTGACTGTAAAAATTGTAACCACGCAACGGGGTAACAAAATGGCTGAAATAATAATCCGTAATGGAACGATAGGGAATGGTTTGGTAAAAATTGCCGTTAATCCAATTTTGCATCCCGCCCATAAAAAAGTGCTGCTTGTCACGGCCCCAACTTTGTCCAAATGAAAAGCGCGTGGCCAGGGTTTGGGTTTTGCCGAGGAGAAAATATTTTCTGAAATCCCCTGTGACGGCGTAGGTTTGAATGCTGGACGAAGTAATTGGGGGAGAAGCCTCAAGGGAAAGGTTGGTGCGCCCGCCTGCAATGGGCCCCACTGGCCCCCAGAGAGCATTGTCCGTCACGTGGGACAGTCGAAAAATCAGACTACGCCGCGTGTAGGATGGAAAAAACTGCGGGTAATCGATGTTTTCAAGATTAATATTCAGAAAATTCACCCCCAATTCTACCCGTTCGAACCGGCTAAACGGGTACATAATGTTAGCAGTCAGACCGTAATTTCGAAATCGATAAAGTCCAAAAGCTGTCCAAATGAAATAGGGGTAGTGAAAAAGGCCAACGGAACTCTGGACGCGCCGCGGCAAGTAATTGTAGTTGAGGAAAAACGTGCTGTTTCCAATGGAATACAGCAGGTTTGCCATTAATTGGATTTGGTGCCCGCCGAGCAAATCGGAAAAAGCCAACTGCGTTAATCCCTGCAAACCGAACCATTGATCGTACCCGGCATTGGCATTCACCATGTCGGGCAAAAACCGAATATGGTAAGGTTTTACTTCCTTTTTAAAATTCTTAGGCGATTTCTTTTCTGGCCGGGGAGCCTGCCAAACCGGTACGTGGCCGTCGCGAAAGCTTTCGTCAAAAACAAAGGAACGAAAGGCATCTTCAAAATGAGCCGTGCCAGGACGCGTAAATGTGAGATTCTTGTTCACCGACTCGGGACTAACTTTCCGATGAATTTTACGGTTGGTCGGAATCGGGGCGGGCGAGAGATGCTGTCCCTTTTCGGCCAAAAAATCCCGTTTCAAATAGATGTCATAGCCCCCGTGGTTGTAGGAGGTAAAAGCCAGACGGTGCAGACCGGAAATCCAGCTGAGCTGGTCAGCACCAGTTAGAAGATCGGACATTGCCCAAGTGGTGTCCTTTTGGAAATCCTTCAGGTAAATATTGCTCACTCCGTTTCGATCGGACACAAAAGCGAGACTTTTCCCATCCTGGGACCAGGCCGGGGATTTTTCATTGGCGAAAGGGGTAGCAGTCACGCGGGTCATGTGCAACCCGTCCACGCTGACAATGTAAATATCCGTAAATCGGTAGTTAAAGCTCTGGATCTTAAAAACAGCCGGAGGTTTGTGGTTGGGGTACACGTAGCCCTGTCGATCCGAAACAAAGGCAATTCTTTTGCTGTCCGGGGCCCAATTGGGGGACGAGTCACTGAAAATGTCATTGGTTGCTTTTGTGAGTTCTTTGGATTGCAAATTGTAGATGTAAATATCGCTTTGCCCGTCTTTGAATCCCGAAAAGGCGATCATTTTTCCATTTGGCGACCAGGCTGGGGAAAAAAGTCCGTCCAAATGAAAATCCAGTTTCCGGATAATCTTCCGCTTTTTGACATTCAAAATGTACAGCAAATCTCGGTAATTCCCTTTTGCGGCAAAAGCAATTTTTTTGCCATCGGGAGACCAGGCAATTCCGGGGCGAAGAAAATGCATTTCTTCCAATTCTTTGTTGCGTTGCCCGCTCACCAATTTTTTAATGATCTTTCCGTCTGTAGTGGACATCAAAAATATGTCAAAATAGTAACCCTTGTTTGAGAGGAAAGCAATTTGTTCCCCGTTTGGGGAAAGCGACGGACTGTTGTTAATGGCATTTTGCCACTTTAAGTGGTCGCTCAATTTTTGAGCGTACCGCGGCGTTTCCGTCCGTTTGGCAATTTCGGGCCACCAAAGATTTTCCTCGTATTTGTGCCATTGGTCGCTTAGGTTGGAAAGCGGCTGGTTCAAGGCTTCTTCGAATCCCTTTTGAACATTACGTGTGGTATTGACTTTCCAGAGGATTTCCTTGATTTTTTCCCGTCCGTAGCGGTCTTCGATAAAATTGTAAAGAGACTGCCCCCCCTTGTAAACCATGTACCCTCCCATTTCCGGAATTGGGGGCAAATAATTGTAAATAATAGCGTCGCGCACGTACATGGCTGTTTCGGCATCCCAGCCCAGGGATTCGTATTCGGCCAGACCTTCTGCAAACCAAAGCGGCTGCTGCAAACGGGACATTCCGGAAAAAGCCGCGCCTACCCCTCCTCCGTAAAAAAATTGCCGCGTAACGGCATGCGTCAATTCATGGTGAATAACGTGGCGTAGTTGTTCCCATGAACCCTCGTAAGGGAGGACGACGCGGTCACGGAGCATTTCGGTGAACCCACCGGTTGATTCCGGCTCGATTTCCGGGGAAACGGTCGTCTCCTCAAAATCCGCGTGTGATTTGTAGAAAACAATGGGAATAGGCGTGGCGATTTTGTAATCCAAATCACGCTGTAGAGAAGCGTAGGACGATTCGGCTACGTCTGCCACGAAATCAATGAGATAATTGCGGCGACCGTAAAAATGAATGTGAAAATGCGGGGTTTCAAGAACCTTCCAATCCAGGTGGTGCCGAACCTTGTTTTGGCCGAAGGTTTGTGAGCGAGCGCTGACAGGCAGGAAAAGGAAAAAAAGGAGAAGTGGAAAAAGAATTTTGCGCATGATTGTGCCCTCCGTTCCGTCTGTTTACCCTAACCCAGGTAAAAAGAGATTTCTGAGGTGTCGTAAATCTACCCCCCAGCCATTCAGCGAAAATTAGAAAAAACAAACAATTTTCTCACCCTGGTTAGAGAAAAAAGTTCCAATAAAAGGCGGCTGAGGAGAAAAAATCACTCCACTTAAATTTAGCGATTTTTAAAATCCGTTGCAAGGGAAAAGGTGTATTAAAAAATGAGACGTAGAATTTCAAAAATACCCATGGAAAGAACAGCCGTAGCGGGAAGTGTAATGAACCAGGAGGCCACAATGTCGCGAATAACCAGCATATTTAAGGAGCTAATACCGCGGGCAAACCCCACACCGATTACGGCTCCCACCAGTGTGTGTGTAGTAGAAATGGGGACGCCCAGCCGCGAAAAAACCAAAACCGTGGTGGCCGTTGCAAATTCTGCGGAAAAACCGCGCGAGGGAGTAATTTCCGTAATTTTACCACCCACTGTTTTAATCACATTCATTCCGAAAAGTGCGAGCCCCAACACAATACCGCCTCCGCCGAAAGCCAAAATCCAAATCGGCACACTGACTTTCATGACCACGGAATGGGTTTTAATAATCGAAACAATGGCCGCGAGAGGCCCAATGGCGTTTGCCACATCGTTGGCACCGTGAGCGAACGCCACGTAACAAGCCGTCATGATTTGGAGGTAGGCAAAAATCTTTTCAACGTAAACAACCTGATTAGACTCGTCAAATTGTTTTTTCTTTAAAAAAAGTGCAACCAAAGCTGCAAGTACCAGTCCAACCAGCGCGGAATAAAAAAGGGCTTCAAAAAAGGAAAGATTTAAGTGTAGGTTTTTTAATCCTTTGTAAATAAAAGAAAGAACCAAGATAATAATAACGAGAAAAACCAACAGGGGAGCAAATTTTTTTGCCTCCCTTCCCGGAGAATCCGTGTCCAGTATTTTTCGGCGAATCAAAATAAATGCGAAAAAGGCAATGGCAGCACCCAAAAGGGGAGAAATGACCCAGCTCAGAAAAATTTGTAGAAATTTCATCCAATCTACGGAAAAAATACCCCGTGCGACAATTGAAAAGCCGACTACTGCGCCGACAATGGAATGGGTTGTGGAAACAGGGAGACCCAAAGCTGTTGCAATTTGCAAAAAAAAGGCAGCGGACAAAAGCGCTGCCAACATGCCTAAAATGAGTAACTCGGGCGAAGCCGAAAAACTCATGGGATCCACGATCCCCTTTCGTATTGTATTGGTTACATGTGAGCCCACAAGCACAGAGCCGGAAAACTCAAAAATAGCGGCCACAAGCACCGCCTGTTTAAAGGTAAGAGCCTTGGAACCTACCGAGGTTCCCATGGCATTGGCCACGTCGTTGCCGCCAATATTCATGGCCATGTAAAGTCCAGCCGCCAAGGAAATAATCAAAATAAGTGACAATTCCAATGGAATTCTCCCTGCTTTAGTCCGTTAGAAGAAGGGTCCGAATACGGTTGCTCAGTTTTTCCGCGTAATTAGCCACGTTTGCCACCTTCTCAAAGGATTTCATTAAGATGAAAAATTCACCCTTTGAGAATTTGTTTTCAATATTCAAGAACTTTCGAAGCATCTTCATTTGAGAGATATCCCCTTCGTGCTCCAAATAGCAAACCTGGTCAATAATGGCGTGCACTTTGTTGGCTTCCGGCCCGCCAAAAGTGAATTCAACCAATTCATCAATTTGGTCCAACACTTCCCAGGCCTTGTCGACGGTTTGAATGACTTTGGCCATGAAGTCGTTGAATTCCGGTTCCAATTCTTTGGGGAACGGTATTGGCTTCATGCTGAGAAGGGTGGAGGCGTCTTCGGCAACATCTGCAATGCTGTCCTGAATAGAAAGAATGTCCAACAAATCTTCCCGTGCGACCGGCAAAAAGGTTGTTTTCGGCAAGTGGCTTCGGATGTCGTTTTTCTTCTCGTCAGCCTTGTGCTCCAGAGAAGAAATTTCGGCAACGATTTGGTCAAATTGCGCGCGGTCATTTTTTTTCAGTGCCTCAAAGAGATCGGGTATTTTATGCGCACATTCCCGAACAATGGTCATGTGTTCCTGCAGAGGGCCAAACGGCGAGCGCCCGAAAAGCCGCGTAATCAGTCTCATAGTACCTCCTTAATGTTCAGATGCCCCGTTCTTAGTGGAGCATTTGGATATTAACGTGACGATTTCGAATGTATTTTTCAAACCAGGAAAATTCCTTCTCCATTTTAAAAAGCTGCTGTCTGAGATCGTGAGGGCCGTGTCCGGAACCGGGGAAAGCCACCATTTCCACCGGGCAGCCGTTGCGCTTCAAGCCGCGGTACATTTCCAAACTTTGCGGAAAGGGGACGCGACGGTCCTTTTCACCGCAAAAGATCAGGGTGGGCGTCCGGGCATTTTTGACATACAAGACAGCGGATTTTTTCAGCCAGAAAAATGGGTTGTCGTACGGACTACCGGCAAACCAGATTTCCCGAATGTAGTGCATGTCGGTCTGTGCGTAAAAGGAGAGCCAATCGGCTCCACCCGCGCCGGAAGAAGCCGCTTTAAACAAATGAGTGTGCGTGACGGTCCAATTGGTTTCGTGCCCTCCGGCGCTCCACCCCATAATGCCCAAACTATCTTTGTGCGCCCAACCTTTGCTGACGAGAAAATTCACGCCCGAGAGGATGTCGTCCCAATCTTTCTCAAAATAATGGCCGATAATGGCTCGCATGCAGGAATCGCCGTAGCCCGTACTACCGCGGTAGTTGGGTTGAAAAATAAGGTAGCCGTGTGCCGCCCACACGCCCGGGTAGTAGCCAAAACTAAAGGAAAGGGTGTTTTTAACGGAAGACTCAGGCCCGCCATGAATTTGCGTAATCAGCGGATACGCGCGCGTCGAATCGTAGTGGAGGGGTTTAATCAGGATTCCCTCTGCACGCCACCCATCCGAACTTTTCCAATGAATAGTAGTGTACTGAGGAAGCAACAAACTGTCGGCAATGGCATTTACGTGCGTCACGCGTAGGGGGTTCCATTTTCGAAGAGAAGTGGTGTAGATTTCGGGTGGATTTTGCGGATCGGTAAACACAAAAGCAAGGCGGTCAAGCGACGCCTTGTAGCGCAAACCGGAAAGAACGCCCACGTGGTGGGTGAGTTGTTTCCACCGGCCGTTCCGTCGATTTAGGCGAAAAAGCTGAACGTTTGTCCCTGTGTTGGCGGTAAAATAGAGCGTAGACTTTTTCTTTCCGCCGAAAAAGAGGCTGTACACCTGATAGGGAAAGCTGGGCAGGAGATCGACGATTTTGCCCGTGGCCAAATTAAGACGAAAAATGGATTCCTGGTAGTAGGTCTCCAATTTTTCGTTGGAATCCGAAATAAAGAGCAGATTTTTGCCTTCCGGTTCCCAGTACACCGAGCGCTCAATGGCGCCGTTGTGCGTGAGTTGCCGGAGAGAATGCGATGTGAAATCGAAGAGGTAAATTTCATTGTGAATGTCTTCATCGCGAAGCGCAGAAGGCGCAGCAATAAATGCAATTTGTTTGCCGTTCGGCGAAATGGCAAAGGAGCGAATGGAAAAATCTCCGTTAATGAGCAAGGAGTCTTTTCGAGTCGCGAGGTCAAATCTCCACAAATGAACGTTTTTACGTTTGTGATCCACGTAATAGGCGTTCCCTCGCGCGTACTGGGCCTTTTTTTCCTCGCTCGTCAAACTGTCTGCTGCCAGAAAGTACAGCGATCGGCCGTCTCGGCTCCACGTGTATTGCGAAAGTCCCGGGTTGTGGTGCGTCATTTGCACGGCCTCGCCGCCGCAGGCTGGTAGAAAGAAAATTTGGGAGGAGCCATTTCGCGCGCTTAGAAAAGCAATGGTTTGGCCGTCGGGAGACCAGCGCGGAGAACGTTCTCCGGCATTTGAAAAGGTCAATTGGCGGAAATTTTTCCCCGAAAGTGTTGCGAGAAAAATATGGGAGACCCGCTTATTCTGACTCCAATCCGATACGGAAGCTTGAAATAAAACTTGTTTGGCATCGGGCGACCAGGCAAGGGAGGACAGCCGCTTAAATTTGAAAATGTCCCGAAAAGTCATTGGGCGTTTGGGAGCACCCGCCGCCAAATTTAGCAGACCCAAAAGACTTAAGAATATTACCGGAGCTATTTTTTTTTGCACGGAACGGGTTCCTTTATGAAAAAGATACGGTGTCCGATGACAAAAATTTTCCGCGAAATCCACAAAATGCGCGTGCCGCCAAAGGCACTTCTCTATTTTTCACTCAAATATAGAAAAAATCGTGTAAAAATCAAGTTTTTTTGTTCCCTTAAAAAAATCTAACAATTCCTGAACAGAAATAAAATAAGCCGGTTGGGAGTCAAATTGGTTTGAATATTTACTTGAAACTTAACCGATTTTATTTTAAATTGGTTACGAAAATTTAGGGAAACGGTGGCAGCCGATCGAAATGCAACTATTTGTTCAGCCTGATTTTGAAAGACGTTGTTTTTGTCTGGCAGCAAACGGGCAGGACAATGCCCCTGGCTTAAATGTGGATGAGTCATGTCCCAAAATGTGCCGAATTTTACTTTGTACCAGCGACTTTTTGACCTCTGTGAAAACGGACTTTTTCTTTTGAGCAAAGAGTTCGTTGTTTTGCAGGCCAATAAACGTGCCGGCAAGCTTCTGGCCATTCCCCCTGAAAAAATGATTGGAGAGCCCTTGTCCAGGTGGGTATTGGGGGAAGCCGGTCGGTTGTCCGATCATGCCGAAAAAGAATGGTTTCCTGTTCGGCTGAACGGTGAAAAAGCGGCTCGCTATTGGGCTTCATGGCATTCCTTTGGGAACGATTCGGGGACAGTTTTTTTATTTCAGTTGGTCTCTTCCGATGTGTTCACTTTGCCCGACCGTTACTCGAAAGAATTGCAGCGAAAAATGGAAAATTTGCAGGATATTCTTTCCCTTAGCCGCCAATTGCTTTCCACTTCCGATTTGGAACAGGTCCTGCAAACCATTTTGAAATTAATCGCTGATCGTCTGGACAGTAATAGCTGTGCGATCAGTCTCCTGTCCGAAGACGGGAAAGGGTTGCGATTGGTCGCCCAGCGCGCGTCGGAAATCGCCTTTCGTCTCGGGGAAATTGGTGAGGCCATTCCGTTTAAGATTTTGGAAATTTCTTTTCGAGCCGTCCAACAACGGCAGCCCGTGTACATTCCGGATATTCGAACCGAGCCGAATCTTTCAAAGCACATACGGGATTTTCACAAATCGGTTGGCTTGGTGTCCATTTTGGATGTCCCCATGATCGGGCCGGAAGGCGTCTTGGGGATTTTGCACGTCAATCAGTACACATTTGGCCGTCGCTATCGCCCGGACGAAATTGAATTTGCGCAAACCCTGGCCAATCAAGCGGCGATTGCCGTTCTAAACGCCCGGCTCTACGCCAACCAACGCGCTGCTTACGAGCAATTGGAACAAACACAAAATCGCCTTTTGGAGGCGGAAAGACTTTCGGCGCTTGGGGAACTTTCGGCTGCCATTGCCCACGAAATTCGAAACCCCCTGGGAGCCATTTCCAATTCCATTAGCGTGCTGCGGCGGGACATGGAATTTCCCGGTGTTTACAACGAACTCATTGAAATTGTGTCCAAGGAAACCGAACGGATTAAAAAAATCACAGACGATTTTTTGCTCTTTGCACGTCCTCGAAAACCCATTTTCGAAGAGATCAATTTGTCCGAGCTTATTCGGTCCGAAATTTCTGTTCTTTTAAAAGACACCGAGCGCTTTAAAAATATTTCGTTTGAAATATCTCCCGAGACTTCTGTTTTTCTTTTTGCAGACCGGCAACAATTGTTGGAGGTGTTTGAGAATCTTTTTCTTAATGCGGCCGTGGCCATGAACAATGGCGGTAAAATTTGGGTTCGACTGAATGAAAATACACAAGGGGGAACCATTTTAGTAGAAATAGAGGACAATGGTTCCGGAATTCCTGCCCATGTACTTCCACATATTTTTAAGCCTTTTTATTCCACGCGAAGTTCGGGAACCGGGCTGGGATTGTCAATTGTTAAACGAATCGTAGACGAGCACAGAGGCAAGATTAATGTGATCAGTCGGCCGGGCCAAGGCACGCGCGTTCGACTGTTTTTGCGCCGTAACCAGAATTGAACTGAGGACAAATGGAAAAAATTCTCCTCATTGAAGACGAAAAAAATCTGCGTAGAAGTCTGGCGCTCACTTTGGAAATGGAGGGATACGCGGTTGAAGAAGCAACCAGCGGGGAAGAGGGGCTGAAAAGAGTTGCCTCGAATGAAATCGATGTGGTCATTACCGATGTTCGGCTGCCCGAAATGGACGGCATTCAGGTGATTCGAGAAGTGAAAAGCCTGAAACCGGATGTAGAAGTTTTGGTAATGACGGCTTTCGGTTCCATTGAAAATGCCGTGGAAGCGCTGCAGGAAGGCGCCAGCGATTACATCACCAAGCCCTTTCGGGAAGATGAATTTCGGGTTCGGTTGCAAAAAGCGTTGGATCAAAGACGCCTCAAAACACGATTGCGAAATTTGGAATTGGCGCGGCAACAGCAGGTTGGTTTTGAGAATATTGTGACGGTCAGCGCCAAAATGAAGAAAATTCTCGCTCAGATTCAATCTATTGCGCCAACCGACAGTACAGTGTTTATCAGCGGCGAAAGCGGTACAGGAAAGGAACTCATTGCCTCCGCGATTCACCAGATGAGCACCCGTAAAGAGGGGCCCTTTGTACCGGTGAATTGCGGGGCGATTCCAGAAAATCTCATGGAAAGCGAATTGTTTGGCCACGCCAAAGGGGCTTTTACAGGCGCTTCTTCTGACAAAATCGGTTTGGTAGAACAGGCCAACGACGGAACGCTGTTTTTAGATGAAATAGGGGAGGCCACATTGGCCGTTCAGGTTCGGTTGCTCCGTTTTCTGGAAAATGGAGAGCTGCGCCGCGTAGGAGACCCGAATGTGCGCTACGCCAATGTGCGGCTCATTTCGGCTACCAATCGCGATTTGCAAGACGCCATTCGGGAGGGTAGATTTCGAGAAGACCTTTTTTACCGAATTCATGTTATCCCCATTGTATTGCCTCCCTTGCGTGAAAGAATAGAGGATATTCCTGTTCTGGCACATTATTTTGTTCGAAAATATGTGGAAAAATTTAAAAAGCCCATAAAATTTATTTCGCCTGAAGCAATGAATGTTCTATTGACGTATTCCTGGCCGGGAAATGTGCGTGAATTGCAGAACACTATTGAATACGCCTGTACTTTTGCCACGCCCCCCAAAATTGTTTCCGAAGACCTGCCTGAAGCTGTTTTAGGGCGGAATACAAGAGTGATTTCATCTATTTCCAAGAAGTCGCTTTCCTTGGCAGAATGTGAACGTGATTATATTCTTCAGGTACTACGCGAAACCAATTGGCACCAGAAAAAAGCCTGTGAAATTCTGGAAATCTCAAAGGCTACCTTGTACCGGCGGCTCAAAGAGTACGGTATTTCACCCAAAAAGTTAAAGGGAATGAAGGTTTCAGAATGAACCGTTGTGGGCTTGCAATCTGAAAAGATTGCAAGAGTGATTTGGTTCTCCGGGAATGCCCATTCCGTAGGAATTGTTCTAACTCTTTAATAAATAGGAAGCTTTTTTTCTTGGTTTGATTTCAACAAAAATGGCACGGTAGTTGTAAATAATATAAGCAAATTGAGAGCTGCCACGGGTTTGTGGTAGTATCATTCCCCCCTTAAAACCTCCTTTATCACGTGTGGTGTGTGGTGTGGTTGAAAAAGGCAGTATATGAAAGGTGGCAGCTCTCAATGTTATTTCTCAATTTCTGAATCGGGGAAAGGCGTGTGAAAAGCAGGCTGCTACTTATTGACAAAGAAACAAATTTCAGACGTTCATTGGCAATCGATCTTCGTCAACATGGATTCGACGTTTGGGAAGCGGGGAGCCATTTTGAGGCGGAACAGTTACTTGAGCAAACCCCTTTTGATTCGATTATTTTAGACGTCGAACCGGTTTTCAAAGATTGGCAAGCGCTTGTTGAGTACATTCAATATCGTCAGCCGGACAGTCAATTGATTTTTACGTCGGCGTTTGATTATTCGGAAATGTATCCGATTCTCTTGGAATGGGGTGATCGCCCTTTTTTTGTGAAACCCTTTAAATGTGTTGACTTAGTTCGTCTTTGCCGGAAAAAAGCCGTTGTTTTCAATTGATTTGACTTCCCGAAAGGGAAGAACATAAAAATTCCCCTAACCCAACCAACCCAATGAGCCGGGGCAGATTTATTCTCCCCGGCTTTTTGGTTTTTGGCTAAGAGGCTTCTTATTCTCCTATGACTTTAATAAGCACGCGCTTGCGCCGTTGCCCGTCAAATTCCGCGTAATAGACCTGTTGCCAGGGCCCAAAATCCAATTTGCCGTTAGTAACCGGAATAATAACCTCGTGGTGAATGAGCAGACTTTTTAAATGGGCATCTCCGTTTGTCTCCCCGGTTCGATGGTGGCGGTAATCGGGGCGGAAAGGCGCCAATTTTTCCAGCCACTCGTCAATATCCTGAATCAAACCCGCCTCCGCATCATTCACGTAAATTCCGGCAGTAATGTGCATGGCCGAAACCAAAATCATACCCTCCTGAATGCCGCTTTTTCGCAAGGCCTTTTCTACATCACGTGTAATATTAATGTACTCGCGATGTTTTTGGGTGTTAAACCACAAATATTCGGTGTGAAATTTCATCCGTCCTCCAAAATTTTGCTAATCTTTTTTCAATCAAAATAAATAATTTGAACCAAAAGGTCAAGTATTTTGCAAAGGATAGAAAAATCAGTCCAAAGGAAAAGGCAAGAGAATTTGTCTATTTGGCTTGATTTTTAATCGAATTTTACCTATTATTTATTTCAATTGTGTGAAAATTGATGAACAGTGCTTCTAAATATGGAGAATTCAATGGTACGCTATTTGAAATGGTTAGGATTCTCGGCTTTGCTTGTCCTATCGACGGTTTCTTGTTCGAAGGGGGGAGGATATGTCCAGAAGGTCATCGTACAAACACCGTGGGGGAGTGCACCCGGTCAATTTGGCCTTTTGCAAGAAGCCGAAGGCGTGGGGCCGGAAGCCATGACCGTGGACGCGAATAAGCATCTGTGGATTTTGGACATTGTTAACAGCCGGGTTCAAGAATTTAATTTTGGCGGACAATTTGTGCGGGCGTTGTCCATTCCTTTGCGGGCCATGGATTTGGTGGTGGATCAAAAAAACGAACTGATTCTGTTAGCACCCTACGAGGGTCAAATGGTGGTCATGAATGAAACGGGTAATGTTCTCCGGCGGTTTCCCCTTCCTCCCAATTTGGAATTGGTGGAGGGAATTCAGTTGGAAAAAAATGGGCTTGCCGTGACCACATCCGAGCAAAAAACTGTGCTTGTTTTATCCGCTGAGGATTTGACACATCTAAAACAGGCACCGAGTTTAATGAAAAAAAATCCTGTCCCGGAACATGGTTTTTCCAGTCCCTACAGCACAAGGCGGTTTGTCACCCGCTGGCTCGGAAAAACGAGTGGAGAAATAGACATTCTGAACGCATCGGGGGAAAAAATCAACCACATTCAGGTTCACCCCGAGTTTGAATTGGGATCTATTCAATTTTTAAATGAGGACAAAAAGAAAAATTTCTACGTTTTAGAAGAACTTTTCCCCGCTCCTCGCGAGTCTCTTTTTCGGGTGATTCGATATTCGGCTGGTGGGCAAAAAATAGCTTCCATTGACATCCCCAACAAAAATATTATTGAGGTTCACAAGCCGATATATGTGGATGCCGACGGCTCGGTCTATTTTTTAAGCGTTCAACCGCAGAAATTTGAAGTCGTGAAATGGGAATGGGATTAATGAAAAAAATCAGTATTTTTTTTGCACTTGGATTCTTATTGTGGAGCGTCCTTTGGGCCTTTGAAGCGGGTGCGATTACTCGGGATGAAATTATTCAAAATGCGGAAAAATTTGTTCAGGTACAATGGACCTGCACGCAGGCAAATGTCAATCACCCTTACACGGCGGGTGGCTGTCAGCGCTGCGATTTTTACCCGGGTGAAGTGGTACGGGGCGAAGCCTATTCGTTTGGGGGGACAGATTCGGTGGAGCGTTTTCTGCAGCGCCTTGCCGCAGGAGACGGAGCCGGAAGCCATTTGTGCCACTACAATCACTATGGGACGGTGCCGCCCTGGGCAACCGGTATCGATTGTTCGGCCTTTGTTTCCCAATGCTGGGAAATCTCGCGACAGGTTACATGGACACTGCCCAATTATTCGGTGGAAATCCCTCGTTCTCAATTGAAGCGCGGGGATATTCTAAACAAGCCCCACAGTCACGTTCGGCTGTTCGACCGCCGTGCAGCTGACGGGCGCCCCATTGTGTACGAAGCCTCTGGAAGTGCAACCAAGGTGGTGCACCGTGTGGTTTCCTGGGGAACGTACACGCCAAGGCGGTTTAACGAACTATTAGTCCAGGCACCGCCCTTTTTGGTGCGCAGTTTGGGGCCTCAAATGGCCGAAATTGTCTGGCTTCGTTTACCTCAATTGGCGCAAGTGAAGGTGTACCAAAGCACGGACGGAAAATCTTTTTCGTTTATTCAGGACGCAACAGATACCAGCATTCACATTTCAAATCTTGTTCAGGGGCAGACGACGTATTTTCGCCTGGCCGGCGTGGACAGCTCAGGTTCTGCCGGAGACCCGGGAGAAGTTCTGGCCATCACACCCTCCGAAACGCACCCGACTATTTTGGTGGTTAATGGGTACGACCGAAAGAAGAAAACCAACACCCTGAATTTTGTGGTTCCCCACGCCAAAGCAATTGGAGCCAACGGGTACGGTATTGAATCCTGCTCCAATGAATTGGTGGCACAAGGGATTGCCCATATAACCGAATACGGCTTTGTCGACTGGATTTTAGGGGAGGAATCCAGTGAAACGCGCACCTTTGACCCATTGGAACAGCAAAAAATAGAGGAATATCTGACGGCTGGCGGCGGACTATTTGTGAGCGGTTCTGAAATCGCCTACGATTTGGAATACAAAAATCACGGGGTAGATTTTCTGCACAGATACCTCAAGGTGAAATTTGTTAAAGACAATGCGCGGGTTTTTCAGGTAAACGGAGCTCCCCAAGGCCGCTTTTCTGCCTTTTCAAAAATTCCGTTCGGGAACGGGGCCAACGGGGTCTATTTGGTCAGTTCGGCCGATTGTCTGGAACCCGTGGATGGCGGGCAAGCGGATTTACTTTACGTAAGAGGGGGGTACACAGCAGGTGTGGAGTACACCGGTACCTTTGACGACGGTACTCGGGTGGGGCACGTCATGGTGTGGGGATTTCCGTTTGAGACGGTGGCGAGGGATTCTTTCCGGACCAAATTTATGGGAAAGATTTTGGGTTTCATGGGTTACACAGTAACATCGGTCCCTTTAGCCGAAAAGAAAAACACCTTTCCTGCCTATTTCCAGCTGAGCCAGGGGTACCCGAATCCGGTAACTCAAAGTTTTTTGAACTCCGCCGGAATTTCGTTTCGGCTGAAAGGCTTGCCTCAAAAACCGGTTCAAGTAACCATATTTAATCTTTTGGGACAAAAGGTGTTCCATATTTTGCTTTATCCTACACAGCAAGCGCTTTTTTCCTGGCGAGGTGTGGATTTGTACGGGCGCCCCGTTCCCACTGGAACCTATTTTTTGCGCGCTTCGGACGGGCATCGAATCGTCACACGGGCTTTTTCCGTATTGCAATGACAGCCGCTCTGAGAAGAAATTCTATTTTAGCTGCGCTTTTTGCGGCTATTTTTTGGGGGGGATCGTTTCCAATTGTAAAATTCGGGTTGCGCTTTTTCAAACCGCTTTGGTTTTTGGATTTGCGCCTTGTTCTGGCCTTTTTGGCCATGTTTGTTTTTCTCCAAAATAAGAGAAACTTTTGGCGGTTTCCCAAAGAAATTTGGTGGCTTGGAGCCCTAAATGCCGCCGGGTACATTTTTCAATATTTTGGAATGGAACGAACCACAGCCGGAAAAGCAGCCTTCTTTGTCAATATTAATGTGGTTTTCGTTGTTTTCTTAGCCCATTTTTTCTTTAAGGAGAAACTTCAATGGGAAAAGTACGGCGCCATGATTCTCATGTTGGTCGGAATTTACCTGCTCTCCACAAAAGGCGCGGGGGTAACGGATTTGTTTCACGGAAGCACTTTCGGGAATCTACTGGTTCTTTCGGCAGGAATTAGCTGGGCATTTTTCATTATTGTGGCCAAAAAAATTTTGGACAAACCCAGCAGCAGGGTCTTTCGCGTTGTGACCGCCTACGTTTTTACCACCATTATTTTTGTAACGCCCATCGCCATGATTTTTGAGCCCTTTCCTGGACACTTTGGCGCCACGGAAATCACAATTTTATCGGTAACCGCTTTGTTTTTTACGGTAGTGCCGTTTTATTTTTGGTCGGTAAGCCTGCGCGGACTAACCGCTACGTTAACGTCGTTTTTAACCTTGTCCGAAACCATTTTTGCCCTGATTTTGTCCGTTGCTTTTTTAGGGGAACGGTTACAGCCGGTGGAAATGGTGGGTGCGTTGTTGTTGCTGCTTTCAATTTTTGCGGCTTCTGTGCGATAGAAGTGGAGAAGGTCGGTTAAAAAATAAATCGACTCTTAGCGGAAGTACAACCATTTACTTTTTTGGTGAGGCAGCGGGGGGTGAAAAAGTTTCCACCCCACATCTTGTTTTACCCTGTGTGAGGGGGCGAATTGGTGGCCACTGGCGAAAATGGTAAGGGGGCAGGTTTCTTTTTCGTAGAGCTTTGAGTTTGAATCCAGGAGTGTGGCTCCGGGAAGATTAAAAGAACAAACAATTTACAAAGGAATGGACGAATCAGATTTCACGTAAACTCAGGAGCAACCATGCTTGAAAATCCAGTTAAATTTTTCAGCGAGGGAAAGCCACTCATCGGCATGATTCATTACCCCGAATGTGAAACGGATCGAATGGTGGTCATGTGCCACGGCTACACGGCTCAAAAAACGGAGAACAAACGCCTTTTTGTGGAGGCGGCTCGTGCCCTGGCAATTGAGGGGTACGCAGTGCTGCGCTTTGATTTTTTCGGTTCCGGCGATAGCGCCGGTGAATTTCGAGAAACGCGTGTTAGCCACAATATTCAAAATTTGCGCGACGCTCTGACCCTGGCACGGAATTCGGGCTTTTCCAAAATTGCAATTCTCGGAATCAGCATGGGAGCAGCCACGGCGATCCTGACCATGCCGGAGCCAAATGTCGAGGCTTTGGTGCTGTGGTCCACCGTGCCCGATTTTCGTCGACTGTTTGAACAGTTTGCAGGGAATCTTCAAGACACACTCAAAAAGGTAGACGTCTACGAACACGAAGGTTGGTTGGTGGAACGCGCTTTTGTTCTGGAAGCGTTGGGGTACAATATTCAGGCTGCTTTTCAAAAATTGACGCTTCCAAAGCTAATGGTTCAGGGCGACCGCGACGGGGCGATTTTTGTTCGGGGATTTGAGGAGTTCAAAAAGATTGCGTCAGGCGACACGGAATTTCGCCTCATTTCTGGGGCGCAGCACACGTACGACACCGTGAAACATCGTCGAGAAGTCATTGAAGTTACAAGGACTTGGCTAAAACAAAAATTTTAGGAGAAGACAAAATGCGAAAAAATAGGTTTGTTCCTTCTTTGGCGTATGAAAACAAAAAGTTTTTGGAAAGTGGGGACGCTCGTCCGCTGCGCATTTTGGCTGAATATTTGGAACCGATTACACGGCTTCGAAAATTTCGAATAAAAGACACTGTCGTTTTTTATGGTTCGGCTCGCGCTCTGCCAATGGAAGAGGCTCAGGAGAAATATTCGGAGATCATCTCGCGAGAGGGATTCAATCCCGAGGGGAACGAAATGGACCGCATTGCCTTGCAGGAAGCTAAGTCGATGATCCGGCTGGCCGAATATTACGAGGCGGCTCGAGATTTAGCCCGTCGCCTTACACAATGGTCCATGTCTCTCGAAAACGGGCAACGTTTCATTATTTGTTCCGGTGGCGGTCCCGGCATGATGGAAGCTGCCAATCGAGGCGCCATGGAAGCCGGAGGCTTGAGCATCGGGATGAATATTACCATTCCCCACGAACAATTTCCCAATCCTTACATTACACCGGAATTGGGGTTTGAATTTCACTACTTTTTTATGCGCAAATTTTGGTTCATGTATTTGGCCAAAGCGCTCGTGGTCATGCCTGGTGGTTTCGGCACAATGGACGAGCTTTTTGAGGTATTGACCCTGATTCAAACCGACCGCATTCAAAAGGTCATTCCGATTGTGCTGTTTGGTTCGGATTACTGGAAGGATGTTCTTCATTTTCAGAAATTTGCCGAATGGGGAACCATTTCAACCAAAGATCTCAATTTGTTTGTCATTGTGGACACCGTGGACGAAGCCATGCAATATCTTACAACGGAATTGGAGAAACGCTTTCTGGGAAAGCGGAAATACTGGTATCTGTAAACAACCTGGCCGCTTAGGGCAATTCATTTTCATTCAATGAAATGCAATTTTTAGTTCATTAAAAAAATGAAGGGAAAAAGGAGCGATTTTTGAGTCCATTTTTTTCCCGCGTGTGCCTTTTCAGAGCGGGCGCCGGCAAAGGGGCCAACGAACTGAAAGTTGAATGGTCTGACCGGTTTTCATCCGAATGTGCAATTCCGTTTTCAGGGTGGTCGCCGTGTCACCC
>CAZOHG010000014.1:33657-67567 GCA_964579725.1 uncultured Deferribacteres bacterium
AGGGCAGCCTGTAATCAGGCGGCACCAGAACAGGTTCAGGGGACTGCGGCACTGTTCAAATCGAAACCAACCAACGGGTTGATTGGCCTGAACAAATGTTAGCAGGCGAGCACCGTTTTTCCAGCGCACCTCACAAACTGCCGATTGAATGTGCAGGTGAATCGAGCGAACGGGTCCTAATGCGGCGAGGTCAAATTCAAGGGCACCAGCCGGTATTTGGGTCGGAGCAGGGTTTCGGTCGTAGGGTTGGTCAAAATTTTCCTGTACTGCGGTAGTACTTGTGGCGAAGCCATTGTCGGTAAACCCAGCGGAAATTCCATTCCGGTGTGCTGATATTTTCCATGGGGCGCAGGGGCGTGATCCCAAGGAAAATCGAAGATGGGCGTGGTGCCGCCAAACCATTTGTCCCAAAATGCCATTGCCCAGCGGAATGCCGTTTTCCCAATCGGTAGCCAGACGATTAAATCTTAGATTGTGCCGCGAAGACGAGTCTGTCAAAGGAACATTTTGGCAGGAAGTCCCCAAAAAACAGAGTCCAAAGAAGCACAAAGCAGACAGATTTTTTCATACCAATCTTTTCCTTATTAAAAAGAAAATGACAAAAAGTATTTCAAAAAATTACCGAATTTCAAAGTAAATTGCAATGCCATTTCAGATTTCCGATGGAAATTTCCGTCCGCCAATTTTTTTCAATTTTCAAATTAGAGGTTGTTTCCTTTTTAAAAATTCCGTATATTTCGTGTAAATTTGCGGGAAATGAACCTGTATTGATCACCTAACCATGAGGGCAGATGACATGTTAAAGTTCCTTGAAAATAAATGGGATGAGAAAATCGCTTCCGAATTGGACGAAGCGGAACAGTTGCGTTACCGTTCCAATTTATTGGGTTCCGACCTTCGAATTACGAATTTTGGGGGTGGAAATACCTCCTCAAAAATCGAAGAAATCGATCCAATTACCCAGGAAAAGTTTTCGGTTCTGTGGGTCAAGGGCAGCGGAGGAGATTTGGGCTCTATTCGACGGGACGGTTTTTCGCGCCTGTACTTGGACAAGTTACTGGCACTTAAAAATCGCTACCGCGGGCCGAAATTTGAAGATGAAATGGTTGGGTACTACCCACTCTGCACATTTGGACCCGCCGGCCGCGCGCCTTCCATTGACACGCCCCTCCACGCTTTTTTGCCGTTTAAACATGTTGACCACATGCACCCGGATTGGGCTATTGCGCTGGCGGCTTCGGCAAACGGCCAGCAATTGCTGCGCAAGTTTAACAGCCAATTTGGACACAACCTAATTTGGCTTCCCTGGCAGCGTCCAGGATTTGAACTGGCCATGATGTTGGAACGGGCTATTCGCCAAAATCCGGAGGCAGACGGATTCTTACTGGCTTCCCATGGTCTTTTTACCTGGGGTGACACACAAGAGGCCTGTTACGTAAACACCATTCAGATGATCGACGACCTTGGGCAATTTATTTTGCCCTTTGTTGAGAAAAAGGGGGAAAAGCTTTTCGGGGGACAAAAATTTGCCCCGCGTCCCGACCGCCAACAAATGGTACCGCAAGTCTTTCCGATGATTCGCGGCAAGGTGGGCGAACTGCACGGCTTAATTGGTCATTTTGTCGATTTGCCCGAAGTGCAGCGTTTTATTAACAGTCATGATGCGGCCAAACTGGCGTTTCAGGGAACCAGTTGCCCGGACCATTTTGTGCGAACGAAAGTCCGTCCGCTGTACGTAGATTGGAATCCTGAATCGGGGGATTTGGCTTCACTGAAGGCGGTTTTTTCGGAAGCCATTGAGCACTACCGACAAGATTACCGAAAATACTACGAGACCTACAAAGAACCGGATTCCCCGGCCATGCGAGACCCCAACCCTACAGTGGTACTTGTTCCCGGAATCGGCATGTTTACATTCGGCAAAAACAAAAAAGAAGCCCGGGTGACCGGTGAATTTTATGTAAATGCCATTCACGTCATGGAAGGTGCCACTGCCATGGAAACGGGGCAGATTGATCCCGATGTGGACCCCACGCGTGTGGTGAACAATTATGTGGCTCTGGCTCCGAAAGAGGCATTCCGAATTGAATATTGGGCTTTGGAAGAAGCCAAGTTGCGACGTCAACCACCGGAAAAAGAAATGGCCCGAAAAATCGTGCTCGTAGTGGGAGCCGGCAGCGGCATTGGGCGGATTTTTTGCCAACGACTTGCCGCGGAGAGCGCCCATGTTGTGGCCGCCGATTTAAATGAAAAATGGGCGAATGAGACCGCGCGGCAGGTTGGAGAAGAATTTGGGCGGGAAGTCATTACCTCGGTGGGTGTCGATATTACCGACCGGCAATCGGTGCGGCAAGCCGTTCAAAAAGCCATTGAGGTGTTCGGTGGCTTGGACGCTTTGGTCAACACGGCGGCAGTTTTTATTCCGCCCGACAAGGGGAACCGCTATTCTGACGAACTCTGGGACAAGACGCTGAAAATCAACATTACTGGCAACGCCATTCTGGTTGAAGAATTTGCGGACGTAGCAGCGCTGCAAAATTCGGAGGCATCGGTGGTTTTGACCAGTTCCGCCAACGCTGTGGTTCCAAAATTTGGAAGCGAGCCCTACGATGTGAGCAAAGCGGCGGTCAATCATTTGGTGCGGGAACTGGCCGTCCGCTACGCGCCTGCAATTCGGGTTAACGGAGTCAGTCCGGCTACAGTGGTAGAGGGCAGCTCCATGTTCCCACGCCACCGGGTGGTGGCCAGTTTGAAAAAATACGGCATTTCTTTCGATGAAGGGGAAACAACCGAGGCTCTGGTTCAAAAATTGGCCAAGTTTTACGCTGACAGAACCTTGACCCACAAACCCATTCGTCCCATTGACGTGGTGGAAGCAGGCTATTTTCTGTTGAGTCCGCGGGCAAGTCGTACAACCGGCCATCTTATTCCTGTGGATGGCGGGTTGAAAGAGGCTTTTCTGCGGTAAGCCCTAAAATGCGAGCTCACTGGTGGGACGGCCATTTTCAGGAGGAAAAATGAAGCGATCTCTTTTACTTTTCTTCAGTTTGCTGATTTTAACCATTTCCTGTGTCAGGCATCCCGTGCCGGTAAATGTGTCGCAGGTACTTAACGAGGCGGGCTCAAACCGAAAGGAATTGGTGAAGGTCATTCGACACTACGAGAAATCGGGAGACAAAGAAAAGCTCAAAGCCGCCTATTTTCTGATCGGAAATATGGGTGACAAAAGCTACGTTCATTTTTCCGTGGTGGATTCCAGCGGGAAAAATGTGCACTTCAATGTGCTCAATTACCCAAATTACAAAGCCATGGTTGCCGCCTGGGATTCCATTGAAGCCGTTCGCGGTCCAATTCACAATCAAAGGGATTCTGTGGCTTACGACAAAAAGGTCATGACGGCCGATTTTCTGATCTCGAATATCGATTTGGCTTTCAAGGCCTGGCGTCAGTTCCCGTGGGCACACCATATTGGATTCGACCAATTTTGTGAGTACATTTTGCCTTACAGGGGCAGCAATGAGCCTCTTGAGAATTGGCGACCCTATTTCTACAAAAAATACCAGTGGGTGGCTGATTCGGTCAAAGACAAGAATGATCCGGTGGAAGCGGCGATTTTAATTAACAACGATCTGAAATCCTGGTTCAAGTTCGATCCCCGTTTTTACCGCCAATCCACCGACCAGGGTCTGGCGGAAATGCTCAAAAACAAAAAAGGGCGTTGCGAAGACATGACCAATCTGGCCATGTACGCCATGCGGGCAATGGGTATTCCCGTCATGAGTGATTTCACTCCGTACTGGGCCAAAACGGGCAATAATCACGCGTGGAATGCCATTTTGGACAAGACAGGTAAGGTGGTGATTTTCATGGGAGCCGGGCCGAATCCCGGAGAGTACCGATTGAACCAGGCAAAGGCAAAGGTGTTCCGAAAAACATTCGCGCGCCAACCGAATAGCCTTGCGGCAATTAAACCAAAAGGAGAAAATGCTCCGCCTTATATTAATCGGGCTAATATTGTAGATGTAACGGCTGCCTACGGCCCGGTAGCCGATGTCACGTTGCAATTACAGCGTCCCAGACCCCGGAGTTCTACCTTCGCTTACCTGTGTGTGTTTAACAGCGGTGAATGGCACCCGATTCACTGGGGCGCTATTGACAAAAAGAATCACGTTCGGTTTACCGACATGGGGCTTGACATTGCTTATTTGCCTGCCTACTACGTTCACAAAAAGGTGGTGCCGGCCGGGCCTCCGTTCATTCTTTCAAAAACAGGGACTGTTTTGCCCATTGAGGCCGACACCGTGCACACACAAACCGTTCGGCTGTTTTCCACCACCCGAAAAGTGACCCGAAATGCGACGGACAACATCGAAAAAGCCTTTTTTGTCCCTGGTAAATCGTACGAGCTGTTTTTCTGGAAAAATGACGCGTGGCAATCCGTCGGCAAACAAAAGGCCGGGAAAGGGCCGTTGGTTTTCCGTAACGTCCCGTCCAAAGCTCTGTACTGGCTGTTGGCCGAACACTCCAATCGTGAGGAGCGGATTTTTACTTTGGACGGGAAGGGGCGTCAAGTGTGGTGGTAATTTCGGGAGCTTGAATGGTGGTAAAAAAATACATTGGATTTGATCTCGGTGCGGAAAGCGGCCGCTGTGTGGTCGGGACGCTGCAAAACGGAATGCTCACACTCAGCGAGGTGCACCGGTTCCAGACCCCCAGTCTTTTTTTTAGAGGACATTTCTTCTGGAATATTTTGGGCATTGTTCAAGAAATTGAAACGGGTCTTCGGGAGGTGGTTCGGCAGTTCGGGCCTGAATTTGACGGTATTAGCGTGGACACCTGGGGAGTGGACTATGTTCTCTTGGACGGCGACGACCGGGTTCTGGGGTTTCCCTACCACTACCGCGACGGTCGCACAAAGGGCCAAATTGAAAAGGCGCTCCGGAAAATCTCAAAGCCGGAACTCTACGCCTTGACGGGAACGCAATTTGCCCCCTTTAATACCCTGTACCAATTGCTGGCGGAAATGGAGCAGACATCCAATTGGCTTACGTTTTCCCGGCGACTGCTTTTTATGCCGGATTTTTTGCTTTTTGTCCTTTCGGGAGTGGCAAAAGCCGAGTACACCATTGCGTCCACTTCCAATTTAATTCATCCCAAAACCCGAAGCTGGTCGAATGCCGTTTTGGAGCTTTTCGAAATTCCAAAACCCCTTTTCCCTGAAATTATTGAACCCGGAACGGTTTTGGGGCCCATTGATTCGGATTTGGCGGACAGAACCGGATTAGCGCCAACCGTTCCCGTCATTGCTTCGGCCAGTCACGACACGGCCGCGGCGGTGGCGTCGGTTCCGGCTCTCGGAGGGAATTGGGCTTTTCTCAGTTCAGGAACCTGGTCGCTCATGGGAGTCGAGCTGAAACATCCTGTTTTGACGGAAGAGGCGCTTCGATTTAATTTCACTAACGAAGGCGGCGTAAACAAAACCATTCGATTCTTAAAAAATATTATGGGTTTATGGCCCATTCAGGAATGCCGCCGATTTTGGCAGGGGAATGGGCAGGGGTACAGCTACGAAGAACTGAAAACAATGGCGGCCGAAAACGGGCCTGCCAACGCCTGGATCGATGTGGACGACTGGCGCTTTTTGCAAGCCGGACAAATGCCGGAGAAAATTGCGCAATTTTTCCAAGAAACAGGTCAATTGCAGCAAGAAAGCAAGGGATGGCTGATTCGCTCCGTTTTGGAAAGTCTTGCTTTTAAATACAGAATGACCATTCAGGAATTGGAACACGTAACGGGACAGAAAATTGACGTGTTGCACGCAGTGGGAGGGGGCATTCAAAACGATTTGTTGAACCAATTAACCGCCGATGCCATTGACCGGGAGGTGGTCATCGGGCCTGTGGAAGGTACCATTGTGGGCAATATCGGGATGCAGGCGATTGCCCGGGGCGATTTAGCCTCTGTTTCGGAGTTGCGAGAAACGGTCCGCGAGTCCTTTCCGCTTCAAAAAATCCTGCCGAAAAATCCCGGCTATTTTGAAAAAAATGAAAAGCGGTTTCGAGAGATTCTTGGCGGGAAGGGAAAACAAAATGGCACGCGTTGACCCGGAATTGGTGGAGCAATTTGTTCGAGCGGCGCAGGAAGCTGCGGCTACGGTTGAGAAAATTCCAGCGACTCCTCGGCAAGTGCACGAAGCCCTGAACCGCGCCGTGGGCGAAAACACTGCTAATTTAGCCGAGCCCTGTGCCCTTGCGCCTGAATTTTTCGCGCCTTTCAAGAGCCAGACCAATGTGGTTGCGCCTCCCACAGATCACCATTTGGCGACGGTACGCATTGGCGTCACCGACGCTTTTGCAGGGGTGGCCCGAACCGGTTCCATTTGCATTCCGGTAGACGACACCCTGGTGAGTTCGGTCAGCCTCTTCTGCCGGGAGCACATTGCCGTTTTGGATGCCCGAAATCTTGTTCCCAGGCCGCGCGATCTGTTTTCGGGCAACTATTTCCCACAAAATAAGCTTCCTTCCAATCTCATTTTTATTACGGGCCCCAGCGCCACGGCCGATATGGGAGAACTTGTGCGCGGCGTTCACGGGCCGGGTAAATTGCACATTATTCTATTGGTTCCGTAGATTGGGTGGAAAAATCCGCCAAAGGTTTTGGATTTGAGGAGAGAAAATGGCGTCAGCGGATACCTCACCGGAGGCCTTTGTTCGGCCGCGCGATGTGGCCAACAAATCGAAGAAGGAAAATTTAGAAAAAGCCATTGCCATGGCGCTGGCGATCGAAAGTGAACCGGTTCGGCGAAACACGGGCACGTTTAATCAAAATCGGTACAAAGCCGTTCGAACTATTGAAGATTACGAAGCCCTCAAAGATCGCGCAAGAGCGATTAAAGAACGGGCGATCGAACAGATTGAATCGTCGTTAGACGTATTGAAAAAGGCCGTTGAAGCGCGGGGCGGACATTTTTTTCTCACCCAAAACGCAACGGAAGCCAGCCATCTCATTCGGGACATTTGCCGCCGACACAACGCCCACCTGGTTGTCAAATCGAAATCCATTACTTCGGAGGAAATTCGATTGAACCCGGTTTTGCAGGAAGCCGGTATTGAGGTAGCGGAAACCGATTTGGCCGAATTTATTCTGCAGGTGTCGGACGAGCAGCCGTCGCACATTGTGGCTCCGGCCATTCACCGAAGCCGCGAGCGAATTTCGAAATTGTTCAAGGAAAAATTCCGGCTCGACGAAGCACTGGAAACGGGGGAGGATTTGACCAAATTTGCCCGCGACATTTTGCGGCAGAAATTTTTAACCGCGGACGTTGGAATAACCGGGGCAAATGTCATTGCCGCCGAGACGGGGACGCTCATTTTGGTGGAAAATGAAGGCAACATTCGAATGGTGACTCAGGCACCTTCGGTTCACATTGCGGTGGCAGGGGTGGAAAAGGTCGTACCTAAATTTGAGGACGTGTTGCCCTTTGTGGAGCTTTTGGCTCCCAGCGGAACAGGGCAACCGCTCTCGCAGTACACCCACTTTCTTAATCCTCCCATTCCGGTGCGTTCATTTTCATTCGACGGAAGGGCTCCTCAAAAACGCGCGTTTTACCTCATTTTGGTGGACAACGGGCGATTCAAAATGCGGGAAGACCCCGTGCTTAAGGAAGCGCTTTACTGCGTGCGGTGCAGCGCTTGCATGAATGTGTGTCCGGTTTTTCAAGTAGTGGGTGGCCACGCATTTGGGGGAGAAACCTACCCAGGGGGAATTGGCGGGGCGTGGGAAGCCGGAACGGGCACGCTCAGTAACGCGCGCTTTAGCGAGTTGTGTACGGGCTGCTCGCGCTGTGTGCCTCAATGTCCCGTGCGGATTGACATTCCGTGGATGAATTCGGTTCTGCACGACCGCCTCAATCAATTGGACGCTTCCACTTTCTTTTGGGGGAAGCTTTTGGGCAGTTCGGGACGCGATGCTGCCGCGCCGCTGCAAAAACAATTTTTCGGAAATTACGCCAATTTTGTCAAATTAGGCAGCACCTTTTCACCCCTTTCCAATAAATTGGCCGCTACAAAAGGTGTGGCCAGGCTGCTTGAAAGTGTGGGGGGGATGAGTCGTTACCGAAAACCGCCCGCTTTTCGGAAGAACACGCTTCAAAAACAATTCCAGCAATGGACAAAGAAGAGGGGCTCACTGCCTCAAAAGGCAAATCACACTGCCGTCGTTGTTTTTAGTGACATCTACACCAATTACTTGCATCCCGAATCGGGGATGGCTACGGTGCGGGTGTTACAGGCATTGGGTGTGCCCGTCCTGTTAAGCCCGGTAATCCCCGAGGGTCGCGCGGCACTTTCCCAGGGGATGATTGAAACGGCGACAAAGCGAGCCCTTAGGGTGGCGGAATATCTTTCGAAAGAGATTGACCACGGACACCCTGTTGTGGTGCCCGAGCCGAGTGTTTTGGCTCTTTTCAGGAGGGATTACAAAAACTTATTGGCCGATTCGGAGCTATTTGGAAAAATCCGAACGCACAGCTTTGGGGCGGCGGAATATGTGGCCCGCCTGTTGGAAGAAACCCAAGCGAATCCCAGGGAATGGTTTCGGGCAGAATTGTGCGATTTGGGTTCCCGCATTTTTCTGCACGGGCATTGTCAGCGAAAATCCCTGAAAGCCAGTTTAGAAGTAGCCGACATTTTCAAGCAGGCGGGTTTCGATGTGGTCCAATCGGATGTAGAATGTTGCGGAATGGCCGGGAGCTTCGGATACAAAAAACAATTTTACGCAATCAGCATGCGAATCGGGGAAGAACTCTTCCGTCAGATTCGTAAAGCTGACGGCAGTGCTCCCCGAATTTTAGTAGCCAGCGGCATTTCGTGTCGCCACCAAATAGAGGACGGGGTAGGACGGCACGTGTACCACCCGCTGGAAATTTTGGAAAAGAGCTTGGTCAAGCGGGAATCGCACCAAATGGCAAACTAATTTGAGATCTTGGGAGGAAGAACGATGAAACGTTTCTTTGTCGTATTGGTAGTGGGAATGCTTTTTGGAGCCCAAAATGGCGTAGCGCAAACGAATTTTCCGAACGGTTTGAACACGGGGCTCATGAATTTGCCGCTTTTGCTCAATGCCCAAACCCGGTCAATTAGTCCCGAAAATCCCACGGGCGAAAAAGGCAAGGGGGGAATGGCTACGCTCCAAAACGGAACGGCGGCTCACGCGGCACGGGAATTGGGACAGGGCTGGAAGGTTAACCCTTACATTCGGATTAAGGGACACAGCACCGTCACGTTGGCTCAAATAAAGGGCCCTGGCATTATTCAGCAGATCTGGATGACGCCGACCGGGAATTGGCGCTTTGCCATTTTGCGGTTTTACTGGGATGATGAAACCTCGCCTTCCGTCGAGGTACCTGTAGGCGATTTTTTTGCTGCCGGATGGGGTGTGTACAAGCAAATTTCTTCTCTGGCCGTGTGTGTCAATCCCGGCAGCGCGCTCAATTGCTATTGGCCAATGCCCTTTCACAAAAAGTGTAAAATCACCTTAGAAAACCTTGACGACCGCAACATGACACTCTATTACCAAATCAACTACACGCTCACACCAGTGCCGAAAAATGTGGGCTATTTTCACGCTCAATTTCGCCGCGTCAACCCGTTGCCCTACAAACAAGTGTACACCATTGTGGACGGCATTCGCGGAAAAGGCCAGTACGTTGGTACCTTTTTGGCCTGGGGGTCCCACAACAACGGCTGGTGGGGGGAAGGGGAAATCAAATTTTACATTGACGGAGACAAAAAATTCCCGACCATTTGCGGTACGGGTACGGAAGATTATTTTTGCGGTTCCTACGGATTTGAGGCGAAAAATGCGCAGGGCAAAAGTGAATATCGAGATTTCACCACGCCGTACTCGGGCTTTTACGAAATTCACCCCGACGGTTTTAATCTCTCGCAAACGCGGTTTGGTTTGTACCGCTGGCACATCATGGATCCGATTCGTTTTGACAAAAGTTTGAAAGTAACCATTCAGGCTCTGGGCTGGCGCAGTGGCGGTCGGTACATGCCTTTGCAGGATGATTTAGCTTCCGTGGCTTTTTGGTACCAAACGGAACCACACCATCCTTTCCCGAAATTGCCGGATCGAGATCATCTGGAAATTCAATAGCATCTCTAAAGATCGCTCGGGGCATCGGAAAGCCTGGGAAGGATTAGAGATGTGCCTTTCCGTTCTGGCAAAAAAGGTGCGCCGAAAGTGTGTAAAAATGGCTTGTTTTTCAGTAATTTCGTTTTTATATTTAATTTTCGTTTTTGGGGTGTTTGAAAAACGAAAACCGAAATTCACAAAAATGCGTTCAGTTTAAAATTTCCAAAGGAGACGATTCGGGTATGATGAAAGCAAAGCGGCGGCTGACGCGACGCGAGATCAAAGAAGACAAATTGGTGACGTACACGTACAAGGTAACGGATTTTTTAAATAAAAACACCAAATTGGTAACAGGCGTGGTCATCGGCCTTGCACTGGTGGCACTAATTGCCGTCATGATGGTTCGTAGTAAGAAACAGGCCGAACAAATGGCCTCGGCGAAAATGGCAGAAGCCATGATTTACTACGATCAAATGAATTACGACAAGGCTATTCCCATTTTTAAGGATATTATCGATAAATATGACGGTACCCACAGTGCCGGATTTGCTACGTTCTACCTGGCCAATTCCTATTTCAATAAAAAAGAATACGACAAGGCCATTACGTATTACAAAAAATATTTGCACGATTACGGTGACGACGACCTCATGGCCAGCTCGTCCCTTTCGGGAATTGCCTCGTGCCTGGATGCGCAGGGGAAGACGGAGGCCGCCGCAAAGAAATTTGAAGAAGCCGCCCGGAAATATCCCAAAGTGTTCAGTGCCCCGGACAATTTGTTCAACGCCGCTTTGGCTTACCAGAAATTGGGGAAAAAAGAAGAGGCAAAGCGAATTTTGAAGGAAATCAAAACCAAGTACCCCAAAACGTACATTCGGGACGATGTGGAAATGCTTTTAGCCAAATTGCAATAAGAAAGGGGAGACTTTCATTTCTCCCCTTTCGTTTGTTTCCCTGTATTTCCCGAAATAATATAGAAGTTCATTTTAATGGAACCCATTCGTATTGCCTTTCTCTGGCACCAACATCAACCTTATTACAAAGACCCCACGTCGCGTCGGTACATTTTGCCTTGGGTTCGCCTTCATGGCCTCAAGGATTACTACGACCTGCCGGCTGTTTTAGAAAACTACCCAACCATTCACCAAAATATTAATTTGGTTCCGTCCCTGTTGCTTCAATTGGAGGATTACCTTGAAAACGACGCCAAGGACGAAATTCTCCTCAAAACCGAAATTCCGGCTGAAGCCTTGACAACGGACGACAAATTCTACCTGCTCAAATATTTTTTTATGGTCAATGCCGAACATCTCATTCGGCCTTACCCCGGCTACTGGCGGCTTTTCCAAAAACGGGGAGCAGACCTGTCTGAAAAAGCTCTGCGAAAAAACATTAGCCTTTTTTCTGCACAGGATTTTCTCGATCTTCAGGTGTGGTACAATCTGGCGTGGACGGGGGAAACCCACAAAAATCGGTCGCCATTTGCCGAACTTGTGGCCAAAGACCACGACTTTTCCGAAGCCGACAAAATGCTCCTTTTGCAAGAGCAACGGAAAATTCTGGCTAAAATTATTCCGGAACACAAAAAGTTGGTACAAAAGGGGCAGGTTGAATTGTCCACAACGCCATTTTTTCATCCCATTATTCCGCTTTTATGTGACACGCAAGTGGCTCAGGTAGCCCTGCCACAAGCGCCGTTGCCCGAGCCGCCTTTCCGGTTTCCGGAGGATGCGCACGAGCATTTGCAACGCGCCAGAGAATTCTTTAAAAACCGATTCGGTTTTTACCCAAGGGGCATGTGGCCCTCGGAAGGAAGCGTAAGCGACGAAGCAGCCCTTCTTTTTGCGCGCAACGGACTGCAGTGGATTGCGACGGATGAGGAAATTCTTTTTCAATCGCTGCGATTGAATCGACGCAATTATTCCAACAGGGCCCTGCAATTGTACCGCGCGTACAGCCTCGAAACGGCGGCGGGTTCCCTGTACGTCTTTTTTCGGGACCACACCCTCTCCGATTTAATTGGATTTGTCTACCAGAAGTGGGACGCCGACGAAGCTGCACGGGATTTTGTCGAGCGCATTCGGAAAATTCGATTGGAAATTCTACAGGCAGGGGGCGAAAAGGCCCTCAAAAATGCGATTGTGCCGGTGATTCTGGACGGCGAGAATTGTTGGGAATTCTACCCCCAAAACGGACGCCCCTTTCTAAAAGCCTTGTACAATCGGCTTTCTGAAAGCGGTGAGATTCGCTCGGTCACCTTTTCGGAATTTCTCCAGAGTCAGCCGGAAGCCATTCCGCTTGAAAAAATTTACCCCGGTTCTTGGATTAACCACAATTTCGCCATTTGGGTAGGAAATCCTGAGGACAATCGAGCGTGGGATATTTTGCGGGATGCACGGCAGGATTTTGAAGAAAAAAAAGCGTCGGGTTTAGACAAGACAAGAGGGGAAAAGGCCTTTCGGGAAATCATGGCCGCCGAGGGCTCGGATTGGTTCTGGTGGTTTGGAGATGACCATTTCACCGAAAATGCGGCGGAATTCGATTTGCTTTTTCGCCGATACCTGCTTCAGGTGTACGAATGGCTTCAATTGGAGGCTCCTGCCGCGCTGTACGAACCGATTCACCGTGAAAAACTAAAAACATTGCACATTGAAGAACCGCAGGGTTTTATTCATCCGGAAATTGACGGCGCTTACTCGAACTATTTCGAATGGTTGGGAGCGGGGGTTTTTACGGCCGTTCCGTTGGGGTCCTCCATGCAAATGGTCGCCACACACGTGGCACGCATTCTGTTCGGTTTCGATTTGGAGCATCTGTTTATCCGAATTGAGCCCAAAAAAAAGATGGATTGGCAATCCGTGGCCGACATGAAAATAGTCGTGGATTTTCTGAAGCCGGCCTATTTTCGGTTTACGTTTTCGGCAGCCGACTTGCGAAAAGGGCGATTTTCCGTACCGCTCTTTAAAAAAACGAACTCGAAATGGGAAAAAACCCATCATGTCGTGATTGGGGCGTTCAAGGATTTTATTGAAGCCAAGGTTTTATTTGAAGCCTTTGGCGTAAAACCCGGGGACGAGTTGGGTTTTCGGGTTCGCGTTTTGCAAAAGGGGCAGATTCTGGAAACCTGGCCGGAGGGCGGACTTATTCCCGTCAAAGTGCCGGACGCCGATTGGGAACAGGAAGATTGGATGGTTTGACGCCGTTCATTTCACTTGACCAAGTGCAGTTGCAAATTGGGGGGCAAGGGCGCGAAAAATCCGTTGATTTTAGAAACGGAAAATTTTATATTGAAAAGGCTTTAAGCAGGGGGAATTTTTGAGCAGAAAAATCGATTGAGTATTTGAAAGAGATTGCCTTGCCTTTTGGGCAAGATGGCGTCCATGCGATTGAACCGATTGTGCATTGGGGTCGGATGGGTCCCTGGTGGGCCCCGCGGACTTCAAATCCGTAGCGTCCTGGCAGGTGTCAGGATGGGTGGGTTCGATTCCCACACGATCCCGCCAAATTTTAAAAATGAAAATGTGTGCAGAACCTTTTTCCTCTCTTTGGGCAACCGCCCAATATTAAATGCTTGTTCATTCCTTCATTTAATTTTCTTTTTGAAACAGACGGAGGGTGCATTCATATTGCCCTTTCACGGCTTGGTTGGGGTATTCCGAAATGTCTTTTCTCGGAATGCTGCCTCGAACTAAAATAATTGAATCCATCTGGGGGAAAGGTAAGATGGATTCTAAAACCTCGTAAAAGAAAAGAGCTACTTTTTAATTTAAGTGCTCAATAAGGTACAAGAATAATTTTTTGGGTTTTAGAGGTTTGAAAATGATAAACCTCCCGTTTCATTTGTTAAAAGGAGGTAACGATGCGAAAGTTTTTTCGGTCTCCTTTTCTTTGGACGGCGATTTTGATTGGTTTTTCCTCCATTCCTATTTTATCCGGGGGCCTGGAACAGAAAAATAATTCCGATATGCGTCACGATGCACTTAGCTATTTAAAGACAAAAGTGCCCACTGTTTACGAGATGATGCGGTATGTGGAATATGCACGTCAGCGAATACCTTTCTCTGTGGGAACATACGATTCCAAAATTACGCTTGGCAGCAAATTCGATTGGGTTGGCTACATAGATAGTACGAACCTGTACAACCGGTTCACCGGACTTGATATAGCCGTTCATGAATCCTGCCATTTTTTTACCACCCTGGCTTTAATGTGGTTAGATGATCACCATCGCATAAATGAAAAAATACTCAATCGCAACTGGTATTTGTACCCTCTTTTTTACAAAAAAGCTGTCTTAACGCCGCTAACAGTCTGTTTTCCTGCTCGAAAGATCGATGCCATTTTTCCTAAAGATTTCCCTGCTTTCAGTTATAAAAACTATATTTTGGGCATTCCAATTGCCACATCCACTCAAGTGGATGGCATTTATGGTTTGTTAGATGAATGGAATGCCTATATACACGACGCTCAAGTGATATTGTCCTTTTCGCATCTATGGCCGTTTGAAAATGGTCAATGGGTAAAATATTGGATTAATTTACATTCAAATGTATTGGATCCAATTTATTCGTTTGCTCTTTATATCCAATATTATTTGAAATTTGCCCGAACACGCAATCCGGTAGTTTATCATGCGCTTTGCTCCAACAAAGCTTTTGTAACAGCTCTTGCACAGATACGGAATTTAGCGGATGGAACGCTAAAAAAAACCTTTACTATCCTTGATTCGGCAAAGACCTATTGGAAAAACCATGGCCTCACCAAAAAATATGGATTCGATGAATGGCATTTAATGGTGATGGAAAAAAATGTAAAAAGCAAGGTTTTCACTGAATACATAATCCCAAAGGATACTAAGCTACCTTATCTTCGAAAATACGGCAATTCAATTCATGAAATAGAAGACCTCATTAAAAAATGCCAAGGAAAACAGAAAACATCTCTTGAATATATTGTTCAGTTTGAAACGCCAGCCAAAATGAAATGAAATTTTTGAATTTGAACCTCTTGCCACCTATTTTTTAGTAAGCACTTTTGTACCAACAATATTTTTTTGAAAAAAAGTCTTTTCAGGAAAGATATTCAAAAAAATGCTTGACAACCCCAAATTCTTTGTCTATATTATGGTGATACCATAATATTATGACGAAAACAAAGCACATCTTCCCTTTTTGATCAATTCCGAGGTGTGAATGAAACGATTCCTCTTTCTCATTCCCGTGTTCTTTTTTCTAACCTTGCCGGTCTTTTCACAGGTTTCGGGCCGTATTGCGGGGCGCGTCGTCAATGAAAAAAAAGAAGCGTTGCCCGGCGCCAATGTATCGATTGAGGGGACTCTTCGGGGAGCCAGCACAGACCTGCAGGGAAATTTCGTGATTCTTAATGTTCGCCCGGGCGTGTACACGCTAAAAGTTCAGTTTATTGGTTACCGAACAATTCGACTAAAAAACGTTTTGGTGGTAGCCGACCAAACGACAAAGGTCCATGTGACCCTGCACCCGAGCGCCCTCAATTTGGGCAAATCCGTTGTGGTGACGGCCGAGAAGCCTCTCATTCAGAAAGACGAAACCTCAAAAATCGTTACGATGACGGCTACGGAAATCCGAGCCATGCCGGTGAACAATATTGAGGAAATTTTGGGTACCCAGCCGGGCGTTTCCGTTCTTACCGGAACCCCAATCGCCAAAGCGGGTTACAATGCGCAGGGAATTGAAGATTTTCGGTTACGCGGCGGGCGAAACAATGAGGTTGGTTTGTACATTGACGGAGTGAAGGTGTCCAACCCCGTTTTTGGCGGATTTGGAACCCACCTCAACAATTCCGCCATTCAACAGCTTTCCATTGTGTCTGGCGGCTTTAGTGCCAAATACGGCAATGCGCTTTCGGGCATGATTAATCTCACGACGCGGGAGGCCGGCCCCAAACCGAGCGGCAGTTTGAATTACCAAAGCAGTGTCCCCTTCGGTGTAGAAGCCTTTTCGAGTGGACAGAGTCGGGTAAAAAATCGGCAGGATTTTCAGGGAACCTTTGGCAGCCGCATTCCCATTCTCCCGCGGGGTTCTATTTTTCTTTCCGGCGAGGTTCGGTCGTCCGCCGGAACCACTTTCCCTTTTGATGACATTGTGTGGAACGACCACCGCACGATTCGGCTACACGACACTCTCTCAGTTACGCTGCCTTCCACCCGAGAAATGGTCCGTGGCTTTCTGAAATACGGCTCTCTGGATTCTATTCAAAAAGGGCTTTCTTCTAATTGGCGAAAAGTACGGGGCCCGGACGGCAGACACATCAATCCCTTGGATCAATTCAAGGGCTGGAAGGGCTTTGGGTGGGACAACAGCCTCAATTTTTTCGGTAAAATTGTCACTCACCCGTCCAACGCAATTAAAATCGTCTTTTCCCTTTTAAAGGACAAACGCTTTCGTCAGGCCGCTAATTACAGCTTGGGTTCCTACCGCTATTTTTTCGAAATGCAGGGACAGAACGTTCAAATCTTTAATAGCGACAAGGAAACGCTGGCTTTAACACACATTCTCAATAATCGCACCTTTTACACTTTTCATGTGTCTCGTTTTTATTCGGAACGGAAAATTCGGATTTTGAGGAACTACAACCGGAAATTTCGCAGTAAGTGGGACATTTTTCAACCGGATTGGAACAATATTAAACAACCGGACGAGTACATTCCCTACGCCGGCCCCGAATCTGTGCGAGACCCCTTTGAATCTGCCTTTTATTTAAAAGCGGACAATCGGTGGTATTCGGGTGACAACAGCGTCAATTACGAAGCGCGCCTTGATTTCACCCACCAATTTGGCCTGTCCCACCAACTTGAGGCAGGGGGGCAGTGGAATTTAATCGACCTTCGGGAAGAATCCTACCAGAACATTTCGACGCTGGACCCGTTCCCCACGATTTACCACCACAAACCGATTGAAGCGGCGGCTTACACCCAGATGAAATTGGATTTTAACAGTTTTATTTTAAATGCCGGACTGCGCCTGGATTATTTCAATGCCCGGAGCGAATTCTGGAAAGACCCGCTCAACCCACTGGCGCCTAATCAGACCGGCAATGGAAATGCATTGATTTACAATCCTATTGTGAAAACCAAGCCGCACGTTCGTGTGAGTCCCCGTGTGGGTTTGGCTTACCCGCTCACAGACAAAGCGGTGCTTTTTTTCAATTTCGGGCATTTTTATCAGGCACCGAATTACCGCGATTTGTACCGGGCCTCTGGCAAAAATCGTGAAATGAGTTTAAAATTGGGCAACCTGATTGGCAATCCCAATTTGGAGCCCGAGCAATCGGTTCAATATGAAATCGGGTGGCAACAACAATTTCAGGATGTCTACGCCCTGAAGGTAAACCTTTGGGCAAAAGAAACCACCAACCAGGTGAGTTCGGTTCGGGTACCGGCCTATTCGGACCCGGCCCACGTGAACCCGTTCACGTACGCGGTCTTTTTGAATCAGAATTTTGGGTCGGCACGCGGTTTGGACCTGGAGTTGAGAAAACGAATGAGTCACCATTTTGGCGGTAGCGTGACTTATTCCTACACCCAATCGCGTGTTTTGGATCCGACGTCCTGGGACGGCTATTGGAACGGGAGTACGGAAAAAACGCGACCCAAACGAGAGCGAATTGCGCCTTGGGACCAACCGCACGTCATTCGGGGCTACATAACGGTGTACAGCCGGAAACACGAGGGACCGGCGATCGGAACATTCTTTCCGCTTGAAAATTGGACGGTGACTCTGTTTTATTACGGAGAATCAGGCTTCCCGTACACCCCCATTGTGCCCGGAAATGCTGTCGTCAAGCGCTACTCGGCGCGGTGGCCCTTTGTGCACCGATTTGACCTCAATGTTAGCCGAAATTTTCATTTAGCCAAAATGCGGTTGCGTGCCTACATGCAAGTGAAGAATCTTTTCGATCGAAAGAACGTCATGACGGGCTATTACCGGACGGGCGATCCCGAAGACCCCGGAACCAGCAGCTATTACACGCTTTCATCTACCTACTGGAATTCCCGAAATGTCATGCACTACCGCTTGCGCCGCCTGATCTATTTTGGTCTGGAATACACGTTTTGATTGCGGAGGAGAAATGGTTCGTTTGAAAACGCTCCTGATTTTTAGTGTCCTGACTGTCGGCTTCGTTTTTCTTTCAGTGAGCCTTCGGGCTCAAAATGAACAGGGGACACCGAATCGAAAGGCGGCGCTGCAGAAATCCTTTTCTGTTTTCGATCGAGGATTTGGCAATATGGATGCCGGAAAGATGAAAGTGGACGGTGTGGAAAATTTCGGGCTGCTTTCCGGGTGGGATCCTCCCGGTATTCAGAGTTGGTACCCGGGAGCCTTTCACGGCGATTGGGGAGAAATCCGCTGGATTGCCCCCGTGATTTCCATACCTCCCGGCCCCTGGGGTGCGCAAAATACGGGAGGCGGCCCGCCCCTTCCGAACGATCGCTCCAATCAGTACAATTCCATTGAATCCTTTTCTGCCATTCATTTGTTGGCCGGTGATGGGGCCACGTTTACCGATTGGGAAGCCATCGACAACGGACGCCTGTATTACCAGGGAAGCCTGACGCAAGACAACCTCAAGTTAGTGGCTACCAGTACGTACCCGCAAAGTTGGCCGGAATACTATTTTGACGCAGACCAGGGAAAGTGGGTCTACACCCCGGGAGAACGCCATTGGCCCGGAAATTGGGCGCGGAACCCCGACCCTTCGTCACCCGACTACAACAAACCGATGCCCGGGGAATTCGTCTCCTCAAAAGACATTTTTTTCATTGCTACGGACAAATACAACGGTATTCGGCCGGGGGCCAAGACCGCTCGCTACGGTTACCCCGTTGGACTGGACATGGAGGTTAGCGGCTACAGCTACTCAACTCCGCTCTACCAAAATGTGGTCTTTTTTAACATTAATTTTATTTACCGAACCCGGGAACAACTAACCGACCCCAAAAGCAAATTTTACGATCCCGATCGCCATTTTTACGACGGCACCATTGACAGTGTCTATTTTTCTTTCTTTATTGATCCCGATCTGCCCGGACGGTATCTGAAACCTGGTTCCAATTACCGACAGGCCACACCCTGGGCAGAGGACGATTACGCCTACGTTTACGACAGCGACGGCGACAGCAAAATGGACGTCTGTATTGCCTACGACAAAAAGGGCTATTTTGCCGACAAAAATTACCCCCAAAATGCGGGGCCGGTTTCGGCCTACGGCATTCATTTTTTTCGCACCCCGTTGGTCAATCCGGGTGATCCAAACAGCCCTCAAATCGGAATTACCGGTTTTCACTGGTTCGATCAGGACGACGCCATGCGGCCCCAACCCATTGACGCCCAATTGGAAAAAACCTTTTACGCAATTTCTGCCGGTCGCCCTGACTTAATTCCGCCCCAAACGCGGGGGAAATGGTTTCACGGGGACGATCCGCATTACGACGACCTGAATCTGCTCAAAGATTTTCAAGAGGGATTTCCCGAGGGAAGCCGCCCCGACGTGCAGTTCTGGTTTAGTTCGGGTCCCTTTTCAATCAGCCCGGGCGACACCATCCCAATTCATCTGGGCATTGTAGGGGGGCGTGACAATCCGGGCCCCCTGGACGCACAGGGATTCGGTACCAATCCGCCCAAGGTCCGATTTGCCGATATTTTCAAAAATCTCGGAGCGGCCGACACATTGTACAAAAATAATTTTATTGGATTTCGACCGCCCTCGGCACCAAAATTGAGTGCCGCCGGCACGAAAGTTTTAGACGACAACAATCTGCCCGTCATATACGGACAAAACGGAAAGGTGACCCTCTATTGGGACAATTCAGCGGAACAATCCTACGAAATCATTACCAAAGACCACGATTTTGAGGGGTACCGGATCTACCGAACGCAGGCGGATTTGTCGGGAAATAACCAACCCACCTGGGGCAATCCGATTTACGACCTGTCCGGAACCAAAATTGTGGGATACCAACCCATTGCACAATTCGACAAGATCGATTCGTGGAAGGGTCCCGATCCCATTAACCCTTGGTTCGATTTGGGAAACAATTCGGGAATCGTACACACTTTCGTCGATCACTCGGTTGTAAATGGTGTGCGTTACCGCTACACAATTACCGCTTACGACCATCCGGTATTAGATGCGGGGCAGGGCTCGTTGGAATCCTCTCGGGGGAACGACCCGCGTCTTGTTCAGACAATTGACGTAATTCCGGGCGGACAGCCGCAAGCGTTCAAGTCGGGAACAGTGGATTCCAACCTTGTGCACCTTACTGGGGACGGAACGGGTTCCATTTCCCTCAAAGTGATTGATCCCCTTTCTGTAACAGGACACACCTACCGAATCCACTTTTTGGATTCTCTGGACGCCCCGGGCTTCACCGTGATTGACCAAAGCACCGGAAAAACCTGCATTGAGGAAAGCCATTCGGACTGGCCCGAAAGTCAGGCCGCTCAAGCCGATTTTAGCCCCATTGTGGACGGGGTCGGCATCAAAATTGTGAATCACACCCAAATGCGGGAATTAAACCGAGGGTGGGAAAAAGTGCTCGTCGACACCAGCACTTACACGTTCGGCCCCTTAGCGCCAACACCCGACAGCGCCCAGTGCGCCTGCGATTACGCCGTTGTGTTCGGAGATTCGACCCCCAAATTTGCCGGCTTTGCCAACAGTCGGTACGTGCCGTTTCAGATTTTCAACCTGACGCGCGATCCGCAAAAACAGCACCCTTTGGCCATTTACGTACGCAATCCGCGAATTCCCTGGACAAGCGGGGATTACATCTTTCTCTTAGAACCGGACGTACACACCCGGACGTGGCAATTTTCCGTAACCTGGTCATCTTCCGATCGGCCGCCTTCACCTGGGGATGTTTTTGTTTACCGGGTCAAAAAACGCTTTACTTCCCGTGACGCGTTTGAATTTAAAACCGAACGTCCGTCTGCGGATCTCCAGCAGGTGGATTTGAGCCAGGTTCGGGTCGTTCCCAATCCTTACATTGTGTACACAGTGGCCGAAAGTGCTCTTCCCAACGAACAAGTGGACAGGCAATTGCGTTTTACTCATCTTCCTGCCAAGTGTACCATTAAAATCTACACCATTGACGGGAATTTGGTCAAAACCATTCGGCACGATAGTCGCGGTATTGGGGAGGAAATCTGGAACATGGCCACCGATGAAAACCTCGAAATTTCCTTCGGTGTCTATGTGTACACCGTATCCACACCCAACGGGAAAAAGAAAATCGGGAAATTTGCCGTGGTGCGGTAGGGGAGAACGGCTTACAAGAGCAACTCGGATTTTGGGTTCTAAAAAGAAAGCGATGAAACATTTTCACTCCAACTGAGGATGAAAGATGGGACGCAAGGCATTTTTCTTTTTCTTTCTATTACAAGTCGGCTGGTTGCCGTTTGCTGCCCAATCGGCCACGTACAAAAAAGGGACAACGGCAGGGAGCTTTTTGAAGTTGGAAATTGGTCCCAGAGCGGCGGCTTTGGGAGGGGCTTACGTGAGTCTTTCCAACGACGCCACGGCCACCTTTTGGAATCCCTCGGGTTTGTCTGCTACAGCGGGATTTCAGGTGTACGTGCAAAACTCCCGACTCTACGCCGGAATGCGACAAACCTTTTTGGCCGGAACGGCGCCCCTTTTTCCTGGCTGGAAAATGGGATTTTTTGTCAATCATTTAAATGTGGGCTCTTTTGAACAAACAACTTTAACCCAGCCAGACGGCACGGGAGAACATTTTTCGGCACGAGATCTGGCGTTGGGGATTTCGGTCTCGTCGCAGCTTACGGATCATGTTTCAGTGGGCGTTACCGGAAAGTTTTTCGAAGAACGAATCTGGTACGAAACAGCACGCGCCTGGGCCTTTGACCTGGGAACCCTGTACCGATTTGGTGATTCGGGCCTTGCCGTGGGCATGCTGCTGAGCAATTTGGGTCCTACGGCTTCTATGAATGAGGGTGTTCAGTTGACTTTTCGTAAGGAAAAACCCCCCGATTTCCCCGGAAGTCCTCAGGTGGAAGCCCAATTGAAAACCGAAGATTTTCCCCTGCCTCTCATGTTTACGCTGGGTATTTCTTTTGAACTGTTGGGGACTCACTCGCCCTTTTTAAAGAGTAGGGATCAACGACTTCTTATTGCCGTGAGTTCAAATGACGCCGTAGACGCTCCGTTTCGCAGCAATGCCGGTGTTGAATATGTGTGGCACCATTTGGCAAGCGTCCGTCTGGGGTACCGATTTAACTACGACACGGCAAGGGGTTCGCTTGGCTTCGGACTCAATTTTCTGCCGTTGGTGGGCAAAAACATTCGTTTTGACTACGCCTGGCTGGACTACGGCGATCTGAACTCGGTTTCCATGTGGTCTTTTTCCTTGGAATTTTAGTTGGGCTAATTCGGTAAAATGGGCAAAACATTGGGAAGGTATTTTTTCTGGTGACCTTTTTTCGTGACATTCGACAATTTTTTCACACTGTTTTTGATCCCGCTTACCCGGAGGTAAGCGTTTCCGGACTGGTCGTGGGTATTTTAATTGGCATTCTCATGACGGCCAGTTTTTCGTACGCCGCGCTCGTGCTGGGCTTTTCCACCAACGGCTCGGCTGTGGCCGCCATTTTGGGCTGGGGAACCCTAAAACTTTTGCTAAAACGGGGCACAATCGTGGAAAACAACATTGTGCAGACCGTGGCGTCCGGCATTAACACCACGACGGCAGGTGTGATTTTTACCGTTCCAGTCCTGCTGATTCGCGGAACACCTTTTAATATTTACTGGATTGCTGCTGCCTGTGTGGCGGGAGCCATCATGGGCGTGGGGTTCATTATTCCGCTTCGCAAGCAAATGATTGACATCGACCAGCTTCGATTTCCTTCAGGGACGGCCGTGGCTTCTATTCTTAAAGCACCCTCGGAAGGGGTCCGGAAATCACGACTGCTTTTGTGGGGCGCGGTGGTCTCGGGCGGCGTGTACATTTTGACCCAATTTCCCAAAATGGGCTTACCCTTGGTTCTACCGGCCACGGTCGATGTAACCCGCTTGCTACATCTACCCGCCTACATTCAAAACATCTGGGCCATCTCTCTTTTGGGATTGGGCATCGGTTACATTGCCGGTCGAAACGGCCTCTTCGTGTTGGCGGGAGGGGTGTTGTCTTACTGGCTCATTACTCCCCTCGTTGTGAAATTGGGCTGGCTTCCGGCCGGGTTGTCTGCCGCGGACCAGGCACACTTTGTCCACAACCACATGACCCGTCCTTTGGGAATCGGCTTGCTGGTGGGCGGTTCAATCATGGGGGTGATTTTAACCCTGCCTGCCATTCGCGCCGCACTGAAACATATGCGTTTAAGCAAACTAAAGGGTTCCCAAAGCGATGAGTTGCCCCTGAATGTCCTGTACGTTGTGGTGGCAGGGGCTTTCGGGCTGCTTTTTTTGTCCTCGTATTTTACGTCGGACATCTCCGTTTTGCGTGCTTTTCTGGTGGCTGGAGTGGGAGCCGTTTGGCTTTGGTTCGCCGGAATTATTGTGTCACAAGCCACGGGCATGACGGACTGGACGCCAATTAGCGGCATGGCACTTTTGGCGGTGGTGTTACTGCTTTTGGTTTTGCCGAAGGACGAATTGGTGACGGCGGTTCTTATTGGAGCAACGGTTTCCGTGGCGATTGCCGAATGTGCGGACATGATGCAAGACCTGAAAACGGGCCAACTTGTGGGCAGCCGTCCGTTTAAGCAGCAGACGGTTCAATTGCTTGTGGCGTGGATTGGCCCCGTGGTGGCCCTTGCCGTTATGCTGCTGATTTGGAATTCGGGGGCTGTGAATCCACAGACGGGGCAAAAATTGCCGGGGTTTGGGCCGGGAACGTCCATTGAAGCGCCTCAGGCAACGGCTCTCGGCTTGACGATTGACAGCGTTGTCGGAGGTCAGGTTCCCAAAGAAAAATTTCTCGCGGGTGGCATTTTGGGTGCTCTGCTCTCTTTTAGCGGCATTTCGGGACTGGGCGTCATTATCGGGATTTCAATGTACCTCTCGCTGAAATACATTCTACCTTACGGTGTGGGAAGTCTTTTGGCGATTTACCTCAAACACAAAAAGGGGTTGAATTGGTCAGAAAATGTGGCCATTCCCGTTGCGGCCGGGTTGGTTGTGGGTGAGGCTTTTTTTACAATTCTTTTCGCGATTTTAAAAATGGCGGGGGTGGTTCAGGCATGAAAATGCGACAGGTAGCGGCAGGCAGTTTGGTCGGTTTTGGGCTTATTTTTGCCGTTTTATTTGCGGCACCGATTCCGCCAAAATGGGGCGATTTTGCTCTGGCGGTAGGAGGAATGCTGGTCGGCCTGGTTTGGCTTGCTCGACTTACAAAACAAACCAACCGTCTGAACGGAGCTGCAGGGAACGGCACGGACAACGTAGCAACTTTTCTGAAAAAAACAGCGGAACAAGTTCGCCGGATTCTTCTCAACCTGGAAACGACAAACAAGCAAAATTGGTCCTCTTTTCGAAACGAACTGACGGAACTTTACGTGAGTGGATTTGCTCCGATTTCAGAGGCGCGTGACCGTTTAATTGAGCGCTATGGCGTCAAACGCTACGCCGATTTCATGATCCCCTTTGCCACGGCCGAACGCTATTTTAACCGCGGCGTGTCGGCTGCCATGGACGGCTACTGGGTGGAAAGCATCCGCTCCCTAAAAAAGTGTCTTCCGTTTTTAGAAGAGGCGATAGAAAAGGCTCGGTAACAGAGAAGGGCAGAAGAAGTCACGAAAAAAGAGAATAACCAAACCGTATAGAAAAATGAATCGAAAACGCCAAACGCATGTGGTTGGAAAAAAAATCCGCAGAGCCATGAAAGACCTAAAAATTTCGGTCAAGGATCTGGCTGCTCAAACGGGCATTCAACCGCAAACCCTGTATTCGATCTTAAACGGGCACCACGATCCCAGTCCCGAAAAGGTGCGGACTTTGTGCCAGGCGCTCCACTTGAGCATGGACAGTTTGTACGATTTGGAGGCCAATGTTTTTCCCATTTACCCCAATCCTTACGAGGAAAGTCGCAGCTACGCTGTTTTTGAGGACATTTGGTTCGGCCCCGACGGGGGTGAGCGCATTTCGGTGTCCCGCGGATTTAGCACGGCTAACCAATCCCTGGCCATGCGGGAGGAAATCCTCCGAAAAGTTTTTCACACCAACGATGAACAAACGCGGCGCTATTTGGAAGGATTTGAAGAACGTTTAGACGTCATTCGAAAAAAAGAGAAAAATCGGATTGAAATTGTGGTGGAAAGTGAAATTGTGGATTTTGCCCAGCAAAAAGATTTTTACAGCCTGATTTCCCCACGTCACATTGCGGAAACGCTGGAAAAAATCCTGGACACGCTTCAAAATCAGCCTCACAAATTGGAGGTTTTTATTATTCCACGGCAATATTTTTTGGTCAATTATGAAATCATTAATCGCGAAGTGATTTTGTTCGACCTGGGAACGGTCTTTTTGCGACAGACGCACCATTCCATCATGGAACATTTTTTGAAAGAGGTGGAGCGATTTAAGTGGGAATACGCCGTTTACAAGGACAGAGAATCGGTCATGAATTTCTTGAAAGGACAGTTAAAACATGTACGGACACACTGAGGATGGGGAACTCACGAGCGAAATTGTAACTTTGTTACGTCGGCTCATTCAATTTCGCTCAACGGACACACGACCCGATCAATTGAAAAAAATAGTGGATTTTGTGGCGGATTATTTTAAAGACGTCCCGGTTTTTCTCCAGCGGTTCACCTTCGGCGATAAGCCGGCACTGGTCATAACCACACAGCCAACCAAAACACCGGCTCTTTTTTTTCAGGGGCATTTGGACGTTGTGGAAGGGGAAGATGCCCAGTTCCAGCCCTTTATTCAAGGCGAAAATCTGTACGGCCGTGGGGCTGTCGATATGAAAGGATTTGACGCGATTGTGCTTTCTCTGCTCAAGCGAAAGGCTTTGGAGGGGACAGACCTCGATTTTGGGATCATGCTCACGTCGGACGAGGAAATTGGAAGTGAGAACGGAGCAAAGAAATTGGCCGAATTGAGCTACGCCTGCAATGTTCTCTTGAATGGCGACGGCGGGTACCACCACGTCCTGGTTTACGCCGAAAAGGGAATTCTTAAATTCAAACTCTCCGTTCAAGCGACCCCCGGGCGACATCCGTACCCGTGGCAGGGGGGAAATGCTTTTGACGAGCTTATTCAAAATTACAATCGAATCGTTGCCCTTTTTCCCAACCAAACACTGGCTACCGACGACGACAATTGGTACACCACATTTTCCACCTACGATGTGCGGGTCGAGAATGACCGCCAATTTCCGCCAAAATTTGCCGAACTCAAAATGAATGTTTATTTTACCGAACCCTACAGCACAGAGGAGTACTTCCGAAAAATTCAATCGGTTTTGAGTCCCGGCGTTGAAATGCAGCGGTTGTCGGCCAGCGAACGGGTGTATTTGGATCCGAAAAATCCGTATTTTCGAAAAATGCAGGCTATTTTGTCCCGTCATTTCGACAGACCCATCCCTGCAAAGGCCGAAAACGGTTCTTCGGACGCACGCTTTTTCACGCAAAAATGCCCCGCGATTTTAATTCTAAAAGTAGTTGGAGAGGGACACCACACACCGACGGAATTCATTCATATTCCGTCCATTTTGCCGTTGTACCGTGCCATTGAGGAGTTCGCCGAGCAGGTGGCCCATGCCACACCTCTAAGTAAAAAACGTGAGGTTTTGGATGAAGCACATTCGTAACAAGGGTATTGTTTTTTTGATTTTTGTCGTTTTGCTGGGTTGCCGGGCGCGCCGGGTTCCACTAACCACCGTCACGCCACCGCCGGTGGCCACGCGGCAATTGGAGCCTGCTGTTTTTGTAAATGCCTCGGTTTTGAAGAAATTACATCTACCCGAGGGAAACCCTGTTTTTGTGGAGGCCAACGGTCGGCGAATTGAAGTGCGGGTTTACAAATATTTTCGCGACGCCCATTCCTGTGGCTTGCATCGGAAGGAACTTACCGAATTGGGACTGTCGTACGGAAAAGCCAAGGTATTTGTACAAGATGCCGGGAAGAAAGCGACGCTGCCCCCGGATCCGATTCGCCGAAAAATATGCTTTTGTAAAGGGGACACAGCGCGGTGGCCGGGAATGGTGCTGGCAGCGCCTCATGCCGATTGCGACAACGAGACAGGCGCCGTAGTTCAATTGGTGAATCGGTCTCAAAAAATTCCGTGTGTTTCCGCCTGGAAACACCGACTTTCTTATCGGGGCATTTGGTACGACGTCAATCGTCCTCTCATGAAATTGCCCCGCCCAAACGGACATGGAGTGGAGCCGGAGCGGGTGGTGAACGACTCGTCGCGAGCCGTTTTTGAGCGCTACAAACGCCAGGTGTACCGTGCACTGGAGAGGCCCCTAAATTCCCCTATTCCTTTTTACTTTGATTTGCACGGACACGACCTGACGGTTCGCCTTCCCAACGGGAAGCGTATTTACCGAAGTGTGGTCGAAGCGGTTGGTACCGGGTTCACGCTCAATGAGCTCCGGCGACTAAAGGCTGTCTACAATCGATTTTGCCGGAATTATTGTGACGGAAATTTTCCGTCTCTCTACATCGGCAACCTACCGGAGGATCAAAACTACCGGTACAAAGGTGTACCAGTTCATATTTTCTACACGGCTCTGGGAACGCGAACCTACGGAATTTTGCAAAACGATCTGGTTATTCGAGGCTTCCACATGGAAACACCGGACACCCTACGGCTTTCCCCTGAAATGCGCCGGAAAACAGCTCGCCTGTTGGTCACCCTTTTTACTTTTGTTCGAGACAGTTTGCCCAATCGACGCTTTTCGAGACTAAATTTCGTGCCGGAAAAAATCAGACCCGCCACACAGACCTTTGTCAAAATCAAGGGGGGAGAATTTGTAATGGGGGCACCGGACGGCATGGGATGGGCTTGCTCCCATCCCCAGCATCGGGTTCAAATCGGAGAATTTTCTCTTCAAGCGACGGAAGTGACCAACCGCGCCTACGCGCATTTTTTAAATGAGGCCTTGAAAGGCGAGAAAATTCTGGTGAAAAACGGGGTCGTTGTCGATGCCGAAAAACCGTTTCATGTCTTGTGCCGTTTGTCCTCCAATCGGCCGTACAGCCAAATACGATGGGACGGAAAGAGTTTTTCCCCCGTGACGGGGCGGGAGGATTTTCCGGTGATTTATGTGTCCTGGTACGGAGCGCAGGCCTTTGCCAAACATTTTGGCTGGCGTCTTCCAACCGAATCCGAATGGGAGTACGCAGCCGGTTCGGCCCGAAAGCACCCGTTTCTTTTTGGGTACGACAGCAATACCTACCGCGCTGTTCGAGAAAATTGTGAAAACAGCGGCGACGTTTTCGAAAGGGGCTTTTACCCTTGGACGACTCCGGCCGGTTTCTACCGTCCCAACGCCAGGAGATTGTACGATTTAAGCGGCAATGTGTGGGAATGGTGTGCGGATTATTTTGACTATTATTACTACAGGCATGAACCAGCCAAAGGGTGGGTCAATCCTGTCGGGCCGGATTCGGGAACCATGCGGAGCATTCGGGGAGGCGCCTGGAACACGGAATTTCCGTTTACGGCTACCTATTTTCGATTGGGGGTCGATCCGAATGCGACCTTGATTAATTTGGGATTTCGTTGTGCGAAATAAAACTCTGATTTTCTGGGCCGTGATTTTTGGGGCTGTTTTGCTAATCGTGGGGTCAACAGCGCTTTGGGCGGAACATGTTTCGGCGGCAAAGGCAAGAAAAACAGCCGGGGCCTGGTTGAAATCTCCGTTTTTTGATTTCGGCTCGGGCTATTCTTTTCAGAACGCACGGTCTAATCCACAACTGATTCGAAGCAGGGATGGGAAACCTCTTGTGTATTGTTTTCAACTCAATCCACAAGGATTTATTTTGGTTGCCGCAAACGACGTTTTGTGGCCAATTGTGGGATTTTCAAAAGAGTCGAATTTCTTTGCCGTAAAATCTAAAGAGAACGTGGCTTTTCATTGGCTTCAAATTGAAATTGCCGATCGATTGAAGGCTATTTCCGAAGGGTATGTCTCCTCAGTGCAAGTGGAGCGAAATCGAAAAGCCTGGTCGAAATTTAGAGAAAGCCGTTCGAAAGCGTTTCAATTGGGCAAAACAACGAAAATGTACGGGCCTTTTTTGACCTCGCAATGGGGACAGGGGAATGTGGACGGAGTGCCGGTTTTTAATGAATGTACGCCCAATCATTGGTCGGCGGGATGTGTGGCGACGGCCATGGCCCAAATTCTGTATTATTACAAATGGCCCATTCACGGAAAGGGAAAACACCGTTACAACGAGAACGACGCAGGAATGTTACAGGCCGATTTCGACTCAACGTACTACGATTGGGCGCACATGTTAGATGTGTACACGAGTCACACCACAATACGCGAACGGGAAGCGGTGGGTCTTCTTACTTTTCATTGTGGGATTGCTGTGAACATGGATTACGCCAGTGGCGGATCGACGGCGAACACGCGGAGCGTTCCTGCAGCGTTGACCGATTATTTTCGCTTTTCCGGATTTTACGAGAAAAACACCTCGTCGGCATTTTTCAGCGATTTAAAAAATGAAATGCTTCAGGGCCGTCCGACACAATTGGCGATTTCCACAAATTCGGGCATGGGCCATTCAGTGGTTGCGGACGGCTATTTTGACTACAACGGTTATTTTCATTTGAATATGGGATGGTTGGGAAAAAACGATGGGTGGTACGATTTGGGCAATGCTTTTGATGTCAGCGGTTACACACACGTAGACGGTGCGGCGCTTCGATTGTTCCCGGTTCCGGAAATTGTAGATTCAGCTTTCACGGTTCAGGGTGACTCGATTCATATTGTGTGGCGCAAAAGTTTCCGTTCCCATCCCGAAAAATACGAATTGGATTATTCTCTTAATGATCAAAGCATTTGGCGGGTTGTTTCAACCGATTTGTCCGATACATCCGTGTGGATTTCAACCGCTGCGATAACGGCTGTTGGCCAACCGGTCGGGTCGGTTTTCTTCAGAGTTAGAGGCTACGAAGGGCTGCACTGGTGGGGATGGTCGTCGCCGGTTCAGTTTCGGCTTAAGGCGGATCGAAAAATTACCTTTCGTGTCTGTTTAGGGGGACGCCAACTTTCCCCGGGTGAAAAATTGGTGGTGCGCGGAAATATTCCTCCGCTTGCCGGCTACATTAACAGCGCGGCTTTTGCGGGGCCGGATTCTGCCGGAATTTATTCGCTGACTGTGCCTTTTGATTATTCCCATGTGGGAAATACCTTGCTGTACCGATTTGCCATTGTGGGGCCTTCGGGCGTTACCCTCGAAAACAAAACACGTCGCTACACCATTACCTCAGACGAAAGGCAAATTCTCCCCGTCGCCTGTTTTAACCAAATGGCGAACTCAATTCCCCAACTCATTGCAGGACAGAAATCCGACGCTTTTAAAATCTACCCGAATTACCCGAATCCCTTCCGGCGCAAGACCTATTTGCTTTTCGATTTTCCGCATTCGAAGGGAGGGCACATAGCACTTTTCAATATTTTGGGAGAACAAATTGCCTCGTTTTCAATTTCAGCCGGGGCGGTAGGAAATGGACGGCCTTTCGTGTTGGATTTCGAACAGCTCCAGAAAAGAATGGGGCGTGCCCTGCCGGAGGGAATTTATTTTGTTCGGTACAGCGTTGGGCAGGTGCAAAGGGTGCAAAAAATCATTTTTCAATAATTCGGAGCAACCATGATTCAGTTTCACAGTGCCAAGGAAGTTTTGACCTTTTGCAAAGAACGGAAAATTGAGTTCATTGCTTTTTATCTGGTGGACATTGACGGCCGCCTTCGAAATGTGACCATTCCGGTGGAGAATTTTTCAGAGAAAACGATCCGACAGGGTATTGGTTTTGACGCGTCCAATCTGGGCTTCGCCGACGTCGAGGCATCCGACATGATTTTTAAGCCGGATTTAGGATTTGGGTTTGAGGATCCGGTGGACGAAAATTCCGGCATTCTCTATTTTTTCTGTCACATCTTCGAGGCCAAAACGGGGAAAAATTTCAGTCAGGATTTACGCCATATTCTTCAGAAGGCTCTGCGCGCTTTGCGCGAGGAAAATATTGCCGACGAAATGAAGGTAGGGGTGGAATTGGAATTTAATGTGCTGGACGAACTGTACAGCAAACTCACTGTTCGAGAAATTTCCTACGCCTTACGGAGCATCGAATTGGCCAGTCCCCCAGACGGACGGGAGCTGTATCGATTGGCAAGCAACAGGGGCTACTATCGGGCGGAACCCAACGACCATCTTTTTTCGATTCGCAATGAAATTGTTCGGGCTCTAAAAAAACTCCATGTAAAGGTCAAGTACCACCATCACGAGGTGGGAAGTTCACAATCCGAAATCGAATTTCGCTTTTTGCCGGTGGAATTTGCAGCGGACGCCACGGTTCTGGCCAAAAACATCAGCCACCGAATCGCGCGCAAACATGAAAAAGTGGTTTCCTTTTTGCCAAAATTGATTCCCGGAGAGGCCGGAAACGGCATGCACGTGCACCAGTTTCTGCTAAAAGAGGGAAAGAATATTTTCGACGATTCCAACGGACTCTATCACTTAAGCCAAACGGCGCTTTTCTATTTGGGTGGGATTCTGAAACACGCGGGTTCTCTTTTGGCGTTGACAAATCCGACAACCAATTCCTACCGGCGATTGGTGCCTGGTTTTGAAGCCCCCGTAAAAGCGGTTTTTGCCGAGGGAAATCGGTCGGCCGCCATTCGAATTCCGGCTTACGTGCAAGACCCTCAGGAGCGGCGAATTGAATTCCGAACCATTGACGCTACGTGCAATCCCTATTTGGCTTACGCAGCCATGGCAATGGCCGGTTTAGACGGCATTCGAAATCGAATCGACCCAATAAAAGAAGGCTTTGGTCCCATCGAGAAAAGCCTGTACGAATTAAAAGAGGAGGAGCTCAAAAAAATCACATCTTTTCCCGATTCATTGGAATCGGCTCTTCAATGTTTAAAAGAAGACCATGCGTATTTGGTACACAAAAACGTCTTTCCCGTCGGCCTGATTGAAAAATGGATTGCCGTTAAAACGCAAGACATCGAAGAAATGCGGCGGATTCCCCACCCGTGGGAAGTGGCTCGGTACTACGACATTTAAAGTGCAAATGAAATGTCAGGCCTTGTGAAAGAACAACAGTCGGTTTATTTACCAAAAAAAGAGGAGGTACACATGAAACGAGTTCTAATGGTTGCGTTGTTTTTCCTGTTTGCCGGAAGTATTTGGGCACAGGAAAGCCCCTCCGTCATTGGAGAGGTGGATTACTACAATGCCACGCGGTACTGCGGAGCGCGAAATTCGGCGCGCACGCCGGCGGGGGATCTGATTGTGGTTTTTGAACCTGGGTCAAAATACACCAATCAGGACATTTGGTATTACACGTACAATTCCATCTTCGGGAGCTGGGACCCGGCTCAACAATTAAGCAAAAGCACGACCAATGCCACCGGCGTTCCGGCCGTGGTTGCCGATGACGACGGCAAAATTTACGCGACTTGGAAGGAAAAGCGGGACGACGGACGGCGTCACCTGATGTTTTCCATTTGGAAAGATGGGCTATGGAGCGAATCCGTCGTTGCCGAACCCGATACGTTTCACAACAATGCAGGGGTGAACACGGTAGATATTGCGTCCGACGGCACTATTTTCACCCTCTTTTCCATCTGGAATGATCCGGCTCAATTTCCGGCCAATATTTATTCTACGGCTAGTAAAGATGAAGGAAAAAGCTGGAGCCTTTTTAATTTGACCAAGAATTACCCAACCCCCAATGTGTTGCCCATTAATTGGTTGGATGTGAATTTGGCTCCCGGCAAAGACGGAACTATGTTTGCCTGCTGGGAAGACAAAGAACCCAGTACCAAGGCCTACGAGGTCTTTTTGTCCACCTTTTCACCGGATTCCGGTGCCTGGACAACCCCTCAAGCCGTCACCCCGATTCATGACGGAGCTCCCCGTGTCATGAAATATTTGGACGGTTGCACCCCGGTGGCGGGAGCAACCCCCGTTTATTTCTTGGGAGATTCTTCTTACGCATACCACAGCAAAGCGGCGGCCATTGATTACACAATGGGGAACGGTTCCGAAGTGTTAACCTTCTTCTTTAATATGTATTTCGAACCAACCGCTCAGCGTGACTCGCTGATCAGCGACGTGGTACACCATTTGGGTTCCAATCTAAAAATCCTGTTGGTGGACGATGACAATCGCTACAACAATGAAAAAATAATTGAAAACGGCCTCACGGCGGCGGGATTTAACTTTTCCGTCTTTGATTGTGGAAACAGCTCGGGAATGGCCACCGCCGTTCCTCCGGCGGATACCTTGAAAAACTACGATCTCGTGATTTGGTTCGCGGGTGACGACGGCAAAGCCCTGGCGCTTTGGAACATTCAGGATGCTGACAATCCCGATTTAAAAGCCTACCTCGACGCCGGAAACAAAAAGCTCTGGATCATCGGTTCTGATTGGCTGTACGACCGCTACAAAGGTGCACCGGATAAATTCGCCGCCGGTGATATGTGCTACGATTATTTCGGAATTGCTTCGTACGATGTTCAAACCTACAAAGACGACAACAGTGTGGGGGTGACGGAGCTCGATGCTTCACCGGAAATAC